>DATAWY010000080.1:0-50203 GCA_036266955.1 Rhizomicrobium sp.
AGCGCGTCCTTTGCGGCGCTCTCCAGAGAAGCAAGATCGGGCGGCAAACTCACACCGACTTTGAGTCAGATTCGCGCCTGCCGCGGAATCCCCTTCAAGCAGCCCGAGTCAACTCGTCACAGGGGGGGGTGAGCAATTACATCGAATCCGTACAGAGCCGTGGTTTGATGGGCTGCCGGCACAGGCGGCAGCCAAGATAGCGACGGGCTGGGCGCGCCTTGAGATGGCAAATACATCGCGCGTGAAATGGATTGGCAGTGTCGGGGAGTATCGCATCGACTGGGACCGGGCTATCGGATCTGCCTTGCGCAGGACGGCGACGCCCTCATCGTTCTGCTTGGCGGCGGCACAAAACAGCGACAGCAGGCAGACATTCAGCGCGCGAGGATGCTGTGGGCTGATACAAGGAACGCAAGCGATCTCAGCCCCATCCGGCAAAAAAAAGGTGATTGAAATGTCTCTCACGCGGCAATCAACGGAAACCATTGTCGATCGCGTCAAGCGCGACCCGAAATTTGCCAAGGCGCTCCTGGACGAAGCCGCCACGCTGTTTCTGAATGGCGAGCCGCAAGCAGCACGTCTCATTTTGCGCGACCTGGTAAATGCGACACTCGGCTTTGAAGGCCTTGCCGCGATGACGGGCAATCCGGCCAAAAGCCTCCATCGCATGCTGTCCAAAGACGGGAATCCCCACGATGGACAACCTGGCGGTGATTCTCGTCGCGGTGGGGAGAAACCTCGGCGTCGAGATTCGCGCCCACGCCGTCGGGGCGGCGTGATAGCGCGGACCGGCCGCAGGGGGCGGCGGCGACTGGGTAAGCTCGGCGAGGTGAGGCAGGGACTGCCGACGGAATTGCGCGAAACCGCCGCGCATTTGGTTTTTCCCCTGAAAACAACGGCTTAACTTCGGTTTCACGTTCTTGACAGATTGTTGCGTGGACCACTATGGTCCCGCCGCCTTCGACGGGCTGAAGGCCGCTTCCGCGCGTGTTCCAGGTGACTTCGGGGAGGGTTGTTTCATGTCTGCTCCCGAACCCAAAGACCTGCGCGAGTTGGGCAGGAAAATCGACGAGGCCCGGGGCGTGGGCCGGAAACGCAGTGATGAGCCGCCACCGGGCGCGCCCGGCATCGCCTTCCGCTTCGCCACGGAACTGGGGGTCGCGCTCTTCGTCGGCGCGGGATTGGGGTGGCTGCTCGATCGCTGGCTGCACACCACTCCGATCTTCATCGTGGTGATGTTCATCCTGGGTGCGGCTGCCGGCATCCGCAATGTGATGCGCGCGGCGGCAGAATTGAATGCGCAGGCGGCCAGATATCCGGCGCCGCCCGCGAAGGACGACGAGGAGTAGACGGCGATGACAATGAATCCGATGGCGCAGTTCGCGGTCAGGCCGCTCGTGCCGCTGCACATCGGCCATTACGACGTTTCCTTCACCAACCAGTCGCTGTGGATGTTCATCGCGGTCGGGGCGGCGTCGCTGTTCTTCTACCTCGCCGCGACCAGCCGCAGCCTCGTGCCGTCACGCATGCAGTCGATTGCCGAACTCTCCTACGAATTCGTCGGCAACATGATCCATTCGGCCGCGGGCGAGGACGGGCTCAGGTTTTTCCCCTTCGTCTTCACGATCTTCATGTTCGTGCTTCTGTCGAATTTTCTCGGGCTGATCCCGGGCTCGTTCACGGTGACCAGCCAGATCGCGGTAACCTTCGCGCTGGCGGTGGTCGTCATTCTCACCGTGATACTGACCGGCTTTCTCACCCACGGCATCGGCTTCCTCAAGCTGTTCGTGCCCGAGGCGCCGATCTATCTGCTGTTCCTGCTCGTGCCGATTGAGATCATTTCTTTCTTCACGCGGCCGGTCAGCCTCTCCGTCCGTCTCTTCGCCAACATGCTGGCGGGACACACGATGCTGAAAGTATTCGCCGGCTTCATCATCGCGCTCGGCGCCACGCTCGTCGGCCCGAAGCCGTGGTTCGCGCCGCTGTCCATCGCCCCCCTCTTTCTGGAGATCGCGATCTATGCGCTCGAATTCCTGGTCGCCTTCCTGCAAGCCTATGTCTTCGCAATCCTCACCTGCATCTATCTCAACGAAGCCCTGCATCTTCACGACAGTCACTGACGGTTACAACGCAAAGGAGCAATTCTGATGGAACTCGCAGCTGCGAAAATGATCGGCGCGGGCCTTGCCTGCATCGCGCTGGTCGGAGCCGGTATCGGCATCGGCAATGTCTTCGGATCCTACCTGTCGGGTGCATTGCGCAATCCCGGCGCGGCCGCCGGGCAGACAACGAACCTGCTGCTGGGATTCGCGCTGTGCGAAGCGACGGGCCTGTTCGGACTCGTGATCGCGCTGATCATTCTCTTCACCTGACATGGCCGGCATGCCGCTGACGCCGGAAACCACCCAGCCTGTCGCGGGCCAGGGCGGTTTTCCGCCATTCAAGACCGATACCTATCCAAGCCAGATCTTCTGGCTCGCGATCACCTTCGTGCTGTTGCTGGTCTTCGTGTGGACTGTAATCGTTCCGCGCATCGGCGGAACGATTGCCGACCGCAAGCGGCGGATCGCGGAAGAACTTGCCAAGGCCGAGCAGGACCGGCGCGAAGCGGAACAGACCTGGACCACCTATCAGAATACGATCGTCGAAGCGCGCCAGCGCGCCCGGGCATTGATCGAAGAAAACCGCACCCATGTCCGCGCCGATGTCGAGCGCGCCGAAAAGACGGCCGACGCGCAGGCAGACGAAGCTCTGGCGAAGGCCGAAGCGCGGCTCGCCGAACTGCGCGCCCAGGCCCGCGAGCACATCCGGCGCGCGGCGGAAGACGCCGCGGCGAATATCGTCTCCCGCCTCATCGGCGAAACCGTCGGCCCCGAAGAGGCCGCCGCCGCCGTGGCTGGGGTGAATATCCCATGATCAACATTCTCACGGAATCGGACTTCTGGGAGTGGGTAGGTTTTCTTGCGGTGATCGCAATTTTCCTCTGGAAGGGCGCGCCGGCCTTCATCACGAGCACACTCGACCGGCGGGCCGCGGGGATTTCGAAGGAACTCGACAGCGTCAAGCGCCTGCGCGAGGAGGCCGAAACGGTGCTGATCGGCTATCGCGAACGCGCGCGCGGCGCGGAGAGCGAAACAGCCGCCATCCTCAACGAGACGCGTGCGGAAACCGAACGCTTCACCGCCGAAGCCCGCGCCCGGATGCAGGCGCAGATCGAGCGGCGCGCCCGGCAGGCGCAGGAGCGCATCGCCCAGGCGGAAGCCAATGCCATGGCGGAAATCCGCGCCCTCGCCGCCGACGCCGCCGCCGCCGCCGCCGAGAAGCTCATCGCCGCGCGTCTTGGAGAAGAGAAGGCAACCACGCTGATCGCCCGCAGCATCGACGAGTTAGCCGCCAGCCTGAACTGATTACCCCTCACCCGCAGCTATGCGGTTGTGATATCCGTACCGGCATCCCTCTCCCACAAGGGGAGAGGGAAATTTGGTACGTTGCACAAGCAAAGTTGTTCATGCAACGCATGGGCTTCCCCCTCTCCCCTTGTGGGAGAGGGATGCAGGGCGAGGGCTCTCAAGCCCACATCTGCGGGTGGGGGGTGCCTTCACACGGCGATTTCGCGCCCGATTTCGACGACATGTTCGGACGGAAGCCGGAAATAGTCGCTTACATGCGCCGAATTGCGCTGCATGAAGGCGAAGAGCCGCTCCACCATGCGCGGCAGGCCCTTGCGATCCTCGCGCGGAATGACCGTTTCATGACCCACGTAATAGGTGGCGTCGTCCAGATCGACGCCGCAGCCATGCTGCGAATGCGCCTGGCGCAACAGCGCCGGAATGTCGGGCCGTTCCATGAAGCCGAAGCGGGCCACCGCACGCCAGAAGTTCGGGGCGACCAGTTCGACAGACAACCGCTCGGCGCCGCGAATCCACGGAACGGACTGGCCCTCGACGCGGATCACAAAGAGCTTCTGATGCAACGCGCGATTTTGGATCACATGCCAGACCATGACGGGTGGCGCACCGCTTTGCGAGCGCGTGAGGAACACCGCCGTGCCGGGCACTCGCGCGACTTTCGACGCCGCGAGCATATCCATGAACGCGCCGATGGGCATCACCCATTCCGCAATGCGCCTGGACACCGCCACCGCCCCGACATGCCAGATCATCATGATTGAATAGACAAGGGCGGCAAGCAGCAGCGGCACGTATCCGCCATCGGCAATCTTGGCGAGGTTGGCCAGAAAGAACGAGCCGTCCACAACAAAGAACGCGCCCGCAACCGCGGCCGAACCAAGCGCACTCCAGCGCCAGATTTCGCGCATGCCGAGGAAGAGCAGCGCCGTGGTCAGCAGCATCGTCGCCGACACCGCGATGCCATAGGCCGAAGCCAGATTATCCGATTTGCGGAATCCGATGGTGAGACCAAGAGTGGCCAGCATCAGGCACCAGTTGACGACGCTTACATAAATCTGTCCGTAGCCTTCGGCCGAAGTCTGGGTGATCTGCATGCGTGGCATCCAGCCCAGCTGAATTGCCTGCCGCGTCATCGAAAAGGAGCCGGTGATCACGGCCTGGCTGGCAATAATGGTGGCAGCGGTCGCCAGCACGACGAGCGGAATGAGCAGCGCGGACGGGCACAGCCGATAGAAAATGTTGTCTGCCGTATTCGCGCCCTGGAGCACCAGGGCAACCTGTCCTGCGTAGTTCAGGATCAGACTTGGAAAAACAACCAGCATCCACGCCAGCCGGATGGGCCGGGCGCCGAAATGCCCCATGTCCGCATAAAGCGCCTCCGCGCCGGTGACGCAGAGGAATACGCCGCCCAGAACAAGGAAACTTCCGGGCGCGCCGGAGAACAGATAGCGGAACGCAAAGCCCGGATCGACGGCAATGAGAACCGCGGGGTGCTGCGCAATTCCCCAGATTCCCAGCGCGCCGATGGCGACAAACCATAAGGCCATGATCGGGCCGAAGGCGCGGCCTATCTTCGCCGTGCCGAGCGGCTGAATTGCGAAGAGCAGCACGAGAATGACAACCGCCGCGGGAAGAACATAGGCGCTCATGGCCGGGGTGGCGATATCGAGGCCCTCGAGCGCCGACAACACTGAAATGGCGGGCGTGATCGAGCCGTCGCCGTAGATCAGCGCCGCGCCGAACAACCCGATCGCCACGATGAGCGGTCTTCGGGCGCGTTTGACGCCCAAAAGCGCCAGAAGTGCGAGAATGCCGCCCTCGCCGTCATTGTCGATACGCATGGCGAACAAGACGTATTTGATCATCACGATGACGATCAGCGTCCAGATGACGAGCGACAGCACGCCCAGCGCGACTTCGGGACCGGCGCGCGGTCCGGCGAACGCGAACACGGTCTTCAGCGTGTAGAGCGGGCTGGTTCCGAGATCGCCGAACACCACGCCAAGTGCCGACAACCCGAGCCCGGCAAGTGTGCCCTTCACCTCCGGCCGCGCGCCTGCCGGTGCGACGCTCGGCGTCAGTAGATTTTCCGATTCGCGGATCTTGTTCACGTTCCCAGTTTGCCATGGCCTGCCGGTGCGAGCCATTGCGACCTGCTCAGGTCGGCAACGGCGTCGGCCGTTTCAGCAGCTTGAGGGTGACGAACAACACCAGACCGGCCGCGAACCAGCAGCTTCCAGCGATCTTGGCATTGGCTTCGGAGTTCCACAGCACGTAGGCGATGATCAGAAATCCGATCGCCGGTGTTACGAGATGGCGCAGCCAGTCGCGACTCTTCCGGTGCCAGATGAAATGGGCGACGACGGACAGGTGGAGAAGCAGAAAGCCGAGCAGCGCGCCGAAACTGACCATCGAGGTCAGGAGTTCGAGCTGGTCAACCATCAGCAGGCTCAACACCAGCGTGACCGCCGCGATGAGAAACACCGCGCGCGTGGGCACCTTGCGCCTGGGGTCGACATGGGCGAGCGCGCGCGGCAATTCGCCGTCACGCGCCATGCCGAAAAGAAGCCGGGCGGAGGCGGCCTGGGCGGTCACCGCGCCGGCCACACCGGAGAGGAATATGACGGGGACGGCCACAAGAAATTTGAAGGCGTAGCCGCCGACCAGAGCGGCGACGTCATAGAATGCCGTGTTGGCGGCATCGCCCGGGGCGAAGCCCGTCCGCCCCAGAAAGAACAGCGAAGCGAGCCAGGTCTGCGCCACGAAGAGGATCGCGGAGAGACAGAGGGACAGCATGGTTGCGCGTCCGACCGCGGCGGCACCGTCCCGCGACTCTTCCGAGAGCGTCGAAATGGCGTCGAATCCCAGAAAGCTCAGCACCGCAAGCGACAGCGCGCCGAAGATCAGCCCCGGAGTCACGGCTCCCGGGCGATAGAAGGGTTCGAGTGAAACATGGGCACCGGCGACGTAGTGGGCGACGGCAAGACCGCCGAGCACCCCAAACAGCGCCAGCACGGCAAGCTGAAAGGCGAGCAGGACGAAGTTCACCCGGGCGGTCGCCTCGATGCCCAGATAGTTGATGAAAGTCGCCGCCGCGAGCATGACGACGACCCACAGCACTTTTGGCGTCGCCGGCATCGCCGCATGCATTGCGATCCCCGCGACGACATAGGTAAGGGCCGGGAGCAGCAGGTAATCGAGCAGAATGGCCCAGCCGGAAAAGAAGCCGACGGTCGGCCCCAGGCTGCGCGACGCATAGGTATAGACCGAGCCCGCGACGGGAAACGCTTTCGACATCGTCATGTAGCTGAGCGCGGTGAACACCATCGCGACCAGTCCGACGACATAGACGAGCGGCACCATGCCGCGGCTCGCATTGAACACGATGCCGAACACCGCAACCGGCGCCACGGGCACGATAAAGACGAGCCCGTAGGCCAGAAGATCGAACATCCCGAGCGAGCGCTTCAGCTCCTGCCTGTAGCCGAAGGCGGAAAGATCGTTGGCACCACCCGACATGATAGCGCGTCAGGCCTGCGCGAGCAGTCTGGCGCGGCTTAGCGCGCGCAGGCGGACGCCCAGATAGACAGCGAGTGCGATCAGAATCACCAACGCGCTTCCGACCAGCGATGCCACTTCTGACGCGGCAATCAAGGCGCCGCAGAACAGCATGCAAAGTATGGCCACGATGCGGGACACGGCACGTAGCCTTCCCGGCAAAGCGCTGCCCAGGCGCAGCAGCGCCACAGCTGACGCAAGATAAACTGCTACGCTCAAAACCACCGATGCATTCGTCACGATGGTGAACTGTCGCGCGAGCGTGGGGCTCACAGAGGCGACGACGAGGAGGCTGGTCAGAACACCGGTGACAATCAGATTGCCGACGGAAGCCCGATGTGCAGCCTGCGTGAGCGGCGCCGCGCGCATGCGGCCGAGCACCGATTCGCACTCGGCGGTTTCGACCGTCAGCAGCAGGGTGGCGGCGAGCGTGCCGGATGCCTTCATCATGGCACAGAGCGCGACGCCGCTCGCAAACGCGGCTCCAAGCACGGGCACGACGGCGTCGGCGAACGGTGCCGAGGAGTTCGCGAGCGACGCGGCCGGCAACATCCCCATGATCGCCGCGCTGGCCGCGATATAGACGAACGTCGCAATGGCAAGACCACCGAGCGTCGCGACCGGTACGTCGCGCAGCGGATTTTGTACACGAACGGCGAGAATGATGGCGCCCTCGATTCCCAGAAATGCCCAGAACGCAATGACTGTTGCGCGCGGGAGAATCGCCAGGTCCGTTTGGCCGCTCACGTTCCAGGAGGCCGAAAAAACACCGGGGTCGAAAAAGAACCAGCCGCCGATGGCGACGAACAATACGGGCGCAAGCCCCAGAAAAACCGTCCAGCTCTGAATCCGCGCAACAAAGCGCGGGCCCGGAAAATTGGCGGCGACGAACAGCCAGACGATCGCGATCGTGGCGAGCGTAAGCCCCGGCGGCTTGGCGATGACGGGAACGAAGACGCTCAGGTACCCCGCGATGGCGAGCGCAATGGCGACGCTGGCAACCAGGCACGATGCCCAATAGAGCGCGCCGGCGACAAAACCCGCGCAAGGACCGAGAGCATCGCGAATATACGAAAAGAGTCCCGCGGTGCCCGGATTGACAAGTGCAAGCAGCGCGAAAACCCCGCCGATCAAGCCTGCCGCAAGCGCCGCTATCACCCAACCCACAATGGAAATCGAGCCGATCACCCCAAGGCTCGCCGGCAGCAGGAAGACACCCGAGCCGATCATCGAACTGGTGACCACCATGGTGGCCAGAAACGGCCCGAGTTTCTTGTCGCTCCGGATTGAATTCATGACCCCGTCCCCCTGCTTCGAAACCGCCATCTTACAGAAAAATCGTCAACGCGACCTCTTCTTCCATGTCCGGGACGTCGCAAGGAGTGCCGCTCGGCGCGAAAGCCACCAAGCGCATCGTGTTTTGGAACAGATCAGACTTGCACCACGGGCGTGCGTGCTTCGACAGGCTCAGGATGAGGAGGTCTGAGGGCTGCACAAACGCAGATGGCGGTAAGACCTCCCTCATGCTGAGCCTGTCGAAGCACGCAAGGCATTTACCTCGGCCAGGGAGAGGGAATAATGGTGCGAAGCTCACGCATGTCCTGCCCTCCATTGCCCGAGCGCAACGGCATCGGCCGGACTCAGGTCGAGGTGCGAGGCGATTTCAAATTGCTTCCTGGCCTCGTTGGACTTGCCCGTATACATCAGCGCCTCGCCCCATTCGAGATGCAGCCGGCCCCAGTGGGGGGCGTATCGGCTGGCTTCTTCGAATTTCGCAAGAGCGAGATCGGAGCGGCTCTGCTGCTTGAGCGCCTCGCCCCACATCTCCAGCGGGTCGGCGAAATGCGGGCCTTTGACGTTTGCGAGTTCGAACTTCCGAATCGCACCATTGTAATCGCCCTTCGCAAGAAGCATCGCACCCCAATCCGTGTAGGCGAAGGGAAGCGACGGACCCTGGTGGACAGCGTCCGCGAACCATGCGGCGGCGGCCTGCCACCGACGTGCGATCGTCTCGACTCGGGCACGCGCGATGACACAGGGGTAACAGTCGGACGGCAGAGTCGCGGCGAACGCACGTGCCGACGCGACATCGCCGAGCTTCGCGAGTACAATGGCAAGGGGCGCCTGGAGATCAAACGAGGCATAGTGTGGCCCGAGGCTTGCGATAGCTTGCGACAGTTCGCTTTTCGCCGTGTCCAAGTTATTTGCCTCGATGTCGAGCAGGCCGTGACCGAGGCTCGTTAATACAAGCTGGCGATTCGCCGTGCTCGTGCTTCCCGGCGGCAGCGGGTCGATCGCGATTCGCCGCGCCGTCGCGGGATCATGCATCAGGGCAAGATCGCGAATGAGGAACCCCTGCGAACGCGTCCGGAGACCCGCCTGGCCGATTGCGATATCGGCCTGCATCTCCCGGACAGCGCCTGCGTAATCCCCGCGCGCCGCGTCGACTTCCTCGGCAAGCACGCTGTGCATGTTTCCGAGCACGCGCTGGTCAAGTTCGGCGCCCGCGTCCTCGTTCAGCAGCTTCAGGCCGGTTGCCGCCTCCCGATACGCCAGTTCCGAATGTCCAAGCCGCCAGGCGACAGCCGAGAGATTGTTGTGAGCGAGTAACAAATCCGGATTCAGGGCGACCGCCGCATTTCCGTATTGTTCCGAGCGCCGCGTGTCGTTCTCCACGAACAGCAATCCGGAATAGGCCCACGCGCGCTCGCTTGTCGGCGCGTCGCTCCGCGCAAGCGCCAGCAGGACCGCCTTCGACTCCCGTTCGCGGCCGTGGGACGACAGGTAGATTCCATAGCGGTAGGGTTGCGTTTCACCGAAAAGCCGCTCGGCGATCTGGTTCACCAAGGCGTCGAAATCGCCGCCGCGAACCGTTATTCCCGCGCCGGCTCCGGCACGTGCCGTAACCACGAAGCCGCTTGCGCCATGCACCACTTCGCCCGTGATATGGGTCTGATGTCCGAGCCAGCCGACAAGATAGCGATACACGTCACCAAACGACACGCCCGTATCCGGAATCTGAACCTTCAGGTCGTCGCCCCAGTCGTTGCGATAGGATTTCGCCGCCCGCAGCGATTGGGTGCCATCCTGCATCGCAACAATCCGGTCGAGCACATGCTGGGCCACCACCGTGCCGGTCTCGCCCTGCTTCATGAGCGCGGGCGGCACCGAGAAACTTTCGACCACGAGGCGATGGTCGTTCAGGGCCGTCCAGACCGCGGCGCCGACAGCAACGACGACCAGCAGTCCCAAGAGCACCAGGATGAAGTGGCCAGCGCCACGAATGCGATCCGCAACGCGGCGCCATCTGAGATGGGATATCTCGAATGCGTTCTGCTCGATGAGATTTTCGCTCTGCAAACGGGCGAGACGGGTCTGTTCGCGCAGATAAGCGCATGTTTCCGCGGTGGCTGTCTCCGATTGCGCCGCAAGCGCCGTTGCCAGCGGATCGCCAAGTCGCTGGCCGATATCGTGGATGGGTTCTTCTTCAATCATGCTTTACTCTCAAAACGCGCGAGTGTGGCCGCATCGGTGTGCGAAAGATCGAGATGCGCAGCGAGGGCGAACTGACTCTTCGCCTCATCAATATTTCCGCAATAAACAAGCGCCCTGCCCCATTCCAGATGCAGCCGGCCCCAGTTGGGCGCGTATTTGTTGGCTTCCTCGAATTTGGCCAGCGCGAGGTCGGAGCGGTTCTTCCGCATCAGCGCCTCGCCCCACATCTCCAGCGGATCGGAAAAGTGCGGACCCTTTGCATGTGCTGATTGAAATTTCGCAATCGCGCCATCGTAGTCGCCCTTTGCCAGCAACATCGCGCCCCAGTCACTATAGGCGAGGGGGGCCGACGGCGCCTGTTGCACGGCGCGCGTGAACCAGTATGCCGCGCCATTCCAGTTAGAATCGAGTTCATCGATCTGGCCGCGAATGCGCAGGCACAACACGCAATCCAGGGCAGTGGGAGCAATCAAGGCGTGGGCACGTTTCGTATCGCCCAGATGCGCGGCGGCAAGCGCCTGAAGCGGCGCGTCGGAAAGCGCCAGCCAGCCCTTCATGGACGGATTTTTCAACAAGCCGTCATGAAACGTGGGCGAAACCTTTATCACCGCATCCCACCGATGCAGTGCAATCCGGGCCTGCTGAAGCGCTGCCACCCAAACCAGGTGCGATGTATCATTGGAATGCGGCGAAAGCGATGCTGCTACCGCGCGAAAACAGGCGAGATCATGCAGGGACGCACAGGCCTGCATTTCGTCTTCTCGCGCATCTTCCGGATCTTCAAAGTTTTGAAGCTGGCGGCGGAAATCGCGCGCCGCAAGATAGTCGCCGGTGAGCTGGGCAATCTGCTGCCGCATACCCAGCACGCCGCGCGTGAAAGAAGTCTTGTCCAATTCGGGATCGCCCGCGGACGTGGCTTTCAATGTTAGTTCGGCGGCACGCAGACCGATCTCGTCTTGCCCCTGATCGGCCTCGCCGTCTGCGAGATTGAATTGCGGCAAAAGGACATGAGGATCGCTGGCGATTGCTCTTCGCGCGAATTCATCCGCCCTGGCCACTGCTCCCACGACAATCATGTTGTGGGCCAGACCGTTATAGGCCCACACCCGCTCATGTGCGTTGTCGCCATCGACAACCGATTGAAGAACGGCGTTGGATTCGGCCAGACGGCCACGGTTGGAAAGCCATGACGCATAGCGATAGGGCTGCGTACTGCGATAAATGCGCTGCGAGGTTTTGTCGACGAGCGTATCAATGTCGGCTTCTCCGCCTTTGAACACCGGCGTGCTCTCGCCGCCGACACGCGCGGCAATCGCAATGCCACCCGGCACGCGATAGACCTCGCCGCTGATGCGGGTTTCGTGTCCGAGCCACTGATGCAAGGCGCGATTGAACTCCCCGATCGAGACGCCGGTCTCGGGAATCTGGACCTTGATGTCGTCGCCCCAATTGTTGGCGTAGCTGGCCGAAACGCGCTGCGAGACAGTCTGCGCCTGAAAGTCCGAGAGGCGGTCCAGAATCTTGTCGGCGATGACTTCGCCGGTAAGACCCTTCGCCGCTAGATCGGGCGGCACGCCGAAGGCCTCGACGACCAGGCCCCGGTCATTCGCCGCGGACCATATCGCGGCGGCGATACCCGCGGCGATGGCGAGGACAATGAAGGCAACCGCGATCTCGAATGAGACCTTCATCACCGCACTCACATTGCCGAAGCGCAACGACCAATGCCGCAGTCTCAGCTCCTGCTCCAATTCTTCGATCTGAAGTTCGGCGAGCCGACTCTGCTTCTGGAGATACTCCGCCGCGCGCGGATCGAGTGTGGTGCCGCCCGACAGCGCCAGCGCCGCCGCGAGTGGATTGGACTCGTTGCCGCGTTCAGACTTCGCGCTTTCCTCGCTCATGCCCCTTTCCCCAGCCAGCGAGACAACATTGCTGCGTCGTCGCGGGAAAGACCAAGATGAGATGCAAGCATTATTTGATCCCTTGCCACATCCTTCCGGCCCGCGTAGAATAGCGCCTTGCCCCATTCGAGATGCAACCGGCCCCAGTTCGGTGCAAATTTGTTTGCTTCCCAGAATTTCGCGAGTGCAAGGTCGGAGCGGTTCTTCTGCATCAGCGTCTCGCCCCACATCTCCAGCGGATCGGCGAAATGCGGACCTTTCATGTTTGCGAGTTTGAACTTCTCGATCGCGGCGTCGTAATCACCCTTGATGAGCAGCATTGCACCACAGTCGGAATCGGCGAAGGGAATGTGCGGCGAGCGCGCGGAAACGATGGAAAATATGCGCGCCGCGGCGGCCCAGTCGCGCTTTGCCGCAGCTACGTTTCCTCGCGCCCGCATGCAGAAGTCGCAATCGGGGGGCGTTTTGGCGATAATATTCGTGGCCTCGGCGAGTCGGCCGGTATGCGCCAGCGCGAGCGCCAGCCTTGGCCAGATATCCAGGCGTAGCGAGCTCAGTCGTGTCGGATCGGCTAGCAGAAGCGACTCCGCCCGATACGCGGCGGCGGTCGCCGCGCCCCAGTCGTTGCGCATCAGCGCGATTTCGAACTGCGCTTCGTCTATGTTTGCGTTCGGCCCTCCGGCTCCAGTCTTCCGCGGAATGGATTCCGCATAGGACCGGGACAGCGCCATATCGTGATCGTCGGCAGCTTCCTCGGCGCGCGTGGCAGGCGTGGAATATCCGCTGCTGCTCGCGGTATAATCATTTTCAGCCTTCAGAACCGCGGCCCAATCTCCGACGAACATATCCCGTCTGTAGGCAAAGAACGCGGGAGCCGTCGCGACAAGGGCCGGATCGAGATCGGCAACCTCCGCTCCGTGCCAGAGGCTAATATTGCGCGATGACAGACGCCAGGCTGCTTCATCGTGACCGAGAGTCCGTTCGATGCTCGCGAGCCAACCGACCGCGGTCGGGTTTTGCGGATCGAGCAAGGTTGCCGTGCGGGCCTTGGCGAGCGCGGAAACGGGATCGTGGGAGTCCGACAACAGGCCTGCCCAGGCCGCGAAGGCCACCGCGCGATCATGCGCGTCGCCGGCTGTCGTCAGGGGAACGACGGCCGCAAGAGCTTCCCGCATGCGATTGTTCGCTCCGAGATAGTCGAGATAGCGGAGCGGGCGAACGACGGCGAACACTTGCTCGGCCGCCTTCCGGGCCAGCGCGTCCATTTCCGAGCTTTCGATGGTGACGCCAGGCTGACCGCCGGCGCGGGTGGTGAGCGCGTAGCCCTTCGCGGCGTGCACCAGATCCCCTGTGACATGAGTTTCATGGCCGAGCCATTCGCGCAGGTAGCGGTTTAGCTCGCCGATCGAAATCCCGGTCTCCGGGATTTCCACCCGCACCTCTTCGGAATAGCCGGCGTGATAGGAGCCTGCTCCCTGAACGACGGAGATACCGATCGACGATTGCATGCGGCCGAAGTCATCAAGGACCCGACCCGCCAGGACGCTGCCAGTCATGCCGGACTGCGCGACATCGGGCGGAACGAGGAAGGCGTCGACCACGAGGTCGTGATCCTGTGTCGCGCTCCACACCATCGTCCCGAGCCCACAGACGACGAGAAGAACGACGAGAAAGCCTGCAACCTCGAGCGTCACGCGCGCATAGTCGCTGAAGCGCCGGAAACGCAGATGTGAAACCTCGAACAGGTGCTGCGCGTGCAGTCTTTTGTTCTCCAGCCGCAGATTCTCCATCTGCAGTTGGGACAGCGCCGCCTGGCGATCGAGGAACTGGTCAGCCTTCTCGCGGCTGGCTCCCCCCAGAAGACTCCAGACCCCCGCGTCGTTCTGCGAACGGGACGGTTGCGATGCCCAGGGCTCACCTTCCTCAGCCATGCTGGATCTTCCAGCTCGTGAGCGCGGCCCTGTCGGCTTCCGACAGATCAAGTTGCGCCGCCAGCGCGAATTGCATCTTCGCTTCGTGCATCTTACCGACGTAGAAGAGCGCCTTGCCCCATTCGAGATGCAGGCGGCCCCAGTTCGGCGCATATTTGCTCGCCTCTTCGAATTTCGCGAGCGCCAGATCGGAACGGTTCTTCTGCTTTAGGGCCTCTCCCCACATCTCCAGCGGATCGGAGAAACGCGGGCCCCTTGCATGCGCGACGGCAAAATTTGCCATTGCGCCGTCGTAATCCCCCCTTGCAAGAAGCATGGCACCCCAATCGGCATAGGCAAAGGGAACGGACGGAGCCAGCTTCACGGCGCTCTCAAACCAGGCGGCCGCATCAGCCCAATGCTCTTGCATTGTGTCGATGTCCCCACGCGCCGTAACGCACGCTACACAATCCAGCGGTGTTGCGTCGATCGTCGCCTGTGCCTCGGCGAACCGGCCGGCATGTGCTTGCCCGACAGCGAGCAACGGGGCTGCATAGGTCGCGTGGGTGAGCGCAATAAAGCGCGGGCTCATGCCGCCCGACTTCGCGTAGACGGAAATACCCTCGGCATCGGTGGTGGCCGCGCGCCAGTTGCCTTCAGCCGAGTCGATGTCGAAACGTGCTTCGTTGACGTCTGTCGAATCGGCCTCCGCCGCCAATCCTTCGCCGAGCTGTTTTCGCGCCAGAGAGATGTCGTGAAGTCGCGCCGCCAGGATGGATTTCGTCATGAGGAGGCCGGAATAGGTGCAGGAGTGGCTGCAACTCCAGTACACCGCATTGGCAAAATCGCCCTGGAGCAGCGCAATCTGGGCGACAGCTTGCTGCCGCATCTGCTCGAAGCCGCCGCGCTGATGCGCGGGAAGCTGATCTGCGTTGCGCAGCGAAAGAATGATGTGATCCTCGGCGAGCTGGCCTTCATCGCGGCCGAGAAAGAAGTCAAATCGCGCCGCCAACACATGCGCCACTGCGAGCAGCGGATCGATGTTCATCGCGATGTGGGCACGCGCCAGCCCAAGTCTGACATCACCGGTGGCGAAGACCGTCGTGTAGGCCCAAAGACAGTAGGAATCGGCGTGCAGAAGTCCCTGCGAGACCCGCGCGAATCGCCCCGCGGTTTCCATGGCTTCGCGACGCCGGCCCGTGGAATCCAGATAGTTGATGTAATTCACGGTATCGAAGGCGCCGAACACGTCTTCCGCGGCTTTCTGTTCGAGCGCGGGAAGGTCCGACAATTTTCCGGCCTCGGTCATCGCGGCGGCGCCGTCCAGGGAGAGCGATAGTGCGACGCGTCCGTCTCCCAGTTCGCGAAGGCTTCCGCTGAGATGACGTTCGTGGCCGAGCCAGCGGCGCAGATAGCGCCACGCGTCGGAAACGGAAACGCCGGTTTCCGGAATATCGACCTTGACTTCGTTCGCGCGTTCGGCGCTGACGTCGTTGGTAAAGCTGTAGGAGACAATGTTTGCGATCTTGCGGATCGCGCCGAGCCTTTCGACGACATCATCCGCCACGACATCGCCGCTCAGGCCCTGCCGCTCGAAATCCGGCGGTACGGTGAAAGCATCCACCACAAGTCCGTCCGCCCGGCTGGCGTTCCAGAGGGCCGTGGCAACCGCCGCGATCACAACCGCGCCCACGGCGCCGAGCATCACCTGCCAGCCCGCGCGTGCCCAATCGTTGAACCGGCGCCATTTCAGATGCGAAATCTGGAGGTCGCGCTGCTCGTGGAGATGCTCGCGCTGCAGATTTGCGATCCTCGTCTGCGCGTCGAGATATGCGTCGGCCTTATCGCGGCTGGCCGTGGCAAGGGCGAGTCCGGCTGCCGCGCCGTCTGTCGCCGGCACACCGCGAGGACCATCGCCCTCCTCCATCTCGTTTTCGTCGCTCACGTGAAGTGAATCCTCCCTCTCGCCCACGAAGTGGGGAGTCGGTAGCGGCAGCCTAGTCTGACGGCTGGGGTGAGGGGGGCTCGGCATGCGACAGGCGTTGAAAAGTTGGCAAGCCGCCGAATCAAATAATTGGCGCCGGTGCGGCGGATAAATCCCCTCACCCTGGCCCTCTCTCCCCGAACGGGAGGAGAGGGAATAAACGCGCAAATCTCAAACATGCTTCGGCCTCGCGCGCGCGAGTACGGCGGCATCAGCGCGGCTCAAATCGAGACGTGCGGCGATGGCGAATTGTTGTTTGGCTTCGGCGCGTTTGCCGAGATACGACAGCGCGGTGCCCCATTTGAGATGTAGGCGGCCCCAGTTTGGCGCGTATTTGTTTGCTTCCTCGAATTTTGCGAGCGCGAGGTCGGAGCGGTTCTTCTGCATCAGCGCCTCGCCCCACATCTCCAGCGGATCGGCGAAATGCGGACCTTTGGCATGCACGAGCGCAAACTTCGCGATCGCCTCATCGGGCTTGCCGTCAAGCAGCAGCATCTGTCCCCAGTCCGTTTCCGCGAAGGGAATATCGGGAGAGCGCGCCGCGACGAGGACGAACCACCAAGACGCGGTTCTCCAGTCGTGCCGGAGTGCCGCGACCCGGCCGCGCATGCGCCCGCAGATGTCGCAATCCGCGGGCAGCCCGCTCAGCAGGGCTTCCGCCTTCGCGAATTGCCGGGTACGTGCGAGGACATAGGCAGACCAGGGCCGTACGAAGATGCGCATTTCCGGCGCGGCGCTGATCCCGCTGAAGGCGCCTCCCGCCCGATACTTTTTCTCCAGCGCTCGCGCGTAGATTTCGAGATTCTGGAGGGTGTCGAGCGCACCGTTCCAATTGCCGACATCGATCGCCAGCAACGTGCGTGCTTTGAAGGCGTCCTCGGCTGTGTCGGAGAGGCCGGTTTCGGCGCGAACCAATCGGTTGGCAGCATCCAGCGCGCGTGCGCGATCGTGCATCGCAGCAGCAGCGATGGCCCGCAGAAACAGCGAGCCGCCAATTCCGGAACCGAGCTGACGAAACGCATCGCGATAGTCGCCGCTCAAGATCATGACCCGGCTGCTGTCGAATCTTATCTGCGGCTCGATTGTGCCGGACGTCCAGTACTCCGCTCCATGCAAGGCCAAGGCATTGCTGCTGCCGAGCAGATCGGCTCGCAGGTTTTCGTCGTGCCCCAAATTGCCGTCTACGTTTTTCAACGCGTAGAACACATTGGGCAGGTCGGGATCGGCGGCCTTTGCGCGTCTTGCAAAGTCGAGCGCATCGCGACTGCGATCCTCGTTGGCCGCCATGAACGAGAGTGCGATGTCGGCCCACGCAGCGTCCAGATCTTCTCCGTCCGCAAGATGCTCCAGGCGCTTCTTGCCCTCGGGCCGGCCGCCTTCCGCGGCGTACATGGCATAGCGATAGGGCTGCGTCGTGGCGAAGATCGCTTCGGACCCCTTCGCGACCACGCCGTCGATGTCCGTGCCGGTGAAGGTCCGGCCGGCGAATCGCCAAGGCGGAGCGTCAGCGAAATCGACTTGCCCGTCTCGTAGGCGTCGCCCGAGAGATGGGTTTCGTGCCCAAGCGCCTTGCGCAGATATAGCATCGCTTCCCCAAGCGAGATGCCCGTGTCGGGCATCTCGACCTTGATATCGCTGCTCCAGTCGTTGGCGAAAGTGGAGGTCGCGCGCGAGGACACGGTCGCGTTCTTCATTTCGGTCAAGTGGTCGAGCACCTTCGACGCCACAACTTGGCCGGTGAGGCCGCGCGCTGCCATCGGCGCGGAGACGCTGAACGTGTGAATGACGAGACCGTTTGCGCGACTCGCCGACCACAGCGCGGCTCCGATTCCCGTGAGCAGCGCAAGCACGACCAGAGCGGCGCCGAATTCGAAAGTTCCGCCCTGGCTGGAAACCGGACGCATCGTGTTTGAGAACTGGTAACACTTGCACCACCAGCCTACGTCCTCCGACATGCCCAAGATGCCGAGGCCCATCAGCTGCACAAATGCCGGTCGCACCAAGGCCGCCCTCATGGCGCGCCGCGGCGCCTGGCGCGAGCGCAATACCTGCCCGCGCGGTGTCCTGTGAGGTCGCCGCGGCCAAACGTTCCGGTGTCTCCCCTTCCACGCTTCACCCCCGCAGGTGCCGACAATCCATAGCAGAAATCGTCTCTCGAGAAATGGCACCCGCCCGCTCAAAGCTTGCGGCTGTCAGGGGCCCATTGCAGGAGCGCCTGGCGCTGGCGCGGGCGGCATGCGAGATCGCCCCGCTCGCAATTCTTTTCGATCTGGCACACATGGCGACGGATCGCCTTCCAGCGGTCGATCTGCCGGCGATCCTCGTCAGGCACGCGTCGACCCATGAAATAGCGGCAATACCATTGGAACCAGCCGCGTGGATCGTTCTCCCAGATCCAGCCCTTTGCCCGCCACACGGAAAGTGGCTGGCTCGCCGTGACGCCGTAGAAATTCAGTGATGGGTCGGCCTGCCGGGGCGACAGTTTCGCTTTCGCGAACCAGTCGGCCGGGAATTCTCTTGCAGTCCGTCATGTACCTCCCCCGAATACGCCCAGCGCCAGCATCCCACTGGGCGTCAGTTCCGGGAGGAAATCCCCAGCAAAATTCCGGCCCATCGGCTCCAAAACTACGTAGCGGTAACCGCGCTGCATGCGGTCATTGACGAGGACGGTTCGCGGCCTTCTGTCCCTTTGGGCAGGCATTGGCGAATCAGGTCACGGGGGCTGCGGGTTAAACAGGAGAGCCCGGTCGCCCGGGCCCTCGATATTTATTCCGATACCTTCTGAAGATTCTATTGTTTCGTCGCCATGTAGGTCGTCGTGCGGTAGTGAAGCATGTCGTCATAGGAAACATCGATCGTTTTACCGTCCTTGCTGACCGTGGACTTCACCGTATCGACGACCTTGCCGTTGCGCATGTCGGTTTCCATCATCGAGCGCGAACCCAGCTTTTTTACGGACACAGCGGTGATGCCCGGATCGCCCGAATAGTCCGCTTTCGTGCCGTTCATTTTCGCCGTGAAGGTCTGGCCTGTCGGCATGGTCATCGTCAGCATATTGCCGTCCGTCTTGTAGGTAACGGTTATTCCGTTATCGGACAGGTTGGAAAAGTTGCTGACGATCCATGAGCCGGAAATCGGGCCGGAGCCCGCAGGTCCGGCGGCGACTTTCTTGATGGTCAGCTTGCCCGTGACCGGAGCCGCGTTCGTGTTGCTGCTGTCGCTGAACGCGACGTCCGCGGTCTTGCCGTCGGACGCGACCGTGGTCGTCGATGTCGTAACGGTTTTCCCGTCCTTCTTGTCGGTCTCCTGGATGATGTTGCCATCGACCTTGATCGCCACGGTATTGTAATAAGGATGGCCGGCTACAGCCTGATCGCTGCCGTCAGCCTTGACGGTATACGCCGGCGCGCAGGTTGCGCAGGTGTACATGCCGTCCTTGAGTTGGTAGGTGTCCGGTTTCGTCGGCATTTTCACCGAACTCATGTCTGCTTTCCATGTGCCGTCGAATGGGCTGTCCGCCAGCGCCGGCGCCGGTACCAAAGCCGCGCCAAGCATTGCCGCCGCGATGATCATTCTCATGAAAGTCCCCTCCTCGGTTTGGCCGGCAGTTTTGCCATATTGGAAATTGCCCGGCCATTCACGTTCTTCAGGCTTCCCGACCGCTTTTCCGGACGGGCCACAAAGAGTTTACATTAACATAAAGCGATCTGCGAGGACCAAAGAGAAGTTTGCGGATTTACGACCACGGATTGAGGTCGGCGAGCTTCAACTGCGGCCGGGCGCCGTCCGCGACCGGTCCCCTGAAAATACGAATGACCCGACCGAAGCACGGCCAGGGGACCGAAAAATCGCCAAGGCGCGGAGACTCGCTGCAGAGATGACGAGGATCACGAACTTCATGACGCCCCATCCCATGACGCCCGATAATCCCGGCCTGAATGGCCGAACGCCGGGGTCGCCTCACAATTCAATTGCAATCGGATGTGCCGCGGGCTGATTTTGCTCGCGACACGAGGAAGGCTCTTATGATCCCCCAGACACGCGTCGTTGCGATGCTCGCCATCGCGGCGGGATGGCTTGTAACTGCCTGTGCGGCTCAGGCCTCGGGCAGTATCGCCACAGACGTCAGCTCTGGCCTTGAATGGCGGCAGTTGGGGCCCTTCCGGGGCGGCTGGGCAACGATGGTTGCCGGCGTGCCACGCGAACCCGACGTATTCTATTTCGCGGCGGCGGGCGGTGGCGTGTGGCGGACGCAGGATGCCGGCCGCAGCTGGACGCCGCTTTTCGAACACGGGCCGGCAGCCTCGGTCGGCGCCATCGCCGTCGCACCCTCCAATCCCAGGGTCATCTATATCGGCACCGGCCAGCCCGAGCCGCGCTACGACATTGCGGCCGGCCTTGGCGTCTTCAAATCGACCAACGGCGGCGCGACCTGGATTTCGCTCGGCCTTGCCGACACGCGCTACATCGGCAGCATCTGGGTCGATCCGCACAATCCGGACATCGTGCTGGTCGGCGCGCAGGGCCACTTCTTCGGTCCGAGCGACGCGCGCGGGGTCTATCGCTCGGTCGATGGCGGCAGGACGTGGTCGCATGTGCTGAAGGTGAACGACTGGACCGGCGTGGTCGACATTGCCGGCGATCCGAAAAATCCGCGCATCCTCTTCGCCTCGGCCTGGGAAGCGCATCAATACCCCTGGCAGAGCTATTTCACGCCGGTCGCTGGTCCGGGAAGCGCCATCTACAGATCGAACGATAATGGCCTGACCTGGAGACGCCTGTCAGGCGGAGGCTGGCCGCAGGACGCGCTCGGACGGATCGGCATTGCCGCGACGGATACGGCCCATGGAATCCGTGTCTATGCCGATATCGATTCGAAGACTGCGGCCGGCCTCTACCGCTCCGACGACGGCGGAGCGCATTGGGCGCTCGTCAACAAGGAAGACGCTTTCACCAGCTGGTACGCGAGCCGCCTTACCGTCGCGCCGAACGATCCGGACACGATCTACACGGTCGGCCAATCCATCCGGCGCTGCACCGGCGCAGGCAAGAGCTGCGAGATTTTCAAGGGTTCACCCGGCGGGGACGATTATCACTACGTGTGGATCAATCCGCTCCATCCCGATCACATGATCACCGGCAGCGACCAGGGCGCCGTCGCAAGCATTGACGGCGGACAGACCTGGAGCAGCTGGTACAACCAGCCGACGGGCCAGTTCTATCACCTCGCCGCCGACAACCGCTTTCCCTACTGGATCTATTCGGGCCAGCAGGATTCGGGAACGGTGGGGATCGCCAGCCGCAGCGATTACGGCGCCATCACCACGCGCGACTGGCATCCCGTCGGCGGCGACGAACGCGACTATGACATTCCCGACCCTTCCGATCCGATGATCGTTTATGGCTCCGGTCTCGGCGGAAGGGTCAGCAAATGGAACGGCCGCACCGGCGCGGTCACAAATGTTTCGCCCTGGCCCGAATCCAGCTATGGCAAGCGGCCGACACTTGTGCGTTATCATTATCTCTGGATGACGCCGCTTGCGGTGTCGCGCGCCGGACCGGCCTCGCTCTATCTCGGTGCGCAGGTCCTGTTTCGCACAGACGATCAGGGCGCACACTGGACCACGATCAGCGGCGACCTCACCGGCAAGCGCGCGGACGCGAAGAACTGCGACGGGGATGTTACGCCTGCCGAAGCGAAACCTTGCGGCTATGGCAGCATCTCGGCGATCACACCGTCGCCACTGCGCGCCGGTGAAATCTGGATCGGCACCGACGATGGTCTGATCCAGCTCACCAGGGACGGCGGCGCGCATTGGACCGAAATCACGCCAAATGCGGTCGCCCTCTGGGCCAAAATCGCCGCCATCGATCTGTCGGCGCTTCGCCCCGGTGTTGCCTATGTGGCGGTCGATGGCCACCGGATCGATGATTTTCAACCGCATGTCTTGCGCACGCAGGACTACGGACAGAGTTGGCACGACATTTCGACCGATCTCCCGCGCGACCATTTCGTGAGCGTCGTGCGCGCCGATCCGGTCAGACCTGGGCTGCTTTACGCCGGCACGGATGCAGGCGTGTTCGTTTCATTCGACGACGGCACGCACTGGGCACCGCTCGGAGGCAATCTCCCGACAGCCTGGGTCACCGACCTGCTCGTACATGGCGACGATCTCATCGCGGCGACCGAGGGCCGCGCGCTCTGGGTTCTCGACGACATCACGCCTCTGAGAGAGATGCCGGCGTCCGCGGATTCGGTACATCTCTTCACGCCCGCGCTCGCCTGGCGCGTGCATCCCGACAACAATGTCGATACGCCGCTTCCGCCAGAAACCCCGATCGGCCAAAACCCACCCACGGGCGGGATCATCGACTACTGGCTCGGCGCTTCGGCGCACGGCCCCGTCACGCTCGAAATTCGCGATACCGACGGACAGGTGGTACGGCGGTTTGCAAGCGACGCGAAGGAAATTTCGCCCAAGGCGGATCGCTATTTTGCCGCGGGCTGGGTCAAGCCGCCTGAACAGCTGGAGTCCACGCCCGGACTGCACCGCTTCGTCTGGAACCTGCGTGCCGCGAGGCCTCCCGCCATCAGCTATTCCTACAGCATTGCGGCGGTGTGGGGCCGCGGTACGCCCATCGTGCCCCAGGGTCCTTATGTAATGCCGGGCAACTACCAGGTCGTGCTTGGCGTGGACGGGCGCAGTTACAGCGCGCCGCTGCGCGTGAGCGAGGACCCGCGCGTGAACGCGACACCTGCCGATCTGAAAGCCTCTTTCGACCTGTCGCGACGCATAGCACAGGCGCTTGCCCAGGCACGAACAGGCTATGGCGAAAGAAAATTCGTGCTCAAGCAATTGGAGGCGCCGCTCGCGGGCGGGGAAAAGCCCGGGACCTCCAAGGACAATCTGCACGCGCTCGCGGGCCGAATCCCGCGCAAGCCGGCGTCCGGCGAGCCGAGTTTCGAAGCCGTGGATGAGATACTCACCGGCGTGGAAAGCGATCTCGAAGCCGCCGACGCCGCGCCCACGGCCGCACAACGCCTCGCCGTCGCCGACGCAGTTGCAAAGCTGGCGGACGCACAGAAGCGCTGGGATGCAATCAAATCCGGCCCTCTGGTCGCGCTAAATTCGGCGCTGGCCGGAGCCGGCCGCAAACAAATCACCATTCCGCCCGCAAGCGCTCTCGACGCCGAACCGCCGGATATCGGACAGGACCTGCCCTGATGTTCCCTCTCCCCCACCTATGGGGGTGAGGGTTAGGGTGAGGGGGCGCGGCAACAAAACGCGCGGTGACAAGCATGCACGACACGGCGGAACCACCGAGCAAGACCTTCATCTGATGCGCGGTGGACAGACCCCCTCACCCCAGCCCTCTCCCCCTCAAAGGGGGAGAGGGTGACTGCCCCTCCTCATACGCGCGCTGGAGACCGGCGATGTCGAGGTTCGCCATCTGGAACATGGCGCGCATGACGCCGGCGACCCGGACACCGTCCTTGTCCTGCAGCATTCCGCTCAGGACCCTGGGCACGATCTGCCAGGTTACGCCGAACCTGTCGGTGATCCAGCCGCATTGCAACGGCGTTCCACCGTCAAGCAGCTTGTCCCAATAGTCATCCACTTCATCCTGTGTTTCGCAGCTGACGAAGAACGAGACGGCGGGCGTGAATTCGAAACCTACTTTCCGATCTCCCAGACGACGCCGTAACTGTCGGCCCCGCCGAGAACGGTGGTGCCGAAAAGGTCGCCCTTTGCGTCGAGCGTGACACCGCCGCCGGGATAGCCCCCGTCGCTGCCGCCGGTGAAATCATGCAGGTCCTTGTAGGTCCAGGCGCCGTGGGACCGGGTCACCTTGAACGCCGAGCCATAGCCGTCGGCGCCGTCTCTATAGTTGGTGCCGTAGACTGTGTTGGATGAAGGAACCGTCAGCGCGACGACCGGGCCGGCATCTCCGGCCATGCTCGCCAGCAGGTTGAAAGTCCACGCCCCTTGCGACGGCGACAGTTCGAACACCGTGCCGCCGCCATTGGCGCCGTAGGACTCCGTCGCACCATAGAGATTGCCGGACTTGTCGAACACCAGCCCGGCGACGGGTTGTCCGCCATCGTCCCCGCCCCGGAACGTGTAAATTACATTGTAATTCCAGCCCGATTGCGACGGGCTGAGTTCGAACACCGTTCCACAACCGTAGCCGCCGCAGCCGGTGCCGGCGCGCGCCGTGGTGCCGTAGAGATTGCCCGCCTTGTCGGGAACCAGCCCCGAATAGGGCGTGCCGCCATCGCTGCCGCCCTCGAAGCCATAGAGGATCGTCTCCGTCCAGGTCCCCCCTGACGGCGACAGTTCGAACACCGCACCCCAGCCGTTCGGGCCGCCGATCTGCGTCACCCCGTATGCATTGCCGGAACGGTCGAGGACGAGATTGCCGGTGGGGCAGCCGTCCTTGTCCTCCGTGAAGGTCCACATCAGGACGCCCTGGCCGTGATTGATCTGCAAGGCGCTGCCGCAAGCCCCGCCGAAAACAGCGTCGTAGGTGGCATTGGTATAGATGGTGCTCTTGTCGAGCGTCACGCCCCAGCCGGGCTGTCCGTCCGACCCGCTGAAATTGTACAGCGGTGTCAGCGACCAGCCCGATTTCCCGTGCGCCATGCGGAACACCACACCGGCATCATCCGCGCCGCCCTGGCTTGCCGTGCCGACGAGGCGCCCCTTCTTGTCGAGCACCATCGTATAGGGCGGCACGCCGCCGTCCGTGCCATTTGTGAAGTCGTGAACGACCTGGAACCCGTGCGCGGACGCGGGGGCGGCAAGCGTCAGAACAAGACTGATACCGCCTGCGAACGAACACGCCAACACGGAAAGCCTGGGTCGCACCATCTCGCGCCGATTCCTTCTAATTAGGTCAAAGATTGTCATGGCCCGCATTTGCGGACCATGACAATTGTGGGACTTCACCTCTTATCCTGCGCCGCGTGCGTGTGTTTGAACACAGTTCCGCCACGCATCACGAAGCGGATTTTCCGCAACTCATTGATGTCGTCGAGCGGGCTTGCCGCCGAAGCAACGAGGTCCGCGGCCTTGCCCGGCCGGATCGAGCCAAGCTCGGGCGACAGACCGATGTGTTCGGCCGCGGTCAGGGTGGCAGCCACGATACATTCCATCGGCGTCATGCCCGCCTGCACCATCAAGCCGAATTCGCGCGCGTTCTCGCCGTGCGGCGAGACGGCGGTATCGGTGCCGAAGGCAATCCGCAGACCCGCCTCATGGCCGCGCCGTAGCGTGTCGATGATCTTGGGTCCCACCGCCAGCGCCTTTTCGCGGATGGCCGGCGGCATGAAATCCTGATTGGTCGCATAATCCGCAACGGTGACGCCCGCGAGAGTCGTCGGAACATAGAAGATGCCGCGCCGCAGCATCGTCTCCATCACTTCCTCATCCATGAAGGTGCCGTGCTCTATGCCGTCCACGCCCGCCTTGAGCGCCGCCTTCATGCCGTCGGCGCCGTGCGCATGGGCGGTCGTCTTGCGGCCCAGCATATGCGCGGTCGCCACGATCGCCTCATATTCGTCGTCGAAGAACTGCTGGCCGGTCCCGGTCTCGGTGTCGGTGAGCACACCCCCCGTCGCCACGAATTTGATGAAATCCGCGCCGCGCGATACCTGCCGGCGCACCGCGTAGCGGCAGCCATCGGCGCCGTCGCCGCGCCCGCTCGCATCGAGCAGAAGATTGATGTCGTCGCGATAGCCGCAGCAGATGCCGTGTCCGCCCGTCGGCGAGATGATCGATCCCGCCGCCAGGATGCGCGGGCCCGGCACGTAGCCCCTGGCCACCGCATTGCGCAGCGAAAAGATCGCATCGCCCGCCCCGCCGATCTCGCCGAGATCGCGCACCGTGGTGAATCCGGCTTCCAGCGTCACCCGCGCATGCCGCGCCGCATGCAGGGCAATCGCCGTCGGCGACTCCTCGACGATTTCGAGCTTGTGCCGCGGTCCGAACTCACCCGTGAGATGAACATGGCAGTCGATCAACCCCGGCAGCACGAAATGGTCGGACAGATCGATCACCACATCGCCCGGTTGCAGCAATGCGAAGCCCGGCGTGACTGCGCTCACGCGCCCCTTTTCGATCGTGACGGTCTGCCGCGACAGAGGTTCCTGCCCCGGCACCGCCAGCAGCGTCCCGGCATGAATATGCGTTGCCACGCCTATCTCCCTGATATGTCAGTTGCAACCATACTCAGCTTGTCATCCCCGCGAAAGCGGGGACCCAGCCGCCCCGCGTCTACCGGCGGATAGACTCTCTGCGCGGGCGGACGCGCGCTGATTGGGTCCCCGCTTTCGCGGGGATAACACCTTGGGGTTGTCAGCTTTTCAGGCGGTAGCCGGTTTTGAACATCCAACTCACGACGGCGAGGCAGGCGAAGAACAGTGCCAGCGTGGCGCCGAGGCTGATGGCAACCTGAACGTCCGCCTGCCCGTAGAAGCTCCACCGGAAGCCGCTGACCAGGTACACGACCGGGTTGGCATAGGCGACCGCGCGCCATGTGGGGGGCAGCATGTCGATCGAATAGAAGGCGCCGCCGAGAAAGGTGAGCGGCGTCACGATCAGCATGGGAATGATCTGCATCTGCTCGAAACTCTTCGACCAGATGCCGAGAATGAATCCGACCAGACTGAACGTAACAGACGTCAACACCAGGAATGCGATCATCCACAGCGGATGCAGCACATGGATCGGCACGAACAGCGCAGCCGTCGCAAGGATCACGAGCCCGAGCACGATGGATTTCGTCGCCGCCGCGCCCACATAGGCGAGCACGATCTCGGGGGGAGAAACCGGCGCCGACAGAAGCTCGTAGATCGTGCCGATGAAGCGCGGCATGTAGATCCCGAAGGCGCCGTTGAAGATGCTCTGCTGGAACAGCGACAAGAGGATAAGCCCGGGCACGATGAAGGCGCCGTAGGAAACGCCCCCCACATGGGTCATCCGCGAACCGATCGCCGCGCCGAACACGATGAAATAGAGCGAGGTGGTGATGACCGGCGTGACCAGGCTCTGCCAGATCGTTCGGAACGCCCGCGCCATCTCGAAGCGGTAGATCGCCCATACGCCCTGGCTGTTGAAGACGGGGGGTCTCATTTGCGTTCTGGGCGTTCGCTGACCAGGCTCACGAAGATATCCTCGAGCGAACTTTGGTTCGTCGCCAAATCCCGGAATGCAATCCCCAATTCTCCGAGCCTGCGCAGCAGCGACGGCACGCCGGTATGTTCCGCATTGATGTCGAAACTGTACACCAGTTCGTTGCCGCCCGCCTGAAGCGCGAGATGCCAGTCGGCCAGAGCCTCCGGAACACTCATCATCGGCTCCTGCAGCACCAGGGTCAGCCTTTTGCTGCCGAGCTTCTTCATCAGCGTGTTCTTGTCCTCGACCAGGATCAACTCACCCTTGTTGATCACGCCGATGCGGTCGGCCATTTCTTCGGCCTCGTCGATGTAATGGGTGGTCAGGATGATGGTGACGCCGCCTTCGCGCAGGCGCCGCACCAGCGCCCACATGTCGCGCCGCAGTTCGACATCGACGCCGGCCGTTGGCTCGTCGAGAAAGAGGATGGTCGGCTGATGGCTCAGCGCCTTGGCGATCATCACGCGCCGCTTCATGCCGCCTGAAAGCGTCTGGATCGACGCCTTGCGCTTGTCCCAGAGGGAAAGGTCGCGCAGCACGCCCTCGACATGGGCGCGGTCGGGCGGACGGGCGAAAAGCCCGCGGCTGAAGGTGACGGTCTGCCAGACGGTCTCGAACCTGTCGGTGGTCAGCTCCTGCGGCACGAGCCCGATCTTCATCCGCGCGCTGCGATAGTCGCGGCGGATGTCGTGACCATCCGCAACGATCTCGCCGGTCGTGGCGGTGACGATGCCGCAGACGATGCTGATCAGCGTGGTCTTGCCGGCGCCATTCGGACCCAGGAGCGCGAAAATCTCGCCCTTGCGGATATCGAGGTCGATCGGTTTCAGCGCCTGAAGGCCGGAAGCATAGGTCTTGGTGAGATCGCGGATCGTGACGATCGGGGAGGCAGCGAAAGTGGCCACGCGGCCTGCCTCTGCCTGCGCAGCTTGCGGATTTTCGCCGGCAACCGACGCCGAAAACTCGTTTGCACGAGCAAAATCGGTCTGCTTCACGTGGGAAATCTTGTCTCTGGCACCGCGTCCGATATGGGGGATGCCACTGCGCCATGCAACCTATTTTCCCGGCGGGTTGGCCACAAGATAAGGCAGTCCGCCATTGATATCCGCGTTCTCGGTCCAGACGCGCGGGTTGAATCCCCTGGGTAGCTCGGCTTGCAGTTTCGTGTTGCTCAGGCCCTTGATGCCGGG
This sequence comes from Rhizomicrobium sp., assembly GCA_036266955.1. Classification (GTDB taxonomy): domain Bacteria; phylum Pseudomonadota; class Alphaproteobacteria; order Micropepsales; family Micropepsaceae; genus Rhizomicrobium. The sequence continues at coordinate 28,626 of DATAWY010000080.1, forward strand.
ATCATTGCTGATGTTTCCCGCACCCTGGCTGAGGTTCGTAATGCCGCTCGTCGTCGTGTCCCAGTAGGTGCGCTCGATCGTATTGCCAAACTCATTATCGTCGAAGCCGATCAGACCGCCCGTGTAGCCTATTGCTCCCCTGACCGCAGCCGACGCGTAGGAACGCGAAATCGAGCGATATCCGCCTGGATAGTTTTCATTCTGGCCCACGAGTCCACCGGCGGCCATTGCCGATACGGCGCCGGATGCGTAGGAATTCAGAATTCTGCCCGTCTGGTTGAACCCGACAAGTCCGCCGGCGAGGGTAGTTTCGGTGACGTTTGCGGTTACGCTACCGGTTGCGAAGGACCGCGAAACACCTGGTATTCCGCTGCCGAACCCTTCGATACCTACCAATCCACCACACACGAACTCACAACTCACGGTTGCCGACGAATAGGAACGGTCGATGAAACCCGACTCGTTTATTCCGGCCAAACCGCCGGCGTAGGTCGAAGCGTCGCTCCCTGTCACCGCGCCGGTCGCATAGGAATGCTCGACAGCGTTGGTGTAATTGAAGCCGACCAGTCCTCCGACAAAGCCGCTGCCGGAAACATTCCCCGTCGCGTAAGAATCTGCAATCAGACCATCTGCTCCGCCGACCAAACCACCCGCGTTTCCGAGCAGCCCATTGGAAACGGAAATATTTGCTACGGAGGATTCTATCGTACCATCGCCTATGCCCAACAATCCGCCCACAGAGGCGTATTGGCCTGCGGTTACGGCGCCGTTTCCGGCAACATGGGCGATGACTCCGCCATCGGCGAATCCGACCAGACCACCCACGCACTCTGTCGAGGCTGCATCCGAGGTGCCTGAGCCACCCGTCACGTTCAAATTCGTCAGCGTCAGGTTGTTCAGCGTCGCGTTGGACGAGATCTCCGCGAACAGCCCGACATAGGCATTTTCCGTCGGATCGTTGATCGTGAGGTTGGCGATCGTGTTGCCGAGGCCGTTGAAGGCGCCGGTCAATACGGTGGAAACCGGAGACACCGAGTAAGTGCCGTCCCCGCTGGCATCATACGTGTTCGCAAGAGCAAAAGCGCCGGAGGGTTTTGCGGCAATTGCGCCCGCCAGCGCGGCGACGCTGCCGACAAGCTGGTATGCCGTGCCGTTGATGAGGAGTGCGCTCGAAAGATCCCTGAACGTCAAGCTCCCGTCGTGTTCAAAAGCAAACTCGCCTCCGCTGCCGCCGTCATCGGTGATGACCGACAAGCCGCCGGCGCCGGACGCCTTCATCGATCTGTCGATCGTGACGGATTTGTGCGCGTCGAGCGTGAGCATGTTGGCGCTGGACCAGGATACCCGCGCCTCGATCCGGATATCGTCCGCCTGGACGCCCGAACCCGTGGTTATCACCGCGGCGTTGCCGGAGGAAAGCAGAGCTTCGAGGTCGTTCGCGCTGAGCACCGCATCGACCGCCGTCGGCGAACAGACCCCGGTAGCGCAGACCATGTTCTGCGTCGCGGCGGTCGAGACGATCACGGCCGCGGATGCCGGAGGAACGCTCACGAGCAATGCCGCTGCCGCACGAAATCGATTGAAAAAACATCGAGGCATCTTGTCCCCCGCCAAAGTCCCGCGAGGGATTAGAACGCACTTGGGCTAAGGGACGCTTAACGCGTTCGGACTCGCAAGCGGCAGGCGCGGGCCACGCCTGCTCCCAACCTCCTGGATAACGCGCAACGCCGCGCCGGACGCGCCGGCCGCGGAGGTGACGATGCGCAGGCTGGGGTGAACCGCCATTCGACGACCCTGCGTCCCCCGGTCAGGAGAACGGCACCGATGAAAACCGCAAGGCCGCTGCCTTTCTGCCGGTTCCCGGGCAGGGCGCACGCGACTGCGCAATCCGGAAGATTCCGGATTTTTTGCGCCGGTGTCGCTGCCGAAGTTGATAACCGCGTTGCGCCCGGCATATGGTGCACCCCGCATTCCGATAATAGGAGAAACCTGTGCCCAAAGGTGAAGATATGGAAGACGACAATGGCCGGCAACAGATCGCCAAAATCACCGCCGAACTGGCGGAAGCGCTCACCGCAAGTTCCGTGGTAATCAAGTTGCAGACCGGCCGCCAGATTGCCGGAGTGGTCGAGGGTTTCTCCATTCGCAGAAAGGAAGGCAAGAAGGGCGACGTGAACTGGTCCGGAAACATCAGGGTCCAGACCGACCCCGGCGTTCTTCAAATCGATTGCCTGACCATCGACTCACTCACTCCTGAGTGAGGGCTCGCGGATCTGCTTCAGAGAAAGGATTCGCAGCTCCCGATTCCTGGGATGCGGTCGTGGGCTCGTGCTCACGGCGTCGGGCCCCCGGGCGGCGGCTTGCCCTCAGCTTCAGGCGCTCAACCCTCCGAGGCTTGCGTGCATCGCTGTTGCCGTTCGCATTGCCGTCTGCCGCAGACAGGTTCCCGTTGGCTGAGGCTTCGACTCTGCTTTGAGAGATACCCCCATCGGCCGCAAATGCGATCAGAACATCGAGCACGTCCATCGTCAGCTTGAAATAAGCCTCGCTCTCCAATTCCCACCTGTCCGGCGGCTCGAACGCCACAAGATCGGGGAAAAGCGGAACCGATTCGTCGCGGTAATATTTCTCGATCAGGATGCGGTTTTCTTCCATATAATTCTCCAGCAACGCCAGGCTCTCCTCATATGTCAGGAGGTGGCAGGAGCGGGCATATGCGGCATCCTTGCCGACCAACGCCAGAAACAGCTCGCGCTCATCCACCCTGTGGCCCAGTTGGTTGAACGCGCGTATGAAATGCAGCAGCTCAACCCGAGGAGAAGGATTGCCGTGGCCATCATACCTGGTGAGGCCTTCGGCGCCGATCAGCTTGTTGAAATCCTCGATCGTATCGACAACGCCATTGCGGTCATAGGGCCGAATGACGATCGACTCGCTCCCGAACGCGTCGGACCATTTGTCGATGGCGGCCAGATATTTGCCGCGGTCGGGCACCTTCTCCCGCCAGGCCGCGAAACTTTCCTTTCGGCCGCCGCCGCCGACCCCCTGCATGTAGAGGGACTGCAGGTACCGATCCTGACGCCGGAGGTAAACAACGATCCGAATATCCTTTACGCCAGGCAATTGCTGCCTCAATACGGCCGGATCGGAGAACCAGAACCCCTCGCCGCTGATTAAATCGACCCGGCTGTCGCTTTGGGCCAATTCGTCCCGGACGCGGTTCCACATCGCGATGTCCGCCCGGCCCTGAATGGCCCGGGCGAGCTCGTTGTGGTGCGAGCCATAGCGCCCGGCGCGACCGCACTTCTCCCGGCCGGCCAGGAGGTATCGAATGCCCTGCCCGAGAAGCGCATCGGAATTGAAGGAAAGATGGCGTTGGAGCGATTTTGTTCCCGTTTTTTGGGTTCCGACATGGACGATAAGCACAATTATCCCTCAGGCTGGCGGTGAGCAAAAATTACCGCGGAAAACGCTCTCGTGCAATGCTTAACTCTTGGCCGTAGCTTCCCACTTCCGAACTTCGAGCGCGGCCGCCAGAGCGGGTTCGCCGGCGGCAGAGAGCACGGCAACGGCGTCCCCCGCGTGGTTTCCGAATGGGACCGCCGGCGTGCCCTCTGACACGGCCGGTCCTTGCTCATCAGACGCCAAGGCGTACGATTTCCCCTTTTGATCCTTGGATCGCGCGGGGTGCGGCGATTGACGGATTTTCATGACTCACCTATGGAGTGATACTGAACATCAATGCCGGGTGGCAGGTCGAGCATGGAGCGCTGACGTGCACGATTTCGAGTCGTTCATCTACCTCGATGTTCCACGGACGGGCTCGACGTTCATCAAGGGCATTCTGAGACGGAACTGCACGACTCCGCAAATCGGGAAGCCGGGCGCCCACACCGTCCTTTCGCAAGAGTACGACGCCTCCAAGTTCTGTTTCATATCGGTTCGCGATCCCCTCGACCTGTACTTGTCCCTTTATTCCTTGGGCCGTAGTTCCAAGGGGCTGTTCCGGAGCCTGCAGGCCGCGGGATTCGGAGATTTGTACGATGGCGGCTGGACGGGATTCCGCAAGTGGCTGAAATTCGTTTTAACGCCCCGAAACGCGGCTTACATAGGTCCGGAGTACGCGAGATGCGGAAATGGCCGCGTTTGCGAGTTGATGGGTTGGGCGAGCTTCCAGATCGCGAGACTAGCAATACCGGATCATCATCGAGTCCTTGGAAGGTGCCGCGAGCGTGACGACATCCGAGCGGAATTCCGTAGCCGAAAGGCATACCAGTTTACGATACGCTACGAGAACTTGCGGACCGATCTGGCGGAGCTGCTGAAAACGAGATTGCGACCTTACCTGAAGGATCTGGACAAGGCACTGGAAGCTGTCGAAACGCGGGATGCGCCCAATCCATCCAATCGGCCCATCAAAGACCCGGGGGAGCCTGTGCTGGAGAGTGACTTGCGGCGAATGTTGAAGGAGCGAGAATGGCTGATGTGCGAGGAGTTCGGATACCGGTTGGAACGGCGGGAAGACAGGAATTCCTCGGGGGCGGAACCGGCGCGGTCGCGAGTGGATTCGCCCGTGCCAGACGAAGACGCCGAATCAACAGCGGAGGTGTCATCGTCAGCACTCCAGGTTTAGCGGGATGGTCTGGCGTAATCGCGGGCCAGTTTACCGCGCCTCGCGCGCCTTGCATCCTATCAGATGCACGCCTCGGTGGCCGCCGTGATCGGTGGGTAGCACCATGAGGGGCTCGGCGGCAACGGCCAAAACAACAAGCATCAACTCGTTCAGATCGTAGTCGTACATGCTTATCACGCCTTCTGGCCTGCTGTCCGGGATCTCGACCAGGTATTGAAGTCCTGTCCGAACCCTGCGATAGAACTTCGCCCGTCCCTTCTCGTGAAGAAGAATCTGCCTTTCCCTCGCGTAAATCGTTTGCAGGGAAAAGACACCGCCGACGTCCAAGAGGCCGAGCAGGCGCGTTACAATTGCAATTCCACGCTCGGGCTGGATATGTTGCAACGTTATGACCGAGTTCACAAAATCGAAGCCTCCGCGAACCTGCGAAAACTCATCGTCTCCCATCACGACCTGAGCGTGGGACAATCCTGCTTTCTCCAGATTGGCCCGTGCGAGCTCCAGCATTTTCGGCGCGACGTCGACGCCCACGGCAGCTTCCGTCGAAAGTCTCGCCAAAGGCAGCAACACCCGTCCCACTCCGCAGCCGAAATCCAACGCTCTGCGGATCTGCATATTGGGTACAAGGTGGCGGCGCGAAAGCGCTACCGTTTTGGCGATCAGTTTCTCGCCGGAGGCAAAAAATTCGGCCTCGGCTTCCGGAGAAAGATCCAGGCCCCGGAAACGGTCCTGGCTGAGTATCCCCCAATAGGGGCTTTCCTCTGCCAGCCTGGACCAGTCCTGGTTGGTGTCGCGAGTAGCTGTGTCAACCATAAATCGTATCTCCGGTTGTGGCGCCGCAACGAGCGGACATATGTCGGCGAGCTTGGCGGGAGCGTCCGGCTAAGCTGCTCCCCCTGTCGACAGATTGGGCGCTGCGGTACCGCGTTGCGATGGCGATCTCCAAAATCGAAAGTCGGTCACAGGCCGTAGGCAGCGGGCCAGGCACGGGCGGGACCACCCAATTGCGCGGCGCAAGCCCTTACCTCGTCTGCGAGATGTTCCAGCAGGATATCCCTGATCTCGTTACTCATTTCAGGTTTCTTCTCTCCTGCCTTCCTGTTGTAGTCTGGCGCAATGTGTCGTTTCGTTCTGTCGGGATCCGCCCCAAGATAGACAAATATGTCCCGAAGGACCGTTTCCGGATACTGTACGATATCGTCAAAGAAGAAGTGCCGAAATTGCAAACCCGGCGCCCGCTCGCGCCACTCCGAAACGATCTTGGTGGCAAGGGACATTTCGAGCAATTTGTCCCGCATGGTCAGGCATTCGCGAAACATGGATGGATTGGTCAATACGCATTCGTCCAGTTCATGGTTTCGCAATAACAGACAAATGTGCGACCATGTTCTGGCGACCGGTTCGCGGACAAGGAATATGATTTTGGCCGACGGAAAAACGGACGCGAACTCCCTCACCGCTTCCGCATCCAGGAGGCAGTACTTTGGTGTAATATCGCCCGATTTCAGACGGCCCTTGAAGCGGAACAGCGAGGCGTAGAACCCAAGATCCCCTGTCTTCTCACTGCATGCAACCCCGGCTTCGAGAAACGCCAGATCGCACCGCTGTTTTTCGTTCCAGACGTTGCCCCGGCGTTCGTCACGTTGCAGCCTCCGTCGTGTCTTCTCCAGCTTGCCCGAAAAGTTTTCTGTATTCAGAGATCCGTTATAGAGATACGAAATTTCCTTGACCGGAGGCATCCAGAATTCGGGGTGATCCTTCAGATGATCGAACAGCCAGGCCGTACCGGCCTTCGGCATTCCGATGCATAGAAAATCGGGCCCGTACGCATGGTTGTTCGCGCGGTCCGTCATGTCGCCTGTCCCTGATCCGCGGAGAAACGGCTCCGCTCCCGATTCATCGTGCCGCTTTTATGAAACAGACGAATTTCCCCTTTTCCCGTAGCAACCTTCGAGGATTCGGTGTTTTCGCGCACCAGAGACGCGTTGGAGAACGGCCGCGCGATTGTGCGGCAACTCCCGAGCGCGGGACTCGGCACCCGGGAAGCTCTCGCCCCACCCCGTGGTTCAGCCTTTGCTTCTCCGTTCCGCGTCCTTTCGCATCGTGCCGCCCTTTTTTTCGAGGTGTGCTATTCTCGCCCTCAGCACGTTTATGCGTTCCTGCTTGCGTTCCCAGAGATGGGCGGCAATCGCGACCGCCTCTTCGGTCGTAAGCGGACGCATTTGCGCCCTGTTCTTGCCCATATCAGCTTCTCCGAAAAGCGGATCGCCGGTTTTGCAGATCGAGTCGAAATATTCGAGGGCGACCTTCCGGTTCGAACGTTCGAAATAGCGCATGAATTCGGCAAGTTCGGTCTCCGGCAGCGTCGGGCTTGGGCCCTGCAATATTTCCTGGAGGGTCGGGATAAGGTTTCCGCGCGCGGGATTGAGCCCCTTTTCGTTCATCCGCGGCACGACGTGGTTGAACAGGCGGAGAAATTCGAGCGCTGCGACGTCGAGGCTGTCGTTGACGTGCGCGAACCGCTTGAAATCCTCGCCAAAGTGGAGCCCGATAACGTCCGCGAAATCGTCCACAATATCGCCGTTCTTCAACCCGCTCTTCTCGTAAATGCGGCAGACGATATTCTGTTTTCCGAAGACGGCCGCCCAGCGCTCCAGAAGTACGTAATAATTGTAGCGCGATTGACGGAGCCCCTCGCCGGGAAGGGCAATGGGTCCGGTGAACCCGGATTTCACGTCAGTCGAATAGGTGCTGCATAAAAAATCGTCCTGCCGGCGCACGTAAACCACGACCGTAATGCGATCCGCAACCGGCTTCAGCATCTTTGCCAGTGTTTCGACTTCGGGGATGGACACCAGGCGGGAGGATAGATGCTCGCTGGAAAAAATGGCCCGTTCGCAACCGGCCAGCCGCGCTTCCTCGACTAGCGCCTGCGATAGCCGGCCACGAAACTCGTGGACGGATTCGGGCGAATTCACCCCATGGAGTTGGCGCAGATCGTCGATCTTGCCGGGAGCCTGCGCCGCCGCTGCAAGGGCGGTGTGACTATCCGACTCGCCCTGAATCTGTGTTCGCGCCACCTGAGAATACAGGATGGACTCGGCTTCGAGCATCTCGCAATTGCGCTTAAAGAACTGCTGGAGGGACGACGTCCCAGTTTTTTCGGCGCCTATGTGCAGAAACAATTCCATCCGGGACTGCTCACGAACCGGGTATTTCTCCGGTCACGAGCTTCTCCAAAAATTCCATCCGTTCAACAACTGCCGTGCTGCCGAAGCAGACTAAAAACGTGAAACCCAGTCCCAGCAGGCGGCTGTCGGAAGAAGCATTCACCGCGCTCATGTCCTGGAGACGACTCGCCGTTGTCCGGATGCGCACGGGGAAAAAAGCGCCCCTCCCACCCTCGTCGGAGGTGGTGTCGATGGCGAGCCGAACCACCTTTTGCGAGGATATGTTCGAAAACGCCCGGACATGCTTTCCGTTTATGCTGATCGTCACATTGCCGCCTCCCGGTGGAGGCAGCACGCCCAGGAACACCGTCAGGTCCGCACTCGCCCTTTCCACCCTGAAGCCCAGTTCCACGCTCTCCTTGCAGGTCCAGTTCCCCCAGGATTCGGGCTCATGCCACGACTGTCCAAGGCAAAACATTTCTGCCGCGTCCGCCTGATCGAAATCTGCTATCGGCTTGGGACGTCCGAAAAGGTACAGCGTGTTCGTTTCGAGCATCGACAGAGGCGGCGAAGAGCTCTCCTCCGCGGCGGCCGAACCGATGATTCCGAGAAGCTCATTTGCGACGGAGCGCCAATTGCGCGCGGTGAAATTTTCGCGGATGATCTGCTCCGCGGCGACAAGTGCAGAAGAATCGGCAAGGAAGCGCAACACCGTGTCGTGGACGCTCGTTTCGGAGCGCTCGTCGACATGAACCGCACATCCGGCGCCGGCTTCCACGACAGCCGGGCTCTTTCCCGCGACACAGACCTTCCCCGCCGTCAGGCTTTCGGTGATCGGCAGACCCCAACCTTCGTAATAACTCGGATAGATGGTGAACAGACATCTTCTGTAAAGGACCGACAGGATTTCGTCGGACAGTGCGCCGGCAAAGAAGACGTGGCCATCGACAAGTCCGAGCATCTTGGCCTGCGTGATCACGGCGTCGCTTTTCCATCCGACGCGGCCGACGCAAAGCAATTTGGGGCAGTTCGCAGGGTGCGTGCTTCTGAGCCTGTCCCACACGTGGAGCAGCGTGATGTGGTTCTTTCTTGGCTCGATGGTGCCGACCACGAGAACGAAATTCTCGTCGAACAACCCGGCGTCCGAAAGCCACTCCGAAGCAGCCAGTTCGGCCTCGGACGAAAACTCGCGAGTCATCCAGGACGCATCCAGCCTGCAAACCCTGACGTGGTCGACGTTCTTCGGGTGGATAAATTCGAGATAGTCGTTGCGGGTCGCCTCCGAATTGCAGATGACAAGATCCGCCGTGTCGCGGATATGGAAAAGCCAGTAACTGTAATCGACGGTGTGCTGGTACTCGAAATAGGCGGGAAAACGGACCGGAATGCAGTCGTGCATGAAAAACGCGCAACGAACGCCCCGGCGTCTCAGGTGCCGGATCTGGACGAAATAGCTCGGCAACCCCCACGACGCCCCGACATTCAACAGCCATTCGCCACGCTGAAACTGCCTGAACGGAAAGGTTTTCAGTTTTTCGCGGTGTTTTCCGTAAGCCTCTCTCCAGTTCTCGCGGTCGCCGCGAAATGTGCGGGACAGGACGATCAGCGACCGCAACCAATCCGAAGGTATGACGCGCCACCGCTGAGCGGCGCCGTCATAGACCGTAAACGACCAGGCATGCGCCTCCGCGGTCTGCAGAAATTCCCAGGCAAGCTCCTGCTGTACCCTCTGGATTCCCGTTGGCGTGTTGCCGCTCGCATAATAATAGACGAGATCGCTGACATCGATCGCAACGACCAATGACGTGCGCTGGACATGAGAATCGGTACTTTCAACTTCGAGCATCAGTCGTGTCCCCGCAATCGTTAACGATACAGCCGCACCACCGTCACTGCTGGCTGCGTATCCGGTGAATGGCTGTCTCGGGATCCCTCAGCACCTGCCTCACATCGTTTGGCGCAAGGTTGACCGTTCGAAGACCACCGGAGCTGGTGATACCGAGCTGATAACCCTCGGCGGACTTCGTGACATCGACCGCCGCAAGAGAACACAAATGCAGGGGACGATCACTCCTGGCGGACTTCTCCCCTCGCCGCCTGAACTGGGTTTCGCGCCGTTCAGTTCTGCTGGCCGACTTGTCGTCTGGCCCTTCCCTCGTTGCAGCTTCGCTGGGCATCCTTCCAACTCCCGTAGCCAATTTCCCGAATTCCAGTCACGGGATTCGATGGTGTAAACGGTTGCCATGGTTACTTTGGGGCGCGGCTAAAGGCAAGAGGGCCCCGATCGCCGTCCGCCGATCGGTGCATATTGCACGGCGCGGCTTTGAGCGTCGCATGCCAGTCCTCTCTTGCCAAATTCAGGTGCTCGACGTCCATCACCATTCCGAGCCGCTTGCCATCCTTGATCGAGAATGGCTGACATGAGTACAAATCCATGGGCTTGGCAGACACCATTCCGTTCCCGTCGGGGTGGCTCGCTCTGGAAAGATGATTGCGGATCGGAAGCGACAGGCCGCTCAGAATGTCCGACCTGACCCGCAGAACGGCGGTCGTGCCGTCCACCAGCCCGGCGAGCATGGCGAAATCGCCCGATTCCTGATGTGGACCGGCAGCGGGAACACCGACGATATGGAGGTTCGGCTCTTCCACCATGGCGGGGCACCTCAACGCAAGGGTACGCCTGGTCAGCCGGTGGGAGAAGGCCAGAGCTGAGGGCACGGCTCCGAAGCCCAGGTTGAACTGCTCGCGCATCAGGCCGGCCAGCCGCCGGGCCACCAAGCTGAATCCCTTGGCGCTGGCCGCGCGGCTGGTCCTGCGAATAAATGTCGCGCAGGAGCACCGCGCCGTTGCGGCGGCGACGGCGTTTCAGCGTGGCGCGGAACGTCGCCTTTCGCAGCGATATTCGCGTTCCGATTTCCCTGAGATTCCCTGATCGCCAGCCGCTCGCGGTGCAGAGCCGCGGCCGTATCCTCGGGACGGCCGAGCTGGAGGGCGAATGGCAACCGGCTTTTTATGCTTCCGCCGGAATGTCTTTCCTGGGAGCCAAAGCCTGCGACACTTTCTGGGCGGCGCGTCGTGCCGTGTGGATTTGCTTTAGTGTCGCTTCGCCCGGCTTCGTCAGGGCCTCACCAAAACCATCGTCGATCCGCCGGATCAATTCGCGGCCGGCGTCCGAAAGCGCAAGTCGCCGCGACCTGACATCTTCGCCGCTCGCGGGCGCGAGCAGCCCGGCTGCCTCAAGTTGCGCCACCTGCTGGTGTGCCCGCTGGCGGCTGACACCTATTTTCCGTGCGACCTCGGCTATGGATGCAGCGCCGCCCTCGCTGATGATTCGCAGCAGCAACCAATCCGGGATGGTGATGTCGATTCCCGCAGCAGCCGGCGCACCCATCAACCGGGAGGTCATCTTGTTCACGGCGCCCAGAAACGCGGCAAGCTCGGCCGCCGGTGTTTCGAGCGGCTTCGACTCCTTCTTCGCGGATTCAGCGGAGGACGCATCCGCCGGCCGCGTTTTGGCCAACTCCTCAGACCTCTTTTGAAACGCCAATGAGGGTGCCCATTTGATCCGCGCGTAAGCTGGCAACGCCCGTCTGGCTGTGTCAAGTCACCTGACGTTCGCGGGCGAACCACCCGCTGCGCCGCCCTGCGATTCGCAATGCTTTCGCTCAGGCTTTCTTCGCGGGAGGCGACACCGCTTCTTTCGGGGCAGGTGAGACTGCCTTCAGCAGCTTGCGTATGTTGCGGCTCGTATTGACGATCGACTTGGGAACGTCGGGAAATGCATGCTGAAACAGTTCGGTCAGCCGGGCATCGATCGCGTCCGCCGTGGATTTCCCCTTCGGCGTAATCGTGAGCAGCTTGCGGCGCGTATCGTCAGCGGACGGCGCAATCGTGAGATATCCCGATTCGGCCAGTGTGCTCGATATCTGCGTGCTCCGCTGCGGTGTGACGCCGAGGCGGCCGGCAATCTGGCCCCCACCCAGCCCGGGACTCGCGGCCACTGTCTTCAGGAACGACCATTCGGTGAGGCCGAGGCCCGATTCCTTCAAAATCGGGTGTTCACCAAGGCGCCCCACCAGTCTGACCAGCTCGTTGATCAAGTCGGATGCGTTGCCCTCTTCGCCATCCGCTTTGCCCCCTGGCTCTTTTGGTCCGGGCACCGGCATATTGATCGCCATCTCGCATTACCTTTCGGGGTCTCGCACGGCGAACACCTATAGTAAAGGTACGCGATTGTCAAGCGGTTTGTTTAAGCAATTTTATGAACTTCGTCGGAGCGGCTGTCCGGCGCGGAATTTGTCGCCCAAATCGAGCGGCTGCGCGCCGGCCGATCCGGCCGCCCGGCGCCGGCGCGTCTCATTCCTCATGCAGCATCCAGGCATGAGGCGAAGCGTTCAGGGCCTGCGCAACCTCGTCAAAGTTCAGAATCGCATGGCGCTCGGCGCCTGCTACACGAGTGCCGGGGCGTCGCTTTTCGAAAGGCGGCAGCTCAACGCTCGCCAGCATTCCGGGCAGCATCCACAATTTGGGTCAGGGGCCAAACACGTATCCTCTGTTCCCAACGGAGCGGTCAGCAATTCTGGGGTTTCGCCAGGCCGCTCGGGCGGCGACCCTTTTCGGTGGCAACACACCCATAGTGCGGCGTCGGTCGCCCAAAAAGAGTCCTCAATTTTTGGCTGACCATAGCCAAGTCTTAACGCGAAATTATCGCTGTTCTGCAATTCTTCAAATGCTGGGTTCATTGGCCGAAATTCATGCTCGCACAAAATCTGGACGATGTCCTGTCCTTCGTCGCGGAATCCCTGCGCAAGGACGAAGTGCCCATTTGGCGGATCGCCGATTACAAGAACGGGCTCCATTATCACGAAGCCTATTTGCATGGCATGGAGGGCCTCGAAGTCAATGGTGTTGATCGCGTCGGTCATGTTTACTGGCTGAAAATTGGGCGTCTGGTCAAAGAGCGTCCGCCAAAATTTCCGCGCGCTCGCGGAAACGAGATCACGGTCACCGACGCCATTCTGGCCAACGAGCGCTGGGTGACCGTACCTGACAATCCTGGCGGCCAGCCTACGTTGAAAAGTTCAATCCGCCTCCTGTTGCCGCTGGCCAACGCCCAAAAGCTCGTCGAGAGCGGTCGCATTGAACGGGCTGATTACGGCGAGCCCAATGCGACGGGATGCGTAATGACGACGCTGTCAATGGCCCGCTTTCCGGAAATCAGCGCGATGTACGAAAGATGGTTGCAAGGTTCCTGGTTGCCATGGACAGAGAGGGAGCGGCCCCGGCGAAAGTCGATCGCCTTCTATGACGAATTATTCAAAATTCACGCCGCGATCAGGGGGCGCGACGCTGCTCTCGAAGTGGTCATAGGCGTCGGCCAAGTACGCGGCAATATTGCCGGCCATGAAGTGGACCATCCGTTGGTCGAATATCGTACTGAGATCGTGGTCGATCCTCAAACGGCCTCCATCACGATCTCGGCCAAAGACGACATCTGCGATCTTTTCGGATTTCCGGCCGAGGACGGCGCCAGCGCTGGTTACCTGATGTCTGCTGCGCGCGATCATTGGGCCGGCCTACCAGAGACCTGCGATATCTCGCCTTTTGAGCGGCTCCACTGGGAGCCGGTGCTGCAGGCCGCTGCCAGCTATTTGGGAAGCTCGGGCATATATACCCCGCTCCCGAATCCTCGTGACCTCCCATCCGTACCGACGGGATTCAATGTATTCGATAGCTGGGTCCTTCTCGTCCGTCCATCTTCGCTTAGACCGCTTCTGATCGATATCGCCCAGATGCGGGAAGAGCTGCGTAAGGCTGTAGAGCTCGATCCCTTGATTGTGCTGCTCGATGACCCGTGGAAAGCGGCGACCCTTGAACAGGAAATGACTGACCGGATCGCGGACTTGGTCCAGGCGGCTACCGGGCAAGCAAACGTTCACGCGAATTCGCCAACCGATCCGGCGCGGGTTACGGTTTCTGTCGCGCCGTATTTTCCCAAGCTTTCAAATCGAGATCAGGAAAAGATCATTCGAATACTGGAAAAAAAGGAAAGCAAGGGTCTTGTGGTTCAGGGTCCTCCAGGAACAGGAAAGAGCCACTCAATCGCCAATATTCTCTGTCACGCGCTGGCCTGTGGTTGGCGTGTTCTGGTTGCAGCCCACAGCGATGGTCCATTGCAAGTCTTGAAAGGCATGCTGCCGAAAGAATTGCGCAACCTGGCGATCAATCTGTCATCGTCTGAACAGCAAGAGGTCAACCAACTTGAGGAATCGGTCAAGGCAATCGCCTCAATCGCCACGCGGGTGGATGATCCTATAGCTCATGTGCGCAACATAGAAAGGACCGAAGAACGTATCATCGCGAACCGAATTCGGCTTGTCGAGATCAACGAATCATTCCTCGCCTGGGCGCGAGAAAATCTCGATTACCACGAAACGTATAGTGGGCGCCGTACGGCAGCATCTCTCGCCGAATTGATTGTAGGGCAGAGCGAATCCAACTGTTGGTTTGACGACGTCATTCCAATGATCCACCTTGTTCCACCGCTGGGCCAGACTGAGATCGGGCGATTGAGGGCGTTGCGTGCCAAACTGGGACCAGATCTTCTCGCTTACACTTGGCATCTGCCAGAAGACGTCGTCGTCCCCGGCGAAGACGAAATCGTATGCGTACATGCCGCGTTGATCGAAAACAAAGCGTTAGCGAGGACCGATGCAGCGGTTGCCATCTACCATCTGGCCGGACTTCAGGATGGACGCGTCCTGGCCGTCCGTATGCGCGACCGCATAGCAGACATTATCAAGTCATTAGGAGCATTCCAAAGATGCAGGTGGTTGACGGCTTGGTTCGAAGACGCCGGCCGTCCGATCGAAGACCGTCGGGTAGCCGTGGCGATCTCGGAGATTATCGGCTTGATGACACCACTGATTGCCAAAGAAATGAACTTCATTCGCAATCAGGTCATGGTTCCCAAGACTCCGCCCGGAATGAAGGAGGCCGTCCGCAGAGCAAGCTCTTCGGACAAGCCATATTCAAAATTGCCGTTCCTTCGCCCTTCGGCCGACATCATGAAAGCACTCGATTCTGCCCAAGTCCGCGGCCGGCCTCCAAGAGGGAGCGACTGGAACCTGGTCTTGGAATATCTGGATTGGATCGAAGCCATCAGCGTTGTCGCCGCACGTTGGAATGTTCTGGCGCAAATGTTTCCGCTCGAAATCTGTCCGGCCGCTCCGCCATTGGCTCTCGTCCAATTTAAGGCGGTTGTCGAGAATGCAAATATTGCCAGCGATTTGGATGGCCGGCTGCTCAAAGACCTGGAGCAAGATACCGGAAAACTGAGCTTGACCGGATTAGGTCGCGATCAGATCAGAACACACGAAACCGAACTCGACGCCACGATCGTGAAGTTGCAGGATTGGCTTAATGCTCTTACGCAGCGTATTTCACAGATCGATGTGGCGTGGGCCGCCGCGCGGCATGCCGAGATGATTCGGAGAATCGAGCCCTACACTGGGCCAGCCTCCGACGAGCTAAACGCAATTGTGTCCCGACTGGGATTTGAGGCGACGAGCGAGACTGAAATCGCTGCGCTGTGGCGCAAGGCATTGGCCGCCTTGGCAGCGGCCCGGGTGCAAGTTTCGATGGGCACCGAGCTCGAGCACGCAGCGGATAGACTCGCTTTGTCGGGAGCCGTGAACTGGGCAAATCGTATCAGGACCGTTCCACATCCTGCGACTACCACTGAATTGGCCAATAGCGACCCTGTCATTCCCGCCGAGTGGCAGAACGCTTGGGCGTGGTCGGCGTGGAAGGGAAGATTGGAGGCCAACAAATCGCTCGCCAAGATAAAGGTCCTACTTGCCGAAAAGGCCGCACTTGATGCGGAAACCAGCAAACTGATGAATTCGGTGGTCATTCTCCGCACAGAACTTCAGCTGTCACGTCTGCCGGGACCATTGATCACCAGACTGACTTTGTTCCAGAACGCCGTTCAGCGAATGGGCGCGGGTACAGGCGTGCGGGCAGCCCGTTTGCGCAAGGAAGCGAAGAGGCTGGCCGCGGAGTGCTGCGACGCAGTGCCATGCTGGATTATGCCCATCAAGAAAGTCGCTGAAACACAGCCCTCAAAATTGGGTATCTTTGATCTGGTAATCATAGATGAGGCCTCTCAGTGCGGACCGGAGGCGATACCGGTGATGATGCGCGGCAAGAAGGCGCTCATTGTCGGAGATGACAAGCAGGTCTCGCCGACCTCCTTCATGTCAGAGGAGTCTTATCACCAGCTGCATGCTCGATTTTTGGCCCATTCGCCTTATCGTAGTGCGCTGTCGCCGGGCGCATCGATGTACGATCTGGCCTCGGCCATGTTTGCCGGTAACAATGTGCGCCTGCGCGAGCACTTCCGTTGCGTTGAGCCGATTATTCGCTTCTCGATGCGTTTTTATGGCGAGGATGCTGGCACCAATCTTGTGCCGCTTCGCATTCCAAAGCCTTCCGAGCGCCTCGACCCGCCGATTATAGACATATATGTTCCACATGGGCAGGATCGCGGCAAGACCAATCTGGCGGAAGCCGCCGTGATCGCCACACAAATCGAGCAGATTGCCAACGATCAGCGATACGACGGTTCAACGGTCGGCGTGATCTCGCTCAATGGAACCGAACAGGCCGCTGTGATAGAGCGCGAGATCATGAACCGGCTGGGGCCTGAAGTCTTCTCCCGGTTCGAGCTTCTGGTGGCCGACAGCGCAGGATTCCAGGGCAAGGAGCGTTCAATCATGTTCCTGAGTATGGTGGATGCCCCCAACCGACGGACTATAGCTCGAGTGCAAAGCATCTATGCCCAACGCTACAATGTGGCGCTCTCGCGGGCACGGGATCGCATGTACCTGGTGCATTCAATCAAGCTCGAAAGTTTGAACAACCCCAAAGACATGCGCCGTCAGGCTTTGCAGCACTTCACGGATCCAATGCCGACCGAAGTGGCACGAAAGCAGGCCACGGAAGACCTGATGCTCAAATGCGACAGCGGCTTCGAGAGGGATGTGCTTTCGCGGCTTCTGCGCGACGGGTTCAACGCCAATCCCCAGTTTCCAGCTGCCGGCTACAAGATTGACATAGTTGTGGACGGCGAAGACGACCGGCGTCTGGCGATCGAACTCGATGGCGACAATTACCATCCGCCTGAGCAATATGGCCGGGATATGGAGCGTCAGCACCAGCTTGAACGCATTGGCTTCAAGTTCTGGCGCTGCTGGTGGTCCGATTGGATTTTGGCACCGGAGACTTGCTATGCCGATCTACTTGCCAGCCTCGATTTGTTGGGAATTAAGCCCCTATTCGGGTCGCGCAAACCGAGGAACAATTACGCTGGTTCGTTCGTCGCCGATGAAACGGGACAGCTGTACATACCAGAGGAGTACGCTGCCAAGAGTCAAAACGATCCGCAGGAACCGAGGTCGGGTTCAGCTCATGAAGAGGCCGTGGATGCCGAATTTACGGAGGTGGAACCTTGCCCAGACCGGACTCGACCGCCGCTAAGGTTGATCGCAACGAATCTTGTCGCTCTGCCATGGCCCGCAGGGGTACGCACCCCCCTACGCCCCGGCGACATGGTTGTCGTGCAGACTACGAATCTGAATGGTAATGGTAATGGGGAGTGCCGCACGCGCAACCTGGAAATTCGCGCCGGTGATCAGGATAATTTCGCCATTGGCAAGGTGGGGCTCTCCAGCCCGCTGGGCCGAATTTTATGCGAAGCCTCCGCTGACGATTGCTTCGAATCTCGCATCGATGGCCAGGATGTATCGGTCACCGTGGTAGCGGTCCGCCGGGCCGCCTGACGCCGACCGTTACCGATCGATCATCGCCATCATCTGCGGGGTGTAGCGCGGGCCGGAGACGGCTTCGGGACGCAGGGCGGCTTCCAGGCGCGCCATCTCGTCTTCGCTCAATTGAATCTCCGCCGCCGCAACGTTCTCTTCCAGATAGCTGCGCCGCTTGGTGCCGGGGATCGGCACGATGTCATGGCCCTTGTGCAGCAGCCAGGCGAGCGCGATCTGGCCAGGCTTGGCGCCCTTCCCGGCCGCGACTTCCCGCACCGCGTCGGCGGCGCGCATATTGGCTTCGAAATTGCCGCGCTGGAAGCGTGGGTCGCTCCGCCGGAAATCGCTCTCGGCATAGTCCTCCGCCGGCTTCGCCGTCCCGGTGAGAAAGCCGCGGCCGAGCGGGCTGAACGGAACCAGGCCGATTCCCAGCTGCCGCAGCAAGGGAGTGATCTCCGCCTCGAGGTTGCGCTCCCACAGCGAATATTCGCTTTGCAGCGCGCTTACCGGATGCACGGCATGGGCACGGCGGATGTTGGCCGCACCGGCTTCCGAGAGCCCGAAGAACCGGACCTTGCCCTCGCGCACCAGCGCGCCGACGGTGCCTGCGACGTCTTCGATGGGAACCGCAGGATCGACGCGATGCTGGTACAGGAGGTCGATGTGGTCCGTGCCCAGCCTTTGCAAGGATCCTTCGACCGCCGACCGGATGTGATCGGGGCGGCTGTCGGTGCCGGACGACTTGCCGTCGCGAATGTCGAAGCCGAATTTCGTCGCGACGATCACACCGTCGCGCCGGCCTTTCAGTGCGCGGCCGACAAGCTCCTCATTGGTGAAGGGGCCATAAACCTCGGCCGTATCAAAGAAATCGACTCCCAGTTCGATGGCGCGGTGAACCGTGGCGATCGACTCGGTCTCGTCGAAACTGGTCCCGTAGGACTGGCTCATGCCCATGCAGCCGAGCCCGAGCGCCGACACTTCGAGCCCCTGCGTACCGAGTTTTCTTCGCTGCATCATGGACTTGATGTCCTTTCTTCGCCGGTCGCCGGAGAAACGGTTCGAAACCTACCCTTTGGAAAGGCAGTTCGCTATATGCTGGTCCGTCCACGGGAAAACGAAATGCACGGCAAATCGGTCCTTCTCATCATCGGCGGCGGCATTGCCGCCTACAAGTCCCTGGAGCTGATCCGCCGCCTGCGCGAGCGGGGGGGTGGCGTCCGCGCCATTCTCACGAAAGCCGGCGCGGAATTCGTAACCCCGCTCTCCGTCTCAGCGCTGACAGGCGAGAAGACCTTTCAGGATCTGTTCAGCCTCACCGACGAAGCGGAGATGGGCCATATCCAATTGTCCCGCGCCGCCGATCTTCTTGTCGTGGCGCCGGCCACCGCCGATCTGATGGCGAAGCTGGCACAGGGCCATGCGAGCGATCTCGCTTCCACTGCGCTCATCGCCACCGACAAGCCCGTGCTCATGGCGCCCGCCATGAATGTCCGCATGTGGAACCACCCGGCGACGCAGCGCAATCGGGCGCGGCTCGAAGCCGATGGCGTCGCCTTTGTCGGACCCGAGGATGGTGAGATGGCCTGCGGTGAGTTCGGTCCCGGCCGCATGGCCGAGCCGGAGCGCATCGCGGATGCGATCGAATCCATGCTGGTTCCTGCGCAACCGCTTACGGGGCGTAAAGCGCTGGTGACGGCAGGGCCCACCCGCGAACCGCTCGACCCCGTGCGCTATCTTTCCAATCATTCGTCCGGGCGTCAGGGCTACGCGATCGCCCAGGCACTCGCCGAAGCGGGCGCGGAGACGGTGCTTGTTTCCGGCCCCGTGACGCTTCCGCCGCCTCCGCGCGTGACCATGATGAAAGTAGAGACGGCGCGCGAAATGCTTGCGGCCTGCGAGAGCGCGCTGCCCGCCGATGTCGCGGTATTCGCCGCCGCCGTCGCGGACTGGCGGCCGGAAACCCGGGCGGAGCACAAGCTCAAGAAAATCGATTCCGAAGCACCGCCCGCGATCCATCTCGTTCGCAATCCGGACATCCTGGCGACGCTTGCAGGAGCAGAGAATCGCCCTTCCCTGGTCATCGGTTTCGCCGCGGAGACCGAGAAAGTCGTCCCCTATGCCCAGGACAAACGAATCCGCAAAGGCTGCGACTGGATCCTCGCCAACGACGTAAGCGCCAGCACGGGCATCATGGACGGAGAACAGAATCACGTGCAACTGATCACGGAGGCTGGCGTCGAGGTTTGGCCCCGCATGGACAAGACCGAGGTCGCGCGCCGGCTCGTGGCGCGTATCGCCGCGAACTTTGCCGGCAGCGCCGCATGAAAGTTCAAATCCTGCGCCTGCCGCATGCACAGGATCTTCCGTTGCCGGCCTATGCGACGGAAGGCGCGGCGGGTCTCGATCTGCTCGCGGCGGTGGACAGTGACATCGAACTTCTGCCCGGCGCGCGCGCCGCCGTGCCTTGCGGGATCGCGCTCGCGCTGCCTGACGGCTTCGAGGCGCAGGTGCGCCCGCGCTCCGGCCTCGCGCTCAATCACGGCATTACCATGCTCAACTCGCCGGGCACCATCGACAGCGATTACCGGGGCGAGGTGAAGGCAATCGTGATCAATCTCGGCGAGCGGCCGTTCCGCGTTGCACGCGGCATGAAGATCGCGCAGCTCGTCGTCGCGCCCTGCGCGCGCGCGGAGATTGTTGAATGCGTGGACTTGCCATCGAGCGCGCGCGGCGCTGCGGGCTTCGGTTCCACGGATTCTCCGGCAACAGGATAAGGGCGATCCTAGCTAATGCGAGGGCACCTGCTGCACCGGCTGCCAGCCGGTGCCCGGAGGCGGTGTGGGCGTCGATGTCTCGGCGCCCTGTCCGCCCGTATTCATCCAATGGTAGGTCTGGGTGTTGTCCATCCGGACCTGTGCGCCGGAAGAGCTCTGGAACGTGCCGGTCTGCGTCTGCACGTCATTGAAATCATTGTATTCCTGCGCCATCGCCTGCTGCTGGGCCTTGGCATGAGCGAGGCTCCGGTCGAATGCCGCCTGCGTGGCCGCGTCGACAGTGTTGACGTAGCCGGTGGCCGCGCTGATCGTCGCGTGCTGCTTCTGCGCCCATTGCGGATCGAGCCGCGCTGAGGCCAGCATCTGCCGGATGATCTGTTTGCTCGCGTCGATGCGCGACGCCGGAGCAATGCAGCCGGCGAGCAGGCTGACGCCCCACACGGTGGATTCCGTGCGCAGCATCGACGGCAACAGATAGGTTGCGACGACCAGATAGACCTGCGCGGGCTTGCCGGCATGGGTACAGGTGAAGCTCACCGCGGCGGCGTCGGGGCGCGCCCAGGACACTGCCCTGGCGAGCGGGCCGTTGGCGATGTCGGGCCGTTCGACGCCGGACTGCCAGGCAAGCCCGCCGCACAGCGGCGCGAGCGATTGCTGCACGTAGTCGCGCGCATATTCGAGTGCCGGGCGGTAGGGCGTGCCGCGCCAGCCATTGTCGAATCCCGGCGTGTGAAAGGTCGCAGGCCCCGGATCGCCGAGGATCAACAGCGTTCCACCGTCGGGCGAGATCGCGCGCAGGAACATCGAGAAATCGACGGGGCTGCGACGCACGAGGCCGCCCTGGACGCGCCATCCCCGCGGCACGTTCATGGTGAACGCGTGATCGTTGGGATCGGCAAACTGCGTCCAGGCCGGCTGCGCAGCCGCAGCGGGCGCCGCCTGCGCGGCCGGCAGCCAGATTGCCAGTACCGCCGCAAGGCCTGCCGCAATGACCAGCGCGCCAGAAGCATGATGTTGCATTTCGATTCTCCCTCGTACCGTAAGCGGTGGTTTGAGGCCCTTTGTTTGAGGGCTTGACTTTTGCGGCGATGAGGGGCTGTCGCGAGTTTCAGGCGGCGCGTAGCAGCGGCTGGCGGGTGGCGGCCCAATTCCATGGCAGGAGTTCATCGAGGCGGCC
>DATAWY010000081.1:0-8352 GCA_036266955.1 Rhizomicrobium sp.
TGGCTCAATCGCTGCCGCCGATTGGCAAAGGACTGGGAAAACCTCAACCGCAATGCGCTCGCCTTCCTCAAACTCGCCTCCATCCGCCTCATGCTGCGAAAGCTATGCAATTCCTCGTAAAGTCTCCGGACGGACTCTTAGGCAATTTAGCCTCAAACCGACTCCACCGCCATCACCCCCGGCAGCGACTGGATGGTGCTCTTCATCGCCGGGGTGATGAGGTGGCGGTCCTTGAGGCGGATTTCGACGTCCTGGCCTTCGGCGCCGGGGACGACGAGGGTGACGATGCCCTTGCCCTGCCCTCGCATCCGGCCGGCGATGGCGTTCAGGGGCAGTGTGTCGGCGAGCACGATGCGCAGACCCTCGCTGGCATCGGCCGCGGCCTGTTCGAGGTCGGAGACCGAGAGGGCGCGCAGCTTCAGCTCCTCGTCGACGCGGTCGGCGGAGACGGAGAGGAGCACCGCGCGGCCCGCTTCCAGCAGCGGGCGCGCGGCCAGCAGGACTTCGGAGAACACCATCACTTCGAACATGCCGGTGGGATCGGAGAGCGAGAGAAAACCGTAAGGCTGGTCGTTGCGGCCGCGGCGCTCCTGTTTGCGGATGATGGTGCCCGCCAGCACGGCACGAAAACCGGCGCGGCGCCTGTCTTCCTGCAGCTGGGCCCAGCTCACCACGCCCAGCCGCTTCAGCGCCGGCCCGTAGCTGTCGAGCGGATGGCCCGACAGATAGAAGCCGATGGCGCTGAACTCCTCGCCGAGCCGCTCATGGGGCGGCCAGTCCACGACCGGCGCAAGACGCAGTTCCTCGGCAGCCGCAACGGCGCCGAACAGGGTCGACTGCCCGCTCTCGCGCTCGCGCGTGGTGCGCGCGCAATCGCTCAGGATGGCATCGGAGGATTCGACGAGCTGATGCCGGTTGCGGTTCAGCGCATCGAACGCGCCCGCGCGCACGAGGCTTTCGAAGGCGCGCTTGTTGACGAGCCTCGGATCCACCCGCCGCGCGAACTCCGCGATGCTGCGGAACGGACCGTCCGCCTCCCGCGCCGCCACCACATGTTCCATCGCCTGGCGGCCCACGCCCTTGACGGCGGCCAGCGCATAGAAAATCACGCCCGCTTCGTTGTCGCAGGCGAAGAAGGCATCCGAGCGGTTGATGTCGGGCGGCACGACCTTGATGCCGAGCCGTTCCGCCTCCTGGCGAAAGACGTTCAGCCGGTCGGTCGAGCCGATGTCGAGCGTCATGGAGGCGGCGAGGAATTCGATCGGGTAGTTCGCCTTGAGATAGGCGGTCTGATAGGCGACCTGCGCGTAGGCGGCGGCATGGCCCTTGTTGAAACCGTAGCCCGCGAATTTCGCGGCCTGCTCGAAAATACCGAGTGCCACTCCGCGCGCGATGCCGCGCTCGCCCGCGCCCTTGACGAACAGCTCTTCGTGCATCGCCATTTCGGCGGGGATTTTTTTGCCCATGGCGCGGCGCAGGAGATCGGCTTGACCCATGGAATAGCCGGCCAGCTCGCGGGCGATGCGCATGACGTCTTCCTGATAGGTCATGACGCCGAAGGTTTCCGCGAGGATCGGCTCGAGCATGGGATGAACATAGTCCGGCTGCTCGCGGCCGCGCTTGCAGGCGATATATTTGGGAATCGAATCCATCGGGCCGGGACGGTAGAGCGCGACCAGCGCGACCAGATCGTTGATGTGGTCGGGACGCATCTTGCGCAACAGGTCGCGCATCCCTGCGCCTTCCAGCTGGAACACGCCCACACTTTCGCCGCGCGACAGCATTTCGAAGGTGGCGGCATCCTCGAAAGCGATGTTCTGGGTGTCGAGCGATATGCCGCGGCGCTTGAGCAGGGCCTCCGCCTTCGCGATCACCGTCAGCGTCTTCAGGCCGAGGAAATCGAATTTGACGAGGCCGGCCTTCTCCGCGTCCTCATAGTCGAATTGCGTGACCGGCATGTCGGAGCGCGGATCGCGGTAGAGCGGCACCACTTCGTCGAGCGGACGGTCGCCGATCACCACGCCCGCCGGATGGGTGGAGGCGTGGCGGTAGAGGCCCTCGATATGCGCCACGATCGCAAACAGCTTCTGCGCCATCGGCTCCTGCTCGGCGATGGCCTGAAGACGCGGCTCCCCCGCGATCGCGTCGGCGAGATGCACGGGCTTGCCGGGCGGATTGGGCACGAGCTTGGCGATGCGATCGACAAGGCCGAGCGGCATCTGCAGCACGCGGCCCACGTCACGCACCGCGGCACGGGCCTGCAACGAACCCAGCGCGATGATCTGGGCGACGCGGTCCGCACCGTATTTCTGCTGCACGTAGCGGACCACCTCGTCGCGCCGTTCCTGGCAGAAATCGATGTCGAAGTCCGGCATCGAGACGCGCTCGGGATTGAGAAAACGTTCGAAGAGAAGCCCGAAACGGATTGGATCGAGATTGGTGATGTCGAGCGCCCAGGCCACGAGCGAGGTGGCGCCCGAGCCGCGCACGCCGACCGGGATGCCCTGCCCGCGCGTCCATTTCATGAAGTCCGAGACGATGAGGAAATAACCGGCGAAATCCATGCCTAGGATGACGCCAAGCTCGTAGGCGAGCCGCTCGCGATAGACCTGCTCGCCGGCGTGAGGCCCGTGGAGCGCCAGGCGCCGCGCGAGCCCAGCTTCGGCCTGCACGCGCAATTCCTCCGCCGGAGACAGACCGGATTCGGGCACGAATTGCGGCAGGATCGGATTGCGCTTCTTCGGACGGAAAGCACAGCGCTTCGCGATCTCGATCGTGTTCGCGATCGCCTCGGGCAGATCGGCGAATTGCGCCGCCATCTCCGCCGGCGACTTGAAACGATGCTCGCGCGTCAGCCGTCTGCGGTCCTCCTGGGATACGAACGTGCCGTCGGCGATGCAAAGCAGCGCGTCATGGGCTTCGTACATGTCCGGCGGCCCGAAATGCACATCGTTGGTGGCGACGAGCGGCAACGACCTGTCGTAGGCAAGCGAGAGCAGCCGGTCTTCCGTGGCGCGTTCTTCGGCGAGGCCGTGACGCTGCAATTCGACATAAAGCCGGTCGCCGAACATCGCGCGCAGCCGGTCGAGCAGCGTGGCCGCCGCCTCGTCCTGACCCTCGACGAGAAGGCGGTTGAGCGGTCCGCCCGGCCCGCCGGTCAGCGCAAGCAGACCCTCGGCGTGGCGCGCCAGCAGATCCGCTTTGACATGCGGCCAGTCGCCCGGTTCGGCGCCGAGATAGGCCGCGCTCAGAAGCCTGGTGAGATTCTGGTAGCCTGCGCCATTCTGGACGAGGAGAGGCAGCGCGGGTGGTTTCTCGCGCGCCATGCCCGACACAGGCGCGGAGGATTCCCCGAGATCGACCGAGAAAAGGCAGCCGATGATCGGCTGCACGCCCGCCTTGGCGAGCGTCTCGCTGATCTCATAGGCGCCGAAGAGATTGTTGACATCGGTCACCGCGACGGCCGGCGTGCCTTGCGCGCGGGCAAGCTCCGCCAATTCCTTCGGCCGCACTGCGCCTTCGAGCAACGAATAGGCGCTCTTGACGCGAAGATGCACGAAAAACGCCGGTCTGTGCTCCGATGCCATCGCGGGCGCGACTCCTTCTTCTGTTCCCGCCTACTATGGCCGCCGGATCGCCCGCAGCGAGTGCCATATCTCGCACATCCACAGAAGCCTTGCGGCTAACCGACGATCGCGGGCAGACCACTCGCCAGCACGAAAGCACTTCCGATGAAGACCAAGAGCCCAATCCCCGCCATCACGTCCACAAACCACACCGCCATCGCGCGTCCCTCTGCACCAAGAGAACGTTCCCTATACGTTCCACAGTCCAGGGTCAAGAACAAAAGTGGTACACGCGCCCTAACGCGAAAGAAAAGGGCCTCACCAGCCCGGGACGTTGGCGGCAATCCCGCGGTTCAGTGGGCGGGCGGCTGAGGCGCTCGCTGCTCCGCCGCCGCAGCGTCTGCGATCCAATAAGCCGTGTGAAGCCCTCCTCCGTGAACACTGGCGCCAGCCTATGGTTCTCGTATGTTCTGTCGAGAACAACCGCAGTATGTCACCGGCCTCGCGCCATGCTACTTGCTCGCAGCCTTGGTTGCGGCGCCAAGTTCCGAGTATTCCCGCCGCGCCTGTTGCAGAACCGGCAGATCGTTATCCGCATTTTTCCAGAATGCGAACAAATGTTCGAAGGTGGCGCGGCTCTCCGCGACCTTGTCTTGTATGCGCAGCGCGCGCGCCAATCCGAGATACGCCAGGGGAGTGAGCGGCGAGATTCCATCGACACCGCGATGATCGAGAATGCGCTGGAATTGCGCCGCAGCTTCTTCCGGCTGCTTCAGGTCAAGATAGGCCGCCCCGAGCAAAGATGCTGCCCAGAAATCGCGCATCGCATAGGGGAGGTCGGGCTTGAGCGCGTCAATGGCAGCCTGGGGCTTTCCCTGACCCAGAGCAATTCGCGCGCGTACCAGCGGCAGATAGATGTCGGAATAATAGGAGACCTCCGGATTACTCGCTGCGAGTCCATCGACCATGGACTGCGCGCCGCTGAAATCGCCGATTTCCGCAAGTTGGAATGGGCTCTGATCGAAGCCGCCGATGTACGCCGCCAATTTTCGCGCCTCATCCTGGTCGCCGA
Organism: Rhizomicrobium sp.; assembly: GCA_036266955.1. Taxonomy (GTDB): domain Bacteria; phylum Pseudomonadota; class Alphaproteobacteria; order Micropepsales; family Micropepsaceae; genus Rhizomicrobium. The sequence continues at coordinate 4,639 of DATAWY010000081.1, forward strand.
GTTCGGCTTCTGCGTCTACGTAGTCACCCATGAACGCGGTAACTTCGCCGCTCGCATCCAGGCCTTGCAGCCGCGCTTCCTCGAGCGATTGTTCGAACAGGTCACGTGCGCGTTTCAGCTTCCCTTCCGTTGCCGCCGCAACCGCTTCGTAGTCGAGCATCCAGGGCTCGGTCGGCCGGCCGGCTTCCATGGCGACCGCTTCCGCCATGGTTTTCCAGTCACCCTGCGCAAAGGCGATTTCGTAAAGCAATCCGTGAATGTCCCAGTTGCCATAGCCGTCGGCGATCGCCTGGCGACACACCGCCACCGCTTCAGCGAACCGGTTCGAGCGCTTTTCGGCACGGGCGAGCGTGATGTACGACATGCTGTCATACGGGTCGAGCCGCAACGCTTCCTTGCCGGCCTGAATGGCTTCGGAATAACGCGTGAGGCTGGTGAGGAAGTTGGCGAGGCTCCACCATGCGGCGGCATCCCGCGGGTAGGTACGCGTCCATAGCTCGTAGGATTGAAGCGCGACGCTGAACCTGCCCAGCCGTTGATGATAATTGGTGACGATCCGGAGCCGCTCATGTTCGCTCGCGCGCGCACGGAGCTCGAACGCTTTGCTGTAATTTGCCACCGTCTCCGGAACTTCACGGAGTCCGGCGTAGTCGGCGCCCATATTCTCCCAGGCAAGCGCGAAATCCGGATCGAGTTCGACTGCGCGCTTGAAGTAGGGCAGAGAGCCGGTGAAATCTCCCCTTACCCGCAAGGTTTCTCCCACGGAAAACGCGCTTAGCGCCGGAAAGGAAGAGGTCGTCGCCTCTGCTATCGGCACATCGAACGTGTGGATGGAGGCCAGTGACTCGTTGAGAGCCCGGCGCATTTCAGCGCTGAGCCTGTCCAGCGTCCGGGGAAGATCGTCCACCTTCGCGGCTTCCGCCCGCACACGGGCGATCACGTTTCCGGCGATGCAGTCGGAGGCCTCGAGGGCAACGATGTAGCGGCTTCCGGCCCCGCCTACGGACCCACTCAGGACCGCCTTCCCGCCACTGCGCGCGCAAACCTCCCGCGCCAGCCCAGGCGTCAGGCGCGCATCGGGCAATCGTTCCATCAGCGAAAGCGTCGCGCGCACGCGCTCGGGCGGCAGCGGCGTAATGTAGGGCGACTGTCCGAGATCGATGTCGAGAACGCTGTCCAGCACTGTGCCCAGCGTAGGTTCGCCGGTGAGGTTGGCGAAGCCGCCAAGCACAACGAGATTGGGCCGGACCGCGGTCGAGACCGGAGGTGGATGGCGAGGCATGGCGAGAAATCCCACGCCCGCGATTGCAAGCAGGAGCGAGCCGAGCGCCGCCGCCACAACCCACCGCGGAATGCGCGAACCGCCGGCCCGCGCCTGTTCGGGAGAGCATGCGTCGTCGCCGGGCTTCTCGCCTTCACCTTCCGCTGCCGGCGGGACACCTAGCGTTCCGTCCGGGAGCCCCTGGTTCTCGAACCGGACAGGACAGGTGAGACGGTAACCGCGGCCCGCCACCGTCTCGATCAGCCGGTCGTCCTCCCCGGCGGCACTGAGCGCCTTGCGCACGGTAAAGATCGTCTGCGTGATGTTGCCTTCTTCGACGAAGCGGCCCGGCCAGACCGCAATCATGATCTCGTCTTTCTCCACCACACGGCCCGCGTTCTCGACCAGAAACAGCAGCGCGTCGAAGAGCTTGGGCGTGAGCGCGATGGGGACTCCGTCGCGAACAAGGCTGCGCCGTACCGTATCCAGCCGGAAGCGGCCGAACGCATAAACCCCCTTTTTGCACAGCCACGCGTCCATTTTGACAACTCTTGACAACGTTTGATGCCGACTTTGAGGACTTTCGGCGCGTCCCGCCCCACGAATTGCGGCAACAAGCTTAGCTCCGATCGGCCGGGCGGCCAACCGCGGCGGGACAGGACAGGGCAGGACTGTCCCCCAACGGCGACCCGCGGGTCCGGGAGCTCAACCAGGAGGTGGAATCGATATGAGCGCCATTGTAAATGCCCGGCCCGATTGGAAGACGGGATTGCTGCTCGGGGCGGCGGTGGGGGTTCTTTGGGCTTCCGGCGCGGCGGCCGGGGGGCCTGTAAAGGCCGTCCCCAAGACGATCGCCTTCTACGACAGCTCGGGAAACAACCTGGACTCGGGCATGACGATCACCGTGGACGGGGGGTATTACGTCGTGGAGCAGGGAACGCAGTCCCTGCAAGGCTATGTCGGCGAGGGATTCAGAGCCTCGCACAAGGGATCGCGGCTCTACATCAGCGACAACAGCGCCGGGAAGCCCGACACCTGGGTCGTTCAGTATCCGATGACCAGCGGCGGCAGCTGGTGGCTCTACGTCACCAACAACGGCCAGACCCAGGTGCTCGAAAGCTACGGGACGTACCAGGTCACAACGCGCTGATGGGGCGAACGGCGAACGTTCGCACGATCGCAGTTGCAGACGCGCGCGACAGTTCGGGCGCGGGAAAAGCAGGGAGATTCAGATGACTCGGACTTTCAACGCAGCCGCCAGGGTTCTTCTGGGTTTCGGCCTGGCGGCGACCTTGTTCGTTCCGACGGCGGAGGCGAAAAAGAGCACGTTTTCCGTGCTCTACACCTTCACGGGCGGAGATGATGGCGCCAGCCCCCTGGCCGGTCTCATCGCGGACAAGCAGGGCAATCTTTACGGCACGACATGGAAAGGTGGTGCAGACGACGCAGGCACCGTATTCGAGCTTGCGCCGAACGGGGCCGAATCGGTGTTGCTCACGTTTGATATCACCAATGGCTACGAACCTTACCTGGGCAACCTGACCGCAGACAAGGCCGGAAACTTTTTCGGTACCACCGTCAAGGGAGGCAATGACTACGGCATCGTGTACGAGCTTGCGCCGGACGGGATTGAGACCGTGCTCTATAAGTTCACGGGCGGAAGCGACGCCGGTTCTCCCTTTTACGACCTTGTCCAAGACAAAAAAGGCAATCTATACGGCACCACCGAGGACGGCGGCGCTAATGGCGACGGAACTGTTTTCAAAGTCTCGCCGGACGGCATCGAAACCGTGCTTTATTCCTTTTGCAGCCAGGCCGGATGCACCGATGGCTCAATGCCGTGGTCGCAACTGATTATCGATAAGTCGGGTAATCTGTACGGCACGACGTGGTTGGGTGGCACCACATACAGCTGCGGCTATGAGGCATCCGGCTGCGGCACTCTCTTCAAGCTTGCGCCGGACGGCACCGAGACCGTGCTTCATACGTTCGCGGGCGGCGCAACCGATGGTTGCTATCCCCTCGCCGGCGTGATCGCCGACAAGTCTGGGACTTTCTACGGGACTGCCGAAGAGTGCGGCACTGGAGGAGATGGGACAGTCTTCAAGGTTGCGCCGGATGGCACCGAGACGATTCTCCACGGCTTTTCGGGCGGGAGCGACGGCGCATGGCCCTGGGCCGCGCTGGTCGAGGATAGCGACGGCAATCTCTATGGCACGACCACGATTGACGGCAACAGCAGTGCAAATTGTTACGGTGGTTCATGCGGCACGGTTTTCGAGATCGCCCCGAACGGGACCGAAACGATCCTCCACACTTTCACGGGCGGAAGCGACGGAGGCAACTCCTATGCCGCGCTGCGTCTGAAGGGAGCCTGGCTCTATGGGACCGCGGAAAATGGCGGCGCAGACGGGTATGGGACGGTGTTCAAGGTGAAGAAGTAAGCGAGCCGC
>DATAWY010000082.1:0-4804 GCA_036266955.1 Rhizomicrobium sp.
CCCTCGTCGCCGAAGTCGCCGCCTGGCAGCACAATCGCAACAAGCATCACGCCAAAGCCGACTGGCAATTCACAACAGCCACCGCACGCGTCAAGCTCAAGAGGCTATACCCTCAGTTCAAGTGACTCGGGCCACTAGCAGGGGCCATGTCAGGACGGTCACCCATGTGGCTTCGCCCGTTTGATCCCATTCCACTCAAAATCGCAGCGGGGTTCCTTGCGGTCATCATCGGCATGCTTGCCTTCTGGGCCGTCTGGGGCTTCCCAACCCCTTGGAACAGCCGGGGGCGCGGTCTCGGGTGGGAATGCGATTCGGCACCTGCCAGCGCGTCGATTTGCGTTCACGATGTGCCGTCGGACTGGCAGAAACCGCGGAATTCCAAATAGCTTAAGGGGCGCTTTGCGCACAGTAATTTCAATGACTCTTTGCGCGCGGACGCGCTTGCTGGGTTCCCGCTTGCGCGGGAATGACAATTTGGTTCTAAATGACCGGAATAAGCCCTAGCGTTCAGGCAGCTCCTTGGGGAAGTCTGTCACATTGCGGGTTACGATTACATCGGCCTGCCCGACGATTGCAGCGGTCAGCACACGGCAGGCGGCTCCCAAGTGGCCAATAGCCTCGCGGCCGATTTTGTAATAGGCGCTCGCGCGATCGATTATCTCAGCGAATCTTGTCTTCCGGGCTCGGAGCTTCGCCGCCCTTGCGACGCATCAGGCGATCGAACGCGGCAAAATCCGCGCGATCACGACGTTCGGCGAAGAACGCCGCCATGTTCATGGCCGCAAGCTTTTCGGCAACGGCGGTTGCCACGAACTGGTTGACGCTGATGCCGTCCGCCCCGGCGCGGCGCTCGACTTCCGCCTTCACCGAGCGGGGGAGGCGGAGCGGGCAGGTACTTTGCGGGCTTTTCATGTCTTGATCCTCCTCAGCATTTCGGCTGGCGACCACACCTCGATTCCAAACGTCGCGGGCGTGTCGCCGAAATCCCGCCGGTTGAATGCGACGATCGCAGCGGCCTGACCGTTCACTGCTGCTTCGAGCACGCCCACATCAGGATGATTCCGGAACAAGCGGGATTTCCTGGAGTTGGAATCCGGTCGGAAACCGGCCCGGAGGGCCAGTTGAGCGAAGCCCCCGTAGAAACGGAAATCAAGCTCCTGTTCGAGCCCGGGCTGCGTCCCCGGCTGGAGCAGCATCCTGCCTTCGCGCACGCCGTCCGCGCCGCGCCGCGCCGGGAACTCAGCACCTATTTCGATACGGACGGGCTGGTGCTCCATCGCCATGGTTACAGCCTGCGCATCCGCGAGGCCGGCGGCGAACTGGTGCAGACCCTGAAGAAGGCTCCTTCCGACGGAGCGGTGCATGAGCGCAACGAGTGGGAATGGAAGCTGTCGCAACGGCGGCTGGCGCTTCGTCCGCTTGACCGCGCGATTGCTGCCGATGCCGAGTTGAACGGCGGGCTTCGCGGCGCGACGTCGAAGTTCGTCACCGAAATCCAGCGCCGTCGCTTCGACATTCGCCTCGACAGCTCGCGGGTGGAGGCCGCCATCGATGAAGGTGTCGTCAGGGTCGGGGATCGGGAGGAACCGGTCTGCGAAGTCGAGCTGGAGATCAAGGACGGACCGCCCGGGCCCGCTTACCGCCTTGCTCTGGACCTCATCGAGCACAACCCGTTCCGGATCGGTGTGGAGAGCAAGGCCGAGCGGGGTTATCGTCTGCTGACGGGCATCGTCCCTCCCCCGGTCGCCGCGCGGGCCGCGCCGGTGCAGCGCCGGGCGGCCCTCGGCGAGGCGCTTAACTGGACCGCGGGCGCGGCCCTGCATCCCTTTGTCGCCAATATGTCCGCGGCACGGATGGGGGATCCCGAAGCCGTCCACCAGATGCGCGTTGCGTTGCGGCGCCTGCGCACCATGCTCGTGTTGTATGCGCCCTTTCTCGACCCTGAGGCGAGCGAGCGTTTCAGCAATTCCATTCGTGACACGGGTGCCGTGCTGGGCGCCGCGCGCGATTGGGACGTATTCGTCGGCCAGACGCTGAGTCACGCCCGTGATGCGGGAGTTCGTGCGGAATGGACGGCGGCACTGGAGGAAGGGGCAACCGCAAAGCAGGAGGACGCCCGGCGCGGCGTGCGCGCGCTCATCGACGGCAAGGCGCCAGGCGAACTCGTACTCGGAATCGAGGCCTGGCTATGCGACCCCGAGGCAGCGGCCAAACGCCCCAAGTCCGCGCGAGTGCCGATTGCGGATATCATTCCCGATTTGCTGGACAGGCTGGCGGAGAAGGTTGCGCGGCGGGGACGGAGAGTGACGCATTCGTCCCCGCCGGAGCTTCACCGTTTGCGCAAATCCATCAAGAAAATGCGTTACTCCGTTGAAAGCGCCTCTGCGCTGTATCCCGGAAAAGCGGTGAATCGCTACGTCAAGCGATGCAAGAAGTTGCAAACCGCTCTGGGTACAATTAACGATTCGCAGGTCACCATCCGGCTCGTGGAAGAAATTGCGCCTTCGCACTCGGCCGCATGGGCGCCTGCGGCTGGCGCAATGCTGAAATGGAATGCGGAACGCCTGAAGGATGCGGAACGCGATCTAGCGCGGGCTTGGCGAAAGCTGCGGCACAGCGACCGCGTCTGGCGCTAGGCAGGCCTCCCCGTCGCTTGTCCGGGCCGGGTGATCCGGCTATGTGTGCCCGGCCCTCACCGACAGCAACCGGATGCGCCATCTCAGCTTTCTTCCCGACAACACCAATATCGACTTCATCGGCTGGCGCTATTACGCCTTCGCGCTGGACGGGCTTCTCACGCTCGCTGCGATCGTTTCGATCATCATACAGGGATTTAACCTCGGCATCGATTTCACGGGCGGCGTTCTCCTCGAGGCGAAATCCGCCCACACGATCAACATCGCAGGGGTTCGCGGCGAGATCGACCGTCTCGGCTTCCCGGAAGCGCAACTGCAATATTTCGGCGGTGGAGAATGCGATCGGCCGGTGAATTCCTGCGTGCTGATCCGGTTTCAGCCTGATGCCGCCCATCCGGGCGAAACCGCGGTGGGCATGATCAAGGCGAGGCTCGGCAGCGAGTACAGTTTCCGGCGCGCCGAAGTGGTAGGCCCGAAGGTCAGTCGGGAGCTGTTCGGCGACGGCGTGAAGGCGACGATTCTCGCCATCGTGCTGATTTCCATCTACGTGGCCGTGCGGTTCGAATGGCAGTATGGCATCGGCGCGTTGATCGCGACCGGGCACGACGTGTTCGTGACCGCCGGTCTTTTCTCGTTCACCCATATGGAGTTCTCGCTGAACTCGGTGGCGGCGCTGCTCCTTCTGGCCGGCTACTCGATCAACGACACGGTCGTCGTGTTCGACCGCATCCGTGAAAACCGCCGCAAGTACAAACGCATGCCGCTGCCCGAAATGATCAATCTTTCGACGAATCAGATCGCCACCCGTACGACCCTGGTTTCCGCCGCCACGGCGCTCACCATGCTGCCGCTGCTGTTCTTCGGCGGCCCCGAACTGTTCGGGTTCAGCGCGGCGATCCTGTTCGGCATCTTGATCGGTACGTTTTCCTCCACCTACGTCGCCGCAGCGCTCCTGCTCTACCTGCCAAGCCTCGGCGGAGGCGGCTCGGTAGAGGGCGGGACGGGCGAGGGACCACCGGCCGTTCCCGCCAGGCAATCAGAACGGGTTCAATGATTCCTGGCGCGTGTAGGTGAGATAGCCCGCGTTGACGCCCGCGCGCAGCCCCACTCCGGTGCGCATCGGCGCCAGGGTGATTCCGTCGGCGCGCTGGTAATTCACGCCGATGCCCGCGATGAAATAGTAGCTTCCCTCCACGCCCGGAAACTTCTGAAACAACCGGTCGGCGCTGCGCAGATTATACACTAGGGTAAAGCATTTCGACGCGTTCGCCCCAATGTCAAAGCCGACGGACGGCCCTTGCCACCACACGCGTATCGGCGCCCGCCCCTTGCGGATCAGCCAGCCCGAACCGTAGCGCAGTCCGACCACCACGGCGCCGGAGCCCTCATCGCCCTTGATGTAGGCGTCCGGCAGCCCCTGTTCGGCGAAAAGACGCTCGACCGCCTTGGCAACGGCCGCACTGGTCGTACCGAAGAAGCCGGATGCGGCGCCGACAATTTCGTTCTGCGTGAACTCGTCGTCGCCCTGTGCACGTGCCGGCGCCGCGACACCCATGGAGAAAACCGCTGCAGCCAGAATGGCGGGCACGATACGCAACCAGTTCATCCGAACCTCCTCAAACTGCCGGCGTCAGGCTATGCATCGGCAGTCGCGGCCACCATGTGCCGCCCGGCCGATTCGCAGTCGAACCCCAGTTGATGACGGAAAGAAGGCAGAATGCAGAACCCCGACAGTGAGGAAACGCGATCGCGCAGGCTGGGACCTTGGGGCTGGTTCGCCATTGCGGCGATGGCCGCGCTCCTCGCCGTGGCGATCTGGTACAGCATTCATGCGTGGCGCGAGCTTCCCGGCGGCGGAATATCGCCGACCGGCTGGGTTTTCCTCGTTCTCGGCGCGATTGTGACGACGGTGGTCGGCGCCGGATTGATGCTGCTGCTGTTTTACTCCAGCCGCAAAGGCCGGGATTTCTGAAGGCGCGGTCCGGCTTAGTCGCGCCCGCGCGCGACGAAGAAGTGCACCTCGCGTGCTAAGAGTCCGTCCGGAGACTTTACGAGGAATTGCATAGCTTTCGCAGCATGAGGCGGATGGAGGCGAGTTTGAGGAAGGCGAGCGCATTGCGGTTGAGGTTTTCCCAGTCCTTTGCCAATCGGCGGCAGCGATTGAGCCA
>DATAWY010000083.1:0-28002 GCA_036266955.1 Rhizomicrobium sp.
AGCGCGTCCTTTGCGGCGCTCTCCAGAGAAGCAAGATCGGGCGGCAAACTCACACCGACTTTGAGTCAGATTCGCGCCTGCCGCGGAATCCCCTTCAAGCAGCCCGAGTCAACTCGTCACAGGGGGGGGTGAGCAATTACACTCCGCGTGCTCCGCGGCTCCGCGTGAACTCCTTGGAGAAACAGGAAATCCTCCAGTCGCCCCACGCGACGACGGGGTATTTCTCAACCAAACCAGCAATATGACCAAAAGCTCCCCGGACAGCCCTGTCTGGCGCGGGGGTTGAGGAACAGGAAATTGCCGGTACGGCAAACCCGGCCGTGGCTGAGAAGCGGGGCTTTGCAGACATCCATCTTTCCCATGGTCGTCATCGCCCGACTTGTCCGGGCGATCCAATTATTTTCAAGCGAAGAAAGGAAATTGGATCGCCCGCATGAAGCTGGCGATGACGAAAAAGGAAGAGAAGCCAGCTTTCGCAAAAGGCCTTCACAAGCGGGGAATTATCTCAACGATATCACCCGGTCACAGCAGGTATTACACCCCCCTCTCCGACAGATCCTTGAAGCGGGTGAAGCGGTCGTCGAAGAACAATTCGATCTTGGTCGTGGGGCCGTGGCGGTGCTTTTCGACCAGAAGATCGCACAGATGATTGACGCGCTCCATCTTCTCCGTCCAGTCGGTGAACTTCGGATCGTCTTCCTCGGGTTTGCGCGACTTGAGGTAATAGGCCTCGCGAAAGACGAACATGACCACGTCGGCGTCCTGCTCGATCGATCCCGATTCGCGCAGATCGGAGAGGACCGGACGCTTGTCGTCGCGGCTGTCCACGCCGCGCGACAGCTGGGACAGCGCCAGCACCGGAACGCTCAGTTCCTTGGCCAGATTCTTGAGGCCCTTCGTGATTTCGGTAATTTCCTGGACCCGGCTTTCGACGCGCCGCGTCGGCTCGATGAGCTGGAGATAGTCGATGACGACGAGGCCGATCTTTTTTTCTCGGCGGAAGCGGCGCGCGCGTGCCGCAATCTGGGCGATCGAAATGCCGCCCGTGTCGTCGATGTAGAGCGGCAGCGTGCTCAGATCCTGCATCTTCAGTACGAAGCGTTCCCATTCGGAATCGGCAAACCGGCCGGAGCGAATCTTCGACATTTCGATCTCGGTCTGCTCGGAAAGAATACGCGCGGAGAGTTGCTGCGCCGCCATTTCGAGCGAAAAGAAGAGGACGGGCGCGCCGCGCGAGACGGCCGCATTGTCGGCTGTGTCCTGGGCATGCAGGCGCGCCGCATTGAACGCAATGTTGGTGGCGAGCGCCGTTTTTCCCATGCCGGGACGTCCGGCCAGGATCAGCAGATCGGACGGCTGCAACCCTCCCAAGAGGGAATCGATGTCCGAGAAGCCGCTCGAAACACCCGAAATCCGGCCGCCGCGTTTTTGGGCGTTTTCGGCGGCTTCGACGGCGCGGCGCAGCGCTTCGGCGAAATCGAGAGGGCCTTCGCCGTAGCGCGAGCTTTCGGAAATTCCATAGAGCGCCTTCTCGGCTTCCGCGATCTGCATCTGCGGCGGTTTTTCGAGCGGCGCCTCATAGGCGGTGTTGACGATGTCCTCTCCGATATGGATCAGCCCACGCCGCACCCAGAGATCGTGCAGGATGCGCGCATAGTCGCGGACATTGGGAAGGGCGGGCGCGGCGGCGGCGAGATTGGCGAAATACCCGAGTCCGCCAACCTCCACGAGGCCGGGATCCGCCTTCATCTGCGCGTGGAGCGTGAGCGGGGTGACGACCATGCCGCCGCGTTCGAAACCGCCAACGATGGCCTCGAACAGTCTCTGGTGCAGCGGATCGTAGAAATGCTCGGGCCTGAGCAGGGCCGACACCCGCTCGATCGCCTGGTTGTCGACGAAGATCGCGCCGAGCAATGCCTGCTCGACTTCGATGTCGTAGGGGACGTGGCGGTAGATTTCCTGTTCCATGCGCGCCCGGAATTCCTGATGCGAAGGGGACGCGAATCAATCTGGCGCGCGCGCGCGCCGCAAGCGGCGCCTTGCCTTGCCCACAGCTATTTAGAGGGATTCCGCTCGCATTGAATCGTTGGAGAGGACTCCTCCCTCCCCGGCCTTCGGCCGGACCTCCCCCACGCTGGGGGAGGAAAGCAATGGTGCCGAGCGCAGCGAGGCAGGGGACGTGTTGCTTCAATATGAACGGAGTCCGCTCTAGGCGGCGCGGACGGGCCGCGGCATTGCTTCGGTTCCTGCGAAGCGCATCGTCCGTTCGGATTCGAACATGTAATCGCGGGTGAGGGGAAGCGCCTCGATGCGCCGGGCGATCTGTATCTGGTAGACGACCTGGCCCTCGCGGCGAAACGCCATTTCCGCGCCCGCGAGATAGAATTCCCACATGCGGCAGAATCGCTCGTCGTAAAGCTCGGCCGCCGCATTCCATTGCGCCTTGAAGCGCCGGCGCCACTCCTTCAAGGTTTCGGCGTAATGGAGGCGCAAAACCTCAACGTCGGTGACGATCAGGCCCGCACGCTCGATGACTGGAATAATTTCGCTCAGCGCGGGCGTGTAGCCGCCCGGAAAAATATATTTGGCGATCCACGGATTGGTCACGCCGGGCCCGTCACTCCGCCCGATCGTGTGCAGGAGCGCCACGCCGTCATCCTTCAGAAGAGCGTGCATCTTCGCAAAGAAGGCCGGGTAATATGGCACGCCGACATGCTCGAACATCCCCACCGAGACGATGCGGTCGAATGTGCCGCTGAGTGCCCTGTAGTCCACCAGTTCGAAGCGGCAGCGCTCCGCAAGTCCGGCGCTCTGCGCCCGGCGGCGTGCGAGCGCAATCTGCTCTTCCGACAGCGTCACGCCCAATACCTTCGCGCCGCAATCGCGCGCGAGATCGAGAGCGAGCCCACCCCAGCCGGAACCTATGTCGAGTACGCTGAGGCCCGGCTCATCAAGACGGAGCTTGGCGGCGATATGGCGCTTCTTTCCGATCTGGGCCTCCTCGAGAGTCTCGCCTGGCGCGGAAAAATAGGCGCAGGAATATTGCCGGTCGCGGTCAAGAAAAAGCTCATAGAGCTGGCCGGAAAGATCATAGTGGTGCGCCACATTCCGGCGCGCCCGCGATGAGTCGTTGTGCTGCGCGAGCCAGCGGGTCAGCCTTCGCAGCCGGCGCAGGAGCGCCAGCGTTCCCCCGGGCCGCACAGTCGCGAGGTTGCGCATGAGCAGGTCGAGCAGGTCGGAAATGTCACCGTTTTCCACGGTCAGCCTTCCGTCCATGTAAAGCTGGCCGAGTTCAAGCTCGGGATTGAGCGCGAGCTGCGCCAGGGCATGGCGGTCTCGCAGGCGCATCCTCACCTGCGGTTCGCCAGATCCAAAGCATGTCCGCCGACCGTCGGGAGTTGCGATCGTCAGAGTGCCCAGCTTGATAATCGACGCGAAAAGCCGATTGAGCATGTGCCACCGTTCCCCTTCCCACCTGGTCCAGCCTACCCAAGGTAAGTGGATGATGAAAAGATGGTTCCCTTGCCGGTTGCACGCCTCGCAAAACCCCGGATTGGCGGGGGAGGAAGACGCATTTCGCTGGCCAATCCGGCGGGGCTCGCGTAAAAGCCGGGCCGCAAAGGCAACGGAACCGTCGATCGGATGAGTTTGCGCGCGGAGCTGCTAAGGCTCGGAATCCGCCTCTTTTTAAAGCCGGGCCTGCATCCCGGAATCAGTATCACCGAGCGGCGGAAACGGATGGGAGCCTACCAGCAATGGCTGGGCCGGCCGCCCGGCGGGACGATCGAGGCCGATTTGCCGCTGGGCGGGGTTCCGTCAACTCGCGTCGTGCGGCCGGAATCGGAACCCGGCCGTCACGTCCTGTTCCTGCATGGCGGCGGCTATATCACTGGTTCGCCCGCCCTTTACCGTCACATCCTCTGGCGCTTCGCAGCCGCCACCCGGGCACAGATCGCCGCGATCGATTACCGGCTGGCGCCCGAGCATCCGTTTCCGGCGGCGCTCGATGACGCGGCCGCTGCCTGGCGCGCGCTTCTCGCCGAGGGCGCCGATCCGGGGCAGACGGTCGTCATGGGCGATTCCGCCGGGGGTGGCTTGGCGTTGGCGCTGGCGCTGAAACTGCGCGACGAGCAAGCTTCTCTGCCCGCGGCCATTGTGGCGATTTCGCCTTGGACCGATCTGGCGATTACCGGCGATTCGTGCGGGAACGATGCCTGCGACCCCATGCTGAAGTCGGATTGTCTGGCGCCGTTCGCCGCACAATATCTCGACGGAACCGATTCCCGACATCCCTATGCGTCGCCGCTCTATGGCGATCCGCGCGGCCTGCCCCCCACGCTGCTGCAGGTCGGCAGCGACGAAATCCTGCGCGACGATACGTTGCGCATGGCGGCGCGCATGCGCGACGCCGGTTGCGAGGTCACGCTGGAAGTCTGGCGGCGGATGCCGCATGTCTGGCATGCCTTTGCGCCACTGATGCCGGAAGCCACGCGTGCAATCGCACGGATCGGCACCTTTGTCCAAGAGGTGACGGCAGCGGGCAGCCGCTATGTCAACTGATAGGTAATGGTGGATCCGTCGGTGCCCTTGAACTCCACCTGCACCAGTTGGCCGCTATCGTCGTACCAGACATCCTGCGGAAAGTCGGTGACGATCTCATAGTGGTGGGCGCGCCGCGTGGAGCCCCGCACGGCAACAGCGTCCTCGCCGCGATCGATCACCTTGACCTGCTCCAAGGCGCCGCTGCGGGTATCCAACGCGCTTTTTTGCCGGACCAGCGCCGAATTCCACAGGCTGAGCGGCACGGCTGTTGGCGCGTCCGTGCTCGTCTTGCCGTCACACTGGACCAGGAGCGCGCCGTCGTGCGCCGCGGCGCTCGTGCGGTGGATCGTGCCATTGTCGTCGGTTGACGAGGCCATTGCGACCAGGCGACCGCCTGTCCATTGCTCCGTTTCCGTCTGGTCGAATCTGTAGAGCGTCAGGAACGCGAAGCCCACCTTGACGTGGGTGACCGTCTCCACCGTTGTTTCGGGACCGTCATGCGAGAACCGGACCGAGTTGGTCCCGATCTGCACGCCGTCCCGCATCACAGCATATCTATCCGTCGAATTGTCCGGAGCCGCATGGGCAGAGATGGCGAGAAATGCGGCCGACGCCGCGAGTGCGCCAAGAGCGGTACGACTTGCCGGCATGCCTGACCTCCGTGTGTCACCGGCGCTCACCGTGCCACCGGCGTTCGCCCGCGGGGCCGATTTACCAAAGTACGTCCATCTTCGCATTCACATTTCCTGTTGTGGATTCGCCGATAGCTTCGCCTGGGGTCATTGCCAAATGACGAATTCGGCGGAACCGACCGGCTTGGCCGCGGGTTCCGCTAGTAATGACGAGATCTCCTATTGTCTGGCTGGTTGACGGTTCTTCGCGATTCGGGTGGGCCGTTATTGCGGCTGCCGTAATGCTCGCGGCGTTCTGTACCACCTATGCAGCGCAGCATTTCTCGGTCGCGACCGATGTCCGGCAGCTCTTTCCGGCAAACCTGCCCTGGACGAGGCGCGCCACGCGGTTCATGGAGACCTTTCCGCCATACCAGATTCTGGTTGTCGTCAATGCGCCGACGCCGGAACTGACCGAGCAGGCGAGTGCCGCGCTCGCTGCAGCGTTGAGAGCCGATCGCGACCATATCCGCGCCGTGGAGGAACCACAAGGCGGCGCGTTTCTCGCTCGCAATGGATTGCTGTTCCTGCCGGTGAAACAACTGGCGCGCACAACCTTCGAGATGGAAAAGGCGCGTCCGCTCCTGGAGGTGCTCGCTGCCGATCCGAGTCTCAGAGGAATTCTCAAAACGCTTTCCATGGGCCTCGTCGGTGTCGAAAGGCACGCTTACACGCTCGATGCAATGGCGCGTCCGATGACGGCGGGCGCGGACACGGTCGATAATGTTCTTCGTGGCCGCCCCGCTGCGTTTTCCTGGCAATCTCTGCTTGGCGGAGAGCAGTCGGGTCCTTCAGATTTGCGCCGTTTCATCGAAGTGGCGCCGGTTCTCGACTTCAAGGCGCTCGAACCGGGCCGCGCGGCTTCGAACGCCATCGCGGACACGGCGCGGCGCCTTGAACTGGCCCGCGACTACCAGGCGCGCGTCCGTGTTACCGGGCTCGTTCCGATGGACGATGCGCAGTTTGCGACGCTCAAGGAGAGTGCCGCATTCAATGCGGTGATTTCGATCAGCGCGGTACTGATCATCCTGTGGCTTGCACTGCATTCGTGGAAAATCATTCTGGCCGTCCTGGTCAGCGTATTGTGCGGAATGACGTTTACGGCGGCGCTGGGATTGTTCCTGGTCGGATCGCTCAATCTGATCTCGGTCGCATTCTTTGTTCTGTTCGTAGGCCTGGCCGTCGACTTCGGCATTCAGTACAGCGTGCGCTACCGCGCCGAACGTCACGAAATTGGCACCCTGAAACCGGCGCTCACTGGTGCCGCAAAAAAGGCCGGCTGGTCGCTCGCGCTTGCCGCCGCGGCAACCGCAATCGGGTTCTCTGCGTTTCTCCCGACCGATTATCGCGGACTATCGGAGCTTGGGCTGATCGCGGGCCCGGGCATGATCATCGCTTTCCTCACCAGCATAACATTGCTTCCGGCACTGCTGCGCGTTCTCGGTCCGCCGCCCGAACCGGAACAAATGGGCTTTGCCGCACTGGCGCCGGTCGATAATTTCCTGCACACGCACCGCTATGCCGTTCTTTATGGCACGCTCGCGGTCGTGGGACTGGCGTCGCCGCTGCTGATGTTCCTGCGCTTCGATTTCAACACATTACATCTGCAAAATCCGAAAGCCGGTCCGGTCGCCACCTATCTCGAACTCAGGAAAGATCCGGCAACCGGCGCAAATGCCGTCGATGTCATAGCACCCGACTTCGCAGCGGCCAGAGCTGACGCCAGCGAACTTGCGAAGCTGCCGCAGGTCGCCGGGACGCGCACGCTGGCAACCCTCGTCCCGACCGAGCAGGAGAGAAAGCTGCCGCTTGTCCGCAGGCTTGCGGCAACGATCGGACCGGTGCTGGACCCGCGCGCGACACGCCCTCCGCCCACCGATGCACAGAACATCGCCGCGCTGCGCGCCACAGCGCAGGTGCTTTCGCGCGCAAGCCGGCGGGGAGGCGCCGGGGGACAGGCGGCGAACCGTCTCTCCGGGCTTCTCTTGAAACTGGCCCGGGATGATCGGGGCGCGCGCCGGCGCGCCTCCGATGCGATGGTCCTCCCGCTGCAGATCGCCCTTGACGGCTTGCGCGAGTCCCTGAAAGCGCGGCGAATTACCCTGACCGACGTCCCATCCGATTTGAAACGCGACTGGCTTGCGCCGGACGGCGAGGCGCGGGTCGAGATTCTCCCCAAAGGCGATCCCGAAGACACCGCGTCGCTTGTCAAATTCGTACGCGCGATCGTCGCGCGCGAACCCGACGCCACCGGTCCCGCGGTGATGCTGTACGAATCCGGCCGGACCGTCGTGCGTGCTTTCCTTGAAGCGGGGATTTTCGCGCTCGCGGGCATCGCGCTGCTCTTGTGGATTGCCCTGCGCCGGCTGACCGACGTGCTCATGACGCTGATCCCGCTGCTGCTCGCCGCGGTGCTGACGCTGGAATTGTGCGTGGTCTTCGATCTTCCGCTGAACTTCACCAACATTCTCGCGTTTCCGCTGCTGCTGGGCGTCGGCGTCGCTTTCAAGATCTATTACATCATGGCGTGGCGGCGCGGACGCACGGCGCTGGTGCAGTCCACACTGACGCGGGCGGTCGTGTTCAGCGGACTGACGACGGCAACCGCGTTCGGCACGCTGTGGCTGTCCCACGATCCCGGTACGTCCAGCATGGGCCGCCTGATGGCCTTGGCGCTTGTCTGTACAATGATGGCGGCCGTGTTGTTCCAGCCCGCGCTGATGGGGCCGCCGCGCAAGGTGGCGCAGTCCCCGCCGGTCCGCGAACCCGCGCCTGCGCAGAACAAGGTGATGCCCATCGGAGCGAGCCGATGAACATCGCACCGGACCGACCGATAATAGCCGCTGCGCCGCGCACCGGTGCAGCCATCGACAATCTGCGCGCAATCGTGGTTCTGCTCGTGGTCGCCGTCCATAGTGTCATCGCCTATCTGGTTGCGATCGGGCCGGGAGCTTGCCCCTTCGACAAGCCACCCTGGTGCTGGCGGACCTTCTCGGTCGTCGATGCGCACCGATTTATCGGCTTCGACATATTCTGCGCCTGGGGCGATGCCTGGCTGATGGCGCTGTTCTTTCTCGTTTCCGGCTTTTTCGTCTGGCCGAGTCTCGAACGCAGCGGCGGCTTGCGCTTCATTCAGCGGCGCGCAATTCGCCTCGGACCCCCCTTCATCATCGGTATCGTAGTGTTGATGCCGATCGCGAACTACCCGGCCTATTTGCAGACGATGCCAAATCCCGGCATTGCCGATTATTTCCGTCGATGGTTCGCGCTGCCGTTCTGGCCAGCCGGGCCGATGTGGTTTCTCTGGTTCCTGCTCGCCTTCGACATTGCCGTCGCCGCGTTTTTCCGGTTGCTGCCGCGGCAACGGCGGAACATGCGCCGCCTGTCATTATACGCAGACGCGCATCCGCTTTGTTTCCTCGGCGGCGTGCTGGCACTCTCGGAACTGGCCTATTTCCCTTTCGGCTATCCATTCGGCCCGATGAACTGGTTTCAGTTCGGACCGTTTTCCTTCCAGCTGAGCTTTCCCGGATTATACTTCCTGTATTTTTGCGTCGGCATCGTCATGGGCGCCTGCGGCCTCGGCAACAGGTTGCTCGCAACCGACGGGCCGCTCTCCCGGCACTGGAAATCATGGACCGGGGTTGCTGCGGTGTTTTTCGCGGTGTGGCTTTTCACCTGCGCGAAGACCTATATGCATTCCGCTTCTGCGTCGCCCGTCTGGAAAATCGCGGAGGCGCTGGCGCTGCCCCCCGCCTGCTTCACCAACTGCTGCTGCGTGCTTGCGGCAACCATCCGTTTCGCAAATCTGCGCTCGCGCGCGCTTGACAGCCTGCAACGCAATTCCTTCGAGATTTACATGCTGCATTGCGCGTTCGTCGTGTGGACACAGTATGCGCTGCTCGCGCTCGACTGGCCGGCCATACCCAAGGCGGCCATCGTCTTCGTGGTTACGCTGACGGCCAGCTGGGCCGCCGCCACCGCGTTCCGGCGGTTGCCACGTCTCCGTCTCGCCCTCGGCACAGGCCGGAGGACGGCTGCGCCTTTCTCGCCCGGCCCCCAATCGGTGCTGCCGTTGCCTGGACCGCAAGCGGCTGGCCGCCCGTGACACGCTGGCGCGCGCCGCCCTGGGCCATTCAGGCGGTCGGACGCATGCGTGCCCCGCGCTGCAACCGATACGTCATGAAATCAAAAGTTGTCTGCCGGCATTCGAGTGATAGGCTAACTTGAGCCTCGACACCGCCAGACTTGGCTTGAAACCGCGACGGGGAGCACGGCAGTTGATCACGATCTCCGCTTTCAAATGGGTTCCGGAGTTCGCACAAGGGCAGGTCCGCGATCTGCGCGTGCGATGGGCACTCGAGGAAGCCAGTCTTCCGTACCGGACGCGACTGCTCGCGCAAGGCGATCAGGACACCGAGGAATACCGCGCGCTGCAGCCGTTCGGACAGGTGCCGATTTTCGAGGAGGACGGTTTCGTCCTTTTCGAGACCGGCGCCATCGTGCTGCATATCGGCGAGCGGAGCGAAGCGCTTCTGCCCCGCGAGGCGCATGCGCGGTCGCGCGCGACGCAGTGGCTGATCGCGGCGCTCAATTCGGTCGAGCCCCATGTGATGAATCTGGCCGTGCTCGGAATCTTCTACGCCAACGAGGAATGGGCGAAGCTGCGCCGCCCCGGCGCGACCGAGTTCGCGAAACGCCGCGTCCTGGCCGTTTCCAGAGCGCTGGGGGACAAGCTCTATCTCGACGGCGACACTTTCACCGCCGGCGATCTGATGATGACGACGGTGCTGCGCATCATCCCTGAACTCCGCGACGAGCGCCTCGATGCCTATGTCGCCCGCTGCACGGCGCGGCCCGCCTTCCAGCGCGCGCTTGATGCCCAGCTCGCAGATTTCAAACAGGCGGCCTGAACAGCGTCGAACTTCGCCGGCGCGCAGCGCGGACGTTATACTTGAAGCGCGCCGCGGCTTGAATCGTCGGGCTTTTCCGCTCACCCGATGCGATGACCCCCGGCGAGCGGGCTTCGCATGGACAGGCAGATTGGCCGTCCCTATCTTCCCCCCATGCGAAGGCGCCTGATTTGCGCATGAACGAGACTGCAAAACCGCTCTGCGCAAGCAGGCGTCAACGCCCCGCCGTCCTCTGCCTGCTTGACGGGTGGGGCTGCCGGCCCGATGCGGAAGACAATGCGATCACGCGCGCCCATCCCGAGAATTTCCGGCGCCTGCTGGCAGAATGTCCGCATGCCTGCCTTGCAACTTCCGGCCGGGCCGTCGGGCTGCCGGCAGGGCAGATGGGGAACTCCGAGGTCGGACATATGAACATCGGGGCGGGCCGCATTGTCGTACAGGACCTGCCACGGATCGACGACGCGATAGCCGATCACAGCTTTGTCACACGGCCTGCGCTGCTGGACCTCATCGAGAAAGCGAAGACGCACACCGGTCGGGTGCATGTGCTCGGGCTCATGTCTCCGGGCGGTGTGCATTCCCACCAAAATCACATCGCGGCTCTGGTGCAGGCTCTGGACGCCGCGGCACTCGAGACGCGCGTTCACGCGTTTCTCGACGGGCGCGACACGCCGCCGCGAAGCGCGCAGGCATTCCTGAACATTTTCGAAGCTGCCATCGCCGGCTGCCCTGGCGCACGCCTGGCCACGGTCGCCGGCCGCTATTACGCGATGGATCGCGACCGGCGCTGGGACCGCGTAGCCAGGGCCTACGACGCCATCGTTTCGGCGTCGGGCGGCAGGAAGCCTGATGCCGCCGCCGCGATTGCAGACTCCTATCGTCACGACATCGGCGACGAATTCGTTGTGCCGGTCGTGATTGGCGACTACGGCGGCATGAACGACGGCGACGCGTTTGTGTTCGCGAATTTTCGGGCAGACCGCGCCCGCGAACTCTCGACAGCGTTGCTCGATCCACGCTTCGACGGATTTCCGCGAACGAAGATTATCAGATTCGCTGCCGCCTGCAGCATGACGGAATATTCCGAGGCGCTGAATGCCTTCATGAAGGCGCTCTTCCCGCCTGAACCCATCGGCGGCACGCTCGGAGAAGTGGCAGCCCGTCTGGGCCTGAAGCAGCTGAGAATCGCGGAGACGGAGAAATACGCGCACGTAACCTTTTTCTTCGACGGTGGCCGCGAAGAACCCTTTCCCGGAGAGGACCGCATACTCGTGCCGAGCCCGAAGGTTGCGACCTATGACCACCAGCCGGAGATGTCGGCCCTTGAAATCACGCAGAACCTCGAAGCGGCGATTGCTTCCGGCAAGTATGATTTGATCGTCGTGAACTATGCCAACGCGGATATGGTGGGTCATAGCGGAAACCTGCCGGCGGCGGAAAAGGCGGTGCGGGCGGTCGATGCCTGCCTTGGCCGGCTGCGCGCGGCCGTCGAAAAGGCCGGCGGCATTCTGCTGGTGACGGCCGACCACGGCAATGCGGAGATGATGCGCGATCCCGAAACAGGCGCCCCGCATACCGCGCATACGACGTTTGACGTGCCGATCATCGCGGTCGGAGCAAAGCATCCTCTGAGGCTGACACCGGGCCGCCTCGCCGATGTCGCTCCGACGCTGCTTGATCTGATGGGTATAGAGAAGCCGCATGAAATGAGTGGACATTCCCTGGTGGTCCCGGGTGCGGACGCAAAGGCGGAGATTTGAATCTGACGCACGCGCGGACCCGGATTTGTGCGGCCGCCATCTTCGGTGGCATCCTTGTGGCGGCTGCGACAGCTGTGTGCGCGGGCGGCCCGAAACCGGCTGTCGTGCCTGGCCGCGACGATGTGAACCAGCTTTCCGGGGCGGTGCCCGCCGCGACGGCAGGGCAGCTTCCAAGCACTTTGATGCAGTACCGGGCGTTGCAGGGGGAAATCGAGCGATCGCGGCCGGTCGTGGCCGATGCGCAGCGGCAAGCCCGATCACTTGAGGCGGAGGCAGCTCAGCTGCGACAGCGCCTGATCGAGACCGCCGCGCGCATCCAGGACCTGGAACAGAAGAAAATCTGGATTGATGCCGATGTCGCGACGCTCTCGCGCGAGGAAACTGTGCTTTCCGCCAATTTTCAGCGCCAGCGCGGGGAAGTCGCAAGCCTGCTGGCCGTCTTCGAGAGGATGCAACACGACGTACCACCTGCGATGGCGGTCAGTCCAAACGACGCGGTCGCCGCGGCGCATGCCTCCATGCTGCTCGCGCCGACCTTGCCTCGACTTTATACGGCAGCGGCCGAACTCGCGCGCCGCCTGCAAGAATTGCGGCGCACGCATGGGGATCTGGTTCTTATGCGCGTCCAGGCTTCGGGAAATGCCGTTGCGCTCGAGAGCGCCCGCGGTGAACTCGATCAACTTCTCGCGATGAAGAGCCGTGCGGCCGATGCGGCGGACGCCCGATACGGCGATCTCTCGGCCAGGCTCGCCACCGCCTCCGAACAGGCCGCAAATCTCGACGGGCTTTTGCGGCGGGTTGCGGCACTGCGCGCCAGGCCCGCGGCTCAGAGTCTCGTCGTGGTGGGATCGCGCAGCGGATCTGGAGGAGTGGGCTTGCAGCGCGGCTCCCTTCTACGGCCCGTGGTTGGACGCATCAGTGCATCTGACGGGCCGTCAACAGGCGCATCGGGTTCGCCCGGAGTCACTTTTGTGACGCCGCCCGCTGCCCAGGTCGTCGCGCCCGCAGATTCCCGGGTGCTATTCGCCGGCCCTTACCATAAGAACGGCGAAGTCTTGATCTTGCAGAGCCTTGGCGGATACGATCTTGTTCTCGCGGGCCTCGAGCACGTCGATGTAAGGGTGGGCGATCAATTGCTCGCCGGTGAGCCCGTTGGCGGTATGCCGCGAACCGGTACGGAAAACAGGCTCTATTTTGAATTGCGCCAGAACGGTAAGGGCGTCGATCCGAGGCCCTGGCTGGAAATTGAACCGAGAAAGGTAACGAGATCATGAAGCGTTTCGCGTTCGTGGGGCTGGGGGTTGTAGCGGGGTTCTCTTCCGCTTTGCTGCTGTTCCCGGCGGCGCATGGGGCAAACGATTCCGCCTATAAACAGCTTGACCTCTTCAGCGACGCGTTCGAGCGCGTTCGCGCCGACTACGTGCACCCGGTGGATGACGGCCAGCTCGTCAGTTCGGCCATCGAGGGAATGGTATCGGGTCTGGATCCCCATTCGAGCTACATGGACGCCAAGGCATTTGACGACATGAAAATACAGACCAAGGGTCAGTTCGGCGGCCTCGGAATCGAGGTGACGATGGAGGATGGCCTGATCAAGGTGATCTCGCCGATCGACGATACGCCTGCGGCGCGTGCCGGCATCAAGCCGGGCGATTTCATCGCCGCCATCGACAGCACGCCGATCCAGGGCATGGCGCTCAACGATGCCATTGAAAAAATGCGCGGCCCCGCGGGTACGAAAATCACCCTGACCGTGCTCCGGAGCGGAGCAAAAAAGCCGTTCGATGTGACGCTGACCCGCGCCATCGTCCAGGTGGACAGCGTGAAATTTCATCGCCAGGGCGACGTGGGCTACGTTCGCCTCAGCGCCTTCAATGAGGAGACTGCGTCAGGGCTGGAGAAGGCGGTGCGCGAATTGAAGCATCAGATCGGCCCGGGCATCAGGGGTTATGTTCTGGACCTGCGAAACGATCCCGGTGGGTTGCTCGACCAGGCGATCCAGGTGTCCGACGATTTCCTGAACTCCGGCGAGATCGTATCCACGCGCGGACGTCATCCCGAAGACACGTCGCGCTACGATGCAAAACCGGGCGACATCACGGATGGAAAACCGATCGTCGTGCTGATCAATTCCGGCACGGCTTCCGCCTCGGAGATCGTGGCGGGCGCGCTTCAGGACCACAAACGCGCGACGATCGAAGGCATGACGTCATTCGGCAAGGGCTCGGTGCAGACAATCATTCCGCTGGGCGAAGGCGGCGGCGCATTGCGGCTCACGACCGCCCGTTACTACACGCCTTCCGGCCATTCCATCCAGGCGACGGGCATCATTCCCGACGTCGCGGTGGCGGAAGGCGACGAAGACACCAGCGCCAGCAAGCTCGAACACCTGACCGAGGCAAACCTGCCAGATCACCTGCTCGCCGAGGGCGGCGCGAAGAAAGCGGCGCCTCCGGTCATCCATCCCCCGGCCGGCAAAAAAATCGATGATTTCCAGCTGAGTTATGCGCTGGATCTCCTGCGCGGCAAGGTGGCGATGAACTTGGCAGGCAAAACAGCCGCGGCAAATTGATGGAAAACGCGGGCGGAGCTCTGGGGCCAGGCGACACTGGCCCCAACCCGCGCGAAAGGCAGGCCGAATAATGCAGCGCTTGGCGCTTACCGTCTTTGGTGTGGCGGCAGGATTCGTGGGAGCGTTCCTGATCCTCCCCGTCGCCCGCAGTGCGACGGATGTCGCTTCACGGCCGGCCTATCGCGCGCTCGACCGGTTCGGAGCAGCCTATGCAGCGGTACGGGCGAATTATGTGGATGCGCCCGATAACCGGAAAATGATCGAAGACGCCCTTAGCGGGATGATATCCGATCTCGATCCCCACTCCAGCTACTTCGATCCGAAGACCTTTGCCGACATGCAGGTCAAGACCTCGGGCATGTATGGCGGAGTGGGTCTCGTCATTTCGGCCGAAGAAGGCGTCATCAAGGTTGTTTCCCCGATCGACGACACGCCCGCATCACATGCCGGCGTCAAGGCCGGAGACAGCATTGTCGCAATTGATGGACGGGGATTGCAGGGCGTCAGCCTGGACAAGGTTCAGGATCTGCTGAGGGGGCACTCCGGTACCCCGGTCCGCCTGACGCTGTTGCGGGGCGGGGCGCAAAAATCCTTCGAAGTCAGTCTGGTGCGTGCCGCCATCCAGGTCGAAGCGGTCAAGTTTCACCGCGAGGGCGACGTCGGCTACATCCGCATTCCGGCGTTCAACGAGGAAACCAATGATGGTGTCACCGCGGCGGTGAAGAGCCTGAAACAGCAGATCGGCCCGGGTTTGAAGGGCTACATCATCGACTTGCGTGACGATGGGGGCGGGGTGCTCGACCAGGCGATTGCCGTTTCCGACGATTTTCTGAACAGCGGAGAAATCGTCTCCACCCGCGGCCGCACGCCCGAAGACACGCAGCGGTATGATGCCAAACCGGGCGACATCACGGATGGGAAGCCGGTCATCGTACTGATCAACCGCGGCACGGCGTCGGCTTCCGAAATCGTAGCCGGCGCGCTGCAGGACCACAGACGTGCCATGATCGTGGGCATGACATCCTTCGGCAAAGGGTCCGTGCAGACGATCATTCCCCTCAACGACGGGCAGGACGGAGCTCTGCATCTGACCACGGCGCGGTACTACACACCCTCCGGCCGCTCGATTCAGGCGACCGGTATCGTGCCCGACGTGGCGGTCGCGGAAGGCGACGAAACATTGGCTTTTGCCAAGCTTGAACAGCCGAGCGAAGCCGATCTGCCGCACCATCTCAGCGCCGAAGAGCAGGTTGTTCCCGCCGAACAGAACGTCGTGAGGCCGCCGCCCGGAAGCAAGACGGGCGATTTTCAGCTCTCTTATGCCGTCCAGCTCATGAATCGCGGGCGGGGTGGAAGCCCGGCGCGCACCCGATAGGGTTGGGCAGGGTCCGCGACCGCTCTCCGGGTGTGAACGGCAGGGCTCTATAACGAAAAACTGGCTTCCGGTAAGGGCTTTGCTCGAGTGGCGGCTTCCGTCATACTGTCTTCCTGAGTTGACGGGCGCTGCCAATGCATTCGCCGCGATTGCATCACGGTGATCTGCCGTACCGCCCCTGTGTGGGGGTCATGCTGCTGAACCGCAAGGGACAGGTGTTCGTCGGCAAGCGTATCGACCAGACGGTCGAGGGCTGGCAGCTGCCGCAAGGAGGCATCGACGAGGGCGAAAGCCCGGTCGAGGCCGCCTATCGCGAACTCGAAGAGGAAATCGGCACGCGCAACGCCGTGTTGTTGCGCGAATATCGCGATTGGCTGTCCTACGATCTGCCCGCACATTTGCTGGGAGTTGCGCTTCGGGGGCGTTATCGCGGGCAACGGCAGAAATGGCTGGCGATGCGTTTTCAGGGCGATGATTCCGAGATCAATGTGCGCACCGCGGAACCGGAATTTGCAGAGTGGAAGTGGCTTCCTGTCGATGCCCTTCTCCCGCTGGTCGTTCCCTTCAAGCGCGGCACCTATGCGAAGATTGTCGATGCATTCCACGATCTCGCCGCGGCGGTGGAATGAGGTAGCCTCCTGATGTCCGCGCGTCCGCCTTTGGTGATGATCCACGGTGCCTTCTGCGGCAGCTGGGTATTCGACGGCTGGCGAAGGCTATTCGAGGAGCAGGGTTTTGAAGTCCATACGCCGACGCTGCGCCATCATGAGCCGGGCGCAGACCTGAACCCGGAACTCGGTCGCACCAGCGTACGCGATTATGTGGCCGACCTTGGAGATTTGCTGGACCAGTTCGCCGACTGGCCGGTTGTGATAGGCCATTCGCTGGGCGGTCTGCTCGCGCAAATGCTCGCCGCGCGCCACCGCGTCAGGGCGCTCGTTCTGCTCGCACCCTCGCCGCCCTGGGGCATGATGTCTTCGACCATCTTTGAATTCTGCTCCGCGCAGGCCCTCTATCTGGAGGGAACGTTCTGGCGGAAACCGCTCAAACCGCGGCACTGGATCGCGACCGCCAACATGCTGGATCTCGTGCCGGAGGACCAACGCGGTTCCATCCTTGCGCGACTGGTGCCGGAATCCGGTCTCGCAACCTTTGAAGTCATGCACTGGATGTTCGACTCCACGCGTGCCAGTCACGTCGATCCGCGCGCGGTCGTCTGTCCGATTCTGTGCCTGGCGGGAGCCCGGGACCGGGTTAATCCACCCCCGACGGTGCGCCGTCTTGCCCGACGTTACGGCGGGCGCGCGCGGTTTGAAGAACTGCCCAACCACAGTCATTGGCTCATCGGCGAACCGGGTTGGGAAAGAATCGCGGCCGGCAGTCTCGAATGGATGGAACAGGTCCTGGGCCTGAATCCCGCGCGCACCGCAAGGGGAAGGTCCTATTTCCGCTGAAGCGTATCTGCCGACGGGGCCGGCGGCGATCTGCCGTGCTCTGACGCAGCAAAAAAATGGGCGGGTTTCCCCGCCCATGAAGTCACGAAAATCACTTGCGGAATTGCTTCCGCCCGGCGTCACTTGCTGATCGTTACCGAGGTTCCGGCCGACGCGATGCCGTTCACGATGACCTGCAACGTGCTGGCGCCGGTATCACACCCCTTCTTGGGAAGATCGAACTCCGCACTGGTCGTGCCGGTTGTCCAAACGCCCATGGTCGAGAAATCGTAGCTGCGGCCGAAACAGACGTCGCCGCTCTTGGTGTTGGTGATGCGCACGAGCGGCCAGTTCGTGGATTCCTGCGCATCGTCGCCGTATGACCCGCCCATATCGAATCCGTTGAAGTTGGTCCCGGAAATGGCGTTTCCAGTGCTTCCGGCCTTGAGGGTCGCCGACACGCTCGAGACGACCGGCAACCAGGCCTTCTTGGCCTTTCCGACGGGCGTGTAGAGTGCGACCTCGTTGGGCGTCGTCTGGCTGTTGTCCCAGATGATCTGCCCGGTCGGGATGACCATCAGGTTTCCTTCAAAGGAGGACGTGGACGAAGACGTCTTGTTGTCGCTCGTCATCGCTATCGAGATTTTGCCCTTCTTGTTGATGGTCCATTCCCAGAAATGCGAGGGGTAGTCGAAGGTGCCGGGGCTGGCGTCGACGAGGATTTTTCCGTTCGGCTCCGTTGCCGCCGGACCGTCCGCGACGTCGTAGACCGTGCCATTGTCCGTCATGACCGGACCCGACGTAAATTTGTTGCTGGCCACGTCATAGATGTCGTTGACGCCCTTCGTCGTATTGGCGCTGAACTGGACGATCGTCCCTTCCGAGCCGTAGGCCGGAGTGAGCGGTGCAGGACCAAGCTCGCGGGTGCTGGTCTCGGTCAGGATGTCCGGCGTATAGCCCTGCGACGTCCAGGTCCCCTTCGTCGGATTGTAAAGCTCGTAATTGTCGCCGGTAGCGTTGAGCTTCCAGGTATCGACGTCGAAGACGTCTCCGCCTTGTGCCTCAGGCAGGTTCGTCCAGCCTTCTTCGTCATCATCGTCGGCTTTTCCGGTGCCGGTGGTGGTCCAGGTTACCGTCGTGCCGCTGATGGTGGCGATGGCATTTGCCTCGTCGCAGCAATCGGCAAGCATGTAACTGCCGTCGGGCAGGACGATGCTTTCTGCGTCGCCGATGCTGGCCCAGCCGCTCGGCGCAGTGACCGTGCTCCAGGTGTTCGCGGTATAGTTGTAGAGAGCGCCCTTGTTGGTCCAGTCGCCGTCGCAAGAACCGGTAGGGGCATTGTATTCCCCGCCGTTGACGATGAAGTTGCCAGTGTCGGGCAGGACTTGCGACGCGAAGAACAGCGGCGAATAGCCGGACGGCATCGTCGCGATCTTGCTCCAGGTCCCGTCGCTGTATTGGCCCTTCTTGTCCGGTGTAAGCTTGTACCATTGCCCCGATGCTGTGCAGTAGTCCAGCACGAGAATTGTGCCGTCGGTCATCTGCTTGGGATTCCAAGGGCCGTTGGCGAATGGAAGCGCTCCCGAAAGGTCCGCCCAGGTGCCGGTCTTGCTCTTCTTGGGAGCCACATAGGGCTTTTCGTAGGCTCCGATGTGACGGAGCTCGGCGGTGGGGGCGGTATGCACGGCACCCGGTCTGTACGGATAGTAGATTTGATGGGCAGAGGCGCCGGTGCCGACCGCAGCCACTGCCGCGAGTGCCAGGACCGAAGCGCCGGTCGTGAGATAGACTTTCATTTTCATGGGTTGTTCCCCTTGAGGAGCCGTCCGCCAATCGGACGATCTCATGCCCAGGGCGGGCTAGGCTGCGACACTACGGGGAACGCCTGACAGGAGCAAGCCGCGCGCGCAGGTTTTCGTCGCAACTTTTATCGACATTTCTGCCAAAATGCGCGACAAAGCACGAGAATCTAGAGCGTCAACAGCAGCGGACCGTAGAGCCACACCAGCCAACCGCCGCCGGCCAGAAAAACTCCGAACGGCAACCGGTCCGACAAGCGAACCGGGGCTCCGGTGACCGCGCGTCCCAGTGCGAAGAGGAGCCCCAGCAAGGATCCCCACAAGAGCACGGTCGGAAGACCTTCCCAGGCCACCCAGGCCCCCAGGGCCGCCAGCAGCTTGGCATCTCCGAGTCCGAGGCCCTCGCGGCCCCGCAGAAGCCGATAAAGCCGCGAAATCAGCGCGAGCGCCAGGAAACCCGCGGCCGCGCCGATCAAATGATCAACCCAGGACTCGCGTGCGAAGAAGAAAGCGGCTGACAGGCCGGCCGCGAGCAAGGGCAGCGTAATCACGTCCGGCAGCAGGTGCAGGCGCCAGTCGATTGCGGCGAGCAGCAGCAGCGTCCAGCCGAACACGCAGGTGACCGCGAGGATCCAGCCTGAGGTCGCCACCCCCGCCCAGGCGGCAACAGCGAGAGCCGCGAGTTCGATGACGAGAACGAACCCGCCTATCCCGGCGCGGCAATAGCGGCAGCGTCCGCGCAAAGCGATGAAGCTTGCGATCGGAACGAGGTCGCCCGCCGACAGCACATGTCCGCAGCGCTCGCATGTGGAACGCGACCATCCGATCGCCCGTCCCTCCGGCAGGCGCAGCGCGACGACTCCCAGAAAGCTGCCGATAAAAGGGGCAATGACGATGGTGATCAGCCGGATAAGCATGACCCGTCCGCCGGCGCAGGACGGCGCAGGACGAGCCGTGTCTCCACGCTTTGCTTCTCGATGGAGATCACCTCGTAACCCTCCCGGCTGCACATATGCGGCACGTCCACCGCCGCAAGCGGATCGTCGCAGAGAATCTCGATCGAACGACCGGCAGCCGCCCGCGCAAGGGCGCGCCGCGCCAGAAGGGCGGGCAACGGGCATTTCAAGCCTCGGAAGTCCAGCCTGGTGATTTTCTTCTCCCGTGGACGCCGCGTCCGGCGCCGCCTATCCTTGCGCGAATCGCGCGAAGGGACGCGATTTGCCGATGATCATTCCCTCAGCGGTTTCGCGCGAATTCATCTATATCACAAGCCTCGCGCGCACCTTCCGGCGGCTGCGCGGCGTCGTGCCCGGTTCGCGCCTGACCATCGTCGACATCGTCGAGAACTGGGCCCGCAAGACGCCCGACCAGCCCGCGATCATCTGCGGCGACGATTCGTTCAGCTATCGCGCGCTCGACGCGGCTGCCAATCGCTATGCGCGCTGGGCCCATGCGCAGGGGATCGGGCCGGGCAGCAGCGTTGCGCTGCTGATGGAGAACCGTCCGCAATATCTGATGGCGTGGCTCGGGCTTTTCAAAGTGGGGGCGGTGGCCGCGCTGATCAATTCCAACCTGCGCGGCGTGCCGCTTGCGCATTCGATCGCCAGCTGCGAGGCGGGCCATCTCGTGCTCGGACATGAACTGGCGGAGGAATATCGGGACGTCCTGCCGCTGTTGCCGACGCCGCCTGCAGCCTGGGCTACCGGCAAGCATCCCGGATTCGAGGATCTCGACGCGGCTCTCGAGGCTGTGGGCCCGGCGCCCGCGGATCGTGCCTGGCGCGCGGGTCTCACCTGTGCTTCGAAAGCGTTCTACATCTTCACCTCCGGCACGACCGGTCTGCCGAAGGCGGCAAACGTCAGCCACTTTCGCGTGCTCTACATGATGAAGGGCTTTGCGGGCGCGGTGGGCACGCGCGCATCGGATCGCGTCTATGACGTGTTGCCTCTCTATCACTCGGTCGGCGGCGTCTGCGCGCCCGGCATGGCGCTGACGGCCGGCGGCACCCTCATCCTCCGGCGAAAGTTCTCGGTGCACGATTTCTGGGACGATTGCGTCCGTTACCGGCCGACGGTCTTTCAATACATCGGCGAACTCTGCCGTTATCTGTTGTATGCCCCGCCCTCGCCGCACGAGCGCGAGCACCATCTGCGCGCGGTCATCGGCAACGGGCTGAGGTCCGATATCTGGCAGGCGTTCCAGTCGCGCTTCGCCATTCCGCGCATCATCGAATTCTACGGTGCGACGGAGGGCAACGTCGTGCTGATGAACTATGATGGAAAGGTCGGGGCGGTCGGGCGCATTCCGTCCTGGCTGCGCAGTGTTTTCACGACGCGGATCGTGCGCTTCGACATTGAAAAGGAGATTCCGGTCCGCGATGCGCAGGGTTTCTGCATCGAATGCGCGGACGGCGAGGTGGGGGAAGCCATCGGACAGATCACGCGCGATCCGCGCAGCCGCTTCGATGGCTATGCGCGCGATGTGGACACGCAGAACAAGGTCCTGCGTCACGTCTTCGCGCCGGACGACGCCTGGTTCCGCACCGGCGATCTGATGAAGCGCGACCATCTCGGCTATTTCTACTTCATCGACCGTATCGGCGACACATTCCGCTGGAAGGGCGAGAATGTGGCCACCGGCGAAGTGGCGGAAGCTCTCGGCGCGATCGAGGGCATCGTCGAAGCCAACGTGTATGGGGTCGTGGTGTCCGGCAACGACGGCCGCGCCGGCATGGCGGCGCTTGTCGTCACGCCGGATTTCGATGTCTCCGGTCTTGCGGACCGGCTCAAGGGCAATCTCCCAGGCTATGCGCGTCCCGTGTTTCTCCGGCTGTTGCCGCAAATGGAGATCACAGGGACTTTCAAGCAGCGGAAGGTTGATCTGGTGAAGGACGGCTTCGATCCAAATCACATCGTCAATCCGCTCTACCTGCTCGATCCGGACGCGTCGCGCTACAGGCCCCTTGACGCTGCTACGTATCGCGACATCGTTGAGGGTCGGTACAAATTCTGAGGAACATGCGGATTATCTGCCCCGTTCGCATCGCTCCGCTTGGAGCATGATCCGGTCGAGTTGGATCGCTCCAGAGGACTCCCCCCTCCGGCGCTTCCCGCCACCTCCCCCACGATGGGGGAGGAAAACAGTGGTGCGCGCCTTTGCATCGGCGGAAATCGTTCCGTTGGCAACGGTGCCGCCGCACCCTGTTTGGATGCGATAAGCGGACTTTCATCCTGGAAGAGTCGCGCGTCAGTATGGATTCTTGTACCGCAGCACCGTGGCGAGGTTCTTGCCGCGGATGATGTCGGCCGAATGATAAAACAGGCCGTAACTGTCGATTGAGGACATGTCGGGGAAGATGCAGGTATCGAGCACATCATTCGCGTTCGTCGTCAGCACCCAGCCGCCTCCCGCGCCGGTCACGCCGCCGAACAGATCCGTTCCGCCAAGTTGCGAACAGTAGCAGGAACCGGGGCTGCCGTTGCAATTGTCGTTGTATTGAACTTCCGCATAGTAGGCCAGCGCGGCCAGGCTCGGCATTTTCGTCCACATCGTGCTGAGCAACAAGCTGATCTGCGAACCGTCCTTCTTGGTGAACTGGCAGAAATATTGCTTGCCCGCGAGCTGCAGCGGCGAATTCCCGTTGGTCCCGTAATAGGGTTCGCGCTCCTGGACGACGCCGCCCTTGGCTGTGCAATACGCGGACGCCTTCCCCAGATATCCGGGTTCGTCGGCGCGCGCCGCACCCGCCTGCGCCCACGCCAGAGCCACGACCGCCATCGCCACGAATATCGAAGACATTCTCATCTGCAACTCCCCGCTTGTCCGGCTCGTCGCCCAAATCGGGGACCCACGCCGGCTCTTCAACCTGCATAGAGCCGGATTCGGCGCCGGGCAAGCAACGCGCGCGCCTTCCATGGGCGGCATCGAAAGAATCATTGCGCGTCGTGGGGGCAACAGCGGCGTCGGCTGCGTCTTTACCCCAGCCCCTGTTCTATCGAAATCCGGATCAGGTCCGCGGTTCTCGTCACGCCCAGTTTTTCCTTGATGTGCGTGCAGGTGTTGGCGGCCGTCTTGTAGGCGACGCCCAGTTCATCGGCTATCTCGGTCAGGCTGCGCCCGTGCGCCAGCAGCCGCATGATGACGAGGTCGCGTCCAGTCAGAGGCCGCAGATAGGCTCCAACGGAGGCCCGCCTGTCGCGCAGCTCGGTTGCGATGTCATGCTCGACATAGGACCCGCCCGCGATGACGGCGCGAATGGCTTTCAACAATTCGTCGGGCGCGGCATTCTTGCTGACATAGCCTTTGGCTCCCGCCCGGAGCGCGCTTGCGGCAAACACGGATTCGCCGTGCATGCTGAACACCAGCACGGACAACTGCGGATCGAGCCGAAGCAGACGGAGCAACAGCTCCACGCCCCTGAGCCCGGGAAGATTGAGATCCAGCAGAACGAGCCGCACCGATCCCGCCGGAACGAGCGCCAGGGCTTCTTCGCCCGTTGCGGCTTCCAGCACCTCGAAATCCGGAAACGGCATCAGCAGGCGTTTGATACCGGTTCGAACGATCGCGTGATCGTCGACCACCAGTATTCCGGTCAAACAACAGACTCCGCCTGCAGCCTGCGGTCCGTGACGGCAGGCAAGGTGGCCGTAATGACTGCGCCGCGACCACCGTCACCGGACGTCATGGCGAGACTGCCCTTGAATGCATTCACGCGCTCCGCCATTCCCATCAAACCCATTCCGCGGCCGGACACGCCGGGGCGCAGCCCCTCGCCGTCGTCCGATACGCGTATCACGATTCCCGTCGGGCGCCGGAGGGAAATGCAGATGCCGATCGCATTGGGCCGGCCGTGACGGACGGCGTTGCTGACGCTCTCCTGGACGATGCGGTAGGCGGCATCCTCGATTGCGCGGTCGAGCGTTGTTCCGTCCAGGGCGGCCCTGACCGAAAAGCGGATTTCCGGATTGCGGCGTTTCCAGAAGTCCGCGATGTCACAAATGGCGGTTTCCAGGCCGAATTCGAGCGCATGCGCCGGCCTGAGCTGGCGCAGGATGGACTTCACATGTTTCTGGATGTGAGCGACGGATTCGCGAATCGCGCTCGCGCGTTCCGCAATCTCGTCGGTTGCCTTTTCTTCCACCAGTCCCGGAATGGCATCGGCATCGACGTTGATGGCAAAAAGATAGGGACCGACCTCGTCGTGAAGATCGCGCGCCACATCCGCCCTCTCGTCTTCCTGCAACGTCAGTAACTGTTCGTGCAGCTCTCCAATCCTGGTCTGATGGGCACAAAGGCGTCGCGCCATCTGGTTGAAGCCTTGCGCCAGGGAGGCGAATTCCGGCGGCCCTTCCTCGGAAAGACCCGCTTCGTAATGACCCTCCGATATCTCGCGGAACGCGGCTTGGAACCGCGTGAAATCACGCAGCGAACGTCCGACGATCGTGAAGATCAAAACAAGGGTCCCGCCGCAGAACAACAGCATGACGGCGAAGCCGTCGACCGCCTGCCTCCAGACCTCCGCGATTTCGTTTGCGGGATCGGTCCGCAGCAGGATCACGCCGTTCGAACCTGCATGGGCCGGCCCGGCCAGCGGAATGCGCACCGTTTGGGGCCTTACGCCGACGAGCGCATTGAACCAGGCAGGAGCCAACTCGCCGTGCTGTGCCAGCCGTGACCGGGCGGCCAGCGTGTGCGGCGGATAAAACAACATGGCGCGGACGTGACGCTGACCGTTAAAGCTCATGACCAGTGCCGTCAGGGACCCGGGCCGATAGTCGTGCCGCGTGAGCGCCTGACGGACGACGTCTTCGGCGCCCGTGAGCGCGGCCTTCATTTCGACCTGTACGGAATTCGTCGCGCGCCAGCACACCAGCAGTCCCCCGAATGCCAGGGCAACCAGCAGGATTGCCGAAATGGAACTGACGAGCCGAAATCGGAGCGACATCCGCGATTCATCAAATCGACATTGCTTACGCAGGTGCCGGCTTAAAGAACTGCTTCACATGCAATTTGCCGGTTTTTTGCTGTGCTTGCCATAGATCGTAAGCGAGTTGCATGCGGAGCCAGTGATCGGGCGTGCTGCCGAACGCCTTCGACAAACGCAGCGCCATCTCGGCCGAGACGCCGGCACGGCCATTGAGGATCGCGGAGAGTGTTTTGCGCGTCACACCCAGGCCCTCGGCGGCCTCCGTAACCGTCAAATTGAGCGCCGCAAGGCAGTCCTCCCGGATGATTTCGCCGGGGTGCGGGGGATTGTGCATCTGCATGGTCGCGCGCCTTTTCGCTAATGGCAGTCCATCAAGTCAACGTCCGTGGCATTTTCGCCTTCAAAGCGAAACACGAGCCGCCAGTTCCCTGAGACCGCCACTGCCCAATAACCCTTCATGTCCCCCACGAGCTGATGCAGTCGATACCCGGCAATGTCCATGTTCAAAGGGCTCGTCGCTGTTGACAGCGAAAGCAACATTCGGCGCAGGCGCCTGGCATGCTCGGCGTTGACTCCTTTGGTCTCGCCCGTGGCGAACAGCCGTTTCAAGCCTTTGTGGCGAAAGCGCAGGATCATGCGTAACCTATGACGTTCCAGGTGTCAACGGACAATTGATCGGCCCAGGTTAGCGCCCGTCACCCCGGGCGCATGAAATTTTCAAATCGGGAAAAAGTCCCATAGACGCACATCGCGACACCGGCGCAGGTTGGCCTCGGGATGTGGCGCACAGGGTTTTCCTCCCCCATCGTGGCTAGCGTGAGCAAATATTATTTCATAATTGCCGAGGCACGCCCCGAGTTTTCCTCCCCCATCGTGGGGGAGGTGCCGAGCGCAGCGAGGCGGAGGGGGACGTGGCGCGCTGCGCGCCGGCTCCCCCCTCCGGTTTGCTCCGTTTCACTTCGCAAACCACCTTCCCCACGATGGGGGAGGAAATCCGAATGCGCGTGGTTCAACTCGAACGGACTCCGCGCTGGCGGACTGCTGGCAGCGGTCGCTTTTCTGGCGGCGGCGAACAGGGCTCTGCCCGCTGCAGCGCAAACAGCAAATGCACCGCCCCCTTCGTCATCGGCCGTGGAAACGGTGGTGGTCACCGGCACGACGCCGCTGCCCGGTACCGGTATCGATATCGACAAACTGCCGTACAACATCCAGACCCTCTCCGCCAACGATCTGACGCGCGAAGGATCGGCGAGCCTCATCACGGCGCTCAACGACCAGCTTGGCAGCGTCAACATCAATGACGATCTGGACGACCCGTTCCAGCCCGACATTCTGTACCGCGGCTTTGAAGCCTCGCCTGTGCTGGGCACACCGGAAGGTCTCGCCGTGTATCAGAACGGCGTGCGGATCAATGAGGCGTTCGCCGATTCCCTCAATTGGGACCTGATCGCTCCCAACGCCATCGACCAGGTCAGCGTCGTCAGCTCCAACCCCGTCTATGGGCTGAACGCGCTCGGCGGTGCCGTCGTCATCAACATGAAGAACGGCTTCAACTACGATGGCGGCCAGGTGGAACTCTCGGGCGGTTCCTGGAACCAGCGCAACGCGTCCATCCAATATGGCGCCAATTCCGGACCATTCGGCTTCTACGTCGCCGCGCGCGGCCTGCAGGAAGACGGCTGGCGCGAACTTTCGCCGGACAAGGTCGAGCAATTGTACACGGATTTCAGCTATCGCGAACACGGGTTGACGCTCGATCTGAATTTTACCGGCGCCAACAACAAGCTCGACGGCGAATCGCCCACGCCGGTGCAGGAGCTGGCCGTCAACCGGTCGCTGATCTTCACCAGTCCCCAGAGCAACGGCAACAAGCTGGCCTTCGTCACGCTGAACGGCAGTTACGCCGCGAACCAGGACCTGTCGATCCAGGGCGATGTCTATTATCGCTCCTACTGGCAGAACGTCATCAACGGCAACACGACCGACTATACGGCCTGCACGAGCGCGCAATATGCCGGGTTCATGTGCCAGGGCGACGGCGCCACGCCGCTTTACAATGCGAAGGGGGATATGTTGCCCGATATTTCAAAGGGCGGCACGGTCTATATCGGCGAGAATGATTTTGAGACGATCCATACAAACGGCGTCGGAGGCTCGCTGCAGGCGACCGAGACGGCATCGCTGTTCGGCCATGACAACCAGCTGACGGCCGGCGGAAGCATCGACAGCGCCACGACCGAGTTCGGGTCGAGCGCGCAAATCGGGACGATCAATTCGGCCCTCGTCGTTTCCAGTTCGGACCTGTTCGTCGATACGCCGGAAAACACGCCCTGGACGGCGACGCCGGTCAGTCTGGACGCGACGAACGCCTATTACGGAATCTTCGCGACCGACACGTTCAATATCACCGACTCCCTCGCGGCGACCGCCAGCGGACGCTACAACGTCGCGCAGGTCGGTCTGGCGGATCAGCTGGGCAGCGACCTTTCGGGTCATAACACTTACGACCGCTTCAACCCCGCGCTGGGCCTGACCGAAAAGCTGACGGGCAATCTCACCGCTTATGCCGGATATGCGGAAGGCAGCCGCGCGCCCACGCCGGGCGAGATCGAATGTTCGAACCCCCAGGCGCCGTGCCTGCTGCCGTCAAGCCTCTCCAGCGATCCCCCGACCCTGAAGCAGGTCGTATCCCACACCTGGGAAGCAGGCCTGCGCGGGAGTTTTTCGGCGACACAGCTCGGCCCCGGCCAATTCACCTGGAATGCCGGCTTCTTCCGCACCGACGTGAGCGACGACATCTATGGCGTGGCGACCTCGGTCAGCACGGGATATTTTCAGAACATCGGCGGCACGCTGCGGCAGGGTGCCGAACTCGGGCTGCACTACAGCGACGACCGGCTTTATGCCTTCTTCAATTACAGCTATGTCGCCGCGACATTCGAATCCTCGCTGCTGCTGAATTCGCCTCAGAACCCGGCTGCGGATGGGAACGGCAATATCCAGGTCCGTCC
>DATAWY010000084.1:0-13039 GCA_036266955.1 Rhizomicrobium sp.
GCGAGCCGAAAGCCGTGCGCGCCGTGGGCCTCGCCAATGGTTCCAATCCGATCGGAGTCGTCGTGCCCTGCCATCGCGTCATCGGCAGCGACGGTTCGCTCACCGGCTATGGCGGCGGATTGCCGCGCAAGAAATGGCTGCTCGAACATGAGGCGCGCCATTGCGGCGCGCAATTCCAACTGGAGGCCTCGGCGTGACAACAAATCCCCATGCGCAGGTTTTTCATGCCCTGCACAGTGACGGCCTGCTGATACTGCCCAATGCGTGGGACGCCGGCAGCGCGCGCGTTGTCGAACATGCCGGCGCGAAGGCGATCGCGACCTCCAGCGCGGCGGTTGCCTGGTCGCACGGCTATCCGGACGGCGAAGCCATTCCCCCGGAAGCCTTGATCACGACGATCCGCGAAATCGCGCGGGTTGTCGGCATTCCCGTGACGGCCGATATCGAGGCCGGTTATACGCGCGATCCGCAGGCCGCCGGTGATTTCGCGTTGCGCGTCATCGACGCGGGCGCGGTCGGCGTCAACATCGAAGATGGACAGGATGCGCCGGATCGTCTCTGGGCCAAGATCGAGCGGGTACGCGGCGCCGCAGTTCGGTCCGGCGTGGATCTCTGGATCAACGCGCGGGTGGATGTCTATCTGCACAAACTTGCCGAAGGACAGGCGGCCACTGATGAAACGGTCCGGCGCGCGCGCCTCTATCGCGAGGCGGGAGCGAATTCCATCTTTGCGCCGGGCGCGGTGGATGAAACCACCATCGGCAATCTCGTGCGCGAGGTTGGCCTGCCGCTCAATGTTCTCGCCTGGCCCGGACTTCCCGATGCAGAGCGGCTGAGACAGTTGGGCGTGCGGCGGCTCAGTGCCGGCGCCGGCCTCGGGAAAGCCTCGCTCGGCCATACCCATGAACTTGCGCGGTCGTTCCTGCAGGACGGCCGGTCCGGCCCGTTCTTCGAAGGCGCGCTGGCTTCGGTGGGCATGAACGGGTTGATGAAGAAGGATTGACCCGTGCCGATCGCCGAGATCGGCGCCGAGCAGCAAGAGGAGGCTTTCATGGTGCTGGAAATGCGGAACGCTTGCGGGCGCTGCGGCAAGCCGCTTCCGCTCGACGGTGCCGAAGCGCGCATCTGCTCCTACGAATGCACGTTCTGCCGCACCTGCGCCGGGACGATGAATGATCGCTGCCCGAACTGCGGCGGCGAACTTTTGCCGCGGCCCAGACGCATGACGGTGGAGTAACGTGCGATGGCCAACACCCGACGATTCCAGATCATCATCGGACTACTGCTGACGATCGGCGTGGGCCTTCTGCCGCTCGGCGCATGGGGCCGCGCCCATTCCGGATTGGGCAAGCTGCTTGGCAATGAGATTTTCTGGTGGCTCGCCGTCGTCGTGATCCTGCTTTACGTGGCGTTCGTGGAGAGGCGGCCTTTTGCCTCGATCGGCCTCGCGCGGCCGGGGGTTCTCGATATCGTCATCGCCATGGTTGCCGGCGTCTTGCTGTTTGCAGGAATTCCGATCACCTATTTCGTGGTGTTTCCCCTGCTTCATCTGAAGATGAACGTGGCGGAGATGCGGACTCTCATTCAGACGCCGTTCTGGTACCGCCTCATCCTTGTCACGCGGGCGGCGGTCGCGGAGGAACTCTTGTTCCGCGGCTATCCCATCGAACGGCTGGTCGAGCTGACGGGCAGCCGGCTGCTGGCTGCGGTCGTGTCGGTGGCGGCCTTCACCTGGGCGCACCTGTCGAGCTGGGGCGCGGCGCAGCTGATCGTGGCCGGTTACGGCGGTGTGATACTGGTGGGGCTTTATTTGTGGCGCCGGAATCTCTGGGCCAACATGCTGGCGCACTGGATCGCGGATGGCGCGGGCTTTCTTCTCTTTCACAAATAACGTGGACGGGGCTTGTGAACAAGCCGCGCCTGTTGTAGGTTCTCCTTCAGCATTGAAACGAGGGGAAGAAATCATGCGCCGGTTCATTATCGAACGTGACATTCCACAAATCGGCAGCGCCGAGCGCGATGCGTTGCGTACGGCAGCGCAAAAATCCAATGCGGTGCTTGCAGAGCTCGCGCCCGACATTCAATGGGTCGAGAGCTATGTCGCTGCCGACAAGACGTTCTGCGTCTATCTGGCCAAGGACGAATCGTTCATTCGCAAACATGCCGAGATGAGCGGATTTCCGGCGACGAAGATCACCGAAGTGCCGAAGATGATCGATCCCACGACGGCACACGCCTAACGAATTCATTGTCACATCCGCGAAACATGTCCCCGCGAAAGCGGGGGCATTTGTTTGGATTGATCCCGGCAGCCCCAAATTACGACCCCTTCCCTGAACTTGTCAGGGCCCGCAAATGCGGGCCGCCCAGGTGAAACCGCTCGGATCTGTGCGAGGAATGTCTGCGCCGCCGCCACCGACGCAAATTCAACCGGGTGGCCCGTATTCACGGGCCATGACATGGGAAGGCGCGAACCATACGTGTCGTTGTTATAACAAGCTAGTAAGTTTATAAGATTGAAAAGCGCTTCAGCTTCGTTCAAGGCAGTTTCGGCCGCCGACGAGGCTGCACGGAAGGTCGATGGTCGCGGCGCACACCGGCGCGGCCGCGACCATCTGAAGGCTCCGCCGTCGTTAATTCAGGCGATCGGCCTTGGTCGTGCCGGTGATATCCTGCATCAGGTTTCCGTTCGTATCGTAGAATTTGGCGTCGAACGGGCCCGTGTAGCTGTTGCCGTCGCTGCTCAGCTTGTTGGTCTGGGTCATGTTGAGGGTACCCACCCAGTTTTCGTTCTCGTCGTAGAGCCAATCGACGTGGGTCAGGAGCTGGACCTTCTTCCCGTCCTGCACCCAGGCTCCGAGGCATACGGCTCCGGTGGACGGCGGAAGGTTGCCGAGTTCCTCTTCCAGCCCGTCGCTATGCCACGTGTCATACCCGTCGAAGAGCAGGGTGCCGTCGGTTTCGGTGTGCGCGACGTACCACAGCCCGACGATCGAGGTTTTTGCCGGCGCCCCGGGGTGGTTTCGCGCCAGCATTTCGGGCGGCAATGACATGGGTGCGACGTGCTTGCCGGGCCCCTGGTTCACCAGCGGATTGCAGGCTTCAGCCGACATCGTTCCAGCTGCGAGCGCCGCGAGCGCGAAGGCAGCGGCGGATAAACGAATCATAACGGTGCTCCTCGTTTTTGACGGCGCCGACCATCGGCGCCGTTGCGTGAACCTCATGGCTCCGCGTGCATGGGTACGGGCGGGCTTCCCGGCTGCGAGGGCATCGCTTAGGATCGCATTCCGGCGGGAGACCGGTGTTTGGCGGATCCGGCGATGCATTCGGCGCCGTTGCCGTTCGTGCTCATATTGCGCAGGCCATATCGGTTCGACGTCCGATTGGGCGCCGGCGCACCGATTGCCGAAAGGATGGTGGATTGACCGATGTCCGATCTTTCGCCGACCTGCCGGACTGGACGATGAATTTTCGCCCAAGTCTGCTGAAGCCCGTGGGCCCGAACGCTCTGGCCCAGGAGGCGGACTTCGAGATCGGTCCGTTGCGCGTGTGGCCGTCGCGTCTCGAGATCTGCGCGGGCGAAACGCGGGAAAAGACTCAGCCGCGCGTTATGCAGGTTCTGGTGACGATGGCGGCCGCCAGAGGCGCGGTCGTGTCCCGCGACGAACTGATCGGGCGATGCTGGAGCGGCCGCATCGTGGGCGAGGACGCCATCAGCCGCTGCGTCGCCAAGGTGCGCGAGCTGGCCAGTCTTGCCAGTCCGCCCGCCTTCGAGATTGAAACCATTCCGCGCGTTGGCTACAGGCTGAAGCCGGCACCGCCTGCGGCCTCCGATTCCGCCCGCCCGGTTTCGGCGGCTGGCGACACCGTTCTGGCCGTCCTCGCCTTCGACAATCTCTGCAAGGATGCCGATCTGGAATTTTTCTCCGAGGGCGTGTCCGAGGAAATTCTGCAGACCGTGGCACGAGCCGCCGAACTGGTCGTGATCGGGCGCAGTTCGAGTTTTCAGTTTCGAGGGGCCGACAAGGCCGCGTCGCGCGTCGCGTCCTTGCTGAAAGCCACGCATGTTCTCGATGGCGCTGTGCGCCGCAGCGAAAACCGGGTGCGCATCTCGGCCAGCCTGATCGAATGCGCAGGTGAAACAACGCTCTGGTCACGCAGTTTCGACCGCGAGCTGGCGGACGTCTTTGCGTTGCAGGATGAGATCGCCGCCGCCGTGGCCGCAGCGCTGAAGGTGACCTTCCTGCCATCCGAGGCGGATCATCCGGCACGCTTATCGCGCGAAAGGCCAGCGGAGAAAGCGCACGAACGATCGCAGATCGATCCCTCTGCCTATATGGCCTATCTGCAGGGCCGCTTCTACCTCAACAAGAGGAACCGCGCCGACATGCATCGCGCGGCAAATTACTTCAAAGAGGCGCTCGCACTTGTACCGAACTACGTCGACGCACACGCAAGCCTTGCGCTCACCTATGCGATCCTTGCCGGCAATGGCCAAAGCCCGAAGAGTTTGCCTCTCGCCAGGCAGGAAACCGAAGCCGCGCTACGTCTGGCGCCGAACCATTTCGAGGCACTGGTTGCGAGCGCCACGGTTTCGGAAGCCTCCTGGAGATGGACCGAGGCGCATGCCGCTTTCCAGCACCTGCTCGCGCGCCATCCGAACGACGCCGAAATCCATCATTTTTTCGGAGTGTTCGTAACAGCATTGCAATTGCCGGAATTGTGGCTGCAGGTACATCGCCGTGCCGCGGCACTCGATCCGCTTTCGCCAGTGGTCCGCGGCAATATCGGGGAAGCACTGCACATGCTCGGCCGCGAGGAAGAGGCCATCCCCGAATATCAAAACGCGCTGACACTCGACGCCGACCTGGCGTTCTGCCTGTCAGGTCTCTGCGCAGCCTACGCCAACACCGGCAGGCCCGAAGATGCAAAAGTCATTCTGCGCGACCGGCTGATGGTGGTGGATGGCACACAAGGCTTCTATACGGTTCGCGCAAATGCGATAATCACTTATCGCGAAACGGACGGCGTTGCGAGATTGCCTGGGCTGGCATGCAACGCGGAACAGGCTTACGCGGCTGGAAGCGTGAACCCCGCTCTTGTCGGACTAATCCATTTGTTAGCGGGCGATTTTGATGACGCGTTCAAATGGTTTCAGAGATCCATCGACGAGCACGATCTGCGGTTCTTCCAGAATACCGCCGAGCCCTCGATTCCGGCTGCGTTCAAGTCCGATCCGCGGTGGCAATCGTTCATGCAGCAACCCGCGCTTCAGGAATGGGCCTGCGTCCGCAGCGATGTGATCGCGCGCGGTGTCGATTAAGTACTGGACGATTACTCCGGCAACTGCCTGAAGCGGACGGCTTTGTGCGCCGATCAGTCTCCGGTTGGAACGATTCCGGCGTTTTCGACCATCAGGATGATGCATTTCCCAGGCGCGGCCGGGACTTAAGGGCAGCGCGAAACCCGGCTTCGTCGCGACCCTGTCTCCCTTCGCTTTGATTCACTTAAGGGAGCCTCAATCTCGAAACTATTCCGGCACGCCTGCTTGGGAAACAGACATCCCGGTGTCCATTCTGCCGTGCTTGGCTGACGGGTTTTGCGCGTAGGCTCTTGTCACAGCGGGCATATCCACGAGCCCGGCAACAGTGCGCAGCGCCCGGCGAAGCATCGAGAACTCCGCCGGACGTGCACAAGTCAGGTTCCTGCGCGGGCGGATACCTTATGAGTGGTTCACAACGAGCATGTGCTGGTACATCTGAGCCGTGCCCCCAACCCCTCCCCCCGAAGACCATTGAATCTGAACCGTGTGCGAGCCCTGGGCGATGTTGGTGCCGCAGAAAAAGCCGACCGCATGCGACGAAAAATCGAGGCCAGCATTGGCGAATACGTAGTCGCCGGTGGTCATGGGCGCACACTCGGTGGTGCCATCGAGGAGCACCTGCAAATGGACGTTGTCGCTTGCGAGTTCGTTGCCGACGTTGGCAAAGAATGTGCCGCCGATGCATCCCGCTTTTTTCTGGTTGAAGGTGATCGATCCACCATCGCCGACATTGACGAAAGTGGTCGACCCCGTGGTCTGCTCCGGGGCCGAGGCGGAATATTCCGTCGTCTTCAAGGTGCAGGTTCCGGTGGTGGCCGGAGGAGCCTGCAAGCGGGTTTCGTCGGCCTTCGCTGCCGATAGCTGAAGTCCGGCGGAGATCGCGATGGCGGCCATTATTGCTGCTGCATGTGCAGGCACGAAATGTCTGCTCGTTGAGGGGTTGCTGCCAAATGAGCGCATTTGGTTATCCCCCCTTTTCAGGCTTGGGCCGGTGGTTGTCATGACAATGCTCCCTCGTTTGAAGGCGCCGACCATCGGCGCCATTGTGTGAACCTCGTGGCTCCGCAACCTCGGCGTGGCGGACTTTCCGGCCGCGACGGCATCGCTTAGGATCGCGTTGCGGTGCGAAACCGCTTTCTGAGGATCCGGGCGATGCATTCGGTGCCGTTGACGTTCGTGCTCAGATTGCGCAGGCCACATTGGTTCCAAGGCCGATTGGGCGCCGGCCCGGCGAATGCCGAAAGGATGGCGGATTGACCGATGCCCGATCTTTCGCCGACCTCCCGGACCGGACGATGAATTTTCGCCCAAATCTGCTGAGGCCGGTGGGACCCAACGCTCTGGCCCAGGAGACGGACTTCGACATCGGTACCTTGCGCGTATCGCCGTCGCGCCTCGAGATCCGCGTGGGCGAAAAGTGGGAAAGGACTCAGCCTCGCGTGATGCAGGTTCTGGTGACGATGGCGGGCGCCACAGGCGCGGTCGTTTCCCGTGACGAGCTGATCGGGCGATGCTGGAGCGGCCGAATCGTAGGCGAGGACGCCATCAGTCGCTGCGTCGCCAAGGTGCGCGAGCTCGCCAATCTTGCAAGTCCGCCGGCTTTCGAGATCGAAACCATACCGCGCGTTGGCTACCGGCTGAAGCCGGTTGCGACGGCTGTCGCTCCTCCTGCCGGCTGTGTTCCGACAGCCGGCAATACCGTCCTGGCCGTCCTCGCCTTCGACAATCTCTCCAAGGACGCCGACCTGGAGTTCTTCTCCGAGGGCGTGTCCGAGGAGATTCTGCAGACCGTGGCGCGTACGGCCAAACTGGTAGTGATCGGTCGCAGTTCAAGCTTTCAGTTTCGAGGCGCCGACAAGGCCGCCGCGCGAATCGCATCTGTGCTCAAGGCAACTCACGTTCTCGACGGCTCGGTGCGGCGCAGCGAAAAGCGGGTGCGCATCTCGGCCAGCCTGATCGAATGCGCCGGCGAAACTACGCTCTGGTCGCGCAGTTTCGACCGCGAGCTGTCGGACGCCTTTGCGCTGCAAGACGAAATTGCAGCCGCCGTCGCCGCAGCGTTGAAAGTGGCCTTCCTCCCGTCCGTTCAACCGGAGGCCGCCCGTACGGCGCGCTTACTGAGCGGAACGCCGGCGCACAAAGCATCCGAACGATCGCAGATCGATCCTTCTGCCTATACCGCGTATCTGCAGGGCCGCTTCTACCTCAACAGGAGGAACCGCGCCGACATGCATCGCGCGGCAAATTTCTTCAAGGAGGCTCTCGCACTTGTACCGGA
Source organism: Rhizomicrobium sp. (assembly GCA_036266955.1). Taxonomy (GTDB): domain Bacteria; phylum Pseudomonadota; class Alphaproteobacteria; order Micropepsales; family Micropepsaceae; genus Rhizomicrobium. Next base: position 7,602 of record DATAWY010000084.1, read on the forward strand.
CTATGTGGATGCGCGTGCAAGCCTTGCCCACACCTATGCGATGCTTGTCGGCAATGGTCAAAGCCCGCAGAGTTTGCCGCTCGCCAGGCAGGAAACCGAAGCCGCGCTACGTCTGGCGCCGGACCATTTCGAGGCACTGGTTGCGAGCGCCACGGTTTCGGTAGCTTCCTGGAATTGGAGCGAGGCGCATGCCACTTACCGGCACCTGCTTGCACGCCATCCGAACGACGCCGAAATCCATCATTTTTTTGGATGGTTCCTGACAACGCTGCAATTGCCGGAATTGTGGCTGCAGGCACATCGTCGTGCCGCGGCACTCGATCCGCTCTTACCGGTGGTCCGCTTCAATATCGGGGAGGCGCTACGCATGCTCGGCCGCGAGGAAGAGGCCATTCCCGAATATCAGAACGCGCTGACGCTCGATCCCGACATGGCATTCTCCCTGTGGGGACTTTGCGCAGCCTTCGCCAGCACCGGCAGACTCGAAGAGGCAAAAGCGGTTCTGCGTGACCGGCTGATAGTGGCAGACGGTGCGGAAGGTCTCTATGCGCTTCGCGCGCAGGCGATGATCGCCTGTCGCGAAACGGGCGGCATTGCCAGATTGCCCGCGCTGGCACGGGACGCGGAGCAGGCTTACGCGGCGGAAAGCGCGAACCCCGCTCTTGTCGGACTGATACATGTGTTTGCAGGCGACTTCGACGCCGCGCTCCAATGGTTTCAGAAATCCATCGATGAGCACGATCTGCTTTTTTTCGATACCACGACCGAGCCTTCGATGCCAGCTGCGTTCAGGTCCGATCCGCGGTGGCGATCGTTCATGCAGCAGCCGGCGCTTCGGGAATGGGCTCTTGTCCGCAGCGATGTGATCGCGCATGGCGTCGGGTGAATATCGGCATGCCCGCATAAATTCACACCGCAGGCGTCAGCCGATGTCGGGCCGAATGGCGACCGGTTGGGCTGAGCGATGAACTTTCGCTCAAATCTGCTGAAGCCGATGGGACCGAATGCTCTGGCCCAGGAGGCGGACTTCGAGATCGGGGTCTTGCGCGTATCGCCGTCGCGCCTCGAGATCCGCGTGGGCGAAAAGCGGGAAACGACCCAGCCCCGCGTCATGCAGGTTTTCGTGACAATGGCGGGCGCGAAAGGCGCGGTCGTGTCCCGCGACGAACTGATCGGGCGATGCTGGAGCGGCCGCATCGTGGGCGAGGACGCCATCAGCCGCTGCGTCGCCAAAGTGCGGGAACTCGCCAATCTTGCAACTCCGCCCGCTTTCGAGATCCAAACCATTCCACGCGTTGGCTACAGGCTGAAGCTGGCGCCGCCTGCGGCCTCCGATCCCGCCCGCCTGTTTTCGACGACCGGCAACACCGTGCTGGCCGTCCTCGCCTTCGACAATCTCTCCAACGATGCCGACATGGAATTTTTCTCCGAGGGCGTGTCAGAGGAGATTCTGCAGACCGTGGCGCGTACCGCCGAACTGATCGTAATCGGACGCAGTTCGAGTTTTCAGTTTCGAGGGGCCGACAAGGCCGCGGCGCGCATCGCGTCCATGCTGAAGGCCACGCATGTTCTCGACGGCTCGGTGCGCCGCAACGGAAACAGGGTCCGCATCTCGGCCAGCCTGATCGAATGCGCCGGTGAAACAACGCTCTGGTCGCACAGTTTCGACCGCGAGTTGTCGGACGTCTTTGCGCTGCAGGACGAAATCGCCGCCGCCGTCGCCGCGGCGTTAAAGGTGGCCTTCCTGCCGTCCGCGCAACAGGGCGCCGCCCCTCCGGCGCGCTTGTTGGGCGGAACGCCGGCGCACAAAGCATCCGAACGATCGCAGATCAATCCCTCTGCCTACACCGCGTATCTGCAGGGCCGTTTCTTCCTCAACAGGCGCAACCGCGCCGACATGCATCGTGCGGCAAATTTCTTCAAGGAGGCTCTCGCGCTCGCACCGGATTATTTGGATGCAGGTGCAAGCCTTGCCCTCACCTATGCTACCCTTGTCGCCAATGGTCAAAGCCCCGAGAGTTTGCCTCTTGCCAGGCAGGCGACCGAAGCTGTGCTGCATCTGGCGCCGAACCATTTCGTGGCACTGGTCTCGAGCGCCTCGGTTTCGGTAGCCTCCTCGAAATGGACAGAGGCCCATGCCACGTACCGGCATCTGCTCGCGCGTCATCCGAACGACGCCGAAATCCATCATTATTTCGGATGGTTCCTGACAGCGCTGCAATTGCCGGAATTGTGGCTGCGGGAACATCGTCGTGCTGCGGCACTCGATCCGCTTTCGTCGGTGCTCCGCGGCAATATCGGGGAAGCACTGCACATGCTCGGCCGCGAGGAAGAGGCTATTCCGGAATATCAGAAGGCCCTGACGCTCGATCCCGACATGGCGTTCTGCCTGTCAGGGCTCTGCGCGTCCTATACCAACACCGGCAAACTTGAAGAAGCAAAAGCCATCCTGTGCGACCGGCTCATAGGGGTGGATGGCGCACAGGGCTTCTATACGGTTCGCGCACAGGCGATGATCGCCTGTCGCGAAACGGACAGCACTGCGAAATTGCCGGCGCTGGCGCGCGACGCGGAGCGGGCTTACGCTGCGGGAAGCGTGAACCCCGCTCTTGTCGGACTGATCCATGTGTTCGCAGGCGACTTCGAGGCCGCGCTCATATGGTTTCAGAAGTCCATCAATGCGCACGATCTGCGGTTTTTCCAGAATACCGCCGAACCGTCGATACCAGTCGCGTTCAAGTCCGATCCGCGGTGGCGATCGTTCATGCAGCAGCCGGCGCTTCAGGAGTGGGCCCGCGTCCGCAGCGATGTAATCGCGCATGGTGTCGGGTGAACATTGGTAGTCCCACACATCTTCGACGGCGGCACGGGACGGCCGATGCTGGACCGAATGCCGACCAGGTGGGCTGAGCGATGAACTTTCGCCCAAATCTGCTGAAGCCCGTGGGACCGAACGCTCTGGCCCAGGAGGCGGATTTCGAGATCGGGCCCTTGCGCGTATCACCGTCGCGGCTCGAGATCAGCGCGGGCGACAGGCGGGAAACGACTCAGCCGCGCGTCATGCAGGTTTTCGTGATGATGGCGGGTGCCAAAGGTACGGTCGTTTCCCGCGACGAATTGATCGGGCAATGCTGGAGCGGCCGGATCGTGGGCGAGGACGCCATCAGCCGCTGTGTCGCCAAGGTGCGCGAGATCGCCAATCTTGCAAGTCCGCCCGCTTTCGAGATCGAAACCATTCCGCGCGTCGGCTACCGGCTGAAGCCGGCGGCGATGATGGCTGCCGCTTCTGCCCGCCCGGTTTCGACAGCCGGCAACACCGTCCTGGCCGTCCTCGCCTTCGACAATCTCTCCAGAGATGCCGATTTGGATTTTTTCTCCGAGGGGGTGTCCGAGGAGATTCTGCAGACCGTGGCGCGTACCGCCGAACTGATAGTGATCGGGCGCAGTTCGAGTTTTCAGTTTCGCGGCGCCGACAAGGCCGCGGCGCGCGTCGCATCCGTACTGAAGGCCACGCATGTTCTCGACGGCGCTGTGCGTCGCAGCGGAAACCGGGTGCGCATCTCGGCAAGCCTGATCGAATGCGCTGGTGAAACAACGCTTTGGTCAAACAGTTTCGACCGGGAATTGTCGGACGTCTTTGCGCTGCAGGATGAAATTGCAGCCGCCGTGGCCGCAGCGCTGAAAGTTGCGTTGCTTTCAGTGCGGCAGCGCGAGGCGGTCGATAAGGACGCCTACGATTTCTATCTCAAGGCGCTCGAACTGCGTCACGAAGGTTTGCAGGAAGACACGCGGCTTGCCGTGATCGGGCTGCTCGAAAAATCGACGGAATTGGCGCCGGAGTTTGCACGCGCCTGGGCATTTCTCGCCACGATGCAGGCCTCCCGCCTTCGGTTCGACGCACTCGAAGGGTCCGTTGTCGCAACCCGCGCCCAGATCGTCAGGGCGGCCGAGACGGCGCTCCGCCTCGATCCGGGGCTGGGAGGCGCATACCAGGCATTGGGCTATCTCAAACCCTTTGCGTCTTTCGACGAACGCGGGGCACTTCATCAAAAAGCCCTGGCGGTCTCGCCGAACGATCCGACGGTTCTCACCAGCGCGAGTTTCTTTTTCGCCGAGACCGGACGGATGGGGGAGGCCCTGGGATTTTCGCAACAGGCTTATCGACTCGATCCGATGAATCCCTGGGTGGCGAACTGGTATGCGAATGTGGTGGATTACGTGGGCCGCCTCGAAGAGGGCCGCAAGCTCTGGAAGAGTTTCTGCGCGCAATGGCCGGACAACGAACTGATCCTCTGGAACGCCGGCGCAGCGGCCGCCGCGCGGCGCGACTGGAGGTGGTTCGACGAATTGGCCGCGGTTGCCGACCGACGGAAATTCTGCTCGCCGACGCTGCGTCGGCATTTTGCCTATGGCGCTGCGCAGCGGATTCGCGGCGCGGACGCGCAGGCGAGGGCCTCGGCACAGGCCCGCGAGACATTGCGCGAAACCGGCACTCTCCCGCTCAGAGGATTCATACTTCTGCACCGTCTGGGTCTCGCGGACGAAGCCTTCGCTCTGGTCGAGCAGGCCTCGTTTGCGTTCATGGTCGATCCCGACCGGTGCTCGCCCAACGGAGCGGTGGACGATGGCCTGATCTTCGGCGTCTCCCACAATTCCCAGATGATGCGGGACGCCCGGTTCGTCCGCCTCTGCGCCAAACTCGGACTCTGCGACTATTGGGTAAAGACCGGCAACTGGCCCGATTGTGCGCAAGCCGTCGCGCCGCACTACGATTTCAAGGACGAGGCCCGGCGCCTGGTCGCGGTATCGCGCGAGCGATCGTGACCGGTCTGTTCAAGAGTCGCTTCATCTCCGTGGTGATGGGGCGAAGCGCGCGCCGAAGGCGCTGACGGAACGCGCCGAGGCGTGGCGCCCCTGGCGCGCCTATGCCGCGCAGCATCTGTGGACGGCCGGGTGAGCGGATTCCACTCATGTTGATGCGACACGTCCCCGTCCGCCTCGCGGAGCCTGTCCTCCGGCCGCGCTTCGCGCGGACCGGGGGGCTCGGCACCCCCACGATGGGGGAGGAAAGGAAACGGTACGCAGTTTTGTTTTCCTCCCCCAACGTGGGGGAGGTGGTTTGCGAAGCGAAGCGGAGCAAACCGGAGGGGGAAGGCCCCCAACGATTCAGTTCGACCGGATCGTGCTCTCGAATGGAGACACATCGTGCTCTCGAATGGAGACACAAGGAGCGATGCGCATGGCTGAGCAGGAGATATTCTTCTTCGACCAGATCGAATCGCCGATCGGCGAATTGACGGTAAGCGGTGGTTTGAGGCCCTTTGTTTGAGGGCTTGACTTTTGCGGCGATGAGGGGCTGTCGCGAGTTTCAGGCGGCGCGTAGCAGCGGCTGGCGGGTGGCGGCCCAATTCCATGGCAGGAGTTCATCGAGGCGGCCG
>DATAWY010000085.1:0-15276 GCA_036266955.1 Rhizomicrobium sp.
ACTTCGCACCGCCCGCATCCGCATCGCTTCTAGCGTGGCGTGATCCAACTTCCGCGCATCATCCTGTCTCATACCCCCAGCGAATCAGCTCAGATTCGCCATGTCAAGCAGAAAATGAATATACTTATGGACGGATTAATAACTGCGGGAAAGAGGCTGGACAATTCGGCCGCCGGCCTATCTCGGGCGGCGAACTGATCGCTTCCTACACGCAAAGTTCGCATTCAGCGCTATTGATAGAAACGGAGAAGCGTGTCGGCCGTGGCTCTATATGGGGTCCGGTAATATCACCCGGCAGGGTTTCATGAGCAAAGCTGGACCCGGCAATCTCGAAGCGGGAGTCCTGCTGCGCACCAACACTCTCAAGTGGAAGTCCGACGGGCGGCGCAAGGACTATTCCGATGTGGTCAACTACATGCTGCCGTTCCAGTGGGACTGTGAGCTAACACCGGAAGATACACTTGCAGCGGGCGAAGGTATGGAGTGCCGTGATTCGGTTTTCACAGCGCCGCCCATACCGTTCCTTTACTGGGCGGAAGCGGACGATGGGCGTTGGCTTTCTCCGCCGGCCGCTCCAGGTCCCTCTCAGGCCTACGCTGTGATTGGCGAGGAAGGGCGAGATTGCGATCGAATTGGTGGCCGGTTCCGATGGTTAGCGGCACAACCACGTCAGGTCACAGTTCAGTGGGATGGACGCAATGAAGCAATAGTGCCAGTGATCGGTCAGGACGGGCGCGTCGCCGGCGCACCGCTCCAACCGCGTCGCATAGACGAACTGTGGGTTGATCTGGAAGGGTTTCCTGAACCGCCGAATGCCGACGAGGACGATGAAGACGATGATCCCGACGATCAGCCGGCTGATAAAAGCGCGTTATGGCGTCAGACAGCGCAGCCTGTCTCCAGTACCACGGTGATTCGATCCACTATGGACCTCATGGAGAAGATCGCGTCTCGGCAGATGCGACTAAACCAAAACGACTGGACAGCGTGGTGTGTTCGGCTCGAACAGACCCTACTTCGCGCTGCGAAGACGGCCGAAGTCGCCGAATTTCAGGGACTGAAGGTAAACCCGTTGTCTCCGTTGCGCGACCCTGCGTTCCGGCCAGCCTTTGTGCAAGCCAACGGGCCTGATAGTGCGCTCTATGAGGCGGCTCTCTCGAGCATAGAATTGGCCTGGAATATTGTTGGTTTGCGTCACGTGGGCGCCAAGTCATGAACTGGGACGATGTCGGAAAACAAATCACTGGTCTGATCGAGGAAGCAGAAGCCAAGCTCGCGGAGAGTAAGTTTAACGAGGGCCAAATCCGAAGTCTTCGGGCGCTCGCGGGACGCTTGCCGCGTCATGGTGTCATCCTTGCCGACGAGGTCGGCATGGGAAAGACTAGGATAGCGGCAGCTATCGCCCACGCAGTAATCTTGGCCGGTGGGCGAGTGGCCTTCCTCGTGCCACCCGGCCTTGGGGCGCAGTGGGCAAAGGAACTGCGAGCCGTCGGCGTGAAAGACGTACCAGACATCCTTCGCAGTATCGGCGGCTATCTCGATGGCTGGGACGGCCACGGCCCAGTTCCATGGTTTTCAAGAAAGGCAGTGATGATTTCGCATGCCTTTGCAAACTGGAGGCTCGGTCAGAATGCACAGCCATGGCGATGGGCACTACTGCCTCTCTCTTGGAGCGCATGGCGGCAAGGTAACGGGCACCGCCGGCTGTGGGGAATTCAAGGACTTATCGAACAGTGCGGTGACAGGCGTGCGGCGTTGGAAAGTGCCGCAACCGCGATAGCTACGGCGACGAAGAGACAGGTTGGATGCGCTGCACATTCGAAGCTACGCCAGCATGTCTTCGACAATGTTGACGGCAGTGAAGCACGCAATCCGGTCTCTTATGCTCAACAGAATAGTTACCGGCTTCGGCTTGAACGAATAGTTGGGGTCGGACTCGGGTCGTTTGACCTGGTTATAATCGACGAAGCCCACAAGGCTCGCCACGAGGATAGCGGTCTCTCCCGATTATTGGAGAACATTATTGTTCCATCAAACTCTGCGCGGCGGCTCGCTTTGACGGCAACTCCCGTGGAGCTTGATGTTGAGCAGTGGACTGGTATGCTCGTCCGGGTCGGCGTGCAGGAACATCAGAACGCGATTCGTGATGTCTGCCGCGAGTATGCGGAAGCCCTGGAGGCCGTTAGGGAACGTGGCGTACGTCGGCGGATAATAGGCGACTCTTTTTCGCAGCGGCCCGTAAATTTCAGGACGCGATGTGCCCCTTTGTCTTGCGGCGCGACAAGCGGGAAGACGAGCTAATCAAGTCATTTTTGCAAATGGAAGGCGAGGGCGTTGATACCTATCGCCGAGAGACACCTATCGAGATTCGACCTCAAGATCTCTCGCCTCAGTGGCTCGACGCTGTGATCGCTGCGGAAGCGCTATCAGCAATCAAAGATATGGAAGGCGGCCGTTTTCAACAGGACAAGCGCCTCCGGCTGACGATCGGGAACGGGCACGGGATAAGCGTTGTGATGGACGCCGCCGTTGAGGAGGAAGTGGTCCCCAACGTCGAGGGCGCGAGCGTGATTCCCATCGCGATAGAAAATAGCCGCGTCTTATATTGGCGTGAAGTTTTGCGAAGTGCCGTCCGAGCGTCCGCGCACCATGATCGTGCGAGGACAGAAACTTCGCTGCTGTACGAGCACCCATCAATCGTCACGGCGGTGGATGCCATCGAGAAAATCACCGCCGAGGGGCGAAAAGTCTTAGTTTTCGGACGGTTTACGCGACCGATGAAAGCGTTGGAAGAAATTCTAAACGCACGGGCGATGCTTCGTCACTTGGCGGAAGAAAGAGTTTGGCCACAATCGACTATCGCCCAAGGTGACGAAGTCGCGGTGGATGCAGCACTCGCACAGATGCGGTTGGACAGTCGTTGGTCGCGCGCAGATGTCTCGAAATTGCTCGGCGAGAGATATTCCAGCTATGAAACACGCCGAAAGGCCCCTTTAGATCGTGTGCATAGAGTCATCGACCGCGAGATTTCTGGACTAGCGCCTCGGTCTCGGACTGTTCTCGCCGGAGCAGTCCTGGACATTCTTGAAACCGGAGGTTTCGAAGTAGGGGATGATGATATCGCCGAGGCTGCGCGTCGAATCGTGGAGTCGCTATGCGACGACGATACAGTCTTGAACGGGTATGGCGTTAATGAACAGGAGCACGATGATGTTCAGGACGGCCGCCTTCAAGGTAAGATCGACGAACGGATACAAGAAGAATACGGGATTCCTCGCGGTGGTTACGCACGTCGCCTGTATGGAGAGACCAAACCGCACACTCGCCGCAATCTTCAGCTAAAGTTTAACCGTGCCAATTGTTTTCCCTATGTGTTGATTGCCCAGTCACAGGTTGGGCGCGAGGGCCTCAATCTACATGAACAATGTCGCGATGTCGTGCTCCTGCATCCGGAGTGGAACCCCGGCGTCGTCGAACAGCAGATTGGCCGGGTCGATCGCCTGGGCAGTCGCTGGTGCAAGGATTTCGATGTTTGGAAGGAAGCCGGGGCGGTCGGAGAGCCCCCGCGGATCGAAATCAGGCCAATTATGTTTATGGGCACCTATGACGAGCACAACTGGTCCGTCCTCAAGCGTCGGTGGGAACTCCTTCGTGGCCAATTGCATGGGATTGTCGTCTCGGGGGCAGATATGAGGGAATCTGGGGACGCAGACAAATGCATCGCCGCAGAACTGAACAATCTGGCGCCCAAGCTTTCGCCTCGATCGGCCGATTAAAGGGCTATGGCGTAGACATAGTGCCCATCATCATCGGTCACGGCCCGCCACTTCCATTCTGTCCGTCCCGGACGCATCGATGATCCGCTGCCCCGCTACCGGCCAGGCGCTTGCAAATTACGTTCGCCTGACCGTCATCGCCGCCGGTCCGGTCTCGTCGCGGCCGAGGCGCGGAGCGAGAATGGCCGCGACGCGCTGCATTTCGCTGTCGAATTGGAAAGGTGGATTGAGGACCAGCAACCCGGCGGCGCCAAGGCGCTGCTTTTCGGCGCCGGGAGCAAGGCCGGTGTCGATCTCGATGCGCAACAGCGGCGCAACGCCCCTTGTACTCACTTCGCCGCAGAAGGCATCAGCTCCAGTGCGCGATTTGACCGGATACCACAAAAGGTAAATGCCGGTCGCAAAACGCCGGTGCGCACGCAGGACAGCGTCTGCGGCACGCGTGAATTCATCCTCCTCCTCGAAGGGAGGGTCGATCAGAACCACGCCCCGCCGTTCGGGCGGCGGAAGAAGCCCGGGCAGTCTTTCGTAGCCGTCCCCTTCGACCGCGCGTGCATTGCGGAATTCGGCGAGAGCCGCGCGCAGGGCCGCCGCCGCCTGCGGATGTTTCTCGATCGCAACCAGCCGGTCCTGCGGCCTGAGCAGGCGAGCGGCGATAAGGGGCGAGCCGGGGTAGCGATCCACCCCATCCCGATTCACGCAATCCAGATAGATTGCGAGCGCCCCCTGCGCGTGTGCGTCGGCCGTTATTCCGCACAGCTGCGCGATGCCCTGCTTCGCTTCGCCCGTGCGGGCAGCTTCCGCGCCACCGAGATCATAGAGGCCTGCCCCGGCGTGCGTGTCGATGACACAAAATGGCTTTTCCTTGCGTCGGAGATGCAGGAGGACCGCAACCAGCGCGACATGCTTTATCACATCCGCAAAATTGCCGGCGTGGAAGGCGTGGCGATAGTTCATGCGCAAGTTTCAGCGGCAAACCGGGCATGACGCAACAGTCCGCGCTCCCTTGCCCTGCCGCAGGTTTCTGCGCCATGATGGAGTCACGCGGGGGTTCGGAACTGGAACCAGGGAATGGCGACGCATGTCGGCCTTGCCTCTACGCGCGCTCATCCGGACGCAGCCTCGCCGCGGCGAAAACGGCGTTCCCGCTTCGCGCCTCGGGAGCGGCGTAACGATAACCGGTTCGGTGGACACGGAGGGCGAGCTTCACATCCATGGCAAGGTGATGGGCTCGGTGCGCGCCGACCGGCTGGTCCTGGCTGCGGACGGCGACATCGAAGGCGATATCGTGGCTCGGGACGCCCGCATCTGCGGCCGTGTCACCGGGCGCGTTTTTGCCCTCAATGTGATGCTCGACAGCACGGCCAACATCACGGGCCGGATTTTTCATCACACCGTAGAAGTGGCAAAAGGGGCGCGCATCGATGCCCGCATGCCCTGGCGGCCGCTCAATTTCTTTGAAACGCTCGAACAACTTCCGGAGACGCAACCATGACCATGTTCTCGCGCAACGACAAATCGCCTGAGCCCGCCCCCGCTGCAAAGCCCCAGGCCACCGCGACGCCGCTCAACAACCCCCCGCCCGCGCCGGCGGCGCCTGCTCCCGTCGAAGCCAGGCGCGCGCCCGTGCCGTCGGCACACGGCGCTCCGTCGGTCTCCGTGATCAGCAAGGCGCTCAAGATCACAGGCCAGCTCGAGAGCACGGAAGACATCCACATCGAGGGCGAGGTGGATGGGGACATTCGCGGCGTTGCGGTGAAGGTGGGGCACAATGCCAAGGTCAAGGGCACCGTCTATGGCGAAGAGGTCGAACTCTCGGGAACGGTGACCGGCAAGATCGAGGCGCGCAAGGTCGTGCTCACCAGCACGGCGCATATGAGCGGCGACGTGATCCATCAGGACATCCGCATCGATTCCGGCGCCTTTATCGACGGGAATTGCCGCCCCGAATACGGCAAGCCCGACGGCAGGGCGCATTCCGTACAGAAGGCCGTCGCGGCACCGCCGAATTACCCCTCGGCAAAACCCGCCGAGGCGCGCTCGATCGCGTAGCGCGCACCCCAGGCGCGCCATGAAATTTCCTCCCCCGGCCGGGGGAGGAAATCGCGGGCTGCGATTGACGTACCTCAATCCCCTGGCGCCAAACCGGGAGCCCGCATAACGGGCGTTACCTCGGCAGTCCGATCAGCCGCAAGCCCGTTGGCGTTGATCTTGTGTCCCCGCCAGACAACATCCTCAATACAAAAGCTCGCGCCGATCTCGATAACGGATAGAAAATCGCGGAGGGGCAACAACCAGGCGCTTCCCGCATGGGCAAAATGTCCTGCTTTTCGGCGCAGGACCGCGTTGATTGCCATCATGGATGATGCTCGTACCGTCAAACTAAGCGCAGACAGTGCGATGCTCCATATTGCGGCCCCCGAAAGAGCACAGGCCAGTGCCGCCCAGAACAGCGGATACTGCAGCACGGAGACGGCATGCACCAAAGGCGCCGAGGCCCTTATGGTCCGCGCCCAGCGAAGTTCATGGTGCCAGACCGCGCGCGGGGACGTTCGCGAAACTGTAGCGGCCACGACCACATCGGCAAGACCGATGGACAGTCCCAGACCACGAATCCGCTGCCCCATGACATTGTCCTCGGCGAGAACGCCGGCAAGCGGAGCAAGGCCCCCGATCCGGTCCAGAGTCTGGCGTGCGAGCATGGTGGTGCTGCCCAGACAATCCTGACGTCCCAGTACGCGTGACAGCAGGACGCCGGGCAGGTAGGTGTAGGTCATCTGCGCCGCGTCGAGCTTCGCCAGCCAGCCCAGCCCGGCCGGCGGCCGTCCGAACGAGGCACAGGTGACGAGCCCCGTTGCAGGTTTTTCCATCTCCACGACAAGCCGATCGAGATAATCAGGCGGCACATGCAGGTCGCTGTCCGAAATAACGAGCAATTCGTGCCGCGCCCATGGCAGCATGTTGATGAGGTTGCTGACCTTTCTGTTCGGCCCGTGCAGACGCGGATCGACGACCACAGCGATGTCGCGCTCGGGAAATCTCGCCTGCAGCCCTTTTGCGACCGCAAGAGCTGGATCGGTGCGGGAGTGAAGACCGAAGACGATCTGGAAAGCGGGATAGATCTGGTTGCAACACGAGGCGAGCGCCTCTTCCAGCCCCGGCTCTTCTCCACAGAGCGGCTTCAGTATCGTGATCGCAGGCCGCTTCTTCGGCGCCTGCGCGGGGCGCGCCGCGAAGTGCAGGGCGACAACCAATCCGGCAAGCACCGTGAGATTGCCGAAGATTGCCAGGGCAGCCGCGATTTCGGCGAGCATCGTCACTCCTGGATCCCCGCGGAACCGTTGAGAAATAAACGCGGCCGCATCCGGCCCGACGCAAATCACTCTCTGTCCGTCGGCAAACTAGAACGGGGAAAGCCTGCAATCAATCAACCTGAAGGCGCGGGAAACTGGTGAAAGGATTATCGATCGCGCTGGCGATCGCCGGCCTGGCGCTGGGAACGCTGCTGGTGGGCTGGTACGGCTTCGGGCCTGTCGCCAAAGCGATGCTCTCGGTCGGCGGATGGGGCTTCGCGGCCTACTGCGCCTGGCAGCTTGTGACGATGGTCGTCCTGGGTCTCGCCTGGCGCATCGTCGCGCCGCCGAAGGGCGCGCTTCAACTGTTGCCGTTCGTCTGGGGCCGCATGGTCCGGGACTCCGCCGCCGCCTGTCTGCCCTTTTCCATGATCGGGGGATTTGTGTTCGGCGTGCGCGCCGCCGCGCTGTGCGGCCTCGCCTGGTCGGTCGCCACACTCTCGACGATTGTCGATCTGACCGCTGAATTCCTCGCGGAGATCGCGTTTACAGTCGCCGGCGTCGCCGAGCTGTTTTCCCGTGATGTAAGTCCGCCCCTCACCATGCCTTTTGCCATCGGGCTGGCCGCAATGCTGATCGCTGGCGCAGCGGTGCTGCGGTGGTGGAAGGGCGCGCCGCCGCTGTTCGCGCGGATGGGGCGGCGAATTATGGGGGATCGCCTGGCACGACAAGCAAAGCTCGAAATGCCGGAGCGCGAACTCGAAGAAATCTATGGACATTCCGGCCGGATGGCGGCGGGGACCGCTGCCCATTTCGTGGGTTGGATATGCAAGGGGGCCGGCAACTGGATCGCGTTTCGCCTGCTGGGATTGCACGTGGACGTCATGGCTGCTCTGGCGATCGAGGCGCTGCTGCACGCTCTGCTGATTCCCGCAGTCATCGTTCCCGGCTATGCCGGAGTCCAGGAAGCCGGCTACGCCGCGCTGGGCACGCTGTTTGGCATTCCGCCCAACATTTCGATCGCCGTTTCGCTGCTGCGCCGCGCCCGCGACCTTGCCATCGGCATCCCGATCCTCCTCGTCTGGCAATTCGCTGAAGCCCGCCGCCTGCGCACGGATCCGCTGAAGCGCGTCGAGGAATGACCGCGGCACGGACGCGGAAAAAGAAAATTCACCACAAAGGACACCAAGAACACGAAGACAGGTTGAGCACGCAGCGCGCCATTTTACCCTGGTGTTCTTTGCGCTCCCGGTGGTGAACCTTCTGTTGCCAAGTGCGCCTCGTTAGATCAATCCCCGCCGGGCGCCAGGCCGCGGTGCTGGAGCATGGGGCCGATCTCCGGATCCTTGCCATAGAAGGCACGGAACATCGGACCATAATCGAGCGAGTGGCCGCGAGACAGGATCATGTCCCGGAATCGCTGGCCATTCGCGCGCGTCAACCCGCCATGCGCCTTGAACCAGGCGAAGGCGTCGTCGTCGAGCATCTCGGTCCACAGATAGGCGTAGTAGCCGGCGGCATAGCCGTTCGCCCAGATGTGCAGGAAATAGCTCGAACGGTAGCGTGGCGGCACGAACGGGAAATCCACATGCGCGGCCTTGAGCGCCTGCGTCTCGAACGTATCCACATTCTCTTTGGGCGCATCGGCCGGGAGCATGTGCCACTGCATGTCGAGTTCGGCCGCGGCCACCACCTCGCCCAGCGCATAGCCCTGGTTGAATTTCGCCGCCTTCTTGATCTTGTCCATCAATTCCTGCGGCATGGGTTTGCCGGTGCGGTAGTCGCGGGCGTAGTGCTTCAGCACCTCCGGATAGGACGCCCAGTGCTCGTTGAACTGCGACGGGAACTCGACGAAATCCCGCGCGACGTTTGTGCCCGAAATCGTCGGATAGGTCTGGTTCGCGAACAGTCCGTGCAGCCCATGTCCGAATTCATGGAACATGGTGGTCACGTCGTCGAAGGTGAGGAGCGCGGGCTGGCCGGGCGCGGGCTTGGTGAAGTTCGCCACGTTGTAGATGACCGGCTTGGTGCCGTTGATCTTCGACTGCTCCATGAAATTGCTCATCCAGGCGCCGCCCTGCTTGTTGTCGCGCTTGAAATAATCGAAATAGGCGAGCCCAAGCTCCGAGCCGTCGTGATCGAACACTTCAAACACGCGCACGTCCGGCTGATAGACGGGAATGTCCTTCCGCTCCTTGAAGGTGATCCCGTAGAGCCTGTTGGCGGCGTAGAATACCCCGTTCTGCAGCACGTTGTTCAGCTCGAAATAGGGTTTGACCTCGTTCTGGTCGATGTCGTACTTCGCCTTCCGCACCTGGTCGGAGTAATATTCCCAGTCCCAGGGCTTCACGTCGAAATGCGCGCCGGATGCGTCGATCGCAGCCTGGATTTCCTTCGCTTCCCCGGCGGATTTGGCGGCGACGGGCCCCACAAGCCGGCTCATGAAATCGAGCACCTTGTCGGGCGTGTCGGCCATCTGGTCGTAGAGCACGTAAGCCGCGTAGTTCGGATAGCCAAGGAGCTTAGCCTTCTCGGCGCGGATCTGCGCCAGCTCCGCGACAATGTCGCGCGTGTCGTTGGCGTCGCCCTTTTCCGCGCGTGTCCAGGAATTGCGGAACAGCTTCTCGCGCACGCCGCGGTCGGACAGTTCGGTGAGCGCAGGCTGCTGCGTCGTATTCTGCAGCGGCAAAACGTATTTGCCGTCGAGATGGCGGGCCTTGGCGGCCTGCGCGGCCGCGGCGATTTCCTGGTCGCTCATTCCTGCGAGCGACGACTTCTCATCGACCACCAGCGCGCCCGCCTTGGCGGCGGCGACCAGCTTCTGCTGGAAGGCGGTCTCGAGCGTCGCATCGCGCTTGTTGAGCTCGCGCAGCCTGTCCTTGTCGGCGTCGTCGAGCTGCGCACCGGAATGCACGAACTGCATGTAATAGATTTTCAGGAGCTGGGCCGATTCCGGATCGAGATGGAGCGAGTCGCGCGCGTCGTAGATCGTCTTTACCCGCGTAAAGAGCTTCGGATTGAGAAAGATCGCGTCCTGGTGGGCGGCAAGCCTGGGCGCCTCGTCTGTCTGGACCTTGTCGAGCGTGTCGTTGGTGTTGGCCTGCACCACCCCGGAGAAGGCGAGCGATACGCGGTCCAGCAGCCGGCCGGATTTCTCCATCGCCGCGATCGTATTCTCGAAGGTCGGCGGAGCCGGATTGTCGGCGATCGCCGCGATCTCGGCGAGCTGTTGGCGCATGCCCTCCTCGAACGCCGGCCGGTAATCGCCGTCCTTGATCCGGTCGAACGGCGGCGCCTGGAAGGGCAGCGTGCTCGGCCGCGCAAACGGATTGGACGCCGGCAGGGCGGCATCGGCCATGGGTGAGGCGGCGGCGAGCATAAGAAAGGCGGTAGCGCCGAGACAAAGCCTACGCAAGCGGGGCATGCGGATTTTCCTTCGGGATTGCGGCAACGTTCGTCGCCAAAGGCAGGACGGGCAGGACTTTAGCGACAGATTTCCGACCGGGCTACCGCCATCGAGGCCCTCTCGTTCAGTTTTCAGTGAACGCTCTGGACGGGGGACATTCCGTCCGCACGGATCGGCGCGGCCGCCCCCTTCGGGCGTGCTCTCGTAGCGCGCTCCGGCCTGGTCGAGCGCGAACCGCCCGGATTCGCCTCCACCCAAATATCCGGCCCGTACAAGAGCCGATCGATCACCCCGCACTCTCCTCCGGGATGCGTGTGGTATCGCGGATCAAGTCGCACTGTGCCACCAAAACGATTTGCGCCATGGTTCTATTGGCAGGCGAATTCATCGAATTTGTTCTATTGGCAGGCGAATTCATCGAATTTCGCCGGGTTCGGCAGGTGTACGGCTTCGAGGCGCGGCCCCCAGGCGAGCCGGCACGCAGGCCGGCGACAAAACAAACAGGCCCGGGGACGGCGCGCGCCATCCCCGGCAGAGTTGTTCGTGCGACAAATACTAGGGACCGCCGCCAGTGCCACCGGTTCCCGCGCCTCCGGACGTGGCGCCGCCGGATGTCGCGCCGTTGTTCATGTTGTTCATTGCGGCGTTGTTCTGTTCCTGCGGCGGCGGCGGTGCGGGCGGCTGTTGCTGGTTGTAGGATTGTTCGTTTGCCGGCGGGGGCGCCGGAGGCGGCGTCGCCGCATTGGAGGCGCAGCCGGCCAGCGCGGCGGCACCCAGGATGCCGGCAATCGCGGCGCCAAATTTCAACTTACGCGGAGATTTTGTCATGGTTCACTCCTGCGCCCGCTCGACCGCATGTAGAACGCAAAGCCTATTTCCCCGTTCCGCGCAGGCCGGACCCGGCATTTCCCATGAAATGATGAGTTGCTGTCGCGCCGGTCGGCGGCACGGGAACCAGCTCCGCGCCGTATACAGCAAAAAGGCCGCGGCCCGGGCAGCCTGTCCTATCGCAAGAAGAACTTCGTTCCGCGCCGAGCGTTATAGTAGTGGCGGCCGGAATGCACTTGTCGGGGAGTACCGACATCATCGTTCCCGCCGCTCCTGCCACCGCGTGCCAGACCCGGCGCGGCGTGAGCCGGCACGGTGTTCAGGCTGGCGCCGTCAGGCCGCGGCTGGAACGAGACGGTAATCCACAGTTTTTCCAGCAGCGACGGAGAGTATCCCGAAGATCACGACGGGCTTCTGATGTGCCCCGACGGGGCGCTCTACGGCACGACAGCGCAGGGCCGTGCGCCCGACCGGTTCGCGCCGGAGGCCCATTTACTTCAGGCGCGCGAGTGCCCAGAGTCGATGCCCGGAACGGGCGCGCAATTTGGCCGTTAGGGAGCCGACGAAGGAGAATGACCATGACCATGCCGCAGGATGAGAACGCCAACACGCCGGAACAGGACGAGCGCGCCAGCAGACAGGATGCCGAACGCATGACTGGACTGGCACACGATAATCTTTGCGGTGAACTGGAAGCCTATATCGTTGCCAGGCCTTTGCGGGCGCTGGGAATGGCGCTCCTGGCCGGCATCGTTGTGGGCAGGCTGATCCTCTGACACGAGAACCTCGCGCAGGACAGGCCGAGATTCGCGGACCACGGCGTGGTAGGCCTCTCGCATGGAGTCGCTGATCGCGTCGGACAGGGATGACAGCCGTCTTCCGGTAAGATTCTCCCGCCGCAACAACCGTGCGATCGTGCCGGTGTTCAGGAGCTGCTGCTCCTCATCGGTTTCCCGTGCGAGCGCGGCATCGGCGCGCGCGAGCAGATCGTTCTCGCCATGCGCCTCTATGTACGGTGCCGATGACCATCGCTTCCGTGACAGCCGCCGCGTTAACCCGCAGAGGCAGCGCGCAGAGCAACAGGACAAGACAGGATCGAGGGATGGGCACGGCGGCATCTCCGATCTGTGCGATGCTCGCGCTTAACATCCCGAGCATCGGCGCCATAACGGGAGGCGAGCGTGACGAATACGGAAGAAAGCAGCACGACGGCGTTTCGTTTCAGCCTCTAGCCGTGTCTTCAGGCATTATTCCCAGTTCTCCATTCGCTGCGCGGAAGGCGCGCGAAATCACGGCCCTCGGAAGTGATGGCGGATACACCGTAGGCTAGCCAGTTGCTATGGTTGAGCGGCCGGAGCGCCGCACTCCGGCCACAAATTGAACCCGGCGCAGCAACTCCCTACGCGCGAGCGGTCGTCGGATCGATCGTTTTTGAAACCTCTGTGATCTTCGTCGCCGGAAAGCCGCTTATTTCGGCGTGCTTGCGGATGACCGGTTCATCCCTGGCGAGATAGACGCAGAAAGTCTTGTCGGCGGCGACATAGCTCTCGACCCACTGGATGTCCGGCGCAAGTTCCGCGAGCGCGGCGTTCGATTTCTGCGCGGCGGCGCGCAACGCATCGCGCTCAGCGCTGCCGACCTGTGGAATATCGCGTTCGATAATGAAGCGGGCATGAATTCTTCCCTCGTTTCAACGTTGAAGAAGAACCTACTACGGGCGCAGCCTGTTCACAAGTCCGGCCCACACTACTGGTGAAACAGGAGAAAGCCCGCACCGTCCGAGATCCAGTGCGCCAGCATGTTGGCCCAGAGATTGCGGCGCCACAGATAAAGCACCGCCAGTATTACCCCACCGTAACCGGCCACGATCAGCTGCGGCGCGCCCCAGTTCGACAGATGCAGCTATGTCGCCGTCGGGAGCCATCGCCACCTGCTCGTCCCGGGAGCACCGCAGCAACTGCATTTCCGCGTTCACGCTGACCACGAGGCGGACCTCGGCGACAAGCCCGGATCGGCGGTCGTGCAGGAAGATCGGCGCATTCGCCGGGTTGCTGGTGCAGGTTCGGATTTGTGACTAAACTGCCGGTGGTGCCTGTCGGAAAAGCGCTGTTTCCCGGGGACGATCAAGCAGAAGGTGGATCGATGCCGACTCTCATTACAAAAGCACATCTCACGGGCGCCGCGAAGCTTCGCCGCTACGGCATGAAGCTCTTCTCGCCGCCGTTTCTTGAGGAATTGCATCGCGGTCTCATCGGACGGGAGCCGGACCGCGAGAGCCTGGAAAAATGGGTGTCGCAGCTCCGGGCGGACAGACCGCTTCGCGAGATCATTCTGGAAATGCATGCTCCGGCGACGGTCGAGGAGCTGTATCGCGGAACATTTTATCCGCCGCCGGACCCGAAGGAGCGGGAGCCCGATCCCGAGAGCCTCGAAAATTGGGTATCGCAGCTCCGGGCAGGGAAACCGCTTCGCGAGACCGTTCGGGAAATGCATGCTTCGGCGACGGTGGAGGAACTGTATCGCGGAATATTCGATCGGCCGCCGGACCCGAAGGGACGGGACCACTGGATCCAGGTAATGCGCGAAGGCCGAGCCTTGCGGCAGGTGCTGGCGGAGATGTTGTCCTCCCACGAGTTCCGTTCGTCGCGCGCTCGCGTCATCAAACAGTCGGAGCTGCCCGACATCAATCAGGAGCTGCCCCGGCCATGCGTCACCGGCGCCGGACTGGACACTTTTGTGCACCACGTACTCGAGATCAAGCATGATGAGGAATTCGATCTGCTGCAAAGTCTCATAGTTCGGCACCGGTTCTATGACAGCGTCGGCGGCTGGGCCTATGCCATCGATCTCGACAAGCGGGTGACTGCGGCGATCGTGACGGGACTTGGAGCTGCAAGCTGCCTCGACGTCGGCTGTTCCAATGGTCCCGTCATAAGCCAGCTCGCCGACCGGGGGCTGGCGGTTGCCGGCATCGATCTGAGCCACCTCGCCTTCGCCCTCGCCTACCCGAACATCCGCGCGCAGATGAACTTTGGCGACCTGTTGACGACGACGTTCGACCGGAAATTCGACGTGGTTGTCGCGATGGATGTGTTCGAGCACATCAGCCCGCTCAAAGTCAGCGAACACATCCGCCGGGCCGCGGCGCTTGTGGAGCGAAACGGCTATCTCCTGGTGAATTCGCCGATGTTCGGCAAGGACCCCGTGTTCGGGACTCCGTTTCCCCTGCACCTGGAACAATGGACGCGTGAACCGCAATCGACGTTCTGGCTGCACATTCCGTGTTATGACAGTGGCTGGCCTGTCGATGGGCACCTCATCTGGGCCCCGGTTGCCTATTGGGAGCAGCAATTCAACGCGGTGGGCCTGATGCGCGATCTCGAAATAGAGACGGCGCTCCAGCATGCCCTCTCGGGTTTCTTCGCCGAATTCGCGCCCGCCCGGAAAGCCCTGTTCGTGCTGCGCTGGCCAGACAATTCCAGGCCCTCGGCGGACGTGGCTCGCGACGTCGTTCGCGCCGTGGCTCAGGTGGAAGGCTTGCCAGGCGGCCAGGACATCGGCTTTTCACCGCTTCAGTCCCGGCCGGGCTCAGCAGCTCCGGTTCCAGAACCGACTGCGAACCAGCCGGAAA
Source organism: Rhizomicrobium sp. (assembly GCA_036266955.1). Taxonomy (GTDB): domain Bacteria; phylum Pseudomonadota; class Alphaproteobacteria; order Micropepsales; family Micropepsaceae; genus Rhizomicrobium. The sequence goes on from DATAWY010000085.1 coordinate 14,935, forward strand.
TGTAGTCGGCCGCTTCTGCTGATCTCGACAGCCCCACACCAGCTCCATCGATATTCCGGTGCCAGACAGTTTTTGCGCTGTTATCGGTTTAACCTTAGGCCGTCACTGTGCAGGGCATGAAAAACCTGCGCATGGGAATTTGTTGTCACGCCGAGGCCTCCAGTTGGAATTGCGCGCCGCAATGGCGCGCCTCATGTTCGCGCAGCCATTTCTTGCGCGGCAATCCGCCGCCATAGCCGGTGAGCGAACCGTCGCTGCCGATGACGCGATGGCAGGGCACGACGACTCCGATCGGATTGGAACCATTGGCGAGGCCCACGGCGCGCACGGCTTTCGGCTCGC
>DATAWY010000086.1:0-26061 GCA_036266955.1 Rhizomicrobium sp.
GTAGGCGCGGAGGTCCACGAATATGGATGTGAAGTTCTCGTCGTTTTTGAGACGATAAGCTTCCGATCTCAGCGCCGCCGACTTGCCCATACCTGGCTCACCCAGCAGCGCCAGGGCCCGGAAATTCACAAGCTCCGGCAAAGTAGGAAGGTCTCGACCGCCATATTTGGCGATCTCACTGGTTGAGTCGACCAGATAGCCGCCATCAGAGAGATCGATGCTCCCTCCCAAGCGCACCCAAAAGCGCGGCCACGCGTATTCGCGTGAAGTTACGGTGGTGGATTTCGTCGAGTTCATGCGCTCTCACACACCCTTGGTGTCGTGATATCGAATGGTGCGGGCGGCCGGGGTTGAACCGGCACGGGGTTTCCCCCAACGGATTTTCGTACCCGCTACGGCTTTCGCCGCCGCCCATAGGGCGTTTGGGGTCTGGACTATCCCTTCGCCTTGCCTCGGCACTGCCGGGGTTTAGGCGCCGCCCGTCTAGTCTCTACACCTTCCCGTTTCCGGGCTTGGCTCGGGATTGCCGTTGAAGGTTTCCCCGAATTTGAGCAGTTCTGCGTCTTCGGTTTCCCGGAGAGCACTCAAGATTGGCCTAAGTCCGTTGCGTCTACCATTTCGCCACGCCCGCAAACCTTGGAATTTATAGCGGGGGGCGGGCTAGCCGCCAATGATTATCGGGTGGTATCGGGAAGACGTGGTTTCGTGGGCTTGCCGCGCGTTTTGCCTTGGCCGGGGCGCCTGACTTGGGGCGCGGTCTCGCCGTCTTCGAACTCGGCCGGTTTCGATCCACGCTTTTTGCGGACGTTAATGGCCGCTGCATCGAGCATCGTCTTGATGTGCGATGCATAATATTTTTCGATCATCTCGACGCTTGTGCGACAGTTCTTAGCGATCTGATAAATGTCGGCCCCCTCCATGAGCCGGAAGCAAATGTAGGTGTGGCGAAGGCTGTACGCCGTCCGGGTTTGGCCTTCGCGGTCGAATTTCAGATGTTCTTCTTCAAGGATGTCATTGAAAAGCTCATGGTGGCGTTTTGGAAACACGAGTTCGGTAGCGCCTGGCACCCCCATGCGCTTGGGTTCCTCCGTCGTGGGCATGCGGCGCTTGCGATCTCGCAAGCGTTTGAACGGAAGAACTGCGTTCGGCATGCTCTTGCAATATCCGACGCCGCGCTTACCGCGGACTTGGATTTCTAGAATCGTCTCTCGCGTAGCCTCGTCCTCGACAATTTCAACATCGCGGAATTGCAAGCGGTAGGCTTCGTCGGGACGTAAACCGGTATTAGCCATGAAGAGAACGAAGTCGTGAAGCTGTTCGCATTCCCATTTCCACCGCGGCTTGGGCGGGTGCTCCGCGCGCTTGCGCGTCGCGGTGTAGAGCGTGCGATATTCGTCAAGCGAAAACCACGCGCGATGCGATATTTTGGTCGATTGCTGAAAGGGGGCTGACAGATTGGGGAGGCGGTCGATCCACCCGTGACGGTTGGCACATTTGAGTATTTGCCTGAGGCAAACGATTTCTTGATGTAACGTATTACGAGCTGGAGGCTTGTGCTTTCCATCGGCACTGTCGGTCTTCCGCAGCTGGTCGACTCTCGACATGCCGGTTTTCATCCGGTGGATGCGATAGTCCTGAATTTTTCCGGCCGTGATCTCGGCCAGTACCATATTCCCGAAAAAGGGATTGAGGTGGTTTTTGATCCGGTGCTTGTGGCCCTCAACATAAATCGGGCTGCGCTCTCCCATCGTGATGGTCTCGAATTCTTCGATGAAGCGGGCCGCAGCGTCCTTGAAGATCGGGCCGCCGACATCGATGGTTCCGGCGCGATATTTTCCGAGAAGTCCAAGATACCAGTCGCGCGCCACATCTTTGGCGCGCGAAAGGCTGTCCTCTTTAGTGGTGGCCCGTCGCTGCTTCCCAGCGACGGAACAGGAGCAATGCCAGTGGGGACTGAGCGGTCGCCGGTAGAGCTGAATCTTGTTGTCGAATATCGAGTGGCGAGCGGTTTCCGTTTCCATCGGGTGCGTCCTCCCCTGTGTTATAGGGGCAGTTTTGTGCTAGGGTTGTGCTAATTCATAATATCGTAAAACCATTATAAATCAAGCATATTTAAGAATATTATAAAGATTTTAAGTCCGTTTCGTCTACCATTTCGCCACGCCCGCCGGCGCGAACTCGCAGAAATAGCCGACTTGCGATGGTTTTTGATAGTGCCAGGGCGGCGCCGGCGATTTTGGCCGGCGGGCGTTCAGTGGCGGCTGAGGCGCTCGTCTTCGCGATGGGCGGACTGCTCGGCTTCGCGGGCGAGGCTCATCCAGCAGGCCGACAGATTGACAAACGTCGCCTTGATGTCGGGTTTGGAGGCCAGCTCGGCCAAGCGCAAGGTCTCGCGCGCGTAGGCACGGTAGCGCCGGGCCCGCTCTGCAGCCGGCAAACGTACAGATTCGCCTTCTGCCATGGACCCGCCGGATATGCCGTCTGCGAAGACAAACGTCCGAGATTTCAATGAGTTGCCGTTAATTTTTGTGACGCGCGAGCGTTCCGCCGGCTGTCCGCAAACCAGCGAGGCGGCGGCGTTTCGCGTTTGACAGCCATTCGGCCCTGACTATAGTGCGCGCCTTCCGCGCGGGAGGACCCGCCGCAGCCACTCCCTTTACGGACGATCGATGACGAAGCGTGCCACCTCGAAATACAAGCTCGACCGCCGCATGGGCGAAAGCGTGTGGGGCCGCCCGAAGAGCCCCGTCAACAAGCGCTCCTATGGGCCGGGCCAGCACGGCCAGCGGCGCGCCCGCAAGCTCTCCGATTTCGGCACCCAGCTGCAGGCCAAGCAGAAGCTCAAGGGCTATTACGCCAACATCACCGAGCGCCAGTTCCGCCGCTATTACGAGGAGGCCGCGCGCCGGCCGGGCGATACGGGCGAGAACATGATCGGCCTGCTCGAGCGCCGGCTCGACACCGTGGTCTACCGGGCCAAATTCGTGCCGACGCCCTTCGCGGCGCGGCAGGTGGTCAGCCATGGCCATGTGCTGGTGAACGGGCACCGCGTCACCGTGTCGAGCTATCTGGTCAAGCAGGGCGACACGATCGAGCTCGCCGGCAAGGCGAAGGAGATGGGGCTGGTGCTGGAAGCCGCGCAAAGCGGCGAGCGCGACGTGCCCGATTACGTCAACGCCGACCACGGCAAGATGACGGCCAAGCTCCTGCGCATCCCCAAACTCTCCGACGTGCCCTATGCGGTGCAGATGCAGCCGCACCTGATCGTGGAATTCTATTCGCGCTGATTTTCGCTGTTCCAGCCCTCGGGGTGGACCGTGACCTGGATCATCTACGGCGACACGGCATCGGGCGCCTTCGCGGCGGAGGCGGCGCTTGTCGAAGCGGGCGCGGCCTATGAATTCCGCACCGTATCGCTGAAGACCGACGAGCAGAGGAAGCCGGAATTCCTCAGCCTCAATCCGGCGGGAAAAATCCCGGCGCTGCAGCTGCCCGAGGGCGGGATCATCACCGAAACGCTGGCCATGCTCCTGACGATTGCCGGGCGGTATCCGGATGCGGGTCTGCTGCCGCTGCCGGGAAGCGTGGCCCGGGCGCAGGCCTGTCGCTGGCTCGCCTTCCTGGCGTCGGAAATCTATCCGATGGTGGAGATCGAGGATTATCCCGCGCGTTTTGTCCCTGAAGGCGCGCAGAGCGACGCCTTGCGCGAGGTGGCCCGGGACCGGATTCGCGAAAGGCTGCTGATCCTGGAACAGGCCGTTGCCGGCCCGTGGCTGCTGGCGGAAGGCTTCTCGGCCGTCGACATCTACGCCGCGATGTTCAACCGCTGGAGCGCCGCCCATGGCTGGCGGGAGGCGCACATCCCGAAGCTCTGCGCGATCATGCGGGCTGTGGCCGCGCGCCCGCGACTTGCGCCGGTGTGGCAGAAGCATTTCCCGCCCAGACAATCAGCGTGAGGATCGCCCGATCAGTTCGCCCACCCGCGCGACGAGATCCGCGCGGGCGACCGAGATCTGCGCCGGACGGTCCGCAACCCATGCCGCGCGGCTTTCGACGGATTTGGCGAGCTCCGCGCCCAGGGCGAGATCTTTCAGCGTCACCTCACCTCTCGCGCGCTCATCGGCTCCTTCGATCACTGCGATGGCCGCGCCGCGACGATCCGCATATTTGAGCTGATCGCCGAATTTCCTCCCGCCGACATAGGTTTCGGCACGAATTCCGGCCTGGCGCAACTCGCTCGCAATGCGGAAGCTGTTCCCGATCTCGTCAAGTGCCAGCACGAGGACAAGGGGGGGCAGCGCGGAGGGAGCGCGGCCTTTCAGTGCAGTCAGCAAACGGCTGACGCCGATGGAAATCCCTGTCGCCGCGACCTGCTGGCCGGTGAAGCGGGCAACCAGATTGTCGTAACGCCCGCCGCCCGCAACGGAACCGAAGACGATGGTTTCGCCGGCTTCATTGGCGACGGGAAACGTCAGCTGCGCTTCGAACACGGCGCCGGTGTAATAGTCCAACCCCCGCACTACTGTTGCGTCCATTCGAATTGGAGGATCGTCGAGCCCGCCGTCTGCAACTATGTTCAGTATATTTTGCAACTCTCGAAATGCTGCTTCCGTGGCATCGTTACTTAGAAGCACAAATTGCTCTCTGAACTGCGAGTACGTGTTCGCCGCCACCAATTGCGATATTCGATCGATTTGACCGGCTTCCAAATCTGCGCCCGCCGCGATATCGCCAGACTCGTCCCTGCGGCCGCTCCCAAGAAGCGCACGCACCCCAGCGGCGCCAAGCCGATCCAGTTTATCGATCGCACGAAGTACAATCCCACGCTTGGTCGCATCTACATTTATTGCATCAAGGAAGCTGTCGAGCAATTTACGGCTATTAATTTTGATAACGTATTCATTTCGCCTCAAGCCAAGTGTTTCCAGCGCGTCGCAAGTCATCATCAACAGTTCGGCATCGGCGGCGGGCGAGGCGGAACCGACCGTGTCGGCATCGAATTGCGTGAATTCGCGGTAGCGCCCCGGGCCGGGCTTTTCGTTGCGCCACACCGATCCCACCTGGTAGCGGCGGAACGGCTTGGGCAGATGCTGGAAATTCTCCGCCACATAGCGGGCGAGCGGCGCGGTCAGATCATAGCGCAGCGACAGCCACTGGCCGTCCTCGTCCTGCAGCGAAAACACGCCCTCGTTCGGACGATCGAGGTCGGGCAGGAATTTTCCGAGTGCATCGGTATATTCGAAGGCCGGAGTCTCCAGTGCCTCGAAACCCCATGATTCGTAGACACGGCGGATCGTGTCGAGGCAGGCGCGCTCGGCCGCGAGCCCGCCGGCACCACGATCGCGAAACCCGCGCGGCACCCGCGCCTTCGGACGTGCTGATTTTTGTTCGTGCATGATGATGCCTGATAACCGGTCGCCTAGTTAGCCGGTCGGAGCCGGACGAGCAAGAAACGAAACTTCAGGCGCGCAGACCGGTGAGTCAGCGTGGCGCGCCTGGATGCGATGGGTCCGGCGCACCGACAGACCACTGAACTGCATATTCCACAGATGCGTCGACCACGTTGCCATTCAATGTTCCGGGTTTAAACCGCCATAGCATGGCACATCGAACTGCGGCATCGTCGAGCGCTTTACTCCCGCTCGATTGAGTAACTGAAGCAACTTTCACGGCACCGTCGCTGGTCACCGAGAGGCTCAGTATCGTTAGGCCCGTGACTTGGGGGGCTTCGATCGCGGAAGCCTTAGGGCCTGAGCAGTCTGCTCGACGAACCGAAACAGATTTATTCGAAATAAGCGACGTGCTGAAGCTTGAATTTTCGTGTGAAAATTGGTGCGGCGTGGCAGTACAGGCGAAAAGTACCAGAATGGCGGACAGCGACGCGCATCGCCAGTGGAAGTTCATTTGTACAAAATCTGCACGCGCAGGCTTGCCGCGATGCGGGCGAGGTCGGGGCGCACCCTCGCGTAATATTCCGGCGTGCAGAAAGCCCGGGGGTGGTCGGTGCGCAGCACGATCGTGCCGGAAACGGTGTGCACGTCCCTGGTTTCATAATGCATGTCGAAGCGGACGCCGTCGGCCGCGATGCTGACCGGCCTCGGCACCGAGGTGACCTCCACGCTGGAGGGGAATTCGAAGGTGCTGTCCTCGCTGGCGGTCATCGACGGGCAGGCATAAGCGGTTTCCCGTGACGGCGGGAGCAGACCGACAACCAGGCTGGCCGCCGCAAACGGTCCGACGCCCAGCCCGGCCGAGACCGCGCCGGGACCCGTGAAATTGGCGGCGTTCGGCACCCGGTAATGCAGGGAATACGCAAACGGATCGCTGTCGGATCGGAGATTTCCGCGATCGATGCTCGCCTGCGCGCCCGGACGAGGGCCAGCTGGAACATGTCCTTCTCGCGATCCGGTGGAATGATGTCGATCAGTGCCCGCTGATTGATGGCGCCGGCGCCGGTGAGCGTCATGCGGGATTCTCCATTCGCGGTGCCGTCCGCATCGAATTTGACCGTCACCGTGGCGCGCCCCGTGGTCTGGTCGGCGGTGGCGTTGGGCGTGGCCGATATCGTGCCGCTCGGCACGAGCACGACGGGCCTGTCCGCGTCGGCGAAAGGAAGAACGCCGAATGGCGCGTAATGCGCGGTCGAATCGAGAAAGAGCCGGAATTCCGGCACGTAAGTAATCAGGTGGTTGAAATAGAAGGGCGAGGGCACACCCGCCAGCACATAGGCGCCGCCGGCCGCCAGCAGCGCGGGATTGCTCGGAATGCCCCTGGCGGCGAGGAGCGCCTCGAGTAGCATGACGTGGTCCTTGCAGTCGCCATAGCGCAGCGCCAGCACGTCGGCGGCGGCATGGGGCGTAAAGCCGCCGGCGCCGAGCACGATATCGACATAGGAGATATTTGCAGATACCCAGTCATAGAGCGCCTTCGCCTGCGCGCGCCGGTCGGAAATCCCGTGGGTAAGCCGCATAGCTTCCGTCGCTGTTCGCGTCGATATCGACGTGCGAACGCACGATTTCAAACGGCGCCGAGGCCGGCGCGTTCGGCGAGGCTGCATCCTCTGCCAGGACAGAGCCAGACGCCGCGAGCGCAAGCGACACGACAAAACAGCGAAAGATCCGCAACGAAGCCCCCGGGCGACACCACACGCCATCCTATAGCGGCGCGCGGAAATGGAAAGGCGCGCTTCGAAAATCCGGTCATCTGCCATGCAGAACGGGGTGTGGCGGGCTACCTCACCAGCATCGGCAGTTATTACACCTTCTATCTGATCCAGAAATTCCATGTTTCCGTGCGCGACGCGCAGCTGCATCTGTTCCTGTTCCACGCGGCCGTCGCGGTCGGCACGTTCCTCGGCGGCCCGCTCGGCGACCGCATCGGGCGGAAATATGTGATCCGGTTCTCGATCCTGGGCGCGCTGCCGTTCACGCTGGCGATGCCCTTCGCGAATCTGTTCTGGACTGGCATGCTCAGCGTCGCCGTCGGACTCGTCATGGCGTCCGCCTTTGCGGCCATCGTCGTTTATGGTCAGGAGCTCGTGCCCGGCCGTCTCGGCATGATCGCAGGCATTCTCTACGGGCTGTCATTCGGCACGGCGGCTGTCGGCGCGGCGCTGCTGGTCGATCCATGCGTGGCCCTCGCTCACGCTGCGTCGGACAAATGCTTCCTGCGTCGTCAACACATGAAGTATCGCCGCCTTGGACGCATTCGCTCCCTTTAGCCAGATGACGTGCGGCGGCGATCCCAGGAGAACGCTGAGCTCCTCGAAATCGGCATCACTCGTTATAGGCCAGACAGGCGCGGATATCCGCGCTTTCACGCTCCGGAAAATCGGAGAGAATCTCACTCTCGCTGACACCATTCGCGAGCTGGCGCAGCACATCGTAAACCGTAATCCGCAGCCCCCGGATGGTCGGTTGGCCTCCCCGCTTTCCCGGTTCGATCGTGATTCTTGGTCCCGGCGTCAATCTATTGCCTCCCCCAGAGGCAAGGCCAGTCTAGGCGATGGACCTGCGAAATGCGAGCGAGGCGTTCTGCCCTGCTGCATTCAGACGTTGGCCAAGGCGACGCCGCGTTCCTTCAAGAGCGATTCGAGCTCGTCGGACTCGTACATCTCGCGGATGATGTCGCAGCCGCCGACGAATTCGCCCTTCACATAGAGCTGGGGGACGGTCGGCCAGTTGGAGAATTCCTTGATGCCCTGCCGCAACTCGGGATCCTTCAGCACGTCGAAGCTTTTGAACTTCACGCCAAGCTGCCCCAGAATCTGGACCACCGACGCGGAGAAGCCGCATTGCGGGAACACCGGCGTGCCTTTCATGAAGAGCACGACATCGCTCGATTCGATGTCGCTGGCGATGCGTTCCGTCACGGTTGCGGACATGGCGACCTCTTTGCGCTGGGCATGGTGGACTTAGGAAGGCGGGGCGCAGCCGTCAAGCCTTCGCCGCCGTCTGCAGCGACAGCGCGTGCAGCACGCCGCCCATGCGGCCCTTGAGCGCGTCGTAAACCATCTGGTGTTGCTGCACGCGCGTCTTGCCACTGAAGGCGCTGCTCGTGACCATCGCCGCGTAATGGTCATTGTCACCCGCCAGATCGGTGATCGTCACCTCGGCATCGGGAAAGGCTTCCCGGATCAGCTTCTCGATCTCGCTTGCGGCCATCGGCATGGGCGTGCCCGTCAGTTGGTCGGCGGTACGTCGTCGCCGCCCATGAAATGGGGAAACCACCCTTCATGCGCGCGCTTCAGGGTGTCCACCGCCACGTCACCCTGCCCTGCGACCACGATCCTATCTCCCCCCGTCTCACCCAGCAAAGCCGCATCCACCTTGGCTGCCGCTGCCGCGCTCAGGATATTCTCCGCCGCGCCGCCGGGGACACAAAGAAGATAACGCCCCTGGTCTTCGCCAAAGCAGAAGGATACTGGCTCGCAGAAGGATACTGGCTCGGCGCCGCGACAGTCGATCCGCGCGCCCATTCCGCCGGCCATCGCCATTTCGGCCAAGGCGACGAGAAGACCGCCATCTGAAAGGTCATGGACGGCATCGAGCGTGCCGTCTTCGATCAGCCTCCGGACGAAGTCCCCGTTGCGCCGTTCCGCTGCCAGATCGACAGGGGGCGGCGCGCCGGCTTCCCGACCTTCGATCTCGCGCAGGTAGAGCGATTGGCCGAGATGGGCCGGCGTCCCGCCGATCAGGATGATCGCATCGCCTTCGCGTTTGAACGAGATGGTCGCCATGCGGCGGACGTTTCCGATCAGACCTACAGCGCCGATGGCAGGCGTGGGCAGGATCGCCTCGCCATTGGTCTCATTGTAGAGCGAGCAATTGCCCGAGATGACGGGAAAGTCGAGCGCCCGGCAGGCCTCGGCGATGCCGTCGATGCAGGCGGCGATCTGCCCCATGATTTCGGGCTTTTCGGGATTGCCGAAATTGAGATTGTCGGTGACCGCGAGCGGTCTGGCACCCACCGCGCTCAGATTGCGCCAGGCTTCGGCGACCGCCTGTTTGGCGCCTTCGAACGGATCCGCCCTGCAGTAGCGCGGCGTCACATCCGTCGTGATGGCAAGCGCCTTGTCTGTTTCATGCACGCGCACGACCGCGGCGTCCCCGCCCGGCGGCTGCACAGTATCGGCCATCACGCTCCAGTCGTACTGCTCCCACACCCAGCGCCGCGAGCAGAGATCGGGCGAGCCGATCAGCTTCATCAGCGATGTCATGACGGGTCTGGTCGGATCAAACGCCGCCGCGTCCCTCGTAGGTGCTCGCTGCCCGATCGGCCGGTGATAGACCGGCGCTTCTTCCGCCAGCGCATGCACCGGAATATCGGCGACGATCGCGCCCCTGTGGCGCACGACGAAATGGTTTGTATCGGTCGTCGTGCCGATCACCGCGAAATCGAGTTCCCATTTGCGAAAGATGCGCCCGGCCTCCGCTTCGCGCCCGGGCTTCAGCACCGCAAGCATGCGCTCCTGAGATTCGGAGAGCAGCATCTCATAGGCCGTCATTGCGGTTTCGCGCTGGGGCACGCGGTCGAGATCGAGGTCGATTCCCGAACCGCCTTTCGACGCCATTTCGGCGGAAGACGATGTGAGCCCCGCGGCACCCATGTCCTGGATGGCGATGATCGCATCGGTTGCCATCAATTCGAGGCAGGCTTCCAGCAGAAGCTTCTCGGTGAACGGATCGCCCACCTGCACCGTCGGGCGCTTCTCCTGCGAATCCTCGCGGAATTCCGCCGACGCCATGGTGGCGCCGTGAATGCCGTCGCGGCCCGTCTTCGAGCCGATATAGACGACCGGGTTGCCCGCGCCTTCGGCGGCCGATTTGAAAATGCGGTCGGCGCGGGCAATGCCCACGCACATCGCGTTGACGAGAATGTTGCCGTTGTAGGAGGGATGAAAATTCACTTCGCCGCCGACCGTCGGCACGCCCATGCAATTGCCGTAGCGCCCGATGCCCGCGACCACGCCCGCCACGAGGTGGCGCGTCTTCTCATGTTCCGGCGCGCCGAAGCGGAGCGCGTTCATCATCGCGATGGGCCGTGCGCCCATGGTGAAGACGTCGCGCATGATGCCGCCCACGCCGGTCGCCGCGCCCTGATAAGGCTCGATGAAAGAAGGATGGTTGTGGCTCTCCATCTTGAAGATGGCCGCATCGCCGTCGCCGATGTCGATCACGCCGGCATTCTCGCCCGGTCCCTGCAACACCCAGGGTGCCCTGGTGGGCAGGCGCCTCAGATGCGCGCGCGTCGACTTGTAGGAGCAATGCTCGCTCCACATCACGGAGAATATGCCGAGTTCGACGAGATTCGGCGCCCGCCCGAGCAGCGCCTCGATGCGCGCATATTCGTCTGTGGAGAGCCCGTGCTCGCGAACGATGTTGGGCGTGATGCTGGTCATGCCCGCACCTCATTTCCCTCTCCCCCTCCGGGGGCTGACGTGAGCACACATTTTTTCAAGAACTTCGGAGAGGCATTCAGGCCGCACATCGCGCATTCGGTTTTCCTTCCCCAGCGTGGGGGAGGTGGTTTGCGAAGCGAAGCGGAGCAAACCGGAGGGGGGAGTCCGCGCGCAGCGCGCCACGTCCCCCTCCGCCTCGCTGCGCTCGGCACCCCCACGTTGGGGGAGGAAAACTGGGGCCGTGCCTCGGCAATTATGAAAGAATGTGCGCTCACTCTAGCTCCGGGGGAGAGGGAGTTAGTGGCAAGCGTTTTGCTCACGACAGCGCTTCGAACAGGCTTTCGAACAATGGCCGGCCGTCGGTGCCGCCGAGGAGCGGATCGCAAACGCGCTCGGGATGGGGCATCAGGCCGAGCACGTTGCGCTTTTCGCTCAATATTCCGGCGATGTTGCGCGCCGAGCCGTTGGGATTGTCGCCCGGCGCATAGCGGAAGACCACACGCCCTTCACCTTCGAGCCGGTCGAGCGTGGCCGCATCGGCATAGTAATTGCCGTCGCCATGCGCGACCGGAAACACCACCCTCTGCCCCTTGTCGTATTTGCGCGTGAAGGCGGACTGCGTTTCATCCACTTCGATCCCGACCGGGCGGCAGACAAATTTCAGTTCGGCGTTGCGCATGAGCACCCCGGGCAGCATTCCGGCTTCGGTGAGCACCTGGAAGCCATTGCAGATGCCGAGCACGGCCACGCCCCTGTCGGCCTTCGCCTTCACGTCGCGCATGATGGGCGACTGCGCCGCCATCGCGCCGCAGCGCAGATAATCGCCATGGGCGAAGCCGCCGGGCAGCACCACGAGATCGACATCCGGGAGCTCGCTGTCACCGTGCCACACCATCGCGGGCTTTTCGCCAGTGACCTGCTCCAGCGCCACCGCCGCATCGCGATCGCAGTTCGAAGCCGGAAAGACGATGACGGCGGATTTCATGGCGCGTACACTTTTCGCAATCCCGCCCTGGAGCAACGTCCTGCGTGCTTCGACGGGCTCAGCATGAGGGAAGTTTTGCTGCCATCGGCGCCTGTGCAACGCACCACTGCCCTCATCCTGAGCCTGTCGAAGGACCCACGATGCCGGTGCAAGTTTCGGAGCATCATTTCAATTCGATCTCGTATTTCTCGATCACCGTGTTCGCGAGGAGCGTTTCGCACATCTGTTTGACACGCGCCCGTGCCGCGGCCTCGTCGTGCTCCTCGAGTTCAATGTCGATGACTTTTCCCTGGCGCACTTCGCCGACTTCGGGAAACCCGAGATTGTGCAGGGCGTGGCCGATGGCTTTGCCCTGCGGGTCGAGCACACCGTCTTTCAGCGTGATGAAAACGCGCGCCTTCATGGGCGCCCAATAGCGCGATTCGGATCAATCATTCCGCCAGGGCCCTGCGACTCAATTGCCGGTGTGCTGCCTTCGCAGGTCATTTCACCAGCACCGGGCCCTTCTGCTCGCTCTGGACGGATTCGGGCATGATGCCGAGGCGGCGTGCGACCTCGGAATAGGCTTCGACGACGCCGCCCATGTCGCGCCGGAAACGGTCCTTGTCCATCTTCTCGTTGCTGGCCACGTCCCATAGCCGGCAGGAATCGGGGCTGATCTCGTCGGCCAGCACGATCCGCATATAGTCGTTCTCCCACAGCCGCCCGAATTCGACCTTGAAATCGACCAGCTTGATGCCCGCGCCGAGGAAAAGGCCCGAAAGGAAATCGTTGATGCGGATGGTCAGGTTGACGATGTCGTCGAGGTCCTGCGGATTGGCCCAGCCGAAGGCGGTGATGTGCTCCTCCGACACCCAGGGATCGTGCAGCTTGTCGTTCTTGTAGTAATATTCGATGATCGAGCGCGGCAGCACATAGCCCTCGTCGAGGCCGAGCCGCTTGGCCAGCGAGCCCGCCGCGATATTGCGCACCACCACTTCGAGGGGGATGATCTCCACTTCCTTGACCAGCTGCTCGCGCATGTTGAGCCGGCGCACGAAATGCGTCGGCACGCCGATGGCGCCCAGCTGCGACATCAGATATTCCGAGATCCGGTTGTTGAGGACGCCCTTGCCCTCGATGGTGGCGCGCTTGGTGGCGTCGAAGGCGGTGGTATCGTCCTTGAAGTACTGGACGAGCGTTCCCGGCTCGGGCCCCTCGTAGAGAATCTTGGCCTTGCCTTCGTAGATCATGCGGCGGCGTTTCATGGAAACTGTCCTTGGCCGGAGGCCGAGAGCGGGGACGGAAGTGTCCCATCAAACCCGCAACTTAGCGGAAGGGGCGGACCTGCGGCAACGCCGCCCTGCGCGGGCCGAATCGGGCCGGTCGCGCAGAGCCTGCGCATCGGCTAATCTTGCGCCGGCTGGGGCGCGAAAATCGCGTTCTGCCCCGCAATTCAAGAGGTTGATCGATGGCCAGCGCATTCGAGGATCGCGAATACAGCTTCGAGGCCAAATGGGCCCATGACGAGGACCTGCGGTTCCGGACCACCGCGCGGCGCAACAAGCTCCTGGGTCTTTGGGCTGCAGGCCAGATGCGGCTGGCCGGGGCGGCCGCCGATTCCTACGCCAACACCCTCCTCGATCTCGAGGTCCGCGGCGGTCGCGACCAGGACATTGCCAGAAAAATCCATGAGGATTTCGCCGCTCACCACGTCGCACTGTCGGACCACGCCATCAACCGCAAGATGGAGGAACTCCTGGCCCAGGCCGCCGAGCAGATCATGCACGAAAAACAGGTCTAGCAGCGTGCCGGGGAGGGCGGTTCGGCTTGTCTTGCTGGGCGTGCTGCTGGGAGCAGCGGGCACCGCGCGGGCTGCGGAGCCGGGCTGGCCCACCTATGGCGGCGACCAGGGCGGTCAGCGCTATTCCGGGGCCGCGCAGATTACGCGGGCCAATGTCGGCAGGCTGACGCAGGTCTGGAGCTTCTCGACCGGCGACATGGCCAGCAAGGGCGCGGCGATGCACCGCGCCTCCTTCGAGGTCACGCCCGTTCTCGATGACGGACGGCTCTTCCTCTGCTCGCCCTTCGACGAAGTCAGCGCGCTCGATCCTGCCACCGGCCGCCAGCTCTGGCGTTTCGATCCCAGGATCGATCCCCGCCTCCACTATCCCAACAGCTTCGTCTGCCGCGGCGTCGCCTGGTGGCAGGATCCCAAGCGGAGCCAGGGGTTCTGTGCCTCGCGCATTTTCCTCGCGACCAATGATCGCCGCCTGATCGCGCTCGATGCGGATTCGGGAAAACCATGCGGGAATTTCGGGCGCGGGGGGACGGTGGCGATCCCGCCGAAGCCGGCGATGGTCTATCCAACCGAAGTCCAGATCACGTCGGCGCCGGTCGTCACCCATGGGCTGGTGATCGTCGGGTCGTCCATCGGCGACAATGAACGCGTGGATGCGCCGCACGGCACGGTGCATGCCTATGACGCGGAGAGCGGTGCCTTGCGCTGGAGCTTCGATCCGATCCCCCGGACGCCCGTGGCGGCCAACGCGGCGAGCTGGTCGAGCGCAGGCGCAGCGCGAACGGGGGCCGCGAATGTCTGGGCGCCGATGTCCGTGGACGAGGAGCGCGGGCTCGTTTTCCTGCCGACCACGAGTCCCAGCCCCGATTTCTACGGCGGCGAGCGGCCGGGCGACAACCGCTATGCCGACTCCGTGGTCGCGCTACATGTGACGACCGGCCGTGTCGCCTGGGCATTCCAGACCACGCATCACGATGTGTGGGATTATGACCTGCCGGCGCAACCGACGCTCGGCGTTGTGACGTACAAGGACAAGACCGAACCCGCCGTGCTGCAGCCGACCAAACAGGGCCTGCTGTTCACGCTCGATCGGCTGAGCGGCGAGCCGCTGATTCCGGTCGAGGAACACCGCGTGCCGCAAGGTGGCGCGCCCGGCGAGGAACTCTCGCCCACGCAGCCTTTTCCGATCGCGCCCAAGGCGCTCGCCCCCCACTGGATCAAGCCGGACGACGCCTGGGGACTCACCTGGTACGACCGCGGCCAGTGCCGCAACAAGATCGCCGCGGCGCGGGCCCAGGGTCTCTACACGCCGCCTTCCGTGCGCGGCACCATCCTCTATCCCTTCACCGGAGGGGGCACGAACTGGGGCGGCCTCGCTTTCGATCCGCGCCATGACATCGCCTATGTCAACACCTCCAGCGTGATGCATCTGGTGCGGCTCATTCCGCGCGCCGATCTGGCCGCCGAGGAACGCGCCCATCCCGACGCGGAAATCTCGCCGCAGACCGGTACGCCTTTCGGAATGATCCGCGAAGTCATCACCTCGCCCTTCGGCCTGCCCTGCAATCCGCCGCCTTGGGGCATGCTGCACGCCATCGACCTGCATGACGGGCACATCTTCTGGGAGGTCCCGCTCGGCACCACGGAGGATATGTTGCCGTTCTCCCAATATTTCATGGGAAAGTCCGGCACGCCCAATCTCGGCGGGCCGATCGTGACCGCGGGCGGACTCGTCTTCATCGGCGCCGCGATGGATGATTACCTGCGCGCCTTCGATGCGAGGACCGGCGCCGAACTCTGGCGCGGGCGCCTTCCCGCCGGCGGACAGGCGACGCCGATGACCTATGTCTGGAAAGGCCGCCAATATGTCGTCATCGCCGCCGGCGGCCACGCCAAACTCGACACCAAACGCGGCGATCAAATCATCGCCTTTGCACTGCCACGCTGAGACGAAGCGGCGCTGCCGGAGATCGCGAACGACAGGGGAGGGATTCCCCGCCCTTGCTCCGTTCACGCGCACACCGCCGACCTGCTTCGGCCGCGGCTCAGCTCAGAGTCACGGTGAGGTTTTTCGAGGCGATGCCTTTGACGATGACCTGTTTGGGATCGTTCACCTGCGTCGCCGTCGCGGCGCCCTTTTTGTCGATGCTGAATTCCCGGAAGTGCGGCTGCGCCGATTAGTGTAGGGCGCGGCGAAATCCGAGGCCGGCCGGTAGGGCAGATTCCGCCTCTTGCTTTCCTCCCCCATCGTGGGGGAGGTCCGGCCGAAGGCCAGCGAGGGGGAGCCCTTTCCAGCGCTGCAATTCGAGCGGATCGTGCGCCGGCACCGCTTCGCCGCCTGTTTTATCAGGCAAATACAGGGACATTTTCGCCGGACGCGAAACAATGCGCGAGCGAACGGAAAAATCCTCAACGATATCCGTAGCTTGCGCGAAATCAGTTCCAGGCGCGAACAGGCGCATAACAGGCGACGCGCCTGTTATCATCCCGCGAGCGACAAAACAAAACGCGATCTCTTGTTTCACGTGAAACAAAGAGGCGCGCCGTATAATTCCGGCGGCCCCGATGGTTCACCCCCCCCCTTCCCCGTCATGGCCCGCAAATGCGGGCCACCCGGTTGAATTTGCGCCGGTCCTGGCGGCCGCGCAGACATTCCCTTCGTGGGTCCGAGCGGTTTCACCTGGGCGGCCCCCATTTGCGGGCCGTGACAAGTTTTGGGGAAGGAGCCGGAATGGGGGGCCAGTAGTATAATTCCGATTGGTCGGCGCGCTTGGTCAAGGTGGCGGGTTACACAATCCCGCCCCCTTCCCGGCCGGAGTTTATCCTCGGGCCGGCCTTCGGCCGGACCGGGGGGCCGGGCTTGAACCAGTTCGAGGCGCAGTTTGCGTCCGAGCATGGCGGCGGCGCGCTGCAAGGTCGCCAGCGTGACGTTGCCGTCGTGCGGGTCGAGCAGGCGGCCGATCTGGCTGCGGCTTGTTCCCATCCGCTCGGCCATGCGCTTGCGCGACAGGCCCTGGGTCTTCATCGCCTGTTCGATCTGCCAGGCCAGAACTTCCTTGATGGCGACGGCCGGAAACGCCTCGCGCGTGCCTTCCGTGTCGAGAAAGCCATCGAACGTCGTCGGTTTCTTTGCACCGCGTGGTTTACAGTGCGGCAGCGCGCAGGAGCGGTCGAAGTCATAAAAAGTGAGTCGCGCCGATCGAATCCGCCGAGTGATTCGATTACCCGCCGCGCGATGCGCGTAACGTGAGCATCCGGCGCAAGAAAAAAAGCGCGATCGGATCGTCACCGAATGGCCGAGACGCGTAGCGGCTCGGTGAGCGTAGCGAGTAGCCCGGCCGAAGGGCGCGCCCTGATCGCCCGCGCTGTCGCCCACGCTTGACTCATTACGATATTTCAGGAATCATTGAAGTATGGAGATGACGGACGCCATCAAACGGCTTTCTGCGCTCGCCCAGGACGGACGGCTTGCAGTTTTTCGGGCACTTGTGAAAGCAGGGCCGGACGGCATGGCCGCGGGCGATATTGCCCGCGCCCTCGATGTCGCCGCGAATACGCTTTCGGCCCAGCTCCTCCTGCTCTCGAACGCGCAGCTCGTGCGCGCGCGCCGCGACGGGCGTTCGATCATCTACTCCGCCAATTTCGATTCCATGCGCGATCTGCTCGTGTTCCTCACCGAGGATTGTTGCGCGGGAAGTGCCGAAGTGTGCGCGCCGCTCGCAGAAGTCGTGGAGCGGGCGCTGTGTTGCGATCAAACAAAAGGAACCCACCATGAAGCGCCTGCACGTTCACGTCGCCGTCGATGATTTGAGTCGCTCGGTCGGCTTCTATCTTCGCCGATCATACGGATGATTTCCGCCTTCTGGTCGCCTTTGAGTTTCGGGCGCCGGCCGATGTGCCGGCCTGCGCGGCGCGCATTCTCAAGGCCGTGCTTGGTACGGGCGCGGATCATCTCGCGCTCGAACTCGGCGAAAGCGCCGAGCATCTGCATCATGAGTCGGCCCGCCAGCGTGGTCGTGTCGATCGCTTCGGTCAGCGATCGGAAGCCGGCGCCAGCCGCCTCGATTTTCGCCAGCGTGTACAGAAGATCGGAAAGCGAGCGCGAGAGGCGGTCGAGTTTCCAGACCACAAGCACGTCGCCGGGGGCCAGGCGCGCGAGCAGCTCGCGGAGCTGCGGGCGTGCGGCGTCGGCACCGGATGCTTCCTCGCGATAGACACGGGAGCACCCGGTTTCGGTCAGAGTCCGGACCTGCGCGGCGATGTCTTGGTGATCGCCGCGTGAGATACGCGCGTAGCCGAGAATCATGGGGACTCTTTATGAGCCCCCTTTTTGATTCGCGTAAGAGTCTGTTTTTGCTATCCCCAGGAAACAGGCTCAAAACCGAACGGTTTTGAGCCCCTTAAGGGCCGCCAGTTCCGCACCGGATTTCCGCGCCGGGATAGCACAATCGGATCAGGGGGTGAGGGTGTGGTGCGAAATTCTTGGATTTTGCACCAAAGCAAAGGCCCCCCCCCAACACACAGCGGCGTAGGCCGCTTAAAGGGCCAGACAGGTCAGCGTGCTCGCGAGGAGCCTTTGACTTCTGCCTTAGAGGGTACTGGAAACATTAAGAACGCCGGCCGTACCGGTCCTTAAGGTAGTGCTACATTCAGACCGCTGCGCAATTTTCTTGCGGCCGAATCTTTCTCGAAAACTGTCGAATTTATTTACACTCCCAAGAGCGGGTTGGCGCCAACAATTGATAATGGCCCCTGTTCTGAATCGGCACAACTTTTGCTTGCCAACCTCGGCAGACTAAACCGCGAGGGGATTTTGGATGGAAAAGCTTTGGGCCGGTGCACTGGTAATGGGTTTCCTGTCGGTCGGTATGAATGCGGCCAGCGCCGACATGAGTACCTGCGATCTTGCAACGCAAAGCCAGAATTGCGGATTGGACACGAGCGCCGCAGGGACGTTTGCGCCCTCCTTGGCTGGTTCGCTGTACTCGCCAGGGCAGCCGCCCGTCACTCCAGGCGTGATGCTTCTGGGGACGACCACCGACCCGACGGGCATCAATGGACTGCTGGTCGGCGGTACGACTTACAACGTTACGTTCAGCACGACGACCATGAGTACATTTACGCAGGGTTCGACGCTGAGCGATGAGGCCCGCTCCGCGCTCGTGGCCGCTCTGAATTCATTAGGGGTTACGGAGTTGGGCAATCAAACACCGAGCAGTGGATATGCTATTGATGTGGATAATACATTTGCGCCGTTTACGCCGTTCGACGGACCACTCTGCACGAGGTCTTGCTCCAACTGGCAAGCGGGAGAGATTAGCGAATGCTCTCAGTTGGGCAACGATGCAAATGGCTACTATTGCCTAGCAGCAGATTTCACTCCCGAAGCCGTTCCCGAACCCGGCACGCTCGGGCTGTTCGGCGTGGCGATGCTGGCTCTTGGTGGTTTGGGTCTGAGAAGGAATTGCGGTATTATGGCGCAAACGCCACAAGAAAATAGGCCGCTGATTTCCTAACTTGTATTAGGACACTACCCAGAACTCAACCGGTACCACCACACAAGACGGCGCCTTCGGCGGCGGCACGGTGTTCTCGGTGACGCCAGCGGGTGCCGAGACGGTGGTCTATTCTTTCCAGGGCGGCGCTGATGGGTGGTGGCCGCAAGCTGGTCTGATCAACGTGGGTGGCGTACTTTACGGTACCACGTACCAAGGCGCCGCCTACGACGCCGGCACCGTGTTCTCGGTGACACCGTGATGATCGTGTGCGATTACAGTTATCGTACATCAGGGGTCTAGTTTTGGTGCGAAATTCTTGGATTTTGCACCGAGCTGCGCGGAACTTCCGCGCCGTGCCTGTCTCTATCCCGACATTGACGTGAAGAGCGACAAAGGGGACGATCGTTTCACCTGCAAGGATGGCAAGCCCTATTCCGAGCGGTGAAGCCTTGGCGGGAGCATGGTGTTCGAGGGACTGCTTACCGGCCACACCGCGGTCGATCTCGCGATCCTGGTATTCGTGGTGGTGGTGATGCCGCTTACCTCCATGATGGCCGGGCGGCGGCTTGCAAGCGCGCCGCCGCGGTCGCTGGTGCCGCGCTATCTGCGTATCATGGCACGTGGCTGGGCGATCGTGACCGTCGTGATCGCGGCGTGGTGGCTGCTCGGCCGTCCGTTCTCCGAACTCGGGCTGGGTTGGCCGATTCCATTCTGGGGCCGCCTCGGTTTTCTGTTCGACGCGCTTGCGGCCATCGTGCTGGGCGTGCAGCTCGTGCGGCTTGGAAAGCTCGTCAAGCCGGAGAACTTTCCGCGCTACCGCCGGATGATCGAGGAAGTAAAGATCGCGCCGCGCACCGCACCGGAACTCGGCGTCTTCCTGCTCACGTCGGTCACTGGCGGGATATGGGAAGAGCTTGTCTATCGCGGCTTTCTGATCTGGTTCCTTACGCCGCTTTCCGGCATCGCGGGTGCGGTCGTGCTGTCCTCGCTCGTGTTCGGGCTCGCCCATGTCTATCAGAGTTGGCGCGCCATCTTCCGCACGGGCGCCTTCGGGCTCGTCGTGGGCGTCGCCTATGTGCTGAGCGGCAGCCTGTGGTGGCTGATGGTGGCGCATGCGCTGGCGGACATCAATGGCGGCATCACGATCTGGCGGCTTACCGCCATCATGCGCGAGGAGCCGCAATCCGGCCCGGCGTGATTGGAGAGCCCCGCGTGGCGGCGATCTTCCGCTCGCAAATGGCAAAAATTTCATCGAAAGCAGTCTGTGCGCGGGCCTAGACGGCAGGATCAATCTGCGCGACTGACGCGACACGCGAGAGAAAGGAAAAATTCGAGCGGTTAAAATCGCCGATGCACGCAGCAACTTCCGGAATTTCCAACAATTACGTCGCTGGCGCCGAGCTGGTCGAGGACGCGCCGAAGCTGTGCGCGATCGGTCTCGCTCCGCTTGCCTTCTCGCGGTAGATTTTCTCGCAGCCTGCGGGACCTAATCTTGGTGCGAAACTCTTGAATTTTTGCATTCGGGTCACACGACGGCAGGCGGTTCGCCGGCGTTTCTGGAAGGCCATATCGGGCGCGTTCAGGTTCACCTCAAGATCAACGTGGCCAATTATGAGGCGATCATCGGCGCGCCGCTGGCATACCGTATCGCGCTCGTCACGCGCGCCGCGGTGTGCGAGGAAATCCTGTTCCGCGCCTACCCGATCGAACGGCTTCGGGAATGGAGCGGCAGCGCCTGGCTTGCCGGTCTCGTCAGTTGGGCCGTCTTCACCTACGCTCATCTTTCAAGCTGGGGTGCGCCCCAACTCATCGTGGCCGGACTCGGTGGCGCGCTGCTGACAATCCGTTATCTCTGGCGGCGCAACATCTGGAGCAACATGCTCGCGCACTGGATTGCGGACAGCGGCTTCGTGCTGGTCCCGCTTCTGGCCGCGCATCATTGAAGGGCACCCGCCGTCCCGTGTAGTCGAACCCGCTCGTCGCGGAGTGTCGTGGGACCCAATTTACCTCGGCGGCATACCGACAGCGGGCCGCATGATCGTGCCATAGCGCTGAATTATGGCGCAAATTTCTAGTTCGGGCGACGGGATACGCACAACACAACCACTCACAGCAGCGACGGATCCCGCGCGGTTTGGGCCTTGCGCCGGCAATGCGTATCCTGTCGCCGTTACTCCCCTGCGCGAGGCGGTGGGTGAAGGCGGACATGGAGCCGCGTCATCACTCCGCCGCGTCCAGCGTGCGGCATGCGGCGGCCTTGCTCCCACTGGCGCACGGCCGCGGTCGTGAAGCCGGAAACGGGCGCCAAATCCGGCCTGCGACAGGTTGAGCGCCTCGCGGATCTTTCGCACGTCCACGCTCGCCGGAGGCACCCGCACCACCTGTTCGGCATCCACCATTTCGCGCCAGTCCCGCTCCGAAGGCGCCGTGGTCCCATCGTCGCGCGCCTGGCGGCCGACGGCAGACTCACTTGTCGCGTCAATCTTCCTCCAGTCGACCGGCGCCAGTTTCGCCTGCCCGGGCGAGATACTCAAGGAGTGCCACGCGCTTCCTCGCGGCCTCTCTCTCCCCTATATCTCGCCCCCGAAACAGCGCCGCACGCGGCATGACGGCACTTTCTTTCGCGGCATCTCCGGCTGACAGGGTTCGCACGTCGCTCGTATCCGTGGGCGCGTGGGTGCGCGGGCTTCGCGGCTGGCGGCGCGTGCTGTTTGCGTTCGGCGCCGGCGCGGTGTCGGCGCTGGCGTTTGCGCCGTTCGATGTGTTTCCCGCGCTGTTGGTCGCGACGGGGACTCTGGTCCTGCTGGTCGATGGGGCGGTCGAACGTACTCTTCCTGGGACCGCCGGCGGGACGCCGGCGGTCCCAGGAAGGATTCGTTCGGCCGCGCTTGCCGGCTGGGCGTTCGGGTTCGGGCAGTTTCTCGCGGGGCTCTATTGGGTCGGCTACGCCTTCACCGTCGATGCCTCCGCCCATGCCTGGCAGATTCCGTTCGTGGCCATGCTGCTGCCGGGTTACCTGGCTTTCTTCCCCGCGCTGGCCTGCGCGGTCACGGCCTGGTTCTGGCGGCCGGGAAGCAGCCGCATCTTCCTGTTCGCCGCCGCCTATGCGATCGGCGAGTGGCTGCGCGGAACGCTGCTGACGGGGTTTCCGTGGAACCTCGCCGCCTATGGCTGGGGTGCGCTTCCCGGAATCATGCAAAGCGCGGCGGTGGTCGGCGCCTATGGTTTGACGCTGCTCACCATCCTCTTCGGCGCCGCGCTTGCGGAATTCGCCGGCACCTCCCCGCGCGCCCGCCGGCTGCCGCTGGTGCTCACCGCACTGTTCGCGCTGCTGTGGGCCGGAGGCGAAACGCGCCTGGCGCTCGTTCATCCGGGCACCGTGCCGGGCGTGCGGCTGAGGCTGGTGCAGCCCGATGTTCCGCAGGCGGAGAAATATCTGCCGCAATTCGTGTCGCGCAACTGGGACCGGCTCATCGATTTGAGCCAGGCGCCCGCGCGCCAGAAACCCACCATCATCATCTGGCCCGAGGCCGCGCCGCCGTTTCTGATCACGCGCTCGCCCGAAGCGCTCGACCAGATCGCGGCGCTGACCCCGGGCAGCCGGGTGCTGATGACAGGCTCGCCGCGCGTCGTCGCCACACCGGACGACGGTTTCCATTATTTCAACAGCCTCTTCATCTTCTCCCACGGCGGACAATTGACCGGCATTTACGACAAATTCCATCTGGTGCCGTTCGGCGAATATCTGCCGCTGCCGGGCCTTCTGCACGCGCTCGGCCTCAGCAAGCTCGTCAACATGCCGGACGGCTTCCGCGAAGGCCCCGGACCGCGGACCTTGCGCATTCCCGGAGCGCCGCCCGTCGGGCCGCTCATCTGCTACGAGATCATCTTTCCCGGCGCCGTCGTTGGCAGCGAACGGCCGGGCTGGATCGTCAACGTGACCGACGATTCCTGGTTCGGGCCCTCCACGGGTCCGTGGCAGCATCTGCTGATGGCCCGCATGCGCGCCATCGAAGAGGGCTTGCCCGTGGCCCGCGACGCCAACACGGGGATTTCGGCGGTCATCGACCCCCTGGGCCGCGTGTCCGCGAGCCTCTCGCTGGGCCGCATGGGATTTCTCGATTCCGCACTGCCCCGCGCGCTGCCGGGTACCGTTTTTGCGCGTTCTGGCAACACAGGTTTCGTTTTGCTACTGATGTTCTGTCTTTTGTGTATCGTGGCAACGGGTGAAACAGCAAAAAAACGTGAGCCGGAGGAATCGGTATAAAAATGCCTTTGCAAGTTGTAGAATCCCGCTAAGGTCCGGAACGGAAACGGAAAAATCGTGTCAGCAGCGGTGCCCAAAAAGCAAGCCAACCCCATCGACGCCCAGGTGGGCAACCGGGTGCGCCTCCGGCGCATGCTGGTCGGCATGAGCCAGGAAAAGCTCGGCGAATGCCTGGGCCTCACCTTTCAGCAGGTCCAGAAATACGAAAAAGGCGTGAACCGGATCGGCGCCGGCCGGCTCTACCAGGTCGCGCACATCCTGGGCGTGCCCATCAGCTATTTCTATGAAGACGTTCTCGAGCAGAAGCCCGACGACCAGGCCATCGCCAACGACCACGCGGCGCCTCCCGTCATGGAATTCCTCTCGAGCGGCGATGGCCTGCAACTCGCCCTGGCCTTCATGCGGATCAGGGAGCCCAAGGTCCGCAAGCGCATGATCGAACTCATGAAGAGCCTCGCCGACGGCGGCGAAGAACCCGCGAACGGGTAAGAGGAGACGCGGCAGGCTCACCATCTTGAGCTGCGTGTCCGCGCCGTTGCAATAACGCTCGTAGTCGCTGCGCCTCGTCCGCTTCTTCGACGCTGCCGGGCGGTGAAATTGCAGAGTTCGATGTCCTGTCCCATCGCGCGGCCTCGAGCAGCGAAGCGGTAGGCCGCAAAAGATACTCGCACGGGGCCGCAGAGGCACAGAGAAGAGCGAAGTCGCCAAGACGCCAAGGCGTACCACGAATTTGTTGCGCGCCTTCGCGCGCGATTTTTCCTTGGTGTCTTGGCGGTTGGCCCCTCTGCGGCTCCGTGCCTCTGCGTGCCAACCTTTCTTCATTGCCGGCCCCGCAGCAGCACATGGACTTCGGAGAGGCCAAGCCGGCGGGGCCTGCAAGCAAGTTGCATTCGCATTCGAAAGCGCCTTAACTCGGAGCATCATCGCTGACCAAACCTTGCAAAACCAGTTTGCCGGGACAGCTCAAGAGGAGACACCATGCATCGCATTTGCTTCGGTGGGGCCGTTTCGGCCCTGATCATTATTGGCTTTGCTTCCGGCGCGAATGCCCAGCAGGTCCAAAGAGAAGGCTCCGTTTACTTTAAGGCAGTGTGCGCCCCCGCCCCCTCCTGGGACTTCGCGCGCTGCGAATCCCTGATCGTAACGGACGCGAAGGGCAATCCGCTCAGAAGCGCCAAACCGCCGGTCGGCGGGGTAACCCCGCCCGATCTATACAGCGCCTACAAGGTAAAGGCCCAGGGACAGGCCAGCACGATCATCGCCATCGTGGACGCCGGCGGCTACACCACCGCCGAATCGGACATGGCAGCCTATCGCGCCGAGTTCGGTTTGCCGGCCTGCACTACGGATAATGGCTGCTTCAAGCAGCTTAATGAGAAGGGCGGAACCACGTTACCGCCGCCAGATGGCGATTGGCCCGTGGAACAGGCGCTCGATCTCGACATGGCCAGCGCCATGTGCCCCAATTGCACGATCTATCTGATTGAAGGGAAGACCGCCAGCTTCAAGGCTCTGGGAACGGCGGAAGATACGGCTGCCACGCTCGGCGCCCATGTTATCAGCAACAGCTATTGCGGCGGCGAGTCGAAGCGCGACAAGGAAATCGCGCCCTATTACGACCATTCGGGCGTGGCGATAACGGCCGCCGCCGGCGACGACGGCTATGGCATGTGCGCCCCGGCGGATATGCCGACCGTTATCGCGGTCGGCGGCACCTATCTCACCACCGCCACGAACAAGCGGGGCTGGACCGAAACGGTCTGGAACGGCACCGGCAGCGGCTGCAGCACGGTGTTCAAGAAGCCGAAATGGCAGACCGACTCCGGCTGCGCCATGCGGACGAACAACGATGTGGCTGCGGACGCGAGTACGGCCTCCGCCGTCGCCATTTACTACAATGGCTCGTGGGGCGAAGTCGGCGGCACCAGCGTGGCGACCCCTCTGATCGGCGGCATCTTCGGTGCCAATGGCGGAACGGTAAACGCGGCCAGCACCATCTATGCGAATACGAAAAAGCTGTTCGACGTCACTTCCGGCAGCAACGGTTCGTGCAGCCCGGCCTATCTCTGCACCGGCGAAGTCGGATACGACGGTCCGACCGGCAACGGCACGCCCAACGGCATCAAGGCGTTCGGCAACAAATAGGGACGACGGCAAAACGTTCCGGGCAGGGCGAATTCGGCTCTGCCCGGGACGGTTGCACGGCCGGATCGGCGAACCGGCAACGAGGCTGAACGCACAATGCCTCCGGTCGCAGGCGGCACCATCCCACCGCTGCCATTCAGAATTTCTAGAGCGGATTCCGGTCGTGTAGAACCGAAAATTGTCATGCCCGCAGAAGCGGGCATCCAGGGGCGAGCGACGTGTGTCTCCTGCTGGATTCCCGCTTCCGCGGGAATGACACCGGATGATTCAATCTGATCGAAACCTGCCCTGATCTCCCGTACAATGGTCCACGCGGAGGCACGGAGCCGCAGAGGGAAAAACTGCACCACAAAGAGCACAAAGAAATGGAATGCGCGTTTCGCGCGCAATCTTTTATTGTGCCTCTTCGTGTTCTTTATGCTCTTTGTGGTTAAATAACTTCCGCGGCTCCGCGTGCCCATTCTTTTCGGGAGCCGGTTTGCCGGG
>DATAWY010000087.1:0-16938 GCA_036266955.1 Rhizomicrobium sp.
CGTGGTGGAGCACCGCGCCAAGCCGTTCGCCACAGCCACGGAAAGCGCTGTGGCGCTCCACCGCATTCCCGAGGATTACATGATCGCGCTGGCGCTCAAGACGGGTTTCCGCCTGGCCGGCGTCTCCGAGATCAACGCCAATCCGAAAGACCCGGAAGACATCAACGTGCATCGCCTGCCGCCCGATCTGGCCGGTCCCGAAGCAGAGCACGCGAGGATGCAGGCCATCGGCGAATCCGATCGCATGACGCTCAGATTTGTGAAGCCCTGACCGTCGCACACCGTCGAAGGGCCTAACCGAACAGCGATACCGCTTGCCGTCAGGCAATCGCTGGGCGAGCCGGATCCCTTCCGGCTGCGCCACCGTGGAGCGCTGCGCGATGTCGTCGGCGCGGTGGTCCGTGAAGGTATGGACAGAAGGCAGGCCGTGGCCCACCTCAGGAAGTGGACGCAGGCGCACATCGGGCCGATTGACCGCGAACGCTTTTGAGGAAATCGCCGAGGACGTGCTGCTCGGCCTGCACGAGGGAAATTTCGCGCGCTATCAGATCAGGCCAGATGAGTTCCACGCCTGGCAGCAGGCGTGGAGCCGATGACGTGATACTGCCGGCACAAATTTGGTACAGCGGGGAGCGACCTCCGGCGATTTGCAGCGACCGAGGGCGATGCTCTGGAAGACGGGACGGAAGCAATCACCTGGCCGCCAGTCATTTTATCGGCCACTCCATTGACCGGGCGGCCCGCATGCTCGTCACGTCGTCGTGACTTGAGTTCATCGTCTGCACCCCCTAGGGTCGACTTCTCCCGTTTGCGGCCCAACCTGGGATGGTCAATGAACGCGGCGCGTGTCCTGGCAGCTGCCATGTTTGTTGTTCTGATGGTGGGGCACGCGCGGGCAACTGCGCCGCTTTCTCTTGGGCATTCAGCATTTGCCCTCAATGGTCCCTGGAAGTTCCATCTCGGCGACGAGCCGCGCTGGGCTTTGGCGTCGGCCGATGATTCGCATTGGCAGAACATTGACCTCACGCCTCGCCCCGGCGTCCATGACGACGATGTCGGGCTGCCGAACTACGTTCCAGGCTGGGCGGCTCGCGGACATGCGGGCTACTATGGGTATGCCTGGTATCGGCTGCATTTTGCCTTGAGCGCGCCGCCCGGCGAAATCCTGGCCCTCGCTGGTCCTTTCGCCGTGGACAGTGCGTATCAACTCTACCTCAATGGCCGCCTCATGGGCGGCGTCGGCGATTTCTCGGGACGGACGCCGGTCGCGTTCAGCTATCATCGACCCGCACTGTTCGTCCTGCCTCCCGACACAGCCAACGCCGGCCGGGTCGTCGTCGCGGTTCGCGCGTGGATGGGCCCCTGGTCGCGGTCACCGGACGCAGGCGGCATGCACATCGCACCTGTCATTGGCAGCCGCGGGTCCGTATCCGACCAGTACCGCCTCCAGTGGCTCATCCTCTTCGAAGGCTACGTGGTGGACGCGCTTGAGGGTCTGGCGTTGCTGTTGCTGGGTCTCATGACGTTGAGCATCATGCCCTTCGATCGAACCAGCCGCAGTTATATCTGGCTGGCCGCAGCACTGCTGTTTCTCGCCATCCATCGCGGCAACCAGGCAATCATGTTCCTCGGCAACTTCGAGACGATCCACGCGTTCGAACTCTTCATCATCGTGCTCGCAATACCGATTTACATGGGAGCATGGGTCATGGCCTGGCGCAGCTGGTTTGCGCTGAAGGCGCCGGAGTGGCTCCCGGGGACAATAATCGTGCTTACCGCGGTTTACATGCTCGCGGCCTTTCTGACACGCTCGTGGTTCCGGACGGCTTACCCCGAAATCATGTTCGTCAGTCTCCATTATATCATCAGTGGCGTCCGTTACGCGTTCCTGGCCTTCTACGCTTTGACGGCGTATCAAGCCCTGCGGCACGCGCGGCGAGAGGCATTGTACGCACTCCCGGCGCTCCTGGTTCTCGGCGTCGGCTTGTATGGCGGAGAACTCCTTTATCTCGGCACGCCAGGCATCTGGTTTCCATTCGGTATCGGACTCTCGCTCAGCGAGATCGCCTACGCGCTGTTTGCGTTGCTGTTTCCGGCACTACTACTGAGGCGGCTGTGGTCTTACGCCTCGCGTGATCGGCCGATCAAACGATTGTACCTCGACGGAGGCGACCAAACGTTGGGGGTGAAGCGCATGGGCGGCGAAGCCGCGCCGGGGTAAAGCGCGCCCGGACGCCCTTCGACCTTTGAGAATGCGGTGACAGCGGCGGCGTTTTCCTTGGCACGGCAGCCCAAACACCTTGAGCGTCGGCGCCCATATCGAGGGCAGGAACAACGGGCCTGTCAGCGTCGGACCCGTGTTCGAGCGCGTGACGGCGCGCTGATCGCCGAAGAGGCGGGCTGCGAGACCATTTCGCCGCCCTCTGCGCGGCCGAGCAACCCGGCAGACCACCACGCAGCGCCGACTTTGTTTGCGGGGACGGGGGGGAGTTCAAGGGTATAGATACCGTCTTGATGACGGCCCCCCAACGGAAATGCTATTGCCTAGTGATGTTGAAAAGGACATGGACGCAGTTCTATTGCAAGGCGATCGCTTTACTTAAATTGTGGCCGCACACCGCTTTCGCCTCGAAGTTATTACAATTCTTGACACCGACGTCACAGAAGATATTGACCTAAAGTCACCACCCCAGGTTATAGCATTTATGGTCCAGCATGGATGTAAGCCTTAGCCCGCCTTGTTCAGCCCTATTACGATTAAAGTTCAAGCGACAGGGTTTGCGCAATCGGCGGAATGTCAGACACGGCACTGAACATCGATGAAGAGTTTGTGGATGCGATCAAGGAGCGGGTGGTTAGTCAACCCGACATGTCGATCCTGCCTGCCCAATTCAGACCTCCACCCCTCCTCGTTTGCTGGGCAGGTTCTGCGTTGGTCGCCGACGTCGCCACAGAAATAGACATAAAGCAGCCGCGCGGCGCTTCCGGCGCGGTTTAGAACCTGCAAAGCTGCCAACCGGTTGCAAAACTGGTAGTACGGCCGCGTCCAGTCGCAGGTCTGAGCCACGCCGAGCGCCAATTTGGTTGCGTTCAGTGTTTGGCTGATGCGCTGCACGCTTGCCGGGTCAGCCGCCTGGCAGTCCGACAGCAGTTCCTGGAAATTTGCCTTGGCCTCGACAAGCAACCATTCCTGCGTGCCGCCGAAGCGAAGCCGACCGATAGCATCCCAATTGGGGCCCGGGCGATGCGTCGGCCACGCGCCCTTCCATGCCGATGCGCCGCTATCGCCGGGCGGCAGAAAATTCAACTGCTGCCATTCGCGATCCCAGAGCACGTTCTCGCTGATGTCCCGGCGCATTTCGCCGGATGGCCGGCGCATTTCGCCGGATGGAAAGTCGAGCCATTCGATGTGGTCCGCTCCGGTGACCGCGAGCAGCTTTGCATCAAAATAGGCGCGATGGCGGCCAAGTATGCGCAACAAGTGAAGCTCGCTGCCGAACTTCGAATTCAATCGGGCCAACAAGGCCTCCTACAACTCGTCGTCCTCATCATACTCTCGTTTCTTGCCATCCACGCCGGAGACACTGCCGAGGCGGATTTCCTCCGCGTGGCGTTCGGCGTTGAGGGCGAGGAGGCGGGTGAGCACTTCGTCCTTGAATTCGGCGGGCCCGTCAAGGCGTGTCTTGGGAGCTTTGCCCTCGTCGGAGTCCCGCTCGACGAATTGTCGCGGCGCGGCTGGCGAAAGCCAGGTTCGCGAGATTGTCGCTCACGCATCAAGTCCTTTTCAGAGCCCCACTATGAAGATTCCCTGCGCGCGCCCAGGCGCGCATAGGCAGCGGGATCCATCAGCAGATAAATCGTCCAGATCGTGATGCCGCTGGCAAGACTGCTTCCTGAATTTGGGCAGGGTCGTAATTCCGGTTGTAGGCGCGCTCCGCCACCCGCTTCCAGCCGGGGCGCATCGGAAGGCTTCTATGGGGGTCCATCGCTCATCGCTAACCTCTATGTCAGTTTTTCTTGCAAAAACATGTGACAATGTCAATTCTGTAATATTGTGCTGACTTTCGCGTATATCAAAAACGCGAAAGTCGGGCTTTCCTTGAAGTTTCGGCCGAGATGACCTAACTTTCCCGTATATGAAATACGGGAAAGTCAATGGCGCTCCATCTGGTCGGTGAAACCCTCAACAAATCCCAGAGCTATCAGCAGGCTGAGTCGGGCAAGCTTGTCCAACTCCAGCGTGGGATATACGTCGACGCCGGTAACGACATCGATGCTATCGTGCTCAAGCACGCCATCCGCATCGCGCGCTATCTCTACCCCAATGCCTATCTCTCCGCCGCCAGCGCCCTCCTGTTGGCACCGACCCGCGATGGACGCCTGTTCATCAGCGGCCGGCGGATCCAGCGCACCCGCCTGCGCAGCCTGGAGATCATCCAGAACACGGCACCCGCCAAACCCTCCGTGGCGTCCGCCGTCGTCGCCGACGACATGGGCGAATTCCGTGTTGATGTCTCCTCGTTGCGGCAACGATTTCTTGAGGCATTCCGCTTGCGCAGCGAACATGCCGCCTCGATCGATCCCGCCATGCGCGAAGCCCTGGCGCAGCGGTTGATCGAAGAATACGGCTCCGCCAAAGCTGCGGCCGACGCGCTCTGGTCGCTCGCCCGCGAAAACGATTGGTATCGCGAAGGCGAAGCCGCCGAACGCTTTCTGCAGAGCAATCCATCGGCGGTGGCTGTCAAGAACGAGGCCGTCCTCGATCTGATCGTCGCTTGGCACGGCCGGCCGATCGGCCATTTGCGGCATGATGGTTTCGAATGGCGCTGGACGTCCATCGACAATGGCGGTCCGCCGCTGATTCGCCAGACAACCCCCGGCAAGCTGCCGCCCTTCATCACATCCCTGCTGCCGGAAGGCTGGCTCGAAACCGTTTTGAAAGACCGCGACGAGCGAGCGCTGTTGCGCACTGGCAAGCGCTACATGTCGAACATCACCATCGTCGAACACGAGGCCGAACTTGCCAAGCTGCCGCAGGATATCCTTGGGCCGCGGCTGGCGGATCATACGAAGGGCGGCGTCTTCGCGGGACATTATGCAGGGCCGGGACGCGGCGACCTGGAGCACAGCTTCGAGCGCAACCTCGCACGCATCTTCGAACGCGCCGACGTTCCGCGGATCTCGGGAATCCAGATGAAGGCGCCGATGAACTTGAACCCCAACGGTGTGCTTGCGCCCAGCGTCGGCACGCCGTTCACGCACATCCTCAAACCCGCTGGCACGAGCGGTTATGACGCCGTGCCGGTCGTGGAATGGCTGGCGATGACATTGGGCGCGGCGAGCGGCTTTATCGCTCCCGCCACCGCACTCGTCGCCATGCCGGATGGCATGCCGCCTGCACTGGTCGTCGAACGCTTCGACATCCGCACCAGCGAAACCGATACGCGACTCTTGGCAATGGAAGATTTTTGTTCGGTCTTGCGTCTTCCGCCAGAGGAAAAATACGACAGCACAATGGAGCGCGCGATGCGTGCCGTGCGGCCGCTATCGACAGCGCCGGACGACGACCTCAAGACTATCCTTTGCCGTGCCTTGTTCTCCTGGCTGATCGCCGATGGCGACATGCATCTGAAGAACATGGCGCTCTTGAAAGCCGGCCAAGCGGAAAACACCGCCTTTCTCAGTGTGCGCGTCGCACCCTTGTATGACGCCGTGACCACGCGCGTGTTTCCGAATTTGCGGCATGACCATTTGGCCCTCAAGCTGAACGGCAAAGATGACCGCCTGCGGCGCGCGGACTTCGCGGCCTTGGCGGCAAATGCCGGCCTTAAAGCGGGCGATGCGAATGCCGCCATCGATGGCGTTCTCGAGAAGTTGGCGCAGGCCGTTCAAACCATCTCGCTGCCGCCATCGCTCGAATATCCGCCGGCCTTTGAGAAAATCACGGCCGAGGCCATTTCGCTGTGCACAGCGCGCATCGCACAGTTTTCGTGAGCGGAGGTATCGGTGCACGACGAAGACTTGGACAAGCTCAAAGCCAAACGCATCTGTCACGCGTGTGTCGGCGAAGCCTATCTCTCCGCCGAGATTGCGCCACCGAGATTCCGGAAGAAGCCGCGCAAGACATTCTCGCCATTCTACAAGATCAATATGGCGACATCGATGCGCAGCGAGCCGGCGAGGAGGCCGAATATATTTCCGAGTCGTATTACGAGGAACGTGGCGTCGACGTCCGTCAGCGGCAGGAAAGCTGGCGTGACTTCGAGAGATCGCTGCGAACCGAAGCCCGGTTCTTCAGCCGCGGGCACGGCGCTCTCCTTTTGTGCGGACAATACCCGCCCGCCCGGTCGAGACGCCCGGCGCCGATACACTCACGGCTGATTTCGCGTGCTTGCCTGATCTGGTAGACCAAATCCTCGACAACAGGCCCACAACATGAGTCGCAGACACCGCAGCGGGATTCTCGACGACCGCAAGATCGTGGCCACGATCATCCGCCTGCACATGCGCATTTCGGAGCGGTTCCCGGGCTCGGGTCTGGCCTCGGTCTGCGAGACCCTGGCCGACGTTGCCAAGGTGACGGCGGCGCGCGCGGCCCTGCTCGGCCGGCCTTATTGGGGCTTTCGCGTGCTCGCCTGTGTGGTGGTCGCCACAGGTCTTGCCGCGCAGATCTGGTTCGCGGTGCTCATCGACTGGAGCGGCATCATCGCGCGCGCCAGACCGGTGGAACTCGCCGAAGGTCTCGACGCCATCGTCAACCTGCTGATCCTGGCCTTCGGTGGCATCTGGTTCGTGATGACGCTCGAGCAGCGCTGGAAGCGCCGCCGCGTGCTGGCCCATCTCTATGAGTTCCGGTCGCTCGCCCATATCGTGGACATGCACCAGCTCACCAAGGACCCGACCGTCGTGTTGAGCGGCGCGCCGCCGACCGCCTCCTCGCCGGAACGGCGGATGAGCGAGTTCGAACTCTCCCGCTATCTCGATTATTGCGCCGAGATGCTGGCGCTGATCGCCAAGCTCGCCGCGCTCTATGCCGAACGCACGCAGGACCGCGAAGTCACCACCGGCGTCAACGAGATCGAGGAGCTCACCGGCAATCTCGGCCGCAAGATCTGGCAGAAGATCATGATCATCCGCCGTCTCGACGAACGCCAGGCCACGGCGCCCGCCTCCCTGCCGGCCTGACCGCCTTCTCTTTCCTCCCCGCGCGAGCGCTACGAGATTCACGCACCCGCTCGCCCGGACATGCACCAGCTCACCAAGGACCCAACTATCGTTCCGGGGAACAGGCTTGCATGACCGGATAAACGCGGTTTAGAGCATGATCCGGTCGAGTTGAATCGCTCCAGAAGACTCCCCCTCCGGCGCTTCGCGCCGCCTCCCCCACGATGGGGGAGGAAAGACAAGGCGCGCACCGTTGTTTTCCTCCCCCATCGTGGGGTGCCGAGCGCAGCGAGGCGGAGGGGGGCATGTTGCACCAAGATCAACGGAATCCGCGCTAAGTTCGAATAAAGCCTTTATCCAATCTTTCGTGATGGCGGCGGTTGGATGATGCGGGCGGCTCAGGGATTATGGCCTGAGGAATCGGAGGTAGAAGGCTGCGAACACCAGGACGATTCCGACATTCGCCAGTAGCCGTTCCCAGAACCGGTTTCTGAAGAACGCGACATCCACACTGACGATGAGCACGGCCATCGCGACCACGTAGAGCACGACAAGCGGCTGTTTGATCATGCCGGCGCCTTTTGCCAGGGCGGTTTCCGGGCCAGGGAGCCCGCACCAGAATAAACGCCCCCTTGGCGATAAAGGATCATATCCGGGCACCGGCTTGAACCCCGGTTCATGCCGGCGTGGCTGGCCCATGTCCGGCTTCGCGCTGGCGCTGGCGAGCCTCGCCCCGAGAAAATTGCGCGGAGCGCGCGCCGGACATGTTTCCACGGGCGCGGTCGCAATTCCGGCAGGGCCGGAAGATCCGGCAGCAGCCCCATTTCAGCGCAAGAGCCGGATCTCTAGTGGATCGCAAGTCAATATTTTCGATACGCAATTGTGGATCAAAATGCGAAAACGATCCATTGTAATGCATCAATACGACTTTTCCTCGGCCCGCCCACTCCGCTATGCGAGCCGCACCGTCATGGCGGTCCGTATCTGCCAATTGGACTTCGGAACCGAAGGGTAAGCTTCGAGAACCGGCCCCAGCGCCTCTTTCAGCGGACCGAGCCAGGGCTCGAACTTCCGCCATTGGCCGATGCCGTGCCTGTAGATGGGCAGGCGCACCTGCTCGGCGCTCATCGTCAGCACGCCCCGTTCCGTGTCGTAGAAACGCAGGCATGCCTCCTCGAAAGGCAGCCCCAGATGGTCAAGCAGGCGCCGCACTTCCTGTTCCGGATTTTCGATCAGCGCCTCATAGAAGACGCGATGCACCTTGCCGGGCATCACTTCGTCGAAATGCGCCATCAGTTCCACGTAGCTGGCATAAACCCGTCCAAGATCGGTCAGGTCGGGGCCGTAGAGCTGGCTGGCCGGGAAGTAGTTCGTGAAACAGGACAGGCAGCAATCGAGGGGGTGCCGGCGCACATCGACGAGTTTTGCGTTGGGCAGGATCAGGCGGATCAGCCCGGTGTGCAGGAAGTTCATCGGCATCTTGTCGGTGAAGAAAGGCCGGCCGAGCCTGAGGTTGGCGCGTGCGAGCCTCAGATAATCCTCTCCCAGCGAATTCAGCCAGTTCCCGTCCAGATTTCGCAATTCCTCGGGATAGTGACCGGTCGCGCCACCTTGTTTGTTGGCGCGATCCACCCGGTGCGCGATGGCGCGTATGTAGGGGAACTCACCACCCGCTTCGACGGCCGAATGACTGGCCAGGATTTGCTCGACGAGCGTGGATCCCGAGCGCGGCATGCCGACGATGAAAACAGGGGCTTGCGCCGCGCTGCCGGCGCCTGCGCGACGACGAAAAAATGCCGGCGTGAACAATGCTTTCGCCCGCCGGACACTCTCCGCCGCATTGTCCGCGTTGTAGGAAACGTCGCCTTGCCGAAGCGTGTTGCACTTCAGATAATTGTCGAAGGCCTCGCCATAGTCCCCATTGTCGGCGAGGGCCTTTGCCAGGGCAAAGTGGAGCTGTTCGCGGTCTTTGCGGAACAGGTCGGGGCGCGCGAGCTGGGCGCGGAGGGATTGAAGCTCGGCCGGCTCGAAGCGAAACGGCTTCACGCTGGCGAGATTGCGGTAAGCCTCGCCAAATCCCGGAATGATTTCCGTGGCCCTCCTCAACGCGGCAACGCAATGTTCGTGGCGGCCGAGCGCCCTCAGCACATGCGCGTAGGACATCCACACTCCGGCGCTGGCGGGATGGTCCTTCAGGAACGCTTCATAGGCGACGAGGGCTTGCGCAAATTCCTGGGCCCGGTCCAGCGCGACCGCTTTCAGGTAACGGGTGAGAGAGTTTGCCGCATCGTGCCGCAGAAGCAGCTCTATCTGCGGGAGCGATCTCCTGAAGAGTTTCTGTGCGAACAGCACGGTGGCGTAGCGGAAGCGGGCCGCGAGGCTATCGGGGGCCAGTTCGAGGCAGCGCTCGAGAAGCGTTTCGGCTTCGTAGCGCCGCCCGATGCGAAGGACAGTGTCCGCCAGGAGTTTGATCAGGCTCGCATCCCCCGGTCGCAGCTCCTGCAACTCCCGCAGCAGCCGTTCCGCCGTGTCCAGACGGCCGTCGTGCAGCGCGGCGCGGGCGTCGCGCAATTGCGCATCGTCACCGGGCGGTTCGTCATTACTGTCGTCCGCCAACCCGCCGCCGTGATTGCCGAGCACCGAAGCGAACCGGTCGCCCAGCGCGAACCATGCGTCAAGAAACATGGGATTGAGTTCGACGCTGCGCGAAAGCGCGGCGAAGGCGGCGCGGCCATCTCCAAGATCGTCGAGAGCCAATCCGAGCTCGAACTGCACACTGGCCATTTGCGGCTGGGACGCAGCCAGCGCTTCCAGGATCGCTCTTGCGGCCTCGGCCTTGCCCTGCCGCTGCAGGGTGGCGCCAAGCAGCAGCAGGGCCGGGGAATTGCCGGGGTCCTCCTCGAGGATTTCCCGCGCGCGCGCTTCGCCGAGCGACGGATTCGACCGCAGCAGGTTCTTCAAGTCGTCGGGCGAATTCACGGGAGGCGCGTGCGAAGAACCGGGCACGGATTGGCCTTCGGCCTCGCGGCCATTTTCGGAGTTCGTCAAACCGGAATCACCTCAGCTGCATCGCGTTCCATGTTGCCTGATGGCCTTCACTCCGAGGATCGCTCCGTCGCGCGTCATGTTTTGTTTGCTTCCGGGCCTTGCAGGCGCATCATATCCGCCGCGCGCCCAACATGAAAACAGCCGGTTTCCAGACTCCGGGAACGCGCAAATCGGCAGGGGGCTGACGATCGATTTCGGCGGGAACGAAAGCCTGGGCCATGCGTGGGCGCTTCAACCGGCGCGCTTGCCTGCGCTCCCCCGAAGTGCAAGGATTGTCCTGCAACGGCACCTTTTCTGATCCACAAACGGGGGATATCCCATGAAAACGAACCTGCTGCTGGCCACGACGGCGGCCGTCGCCCTGACGACGGGCAGCGCAATGGCGACGCCCCCGACGGCCGCGTTCCAGGGCCCCAGGGCCAACCCGGTCGTCCGCCTTTCCCCGGGCGAAGAGGTGCTCTACAATCAGAACAGCGACCCCAGCTATGCCTTCGTCAACTCGCAGAACTACACGTCCGGCGTCACCGCCGATAACGATCAGGCCGTCGACGACTTCGTTGTTCCGACCGGCACGACGTGGAAAGTCACCGAAGTCGACGTGACCGGCTGTTGCGCATATACAACCTCGATCACGGAGAACGTCACCTTCTACAAGGACAAAAAGGGAGCGCCGGGGAAGCTGGTCAAGCATGGATGGTTCACCGGCCTCTCGGGCACGGGAAATCCCAGCTTTGCGATCAGCCTCGGAAAAGGCGTCAGGCTGAAGGCCGGGCATTACTGGGTTTCCGTCGTGGTGAACTGCAACGCCGGGGACGGCTGCGGCTGGGGCTGGGGCGTGAGATCCACGATCGAAAACGATCCGGCCCTGTGGCAGAACCCGGGCAACGGCCGCGGCACCGGATGCACGAGCTGGACAACGCTGGAGACCTGCTTCGGCAGCGCCTATGCGGGCGACTTCATGTTCGAATTGCAGGGCAAGAGCAAATAGCGGAAGCGGCGTGAGCGCCGCCTTGTACGTCAGTCCCGAGATGGCAAAGACGCACAGCGTCGCCGGCCGCAGCGAAGGATGATTCGCGCGCTCGGACCCACATCATGGCCCGCAAATGCCTTTGGTGTCAGGTCACGACGAGGACGATCTTGCCGACGGAATTTCCCTGTTCGACGGCCGCGAGGGCGTCTCGCGCGTCTTCAAGCGGATATGTTTCCTGGACATGCGGCTTGACGCGCCCTGACGCCACGAGCGCAGCGATCCCGGCCAGTTCGGCGCCGTCGGCTTCGACCGTGTAGCGCAGGGCGCGGACGCCCAGTTCCCTGGCCTTCTCCTGCGAGGGCTCGGAGAGCGTCGAAACAAGCACCCCGCCCCGCTTCAGGAGCTTCCAGGACCGCGCGCGGGTCTCCCCGTCGATCAGGTCGAACACCATGTCGAGACCGGACGCATGATCCTCGAAGCGCTGCGTCTTGTAATCGATCACCACATCGGCGCCGAGCGACTTCGCGAACGCGACATTGGCGGTGGAGACCGTCGTCAGGACGCGCGCGCCTTTCGCCTTGGCGAACTGGACGGCGAAGTGGCCTACGCCGCCCGAACCTCCATGGATCAGCACGGATTGGCCGGCCTTCAGCTGGCCATGCCGGAACAGCCCCTGCCAGGCCGTCAGTCCGGCCAGCGGAATGGCGGCCGCATGCGCATGGTCGGTGCCGGAATGCCTGGCCGCGGTCGCGTCCTCATCGAGCAGTACCATCTGGGCATAACCGCCGCCTGCGATGCCGACCATCCCGATGACCTCGTCGCCCGGCTTGAACTTCGTGGCCTGGGCGCCGCATGTCTCGACGACGCCCGAGACGTCGCGCCCCAGCGTGTAAGGCAGGCGATCCTCCTTCACGGCTGGGTATTTGCCGCTCCGAATCTTGAAATCGACCGGATTGACGCCCGCGGCCTTGACGCGCAGTAGGACCTGGCGCGCGTCAGGCTGCGAGAGCTCGATCTCATCGGCCTGAACTACTTCGGGGCCGCCGAAGCGGTGAATGCGCATCGCGCGGATTTTGGTCATCGCGGGCTCCTTTCAACTCTGCCGGTAACTTGCCAGCCGTCGCGCCGTTCAGGATATGGGTCCCTCAGTGGGGAGCTGGCGCCGGTTGTGCGGGGCTTGCGAACGCGCCGGCCGGCCCGGGAAACTCCACCGGGCTTTCGTAGCCGTCCGCCGAGATGGACGAGACGCCGAAGAACCAGTCGTCGATGTTGATTGTTCTTGAGGACGAGCGACGTCGCACCGGGCGGCGCCAGTTGACTGTTCGTCCACATCGGAGCCGTCGTGTCGCGCCACCACACGCAGTAATCGGCGGCGCCGGCCGCCGGCGTCCAGCTGACAGTCGTATCGTAGGACACCGCGCCTTCGATTTTCACGCCAGGCGGCGGCGCGGGCGCCATCGCGAGCGCCGCCATGGTGATGGCGTTCAGGCGCACGAGATTCGCGAGATAGGGGAAGTCGATGCCGGCAAGCGTATCGCCGTAATCGATGCCGCCCACGACGCGCACATCCTGGTGTTCGCGGTTGTAGTTCTCGGTCGCCTCGGTGAAGCGGATGGCCGGATAGCCCGCGGCCAGCATCGGCGCCTGGTCGCCCCCGCGGCTGTAACGGTCGGTGCGATAGATCATGTGCGCCGCGAAGCCGTCCAGGGTGCGGCCCGCCAGATCATCGATGAAGCGGGCGAGATTGCGCGACGGGCTGTCGGCGCCGGCAGGCGCTCACCGGTGAAACTCTGCGTGGGCATCTCCACATCGAGGCAGCCGCCGCAATCGCGGCCGATCTCCCCGAAATGCCGCTTAAAATCGACCGCATTGTCACCCATAAGGGCGTCGACGAGACCTTCGTCACCACGCTGGGCGGGACGCGGGAGGTGGTCAATGTGCGTGGGCCGACGGCCGCTCCTTTCCGCTCAACGATCCCAAAAAGCTCGCGCCGACCCTGAACCTGGCGCGCTATCGCGACGATGCGATCGAGCTGATCGGGCTGTTTTGCCGGCGCCACCGCCAGCGCAAAATCTTGCTCACGGGGCATGACTGGGGCGCGGCGGTGGGGCGACACGCCCGGAATAAATGGCTGCAATCCATCGTCTGGGATAGGAAGGCGAGAACGCCGAAACCCTGGGAGTCGTCATGTCAAGAATCGGTAACGTGGTCGTGGGCGGCAATTTCGGTTCTGTGATGGCAATGGCTTTTGTCGCCTGTCTCTGCCTTTCGGGTGGGAGCGCGGCGGCCGCCGCACCGGCAGCCGGAAAGGCGAAATCGGCGGGCAACGTCGGCCTGGGCCAGGTCCTGACCAGCGAGGACGGCGAGCAGATCTTCGGATTCGACATTGACCAATCCGGGGACGACGGCGTGCTCGCCACGGCCAACGATGTCGAAACCTTCGACCAGAACACCGGCAAGATCAAACGTGCGTTCGGCAAGGCGCTGCCACCCGAGAGCGA
Source organism: Rhizomicrobium sp. (assembly GCA_036266955.1). GTDB lineage: Bacteria > Pseudomonadota > Alphaproteobacteria > Micropepsales > Micropepsaceae > Rhizomicrobium. The sequence continues at coordinate 13,684 of DATAWY010000087.1, forward strand.
CTATGTCGTCAATGGGATCGCGGGGGGCGATGTTGCGCTCATCGAGGTCGAGAAGGTGCCGCAGGGAAAGCTGTTTGCTCACCGGCACTACGAGGTTATAAATCCCGTGGCCGGCGCCGACAGGTTCACCGGTACCTGGACGCCGCCGCTGAAGGGCCTCATCGCCCAGCAGATGGCGAACGATCAGAACACGCAGACCAGTTTGTTATTCGCGCTCACAAGCCTGAAATCGGGCGAGGCGCCCGAGTTGATCGTTTCCGACGTCGCCGCCAACTCCTTCAGCAACGTCATCTCGCTTGATCCAAATCTGCTCTGCCTCTGCGACGGACCACAGCTTGGCCTGTACACCGCAGGCAACAAGGCCGTATTCGCGCTCTCGCCCGACGGCGGGGCGGTCGGCGGGGACGCGCCGGTCAACCTGCTGATTGATCTGACCACCGGCAAGACTTCCCAGTTCAACGGCTATAATAACGGTTTCTACCACGCCGGCTCCCTGAACGGTCTTGCCGTCGATCCGAACACCGGTATCGCAGCGACGACGACGGAGTTGAATTCGCAGGTCGAGTTTTACGATCTGAAAAAGAAGGCCGGAATCACCTTCGCCCAGCTTCCCTGCACCAGCGATACGGACCAGACGAACAGCGGGTCCGGCGTCGCCGTCGACCCGGTCAACAAGCTTTTCCTCGTCGCCGATCCGTTTTATTGCGACGGAACCCAGGGCGGCGCCGTTGTCGTCTACGACGAGGCTGGCAATTATGTGGAGTCGATCACAGGCTTCAACCTTGCCCTCGGTGAGGGCGCGCCGGCGATGAATCCAGGCAAGCGCATGGGCTGGGCGTTCAGCGGCCCCAACGGCCTCGACCAGCTGCAGCAGTTCTTCTATTGACCTGACGGCTTTCTGAAGGCCAGCCAACGCCGTTCGTGGTCAATTTGCTGCTTGACCGCGCGCTTACCTGATGGCTGCGGATGGAGTATTACAATTCGCCGTGGTTCTGGGGGCGCTATGTCGCCAACGATCCTGGCTCGAACGACGGGCGGCACATGATCGCGTCTGGCGAACGCTCGCCGGAGTGTCTTCAGGCGCTTGCTGCACGTTTCGCGCAGCAGGGCGATAGCGCGGCCAAGGTGAAGGCTGGAAATTCTTCCCTGTGCCGGCCCCGATTTGCCGCCGTTCTTATCCGGGATTCGGCAAATTACTGCTGTACCCTGCGAGCTCCGCCTGCTGCATACATGCGGGGGATTCGGGGTCGGAGTGGTGAAACGCGTGCGATCCCGCCAAAAGGACGATTGACGATGCTGATGCGTCTCGCGCTTCCGCTCTTCGCGCTCGCCACTGCCGCGGCCCCCACGCCAACCGACCTCTACGCCGCCGGCCGCGCAGTCGTCTCAGAGATTGATCGCATCGTCACGCCCAACGGCGTCGATGAAACCTTCGTCGCCACGCTGGGCGGGGCGCGGGAGGTGGTCAATGTGCGTGGCGCGGACCGCGACAATCCGATCCTGCTCTTCGTTCATGGCGGGCCCGGCGCGGTCGAGATGCCGATCGCCTGGGCGTTCCAGCGGCCATGGGAGGATTATTTCACTGTCGTCCAATGGGACCAGCGCGGCGCGGGCCGCTCCTTTCCACTCAACGATCCCAAAAAGCTCGCGCCGACCCTGAACCTCGCGCGCTACCGCGACGACGCGATCGAGCTGATCGGGTTGCTATGCCAGCGCTATCACCAGCGCAAAATCTTTCTCATGGGGCACAGCTGGGGCTCGGCGGTGGGGCTGGCGGTCGCCATCAAGCGGCCCGATCTGCTCTACGCCTATATCGGCATGGGCCAGGCGATCGATTTCCGCGAGAACGAAAGCGTGGGCTATGCGTGGACGCTGCAACAGGCGCGCAAGGACAGGAACGCGAAGGCCGTGCGCGCGCTCGAAGCGATCGCGCCCTATCCCGACAGGAACGGCGCGCTGGAACTCGCCAAGACGAATGTCGAGCGCCAATGGTCGGTCTATTACGGCGGGCTCGCGGCCTGGCGCCACGACGCGGATTTCTATTTCCACGCCGCGCGGCTTTCGCCGCTCTACACCGCCGCCGACCGCAAGGCCTGGGACGAGGGCAGCGCCTTCACCATCCGCATCCTGTGGCCCCAGCTTGCCCATGTCAGCTTCGAGAGCGTGCACCGCATCGACACGCCGGTGATCTTCTTCCTCGGCCGCCACGACTACACCTGCCCCTGGCCCATCGCGGAGGCGTGGATGAAGCGGCTCTCCGCGCCGAAGAAAGAAATCGTCTGGTTCGACAATTCCGCGCATCTGCCGATGATCGAGGAGCCGGGGCGGACCTTTGCGGCGCTGCTGGAGGACGTGAGGCCGCTGGCGATGGGCCGGCCATAGGGAGGCGTTGGTAGACAGCGCTCGCCTGACAGATCAGACGCTCACTTTTTTGGCGGGTTTGGGATGAGATACGGAAGTCCGTCATTGACGTTCTGATTTTCCGTCCAGGTTTTGGGATCGAAACCTGCGGGGAGGCCGGATTGAAACTGTTCACTCGTGAGTCCCGTGATGCCCGGATCGTAGGCGATGTTTCCGGCGCCATCACTCAAATTTGTTACACCGCTGGTTGTTGTATCCCAGTACGAAGCCGAGATGCCGCCAGATGTGTAGTCAGAACCGACAAAACCGCCGAGCGAGACTCCGTCTCCGGTACCCTGTACTGATCCAGTCGAGTAGGTTGAAACAACGGAGCCATAATTCTGGCCGATGAGCCCGCCGATACTTCCAGAATAGGCGCTGGACGCGCCGGTGGCATAGGAATTTGTAATCGACCCGGTGCTACCGTTGTAGCCCACAAGTCCACCGATGTTGGCCGCTCCCGCTCCGCCGTCCGTCACCGCACCGGTTGCGAAGGAGTTCGCAATCGAACCTTCGTTGCTGGAGACGAGCCCACCGGCTCCGCCCGACGTGACCTTCCCCGTCGCGTAGGAATTTTCGATAACTGCGCCATCAGCGTTCGTTCCCACGAGGCCGCCGAAATATCCCCCAACCCCGGGCTTGGAGACCGATACCGAGACATAGGCATGGGAATTCGATATTGGCGTCGCATTGCGCCCGACAAGCCCGCCGCAATATTAATCCGTCCATAAGTATATTCATTTTCTGCTTGACATGGCGAATCTGAGCTGATTCGCTGGGGGTATGAGACAGGATGATGCGCGGAAGTTGGATCACGCCACGCTAGAAGCGATGCGGATGCGGGCGGTGCGAAGT
>DATAWY010000088.1:0-9780 GCA_036266955.1 Rhizomicrobium sp.
ACTTCGCACCGCCCGCATCCGCATCGCTTCTAGCGTGGCGTGATCCAACTTCCGCGCATCATCCTGTCTCATACCCCCAGCGAATCAGCTCAGATTCGCCATGTCAAGCAGAAAATGAATATACTTATGGACGGATTAATAGATCGCTGCCTGGACGAGGATTACGAGCCGGGGGGTTGAAAGCGGAAATGCTGTGGACGCGATACACGATGTTCGGCGACGACCCGTGGATTGCCGGAGCCGGAAACAGCGGGTTTTCCGCCTGGGACTACGCCAGGGAGCGCGGCCGAAATATGCGTCGCTGGCGAGCCGGAAGGGGCCGCACTGCAACGCTAACATCCAGGCGGCTGAAAAAGCGCGGTAGTCGTGCCACACTTCCGGCATGCGGCAGGTTCTGAATAATGTCGAGGCAGGCAAGCTGACCGAAGAGCTGGCGCGGCGGGGCGTTCCGCCCGATCGGCGCCGGCGAGTGATCGTCGAAAGCCTGGAAGACGATGATCTTCCGATAACCGCGATCAATGCGGCCGGTGTCGCATTGGACTGGCTCGCCGACGAGCCTGATCTCTACAGCGACGGCGATCTCGTCGAACGCTATCGCCAATGACGGACATTCCGTCTGGCGCACGATCGAGAAGCGGATCATCGCCGGACGTATCGGCTCGGTCGATCAGACCTGGCTGATGCAGAACGGGGACCCGTTTCTCGGCGTCTTCGGCTTCGGGGGTCCCAGACCTTCAAGGCGAGGAAGAAGTTCTTGCAGGGGCGGCCTGGTTGAAGGGAGCGCAGGCGCGCACTATCATGTCGACAGACGAGAATTCCACAGCCTCATAGCTGCGGCCTCATTGAAGCCATTCCGCAGCCCTGGCCAAGGCGAGAGGACTTGCTGTTCTCGAACCTGGTCGACCGCTGCGGGATCGCAAAAATGAATGACCTGCTGACACGCATTGCCATCGATCCCGAGATTTGCGGAGGGAAGCCTTGTATCAGGGGTACGCGCATCTGGGTCTCGCTCGTGCTGGACAATCTGGCGGACGGGATGACGGAACACGAGCTGCGCGCGGAGTATCCCGACCTTTCCCATGAAGACGTGCTGGCCGCCATTGCCTATGGCGCCGAAGCGGCACGGGAGCGGATCATTGCGGTTCCGGCCGGCGCGTGAAGATCAAGCTCGACGAAAATATCGGTCGCCGCGGTGTTGAACTCCTGGCCGGCGCAGGCCACGACGTCATGACCGTTCGCGATCAGAAGGTACAAGGCGCTGCCGACGAGGACCTTTTCGATGTTTGCGTTCGCGAGAAGCGGGTTCTTATCACGTTGGATCACGATTTCGGCCAGACGCTTCGCTTTCCTCCCCGCAAAAGCGCCGGCATCGTGGTCCTCGAGCCGGGTCCACGCGCGACGGTGGGCGCCATCGTCAACAGGCTGAAGGAGTTTCTCGCGGCATCGCGGCTGCACAATGTCTCCGGCGCGCTCCGGATTGTCGAACCCGGGCGACTGCGCGTCCACCTGGATCGCGAGCCCCGATAGTTATGAAACAAGAGCTGCGCGAATTGAAATCCGGAGAGGGTGTGATGACGGCGATGGACGTAAGAGCGATCCCGAACGAGGCCGATTACGACTGGGCGCTCAGCGAGATCGAGCAATATTTCGAGCACGAGCCGCGGCGGGGCACAAAGCAAGCAGCGCGCTTCGATGTTCTGGCCCGTTGAGCTCATCAACACGACTGGACTTGTCCGGGAAAACGGCTATATTGATAGCCATATTCGGAGACACGTCGCATGGCCACCTATAGCGTCGCCGACGCGAAGAACGCCCTGCCCAGGCTGATCGACAGCGCGCTTGCGGGCGAGGAAGTGATCATCACCCGGCATGGCAAATCCGTCGCCGAATTGCGGCCGGTTTCGGCATCGCCGCCGAACGCGGCGGGCACTTACGCATGGCTGCGGGACCGGCGGCGCTCGCGCTCTCGCGTCGGCCTGACTTCGGTCGAGATTTTGGACCGGATGTACGAGCCCGAAGGGCGGTGAACCTTTATCTCGACGCGAGCATACTCCTGCCGACCTTGATCGAGGAACCGGCCAGCCCAGCCGTAGACGAGTTTCTGCTCGGCGCGGAGAGCGAACTCCTGGTCAGCGATTTCGCAGCCGCGGAAGTGGCCGCAGCGTTGTCGCGGCTCGTCCGCATGCGCCTGCTGAAGAAGGCCGACGCAATGGAGCGGGTGGCGGATTTCGACGTTTGGCGCGCGGTGGCGAGCACGCCCGTCGACCTCCACGCCGCGGATGCGCGCCTCGCCAATGCCTATGTCCGCAGGTTCGAGCTCAAGTTGCGTGCGCCTGACGCCATCCACGCTGCGGTCGCGCGCCGTCTCGACGCGACGCTGGTTACGCTCGACCAGCGGCTCGCCGACGCTGCAAGGGAACTGGGGATTTCTGTCGAAGAGCCGGTCGTTGCCTGATGCGGCGCGCCCGGCAATACCGCCCATGAGCGTGTAAATTTGCCGCGAATGTGCGAAGGCGTTCTCCTTCATGTAACATATACGCAGCGTGATGAGCGTGTCCGCATTATTCCGGCGAGACGGGCGGAAAGAATCGAGAATGACCACTATTACCGGACCATCCCGAGCTTTCCCATGAAGACGTGCCGGCCGCCATTGCCAATGGCGCCGAAGCGGCACGGGAGCGGATCATCAGCCAATTGGGCGTGTTCGGTTCCTATGTGCGCGGAACGCAGCGGGAGGACAGCGATCCGGACGTATCGGTGGATTTCCGGGCTCCCGTGGGGCTGATGGAATTCGTGGGGCTGAAGCAGGAAATCGGCGATGCCATCGGACTCGCTGTCGACCTGGTGATGAAAGAAACCCTGAAACGGAGAATCGGTCAGGGAATCCTTTCGGAAGCGGTGATGTTGTGACGGGACAGCCGCGCGCGTTCGCCGACTGTCTTGCCGACATTCTCGACATCGCTCGAAAACTCACAGCGGGTCAGCCCTTCCCGGCCATTCGTGGATCGCGTGATTGTTTCGCGGCCGAACCCCGCAACCCAATTTGCCCAGCCTCTTGTTCCCGAATCTGGAACAGTCTATAGGCGTGCATGCAGATCATCGCCCGGCGGACGCTGAAGCTCTTCTGGCTGCGGCATCCTCCGGCAGAGCAGCCGCTGCGCAACTGGTTCGCCATGGTGAGCGGCGTGGAATGGCGGAGCCCGTCTGATGTCAAGGCGATGTTCGGCGGCAATGTGGATTTCGTGGGCGACAACCGGCTCATCTTCGATATCGGCGGAAACAAGTACCGGCTCGTCGTGCACGTTTCCTACAGCTATCGGCGCGTGCTGATCAAATTCGTCGGCACCCACAAGGCGTATGACCGGATCGATCCGGAGAAGGTGTGATGACGGCGATGGACGTAAGAGCGATCCGGAACGAGGCCGATTACGACTGGGCGCTCAAGGAGATCGAGCAATATTTCGAGCACGAGCCGCGGCGGAGCACAAAGCAGGCAGCGCGCTTCGATGTTCTGGCCGCACTGATCGAAGCCTACGAGGCGAGGCACTGGCCGATCGAGGCGTCCGACCCCGTCGAAGCCATCCGCTACCGCATGAGCCAGGCAGGATTCAGCCAGGCCGATCTGGCGCGGCTTGTCGGCTCGCGCTCGCGAGCGTCGGAGATTCTCAACCGCAAACGTCCGCTCACGATGGAACAGGCCTGGAAGCTGCATCGGGAATGGCGCATTCCCGCCGATGCCCTGCTGCGACCCTATCGTATGAGAGAGTAGCAGGCGGGACTCCGCCGAAGGCCGCAACCTGAAGGGCTGGGAAAACGACGCCTTCCGTGCCAGGCTTCCGACATACGGCGCAGGCTTGCGCAGCTCGACGCCGCGCGAATCTGTGCCACCGACCAGCCGACGCTCTCCAAGGACCTTCGTGGCCGCATGGAGAGCCCTGACCATCGACCGGCTGACTGCGCGGCTCGCCGCGCTCGGGCGAACAGCCGAAATCCGCGTGCGGCCTCTCGATGTCCACGCGCGGAAGGGCCGCCTTGTCGCGGTCGCGTGAGAAAGCCGCCGAACGGCAGCGGACTGGCGAGGGAATTTACGAAGGCATCTTCGGCCGAAGGAAAGTCATCGCGCGATCCCGAAGGTGTCTCGGGCCTGCTGCAGGGGTGAGCGAAACGTCCACCCGCTCCTCTGCCAGGAGCAGGTGATTGGGCGTGCCTTGCAGCGGAGTTCGCTTTATGCGAACTTCGGCCGATGCAGATCCTGATCGCCAGATCGGCCGTGAAGGCTCTGCGAAGAATGCAGCCTGCGAAGGCGAGGGACATTCGGGAGGCCATCGACAGGGTCGCCGCCGATCCGTTGGCGCCTAACAACAACGTGAAGGCGCTGAAGGGCATAAGGGACGGCTACCGGATCAGGGTCGGCGATTGGCGCGTCTCCTATGTTACGGACAGCGCGTCGCAGGCGCTGAAAGTCTTCGAGATCGCACCAAGAGGAGGTGCCTACAGGTGACCAGCAGCAATTCGTACGTCCGGCAGTTGCGCGTGCGACTCGCGGGCGGCCAGAGGCGCGCCAGTGCGCGGCGCCTTCGTGCCGCGGCACCCGGTCTTCAGCTTGCGGCAGGCGGCGACGCTGCCGATTTCGTGCTGATGCCTGTGGCGGATTTCGAGCGTCTCATCGACGAAGCCGACGAGCGCGGCGCCCAGCGGGCCTTCGAGCGCGCGCGCGGCGAGGAATTTGTTCCGGCCGCGTTGGCCGACCGCCTTCTGAAACACGAAAATCCGGTTCGCGTCTGGCGCGAATATCGCGGCCTGACGCTTGCCGAACTGGGCAGCCGCACGGGCTTGAGCAAGGGCTATCTGTCGGACATCGAAAACGGCAAGCGCAAAGGTACGCTCGCCACGTTTCGCGCGATTGCAAGAGCGCTGCAAGTGGACGTGGAGGACCTTGCCGCCGTCTCCGGAAACGGGGGATGACCGGATCGATCCCGAGAAGGTGTGACGGCCGCGCAAAATTAGCTGCCTCGCCGCGCTGACGCGTCCGCGGTGCGGGGCGGCGCCGTCCCGGACGGTAACCGTTCGTTGCTGCGGCCTCGTTGAAGCCGGAACTGAAATCGCCTATTCACCTCTGCCAGCGTATTCCGCAGCCCCGTAGCTGCGGCCTCATTGAAGCCGCAGCTCGGCACGGCCGTTCTGGGTGCGGCTGCAGGCGAATTCCGCAGCCTCACAGCCGCGGCCTCAATGGAACGGATGACAGCGATCTGGACATGTTGGTGGACTTCCGGGCTCCCGTGGGGCTGAAGCAGGGAATCGGCGATGCCATCGGGCTCGCTGTCGATCTGGTGATGAAAGAAACCCTGAAACGGAGAATCGGTCAGAGAATCCTTTCGGAAGCGGTGATGTTGTGACGGGACATCCGCGCGCGTTCGCCGGCTGCCTTGTGATCGAACAATGAAACGGGACGAATTCGCGATTGGAAGGGAATTTCGCTGCGGCGACAGGCGCTGGCGCTGCACGGATGTCGGAACGCGGGTCGTGGTGGCGATCGCGCTCGACCATGACGACGATCCGAGCTGGTACAATGGACCGCCCTATGCCGCGGCGGAGATCGTGTTCGACGAATACGACCTTGAGACGTGCGCCCCTGCGGAGCTGTACCGATAGCCTCAACGCTGCCTGGGGCGGGCCGCGGCCGGTCGGGATTGCAGCTTGCCCGCGGTTTTGCGTTCACGCTCCTGCCGCACGGCTTTCGCTATCATCCTGTCCTTGTCTCGGGCGATATCCGTGGCCGGTCCATTGTCCACCACGTCGAACAGAATGAGGACTTCAGGCTTGCCGCGCCCTCGGGCGTTTGAAGAAGGGCGCCGCACGTTCCCGACGATTACCTTGCCCACCCGCCGCGGCTTCACAGCTTCGATCCTGATGTCGATGTCGTAGAGTCCGGACCCGAGCCTTTCGGTGCGTTCGAGGCCGACAACGCTATGTCTCGCCGCGGGAACTCTTCGCGCACCTCTTCCCTCGCCCTCCGGCGCGCCGCGCGGACGAGCGCCCTTGCACTTGGCCGCGCGCTGCGGCAAACGCGGGGGCATCGAGGAGGCGAGCACCATGGCAGCAGGCCGCAAATCCAAGCCCGCGAAAGGCGGCACCGTCACGCTCAAGGTCACGCTGCGCGATACCAAGCCGCCCGTGTGGCGCCGCCTGGTGCTGCCGGATTCGATGACGCTGGGCGGCGTGAGCGAGGCGATCCAGGCGGCGATGGGGTGGGATGGCGGACACCTCCATATGTTCGAGATCGGGGAAACGCGGTATGGCGATCTATCGTTCGACGAAGGCGAGGAAGGCGGCATGGCCGACGAAAACCGGCTGACGCTCGCAGGCCTGCGCAAATCCGGCGTGACGCGGTTCCATTACATCTACGATTTCGGCGACAATTGGGAGCACATGGTCGAGATCGAAAAACCCGCGACCGTCCCCGAGGGAATCGCTCCGCCCGCCTGTATCGCCGGCAGGCGCGCCTGCCCGCCCGACGATTGCGGCGGCCCGTTCGGCTATCATCACCTGCTCGAAGTGCTCGCCGATCCCGCCCATCCCGATTACAGGGAGCTGCGCGGCTGGATGGACAAGACATTCGACCCCGAAGCTTTCAGTGTGGACACCACCAATCGGGCTCTCGCCGCGCGCTTCCGCGGGAGATAATGCCCACAGAGCTTTCCACGCCCAGGTGCGGAACGTACCACTCGAGTATCGCGCCACGCCCCGTATACGACCCCGCGCCGGATGAGTTCTTCGCGCAACTCTTCCATGGCATTGCGGCGGGCCTTCACGCTCTCATCCCACTATCACATCCGTCTTCGCGAAATCGTCGCCCTTGAAGAGCAGCGGCGCGTCAAGGGATTTTGCGAGCGCATAGGCGAAACAATCTCCGAAATTCAGCCCGGCCGGATGCCGGCCCTTGCCGAAGCGCTCGAAGGCGTCGATGGCGCCGCGGGCGAGCGCCTGGTCGATGATCGCCACCGAGATGCTGTTGGCCTCCATCCATGGTTCGAGCCGGGCACGCACGCCCGGCCGCGAAGAGAGGACCAGTGCGCACTCAACGTAATTCACGGCGCTGATGACCACGTGGCCGTCAAGAGCAATCGCATCGCCGAAGCGTGCGGCCTCCGGCTCGCTGGCGAGTGTTGCAATGACAGCCGACGTGTCGATCACGATCAAGCAGGCAAACCATTTTCGTCGTAGCCGAGAATTTCGTCCGGCGAACGCGGATCGGTCACGGGGGATTCGCGCCACAGCCGCTGCATCTCGCGCGTGGCCTCGAGCGCGCGCCGGACGCGCTCGTCTTCGGCCGCAGGTTTGGCGGCCACCAGCCGCGCCCGCTCGGCCCTCAGAAGTTCGAGGATCAGCTCGGACGCGCCCTTTCCCGTTGCGCTCTTCAGCTCCGCGAGCAGGCGGTCGGCTTCCTTGTTCTTGATGTTGATGGACATGGCCGCAGCTTCTGCATAAAGAAACGGCCTTCTGTATAAGACTCTCCGCGTTAAACGTCCAGAAAAATTTCGGCGCTATATCGGGCAAATCCGATGCTGCCACTGGCTGCGCCCATGTCCACCACCCAGCTTTCCTTCGACCTGCCCGCGCCCCCGGCGACCGGCGAGATGCCGCTGGTGCCGGCGCGCATGGTCAACGAATATGTCTATTGCCCGAGGCTCGCCTGGCTCGAATGGGTGGACGGCGAATGGGCGGAATCGGGCGACACCGCGCAAGGCCGCCGCGTGCATGCGCGCGTGGATGCGGGCGGCCCGCCCATGGCCAGCGCCGAGGCGGTGGCCGAGGGCGCGGAGATGAAGACGCGCGCGGTCACGCTCTCCTCCGAGCGGCTCGGCCTCATCTGCAAGATCGATCTTCTCGAAGCGGAAGACGGGTTGGTCACGCCCATCGACTACAAGAAGGGCAAGCGGCCGCATGTGGCCGAAGGCGCCTATGAGCCCGAGCGCGTGCAGGTCTGCGCGCAGGGTCTTGTGCTTGAGGACAATGGCTACAAAGTAGAAGAAGGCGCGCTGTGGTTCGCCGAGAGCCGCGAGCGCGTGCGCGTGATCTTCGACGACGCTCTGCGCGAGACGACCTTGCGCGCGATCCACGAGTTGCGCCTGGCTGCGGCCAGCCCACGCCCGCCGCCGCCGCTCGACAACAGCCCCAAATGTCCGCGCTGTTCGCTCGCGGGCATTTGTCTGCCCGACGAGGTGAATTTCTTCCGCGAGCCCAAGAGCGTGCCGCGCCCGCTTTCGCCGGCCGACGATCCCGCGCTGCCGCTCTATGTGCAATCGCCCGGCGCGCGCGTGCGCAAGGACGGCGATACCGTCGTGATCGAAACCGACGAGGGCAAGACCCAGGTGCCGCTGCTCGATGTTTCCGAGCTTGCGGTGTTCGGCCCGGTCTCCGTCTCCACGCCGCTGCTGCATGAGCTGATGCGGCGCGAGATTCCCGTGGCATGGCTTTCGAGCGGCGGCTGGTTCATGGGGCACACGGTGGGCGCGGGCGAGAAGAACGTGACCGTGCGCATCGCACAATACAAGGCGGCGTTCGACGAGTTGCGCGCGCTTGTCATCGCGCGCGGCATCGTGGCGGCCAAGATCCGCAACAGCCGCACCATGCTCCGCCGCAACTGGAAAGACGAAAGCGCCATTGCGGAGCGCGATGCGGCGCTGAACGAGCTCAAACGCCTCGCCGATCGGGCGGAGTATGCGCGCGATCCGAACGAGTTGCTCGGCTTCGAAGGCGAAGCGGCGGCTACGTACTTCCGTCATTTCGAGCGCATGCTGTCGCGGCCCTCGGGCGACGGCGCGCTGCCGGAATTCCGCTTCGATACCCGCAACCGCCGGCCGCCCTGCGATCCGGTGAACGCGATGCTGTCGCTCGGTTACGCCGTGCTGGCGCGCAGCTGGCACGTGGCGCTCGCCGGCGCGGGTTTCGATCCGTATCTCGGCTTCTACCACCGCCCGCGTCATGGCAGGGCGGCGCTTGCGCTCGACATGATGGAGCCCTATCGCCCGCTGATCGCCGATTCCGCGGTGATCAATGCGATCAACAACGGCGAAGTGAAGAACGGCGACTTCGTCTTTTCGGGGCCGGCCTGCTCGCTCACCTCGGCGGGCCGCAAGGCCTTCCTCGCCGCCTATGAACGCCGCCTCGACCAGGAGACGACCCATCCCCTGTTCGGCTATCGCCTCGCGATGCGCCGCCTCGTCGCCGTCCAGGCGCGGCTGCTCGCGCGTCATCTGCTCGGCGAGATCGCCACCTATCCGCATTACGTGCCGCGATGACGGAAGTCAGAAATCAGAACTTGGAAATCGGAAGCAGGATTTTCCTCCCCCGCTTGCGGGGGAGGTGGCGCGAAGCGCCGGGGGCCCGCCGCTGATGCCGAGCGAACGCCTCTACCTCGTCGCCTACGACATCGGCAACCAGAAGCGCTGGCGGCGCGTGTTCAGGCTGATGAAGGGCTATGGCCACTGGCTGCAGCTCTCGGTCTTCCAGTGCCGGCTGACCGCGCGGCGCCACGCCGAGATGGCGGCGGCGCTCGAGGGGCTGATCGAGCGCGAGGACGACCATGTGCTGATCGTGGACGTGGGCGACGCCGACCGCATCGACCCGCAGATCGAAAGTAAGCGGTGGTCTGACCCCACATTGCGGGGAGCCGCATAGGCCGGCGAAGCTTGGCGCTGAATCGCCAGGTGAACGTCACTATGATCGACACTAATGAATTCACGAAGCCGCTTCGGGGCGAGGTGCGCAGCGGGATTG
>DATAWY010000089.1:0-14327 GCA_036266955.1 Rhizomicrobium sp.
CGGGCGAAGAACTCGACCGGCAGCGCGTTCTCCGCCGCGTCTTGCTCAAGCGCGCGGCAGATATCGTCGGCGGTTGCCGGTTGCCCCGGCTGCGAATCCGTCTGCGCCGCGGCCGCCGGCGTTTTGTCCGGCGGCGGCGTGGCGCCCGCTTGCGCATGTGCCGGCACGCTCCAGCACGCCAGCGCGCAGGCCAACAGCCATGCCGAAAAGCGGCTCATGGCGGTGTTAACGCACCAGCCGGGCTACGGTGCCACGGCTTATCCGCCCCCCGCGTTAGGCCGGGCGAACTTTACCTTTTTCGCCTAGCGGGCAGTCCAGCGCCTTTCTGTCCCACTTCCCCAAATTCGCGGCGGCGTCATAGGTGCTTTGCAGAAATTCCATCAACACGGCTTCGGGGTCGGCCGCCGTTCGCACGATGTCGTACGGCAGGATGAACTGACCATAATCGTTGAAATAGAACGCCGCGGCGGGCTGCACCTCGGCCGCGGCGAAGCCCTCCGGCTGCGGATAGGCGTAAGAATAAAACGCCGGGTAGTCGATCGGTCCGCTGCCCGGCCAAAAGCCCGCGCTCGACACCTCGTGCGAATATGACTCGCGTGCGACCGCAAGCGGCAGGCCGGGCGCGCCGCTTGTCGTCAAAAGCGGCGCGCTCCGACCGGAGAAGCGCGTCACCGCGAGGTCGAAGCTGCCCCAGAAGAAATGCACCGGGCTCGCCTTGCCGAGAAACGCCGTGCGGAAGTGTGAAAATACTTCGTGGGAGCGCAAGAGCACGCGCCAGAAGCGGTTGGCGAATTCCGCATCGTAGGCCCGTGGCGCGAAATCCCGATCGAACGGTATCGCTTCGGGAAGCTCATTGGGCGTGCGGCTTATCTGCACCCCGATTCCAAGCTCATCGAGGTGGTGCACAAACCCGGCATAGAATTCCGCGACTGCCATGGGCCGCAACGGCAGTTCGCGCGAGCGGCCATCGCTCAGACGCAACCCCAGGACGTGATCGATGAAATCGAACGCGATTTCAAAGTCGCATTCGGCCGTGCTGATCAGCGGCGTCGAGAGCCCGCGCGCCGTGACGTACATCGTGACGTGCCAGGAATGATTGAGCCAGGGCGTCAGCGCCAGCCGGGTCTTGCCGACAATCTGTGTCCATAGCCGGACCGCGGCGCTGGTGTCTTTCCACGCCGCATAGGGCAGTTCGGGCCATGGCTGCATTTGAGGGCCCAGTTCGACCTATGGAATCAGCCAGCCGTTGCGCGTGTTGACGAGCGCCGCGTCGCCACCGCCATCCTCCTCCAGGCCGCCTTCGGGAGCATAAAGATAGAAGCCCTCGGTGAACTGGATGGAGACGTAGCCGCGGTCGTCGGCGGTGATCGATGTTACATCGGCGGGCGGACTAAACCCTCCGACCAGCGAGACCGCAAGCGACGATATGTTGATCTCGGCAGCCTGGTTGCTCGCCGTGGTGGCAGCGAAAACGTTGGCCTTGCCAGCCGTTATCGAGCATTCCGTGCTTGGTCCGCCGGGCAGATCAAGCGACAATGTCTGCGGAAGCGCGACCTGAACCGTGTCGTAGTCCTGCTTGATCGTGTCGGTCCGCTTGTAGACGTCGAGCACGGCCTGGCTGTTGCCGGACGATCCCTTGTCGAGCACATAGATGGCACGCGTCACCACGTCGCCCTTCGTCTTGGGCGCGCCTTCGATGACGCCGCAGGCGTGCCCGAACGGTCCCATCGTCGCGCCGCCATAGCAGCCTTCGGACCCTTGCGTGGAACCGCAGACGTCGAAGGAGACGTACTCTCCATCGCCGCTGGTCGAGTAAGTGGCGTACAGGCCGGAATAAAGATTCTTCTTCGGCTGGTGCGCCGGCGCCGCGCCGCAGCCTCCCGCAATCCGCGACGACAGCGGCCGCAGAGATCGCAAGGGCAAGTCTGCCAGCATGGTGATTGTCTCCGCTCGAATCGAGAGACAAATCCTAGCCGACTTGAGGACTTTTGAACAGCCATAACGGAAATCCGGTATTTGGAATGCCGGATGCGACCGGGTCATGCTGCGACCGGTTTGAGAAGAGGGGAAACCGGGACATGCGCATTTCCGGGAAAGGTCTTTCGGGTGCGGCGGGACTTCTGTGGGTGTGGATTGCGGGCGCCGCCTGTGCACAGGTCAACATCACGACCTATCACTATGACAACCTGCGCACGGGCTGGAATCAGAAGGCCGGCGTCCTTCACGCCGACATCGTCCTGCACGCCAAAGAGCGCTCTGCCCTCTGGCCCGCGGACAGATAGCAATCGGCTCCCCTCGCGCGGTTTATAACCTGTGTGCAGAAATCACTCCGCCGGCGCGGCGAAAACAGCCGGCGAACGCTGAAGGCACCTCGGCGCGCTTTCGGGGATCAGCATGAGCGCGACCTGGCCGATCACGGCGGCGCCCAGCATGTACCAGCCGGGGGCCATGGCGCTGCCCGTAACATGTATGAGCCAGGTGACGACGAACTGCGTCGTGCCGCCGAGTGCGGCGATGGCCACCGAATAGACGGTGGCAAAACCCGTCGCGCGGATGCTCTTCGGCAGGCTCTCGCTCAGCGCCGCGGCAAAGGATCCGAAGTTGAGATTGGTGAAGACGCCGAGGATTGTCATTCCGACGATCAGCGCGGTCGCCGACTGCGCGGACACCATCCAGGCGAACAGCGGGAGTATCAGCACGAGCAGCACGAAATTGGTCCAGACATTGACCGGCCAGCGGCCATGGCGGTCGGACAGCCAGCCGCCGAGCAGCACCGCGGGGATGGAGATCAGCGTATTGCCGCTCTCGGCGATGAATCCGGTCCGCGCGGAGAGATGCAGCGCGTTCTGCGCGTAGGTCACGGCGTAGACGCCGACGTAATTCGCAACCGTGCCCGCGCCGAGGACGAAGAGTCCCAGCACCATGATGCGCCAGTGCCGTCCGGCCAGATCGAGCCGCGTCGCAGGCGCGCGGTCGCGCGCCTGGGTCGGCATGAGCACTTCCGGCGCGTGGATCGTTTCGGGGAGCGTCCGGCGCAACCACAATCCAAACGGCACGGTAACGGCGCCGAGCAGGAAGGCGATGCGCCAGCCCCAGGCGTCGAGCAGCGAAGCCGGCAGGAGCGTGGTCAGCGCGATGCCGACGAGACTCGCGGCAAACAGCGCCGCGTTCTGGCTCGCCCCCTGCCAGGCGACGCTCAGGCCCCGGTTCTCCGGCGCCACCGCTTCGAGCAGAAACGCCGTGTTGGAGCCGATCTGCCCGCCCAGCGAAAAGCCCTGCATCAGCCGTGCGAGGATCGCGAGCACGGGTGCCGCGATGCCGATCACCGCATAGGGCGGGATCACTGCCATGGCGACGATCGCCACGCCCATCAGCAGGAAGCTCAGCAGCATCGCCGGCCTGCGGCCGACGCGGTCGCCATAGGCGCCGATGACGAGCGCGCCGACGGGCCTTGCCGCAAAGCCCGCGCCGAAAGTGGCGAGCGAGAGCATCAGGCTGCCATAGGCGTTGTGCGTGGGAAAAAACGCGTGGCCGATCTCGATGGCGAAAAAGGAATAGGTCAGGAAATCGTAGAATTCGAGCGCGTTGCCGATCGTCGCCGCCGCGATGTGCCGCCGGCTCAGCGCCGCCGGACGCTGGGATGCCTCGCCCGCTTTCATGATCCTTCGCCTTCGACTTTCCCCGCCACGCGATCATCCTCCTGTTTAACAGGCAAATACAGGCGGTTTTCGAGAATCCCGGCGAAAAACACCGGCCGGCGCGGAAATAGGCTTTCTCCGTCAACGGCTTGCGCCAAAACCGGCGATTGCGGTAACAGGCGCGGCGGCGCCGCGGAACAGGAGCGAATACGGGAAGAACAGGACCAAACCGCGACCGATTGTTTCATGTGAAACAATCATCGCCAATGCGCCTGCCCGCTTTCTGCGCCGCTTGAAACGCGTCTTGATAGGCCACTTTCCGCGGAGGGATCGCAATGAGCGCGGCACGAGAGCTTTCCACACGATGCTGCATCGCGGGCGGCGGGCCGGCCGGCATGATGCTGGGTTACCTGCTCGCGCGCGCCGGCATCGATGTGATCGTGCTCGAAAAGTGGAAGGATTTCTTCCGCGATTTCCGCGGCGACACCATCCATCCCTCGACCATGGAGGTGTTGCGCGCGCTCGGTCTGCTCGAAAACTTCCTCGCCCTCGACCCCGACAGGGCCGAGACGATCGGCGGACGGATCGGCGGGGAAGAGGTGACGGTCGCGGATTTCGCGCATCTGCCCGTCCATTGCCGCTTCATCGCTTTGATCCCGCAATGGGACTTCCTGGACTTTCTCGGCCGGGAGGCGCAGCGCTACCCCGGTTTTCATCTGCATATGGAGACGGAAGCGGCCGATCTGCTGATCGGGAACGGCGCCGTCGGCGGCGTTTCGGCCAAAAGCGGCGAACAACAGATTGCGGTCCGCGCCGAACTCGTCGTTGGCGCGGACGGGCGCCACTCCACGCTGCGGGAGAAAAGCGGCTTGCGGCTGAAAAATCTGGTCGCTCCGATCGATGTGCTCTGGTTCCGGCTCTCGCGCAGGAGCGGCGATCCCGACCGGCCGCTCGGCGTCTTCGACCGCGGCCGCATTCTGGTGATGATCAAGCGCAAGGATTACTGGCAGTGCGGTTATGTCATTCCCAAAGGGGACTTCGATCGCATCCGCGCCGGCGGCCTTGAGCGCTTCCGCGCCGAGATCGCAGGGCTCGAGCCCGCGGTCGGCGATCGCGTTCAGGAAATAGAAAGTTTCGAGTCGGTGAAACTTCTCAGTGTCGTGGTGGACCGGCTCGCGGACTGGTCGCGCGAGGGCCTTCTCTGCATCGGCGATGCCGCGCATGCCATGTCGCCCATCGGCGGCGTGGGCATCAATCTCGCCACTCAGGACGCGGTCGCGGCAGCGAATATTCTTGTGCCCGCGTTCCGCCGCGGCAAACCCCGGCTGGCTGATCTCAAGGCCGTGCAGCGCCGGCGCGAATTCCCCACTGTGCTGACCCAGGCCGTGCAGGTCTTCCTGCAAAACCGCGTTCTCAGCCCGACGCTTGCCAGCCAACGCCGCGCCACGGTGCCCTTCCCGCTGCGCCTGGCGCAGCACATCCCTGCGCTGCAACGCATTCCCGCGCGCGCCATCGGCCTCGGCGTCCGGCCCGAAATGCCGGACATGCAATTGTTCCTTCAGGCTTGATATGGCTGACTGGCCCGCGCCAGACGCGTCGAACGAGACAGGTTTCGGCCCACAACCAGGAAAAGAGGACAGGCGTCATGACAGACGGCACCAACACGTTCCTCGCCATTTTTCTCGGCAGCAAAACAAGCCCGCAGATGGCGGCATGGAATGGGCTTCCCGAAGCGGAGCGCCTCGCGAGGCAGCAGGAAGGTCTGGCCGCCTGGAAGGCGTGGCTGGACGAACACCAGGCGGCAATCGTCGGCATCGGCGGCCCCCTCGGCAAGACGAAGCGGATCAGCCGGCACGGCGTCGAAGACACGGCCAATGAAATCGGCGGCTACACCCTTGTCCGCGCAGGCTCGCATGAAGAGGCCGCGCGGCTGTTCGAGAACCATCCGCACTTCGCGATCTTCCCGGGCGAGGCCGTCGAGGTGATGCCGGTCATGCCGATACCCGGCGCGTAGACCGACACGGCCCTGTCCTGAACGGGGCGTAGAGCGAAGAATTGTCGACGACGCCCTGATTGGTCCGGGTTCGTGACGGCCACGCCTCGGACTGCGCCTCATGCGAAGTCCCATCCCTTCGTCGCGCCATAGGCGATCTTGTGCTTCTTGTCGCTGGTCGACAGGACGCCATACTGACCCGACGGCAGGTAGCAATTATAGGTGCCGGTACAGTTCACGTCCATGTCGCCTTCGGTGACGTCATAGAAGACGCAGCTCGATTTGGCTTTTTTGCCCTTCGTCGAGCTGCATTTCTTGTCGCCCTTGCTGCCATATTCGGCGGCCGCGAGCTGGTACATTACGGAGTGCGTATCACCCTGGCTCGCTCCGGTCTTCTCATCGACCAGCGCCTGGATTCCGGCCCGGATCGGCGAGGAGAAAGACGTTCCGCCGGCGCCGTCCCAGTTGTCGGGTGTTCCCGAGCATCCGGCGCCATCGCTGTCGCAGAACAGATAGTAATGACTCCACACACGCCGTTTGCGGCAAAGAGTGAAACATCGGGGATATCCCGCACCTTGTCCTTCTGGATTCCGATGAAGCCCTTCTGCCAGGACGGCTTCGGCCAGCCGGCGCAGGTGCCGCTGACAACACCGTTGATGCTGGCGCCGCCGGTCGCACAGCCGCTCGGGCCGCCGCTGCCGGAAGCCGTGGTGATGAAATCGGTATGATCGGTGCCCGCGTTGCAATAGCCGTTCGAGCCGTAGGTCGTGCCCGAGCCGCTGTAGTAGGTGGCGATCAGCACGCTGGCGCAGGAATCGTTCCACGGGATTTCGGGAACATACGACTTGGCGGAGCCGTAGTACTGGCTGTTGGTGCTGCTCCAGTAGGTGCCGATCTTATTGGCATAGGCATCGCCGTAGTCGGTGCCGCCGACCGACACGTCATAGGGGCTGGAGGTCAGTCCGCTGACGCCGATGCCGTGCGTGGCATTGGCTTTGTCGGCATCGCAGCTGGCCGCGCCTTCGTCGCCGGAGGACACGAACACGGTTACGCCTTCGCCGACCGCCTGCTCATAGGTATCGCTGAAGGCTTCGTTCTGCGCCGCACCGTTTTCCGCTTCGCATTCGCCGTAGCTTATGCTGACGGATTGCGGCAGCGGCGTGTTGCCCAGGAGATTTTCCAGCGCGATCAGGCCGCCGAAATTCGTTTCCGTATCGGAGCAGCTTGCCAGCTCGATCGCCGCGCTGGGCGCCGCGGCGCTTGCATACTCGGCGTCGATGATGGCCTCGCCCGAGTCGCCGTTCACGCCAGGATTGGTGCAGGTCAGGCTGCCCGTGGGATGGACCTGGCTGAAGGAGCCGGACGTATAACCGGACAGGCCGAACGTGCTGCGGAAGGTGTTCCAGTCGGCGGTGCTGTAGACATTGGTGTCTTCAATCACGACAACCGTCTGACCTGTACCGCTGACGCCGGCACTGAAGGCAGCGTTGAAATTGTAGATCGTGGCCAGATCCGCGGGCACCACCGCATAGCAGGGACCGCCGCTGCCTTGCGTATTTAACGGATAGCACGAATCGGTGCCGAAGGTGTAATTCTTCCGCAGCTTGTAGAGCGGGTGCGGCCGGAAGTCATTCAGCGATACGATACCCGCGACGGCCGGCGCGAGTGCGGCCGGAATGTGCGGATCGCTCATGTTGGCGATGTGGTGGACGCCGTTCACGTCGAGATTGTGGATCTCCGTGTGAAAGGCATCGCGGATATCGCCCGCCGTGCCGGAAAATTCGATCGCCATCCGGCTGGGCAGCACGCCCTCGACGCTGAAGCCGTGCGACGACAGCCAGCTGGAAATTTTCGCAACGTCCTGCTGCGCCACGGCCGCACCGAACATGCCATTCATTCCGGCGACCAGGTCGGGCACAGGAGAAACCGTCGGCGACGGCCACGACTATCAGGCGGTGGTCTCCCCGGCGATCATTTCGACGGGCACCGGGTCTTTTCCCAAAATGAAGGTGAAGACCGAAACAGATGACGGTGAATCCAATTCCTACTCGATTCAGCTCAATTCGAATTTCATGTCGGGTTCTCCGTCCTGCGACGGCGCGGCGAATCCGTCAAAATGTCGGGCCTGGGAACAGTTCGTGTATTCCGCCGCACCCTACAATGACGCGTTCATTCAATACTGGCTGATCTCCTATGACACCACGTGCCCGAGCGGCTGGGCGTCCGACGACGCCGGCGATTGCTACACGAACAGCAACGCGACAAACGTGCCCCTGCAGGCGATCACGGACCTCAAGTACCTGACGCTGACCGGCTCGGGCGTTGCCGGCGGCCACGCTACGCTCAAATTCATGACGAAGAGCGACGCCTACAGCGTGACGAATAATGATGACATGGTCTATCTGGCCGACTACTGGCAGGGAATCGAATTCAATGTCATCGGGAACGGCGGCGGATCGGAAGCTGTTTTCAATCCCGGAACAAAGATTAAAGTCCGGATCGCCGAAACCGATGGCACGACGACCGCTCCCGACTGCGTGGCGAATGACGGGACCACCGGCGAGACCAACAACCTCGATCTTCTGGGGAGCTGCAAAGCGAAAGGTGGGGCGACACCCTCGGTTTCGTTCAAGGAATCGCTTGCGAAATGAAGTCGTGACTTTGGAGCGGGTGGGATAAAGCGTCTCACTCTCGAATGCGGGGTCGGAATTGCATCGCAACTCCGGCCCCGTTCCTAAGGGTAAGCCCAAGAAGGCCTGGCTCCCTGTCGTGTCCAGTGTGGCGACCACACTCACCGTGGGAAGCACCGGGAACGCCATTGCCCGTACGAATTTCAACGGCTTCTCGCAGGGTGGCGTGTACGGGGACGACGCGCAGCAGACTACGAACTTCCCGCTCGTCCGCATCACCAACACCAGCTCTGGCGACGTCTGCCCCCGATCATTGACATCCTTCGACATCCCTCGTCGGTCCGAGGCCGACGCCCCGTCAGATCGAAGGGCGGCTGACGTTGCGGACTCCTTTTGCCTGGCGCAACACCGCCTCGATCTCGTCGACATCCTTCGGAGAAAGCCGCGTAAGCGTTAGCGAGATGTCTTCCGTTCCCGGCGTGCTGCCTGGCGTGCAGATATATTGCGTGATCCGCTTGGCCCGGTATCCGAGCATAGCATTCAGTTCTGCAACGGAGATTGTGCTCTGCTCGGCTTCGATCGCGATCCGATGGGTTCTGTTCCGTTGCAGCAGCCGTTCCTCGATGGGCTTGATGCCGGCCAGAATCAGGAGGATCACGACGGTCGCCGCCACGGCTTCGGTGTAGAGGCCGCCACCCACGGCCAATCCGATCGCGGCTACCGTCCAAAGGCTTGCCGCCGTCGTCAGCCCGCGCACGATCTCGCCCCGCAGGAGAATCGATCCGGCACCCAGAAAGCCGATGCCGGAGACGACTTGGGCGGCAACGCGCGAGGGATCGAGAACGACATTCGGCGTTCCGAGGATGTCGGCGAAGCCGAAGGCGGAAACGATCATGAACAGGCATGCGCCGACGCACACCAGCATGTGCGTGCGCAGCCCCGCCGCCCATGCAAGCCTTTCGCGTTCCGCACCTATGATGCTGCCCAGCGCAGCAGCGGCGAGGAGCCGGACAATCAGAGTCCATTCGAGAGATATGACGCGCGCGCCCACGGGACCGTGAAAAACCTAATTCAATTCGTTCACGAGTGGGAAGGCCGGTACGAAGCATGCCGTCGCGAGCCTGCCCGAGCGAAATTTCCAACCCGCGCACCTGCAGCCTCTTCTACGCCAGCGTACGGCTGAAGAGTGATGAGAGATCAAGGCAACGTCTGCATCGAAGCGCCTGGTTTTCGACAAGGTCCGGCAAACATTGTCATTGCCGACGCCGGCGGCCGACCGGAATGGAGCGCCCGTATCCGAGGATCGACGGCACGGCCACGGACCAATATCCGAATTCGGGCCGAACTGCGACGGAACGCACCTTGCGCGACGTCGCGGCAGGGCGTCCTTCTTGATATGGGAGCATGATCGGGCAACCTGTGACTGATGCTTTCCGCTCGCTGGCCGCCACCCTCGCCCTCGCGGCGATGCTGCTGCGCGCGATGTTGCCGGCGGGCTGGATGCCCAACCCGGACGGACTGGCCGGCGCGCCGCTTGTCATCTGCTCCGGCGTTCAACATGCGCATCCCCTGCGCATTCCGGGTCAGGCGCCGCAGAACAATTCCGGAAAAATCTGTCCTTTCGCGGCTGCGGCCCATCTGGTGGCCCCGCAATTGCCGGTCCTGTTTGCCCAGGCGGGCTTCGCCATCGCGGCGTCGCCGCCACCGGCCGTCTACATCTGGCATGGGCTGCGCCGCGCGCGGGCCCATTCGCCGCGAGCGCCGCCCGTTCCGGTTTGAGCCCAGGCCCGGCCAGTCCGGGCCCGATGTTTCCCTCAAACCGGAGATCGCCCCATGCGGTATTGCGCGCATCCGCGTGCGCTGCACGCCATTACAATCGAAGTCGCAGGATTTCGCGTTTCCTCCCTGATACTGGGCGCCACGCTTTGCGGGCCGGCGTTTCAGCCGGCGGCGGCCCAGACTGCGCCGGCGCCACAACAGACGGAGACCGTCGTCGTGACGGCGACCCGCAGCCCCGAAGCCCTTTCGAATCTTCCGCAGAGCGTCAGTATCGTCACCACCCGGCAGATCGCAAATACGCCCGCGCAGGGTCTCGACGACATCCTGCGCAATCTTCCGGGCATGACGCTCGACGATTTCGGTCCCGACGTCGGACACCCCACCGCCTATAGCGAGAACATGCGGGGTCTGCCGTCAACCGAGACCCGCATGCTCGTCATGGTCGATGGCGTGCCGGTCAACGACCCGTTTTTCGGCTACATCCAGTGGAACTTCATTCCGCTCGACAACATCTCGCGCGTGGAGATCGTGCGGGGCGGCGGCTCGCCCCTGTGGGGCAACAGCGCGATGGGGGGCGTGGTCAACGTCATCACGCGGGCGCCGCAAACCGATGAACTCGATCTCTCTGCGGCGGGCGGCAGCTATGACAGCTACGCGACGAGCCTCTATGGCGCCTGGGCGGACGAAGACTGGGTCGCCGTCGGCCTGAACGCCGCCTTCACCGGCACGCAGGGCTATCAGACGACGCCCGACTCCTGGACGAGCTTCGGAACGCCCAATCTCAGATCGCCGCTCTACACGCCCACCACGAACAGCGCCGAGAATATCGGCCTGCGCGCGGACTTCGCGCCGGCGCCGGATCTGAGCGGCTTCGTCGATATCCATTATCACGAAAATCAGCAGGTGCTTTCGACGCCCATCGGCCTCAATTCGCAGCACGTCTGGGCCGGCGCGGCCGGCCTCACGAAGACCTTCGATGCCGATACCACGCTGACCGCGACGTTCTTTCACGACGACAGCGCCTTCCTCACCGACAATCCGCATCTCCTGACGTTCACGACGGAGTACAATTCGAACACCCACGTCACGGACGTGTCGGACAACGGCGCGTCGCTCATTCTCGACAGGGACTTCGGCACGCTGCTTCCGGAGGCCGAGATCGGTACGGATTTCCACGAGATTTCGGGCTATGACGACGCGGACTATTACGCGCCCTCGGGTGTTCTCGCAGCGCCCACCATCGTCGGCCGCGGCAAGCAGATCTTCCTCGCGGGCTTTGCGCAGGCACAGGTGAAGCCGATGGCGCGGCTCGAGATCATGGGGAGCGTTCGCTACCAGTATTACCTCAGCGAGAACGGCATCGACACCTTCCCGCCCGGTTTCGGCACGATCCCCGACCACACCTATTACCGCGCCACTCCGCGCGTGGACACGCGCTATCAGATCGACGATGCGTTCGCCCTGCGCGGCGCCTACTATCAATCGTTCCGCGCGCCGACGCTGGACGAGCTTTATCGCACCTATGCGGACACCACCGCCGGCATCTACGAAGGCAATCCCCAGCTCCTGCCGGAAACGCTCACCGGCGAGGAGGTCGGGCTCGATTTCACGCAGCCTGGTCTCAGGAGCCAGTTCACGCTCTACAACAGCACGATCGACAATCTGATCACGACGGAGAACCTCGTGCCGTCGCAATATCCCGACATCCCGGGCGTGACCTGCGGATATGACGCGGCCACCTACACCTATCTGACCTGCACGCGGAACATCAACGCGGCGTCCGCCGTTGCCCGGGGATTCGAGGCCGGGGTGAACTGGGACATCGGCCAGGGTTTCTCGACGGAACTGACCTACACTTACGCGGATTCCCGCTACACCTCCAACCCGGTCGATCCCGCATATGTCGGCGAGCGCCTGGAAGGCGTGCCGATGCACAACGCGGGCGCGAGCCTCACCTATATGGCGCCCGCCGGGTGGCAGATTACAACCGTGCTGCGCTATATTTCGAAGAGCTACGGCGACCCGTTCCCCGCGGACGGATTGATCCAGAACGCGCATTTCGTGACGGATCTTTCCGCAAGCTATCCGCTGACGCGGTACCTCCAGGCGTTCGTGCAGATACAGAACCTGTTCGACAGCCGTTATATCGCGAACAACAGCGGCGGTGCTCCCATTCTCGGCACGCCGTTCGAAGCGATGGGCGGCCTGCGCGCGAAACTGGAATGAGGCCCGCATGACGCTCGCTCAGTCGATCCTGGCAAAGGGCTCGGGCCGCTCGCAACGCAGGCTGCGCGACGACCTGCGCGCCGCCGTACCCGATGCGGCGCTGGCGCTTCTGTTGGCCGGCGTCGCGTTTGGAATCCTCATGGCCCGCATCCGCGCCGGCGTCGATCCCGCATTGTCGGAAATGCCAAGCATGATGCGGACCGGCGGCATCTGGTCCTACACGGCGAGCCAGGCCGTGGGATGGGCGGCGTTGCTGTGGTCATGGTTGACGATCCTGCTCGGCGTGTCGCTGCCGCTATGGGCTCGATCGCGCCGGCCGCGAATACGCGAAATCGTCGAGCAACTCCATCGCAGCACCAGCCTCACCGTCATCGGCCTCATCGTCGCCCATGCCGTGCTGCTGATCTGGGACAGGATGGGCGATACCGTCTTCACGGTATTCGTGCCGTGGACCACGCATTATTTACCCGGACGGTTTCCGGAAACCCTTGGAATCCTGTCCCTTTATCTGGCGGTGCTCGCGGGTCCGAGCTTCTACCTGCGGGGCCGGCTGGGCCCGCGGACCTGGCGGCTGCTGCATCGTTACATAATTCCGGCCGTTTACGTGCTCGCGGTGTGGCACACATTTCTCTATGGCAGCGACCTGCGTGCCCATAATCCCTTGTGGGTCAGCCTCTGGGCGCTGCAGGCTCCCATTGCCGGCGCGTTTATCCTGCGCGTACTGATTCCACGCAGGGAATAGCCGACCGGCGTCTGCATGCATTTTTGATGAACCTGACAAGAGGAAAACGGGGGCGCACTCGCGGATTCGGATTTGCTGCCCTGCCGCGGCGTGTTGTCTTTTGGCATTCGCATCCGCACATGAACCGCTTGCACGCATTCTGCCGACGGCTCGGTGCCGCAACGGTCTCCGCCACGAAAACGCCGCTTGTCGGTGGGGGCCAAAACGGTGAAACTCAGGCGGAAACTCCAACCGGATATGATCGAATGAAGACGATGCCGCATTCCCGGCCCGTGACGCTGCGCGCGCCGGCTCTTGCCATGCTCCTGCTCGCCGGTACCTGCGCGCCGTCATTGGGCGCCGTTGGTGCGACAACGCATTATGTGAGCGCGCGACTGCCGATGAACGGACCTTCTGTCGCAATCGGTGCGGTCCGCCCCGCGGCCCTGGCGCCGCGTTCGGTCACGCCGGCCGGCCATCCGGGCAACGACTGGACGCTGCTCGCCAATCTTCCGGGCGCGACCGTGCATGACGTGGCCTTCGTCAGTCCGACGGTCGGCTATGCCGCCGCGGAACTGGGGCAGGTGTGGGAGACGACGGACGGCGGCAACAGCTGGACGGAGATTTTGAACCGCGGCTATCCCTATTACTACTACGGGATCGCGGTGCACGGCCAAAAGATCGTCGCGTCCGGTTTCGACGACGACAACAGCGAGGCAATCCTCAGCGAGAGCAACGACGGCGGACAGACCTGGAAAGCCGATACGGTGCTGAGCACGAACGCCTGGGGCGGGCGCGTGCGGTTCACGCACGCGGTGAAGGACGGGCTCGCAATGAACGGTGAAGGGCTCGGCAATCCCAATGCGGCGTGGTGGCGCGTGAAGCCGGGCAAATGGGCGCAGGTCACACCGGACCCAAACGGCGGCTGGTTCGGCTATCAGTTCACGCTGCTCAAGGACCAGACCGCCTATGCCTCGGGCATCCAGTTCTGCACCAGCGCCAACACCGGCGCGACCTGGACCTGCGGACCGCCGGCCGACAGCGTCTATGACGGGCCGACCGAATTCGTCTCCGACAAGACCGGCTGGACCGGCGGCGGCGAGATCTCGCCCAACGTCGAAGGCTGGCTGCACCGCACCACCGACGGCGGCCAGACGTGGAGCGGACGCGTGCTCAACACCGCCTGGCCGATCCGTGAAATCGACTTCCTGAACAAAAAGGTCGGCTGGGCAACCGGCGGCAACATCTATTCCAACGTGGGCGGCATTTATTACTCCGCCGACGGCGGCAAGACCTGGTCGCAGGACCTCGCCACGGAGGACGAAATCGGCTCCTGTGCC
>DATAWY010000090.1:0-16876 GCA_036266955.1 Rhizomicrobium sp.
CGGTGCAGCGCGCGGGTACGTTTCACGCCGTCGAGTTCGCGGCGCAGCCGCGCGATTCTCTCGCCGATCAGCCGGCGGTCGATCTCCAGCTGGCTTTCGCCGGGGCCGCCGAGAAAGCCGAAGCCGCCGCGCTGGCGTTCGAGATGGGTCCAGCTGCGCACCAGCCGGCTTTTCTGCCAGGTGAGATGCGCGAGCTCGACCTGCAGCCGGCCCTCTTTGGTCTGCGCCCGTTCGCCGAAGATTTCGAGGATGAGCGCGGTGCGGTCGAGCACCTTGGTGCTCCAGGCCTTTTCGAGATTGCGCTGCTGCACCGGGCTCAGCAGCGCGTTGACGACGATGACCTGCGGTTCGAGCGCGCGCACTTCCGCGGCGATTTCCTCGACCTTGCCGGTGCCGATCAGCGTCGCGGGCCTTGGTGCCGCGAGGGGGACGACATGCTCGGCCACGATTTTCAGGCCGATGGCCGCGGTCAGGCCCACGGCTTCCGCCAGCCGCGCTTCCGCGTCACGGTTCGTGGCGTCGGCGCTGCGCCGCCGCGGCTCGACATGCAGGACGATTGCGGTCGTCCCGCTGGCCTGCGAATCGGCTGGGCGTTTGCGCGCGGTCAGGCGGTTTACATGCCGGCCGTCTCGGCCTCATAGAGCTGGATCGGCCCCATCGGCATCACGGTCGAAATCGCGTGCTTGTAGACGAGCTGCGCCTGGCCATCGCGGCGCAGGAGAACGCAGAAATTGTCGAACCAGGTGATGTTTCCCTGAAGCTTTACGCCATTGACCAGGAAGATCGTCACCGGCGCTTTGCTCTTGCGCACGGCGTTGAGAAACGTGTCCTGCAGGTTTTGTTGTTTTTCGGTCATGAACCCGACTTCTCTGTTTCTTCTTGTTCCGCCCCCGGCCCCTCGCCGGGCATGTCGCAGCATAAAGGCACTTGCTGCGGTCGCGAAAGAGAATTGTTCCCTGTTTGGGCCGAAGCGCCCGCCGCATCGGCATAAAGCTCGTGGATACGTCGCGTCAGCGGACCCGGTGTGCCGTCGCCGATGGTCACGCCATCGATCGACACGACGCCCATGGCGCCCAGAGTCGCCGCCGTCACGAAGGCTTCTCGCGCCGCGAGCGCTTCGTCGCGCGTGAAACTCCGTTCCACGATCGCGATCTGTGATTCGCCGGCCAGGGCCGCGATGACACGGCGCGTGACGCCGGGCAGCACAGCCGGGCTCAGATCTCGGGTGATCAGCCTGCCCTCCTCGTCGACGATCCAGGCGGTGGTCGACGATCCTTCGGTGATTCGCCCGTCGCGATCGATCAGCCACGCTTCGAAGGCTGCTTCCGCCCGCGCCGCGCTCTTCGCGAGCACATTCGGCAGAAGCGAGGTCGATTTGATGTCGCAACGCGCCCAGCGCTGGTCTTCCATCGTCACCACCGCGATCCCCTCGTCGCGGCGCCTGACGTTCCGTGCCGGGTCGAGGCTGCGGGCCGTCAGGATCAGGGTCGGGCGCGGTGCGTCGGCGGGAATGGCGTGATCGCGCCGCACGGTGCCGCGCGTGACCTGCAGATAGACGAGCCCGTGTTCCAGCCGGTTGCGCCGCAGGAGTTCGCGCAGCACAAGCGACAGCGCCGCGCGCGGGATCGGCATCGCCATCGCGATTTCGCCGAGCGAACGTTCGAGCCGGTCGAAATGCTCGACCTCGTCGAGAATGAGGCCGCGCGCGATGCCGAACACTTCGTAGACGGCGTCGGCGAATTGCAGCCCGCGATCCTCGATATGCACGCCCGCCCGATCGTGGCGAAGATAGCGGCCGTTGACATAGGCCACGCGCCCGCCCGGCGCGCGAAGCGGCCAGCGCGGTTGCGTGCAGTGGGTTGTGCCCGTCATGTCAGGCGTTGAACGCCTGTTCGCGGTCGTTCGAACCGACGCCCAGCGATTTCAGCTTGCGATGCAGCGCCGACCGCTCCATGCCGATAAAGGCGGCGGTGCGCGAGATGTTGCCGCCGAAGCGGTTGATCTGCGCGACCAGATAGTCGCGCTCGAAAATCTCGCGCGCTTCGCGCAGCGGCAGCGAGATCACGAGATCGCCATTGGCGCCGTTGGCCCAGCCCGCGCCGGCGCTGAAATCAGCAGGAAGCAGATCCGCCGAGATCGCCTGCACGGCATCGTCACTGGCAAGGATCAGGAGGCGCTCGACGATATTGCGCAGTTGGCGCACATTGCCCGGCCAGCCGTGCGCCTGCAGCACCGCCATCGCATCGTCGCCGATCTCGCGCATGGCGAGACCCGAGGCAACCGACAGGCGCTTCATGAAATGCGTGACGAGCAAAGGAATGTCGTCGCGACGCTCGCAGAGCGAGGGGACGCGCACCGGCACCACGTTGAGCCGATGGTACAGATCCTCGCGGAACTGCCCCGATGCGATTTCCGTCCGCAGGTCGCGCGTCGTCGAGGAAACGATGCGCGCGTCAACCTGCACGCGCGTGGAGCCGCCCACCCGCAGAAAGCTCTGCTCGACCAGCACGCGCAGCACTTTTCCCTGCGTCTCGAGCGGCATGTCGGCCACTTCGTCGAGAAACAGCGTGCCGTTATGGGCGAGCTCCATCAGCCCGATCTTGCGCGGACCCTCAGGTGCCTCTTCGCCGAACAGCTCCGATTCGATTCTCTCCGGAGCCATGGTCGCGCAATTGATCGCGACGAACGCGTGCGCCGCACGCCGCGAGTGGGCATGGATCAGCCGCGCGACCAGTTCCTTGCCGGAGCCCGCCGCGCCGGTGATCATCACCCGGCTGCCCGTCGGTGCGATCTTGTCGATCATCTGCCGCAGCTGAGAGAGCATCGAAGACTGACCGACAAGTTCGGTGTCGTCGCCCACCTTGAGCTTCAGCTCCTGCACTTCGCGCTTCAGCCGCGCCGCTTCGAGTGCACGCACGGTCACGTGAATCAGCCGGTCGGCCTTGAATGGCTTCTCGATGAAGTCATAGGCGCCCTTCTTGATGGAGGCGACTGCCGTTTCGATCGTGCCGTGTCCGCTGATCATGACGACCGGCATATCCGGATGGTCGCGCTTCAGCGCATCGAGCACCTGGATGCCGTCAAGACGGCTTCCCTGCAGCCAGATGTCGAGGATCACGAGTTGCGGCCGCCGCTGGCGCACGGCCGCGATCGCGGCCTCACTGTCCGCGGCGGTGCGCGCTGTGTAGCCCTCGTCGCGCAGAATGCCCGCGATCAGCTCGCGGATGTCTTCCTCGTCATCGACGACCAGAAGCTCAGGTGCGATCAACGATCCGTTCTTGCTCATCCCTTCCATCCAACTCCGTTACGCGTGCAGCTCTTTGTTTCAGCGGGAAGCCCAGGCGCAGTTCCGCGCCCGCTTCGTCATTCTCGCGGTCCAGAATTTCCATCTCGCCGCCATGTTCCTCGACGATCTTGCGCACGATCGCGAGCCCCAGACCGGTGCCTTTGGTGCGCGTCGTGACATAGGGTTCAGTCAGGCGGTGACGTTCCGCCTGCGGCAGGCCGATTCCGTTGTCCTCGATGCGAAACACCACGCGCGCGCCGTCCGCGGAAACCGTGATAATGATGCGGCCACCCTCGTCCGTGCCGGATGCCATCCGCGCCTCGATGGCCTCGCACGCATTCTTCAGTACGTTGATCAGCGCCTGGGAAACAAGCCGTCCGTCGCACTCGAAGCGGATCGGGCGCCTGTCGCCCCCGATCGCAAAATCGATCTGCGGATGTCCCGCGCGTTGAAGGAAAATCACCTGTTGCACAAGCTCCTGCGCGATCTCGCTGCCCATGCGCGGCGCCGGCATGCGGGCGAAGGAAGAGAACTCATCCACCATGCGGCCGATATCGCCGACCTGGCGGATGATCGTGTCGGTGCACTGACGAAAGACATCGGGATCGCTCGAGACTTCCCGTGCATATTTCCGCTTCAGCCGCTCCGCCGAAAGCTGGATGGGCGTCAGCGGATTCTTGATCTCATGGGCGATGCGGCGGGCGACATCCGCCCAGGCCGCCGTGCGCTGGGCGGAAACAAGATCGGTGATGTCGTCGAACGTGACGATAAATCCGGCCTCCCCTGCCCCGGCCTCACCAGCCACCTGGACGCTGAGGCTGCGTATCGTACCGCCGCGCCTGACCGTCGCCTCCCCGCTTGCGCGTGCGACGGGCTCGTGCAGCGCCCGGCGGATGATCGCCGAAAGCTCCGGCACGGCCTCGGCATAGTGCTGGCCTTCGATCTCATCGGGTTCGGCGTTGAGAAGCCGGGCAGCCGCCCGGTTGACGATCGTCACATGGCCGTCGCCGTCGAGGCCGATGACGCCGGCACTCACACCGGCCAGCACCGCTTCGGTAAAGCGGCGGCGCTCGTCCAACTGCTGATTGGCATGGATGAGTTCGCTGCGGCGGCTGTCGAGTTCGGCGGTCATGCGATTGAAGGCCCGCGCCAGCGTGCCCATCTCGTCATCGTCGCGGTCCACCTCGACCTGCACCTTGAGATCGCCCCGGCTGACGCGCTCCGCAGCCCCGATCAACCGTGAAATCGGCCGCACCAGGCTGTTCGCGGCCCACAGGCCCAGCCAGATCGCGGCCAGCAGAATGAGCAGCGACACGGCGCCATAAAGTGCGGCAAAAACGAGCTGCACCTGCGAGCGGTTCTGCTCGAGACGTTTGTATTCCGAGACGGCATTCACCGTACGCTGGTAATAGGCCAGCACCTGCGGATCCACCGTGCGGACAACCAGCAGATAGGCGTCGTTAAGCGCCTGCATGCGGATCAGTCCGCGCACCACGCCGATTTTGGCGTTGGCGTCGATGACGATCGTGCCATGCGAGGCCTGGGCGATGTCGCCCGGCTTCGGCAGGGCGAGGTCGGGAAGGAAGCGCTGTTTGGTGCTGCCGAGCACATGGTCGTGCGAATCGATGATGTAGGCCGCCTGCAGCCCGCGGTCTTTCGTCAGTATGGCGAGCTTGGTGAAGAGAATGTCCGCGCGCACGCGGTTGTTGGGGTCGAACAGTTCGGGATCGTGCTCGATGCTGTTGGCGATCTCATAGGCGTCGCCGACGATCTGGCTCTCGTTGCTCTGGACATAGCGGTCGGCGACCTGCACCGCGTTGCCAAGCGCCGCCTTCACATGGGAGGAAAACCAGGCTTCGAGTCCGAGGTCGAGCGAGACCGCGGCGAACACCGCCACGAGGATCGCCGGAATGACGGCAATGGCGCTGAAGATGACGACCAGGCGCACATGCAGCCTGGCGCCCGCGATGCCGGAGCGGCGGTCGATCCACAACTGGACCATCCGCCAGACGATGAGCGCGCCCAGCGACAGCACCAGCAGGAGATTGGTCAGCAGCAGCGCGATGACCGCGGCAGTGGTCGGATGGTAGGGGACGAGGCCCGTCAGGGTGGCGTAGGTCGCCACGCCCGAGGCGACGGCAAGCAGACCCACGCTCCCGGCCAGCCGCGATGGGCGGGAAGCGGCCCGAATCACCTGCCACAGACCGGTGCCCGCCGTTGGGCCGGCCATATTGCTCGTCGCCATTCAGGCCTGCCGCTACCCCCACCCGCCGGTTACCCGGCACCGTCCGAAACCGCACCCAGTGTACCCAAGCCACAGGCTGTTGCAAGAAAGCCGAATTACGTAGTTGACACCACACATACTATAGCTTGTGGTGGGCCGGACAGGCCGACGACTCCGTAATTCTGGTCCTAAACCGCTTGAAAGGAGGCGGAAATGGACTCAGGCAAGAAGGCAAAGGAGGGGGCCAAAATCACTCCTGAGATGATTTCAGCGGGAGAGGAAGCTGTGTGGCAGGAGATCCCCGGGCTGGCTGAACCTTGGCCCGGCTTTTCTGCCCGCGATTTGGCAGTCGGGGTCTATCGGGCCATGGATCGCGCCTGCTGCGTTCGCTCCAGTTCCAAGAGCCCTCGATCTCCTCCGCGTAGTCGCGCATCAGGATTACCGCGTCCCTGATCCAACGGTACTCGGTGAGAAGGTCTTTGTTCTTAAGGTTGGCTGCGCGCCGGTTTTCTCTCAGGTCGTAAGGCTGAATGCCGCGTTCCATCATCCCGATCATGCTGAAAATCGGGTGAGAATAAGATGCTAAAGGCGCGTGAATCGCATTGTTGCGATCTTCCTCCAATCGGTCCAGCTGCCCAAGAAACCATTTCATTTCATCTTGTGCGCGTGGATTCAGTTTTATTTCCTTCGCGTCCATCTGCGCAATCGCGGCTCGTAGCATTCCGCGTTTGGCCCGATCCGATGGAAGCGACTGCCACGCCGCGTCGATTTTCGGATCAGCTGCGACGGTGAGCGTAACAAACAGGCTGCAAAGGGTCTCGTGAAGGTCGTTCCATGCGAGCGCAATTTGCCCGATGGCTGTGACGTAAGGCCGGTATGCGGCAGATGTATATCGGTCGTAGCCAGCGGCCCGTTTCCGTTTTCGCCCCCTTGTGCTATGAGCGGCCAATGCCAAACGCCCCGGACAGCGACCAACACAGTCCCGAAGAAACCGAGCAACGGTTGCGCAAGATCATGCGTGGCGCATTCTCTGGACCGCCAACGCCGCTCGCCAAGATTCCGACTCGCGAAGGCCGCAAGCGCAGCAAGGGAACGCCGAGTCGGGTGCGCGTGACAAAGAAAAAAACCTAGACGGCCGAAGGCGCCATCAAGCCAAACCCTGCGACAAAGTGAATCGCCCAAGGGGGGCATCTTTTTGTTTTGGATGATGAAAATGTGTGGGTCGCCTGATTCGGCGGAGGCGACCAATGAACCATCTCTACTTTGGCGACAACCTAGAAGTACTGAAGCGCCAACGCTGGGAAGAAGATATCGACCTTATTTATCTCGACCCGCCGTTCAATTCGCACGCAACATATAATGTTCTATTTGGTGAGCGCGGCACACTCTCTGAGGCGCAGGCAGAGGCGTTCCGCGATACATGGCAATGGGGAGAATCCGCCGCTATCGCATTCGACGAAGCAGTAAAATGCAACGACAATCTCGCCCTTCTGATGCGCTCATTTCGAACGTGGATGGGCGACTCCTCGATGATGGCCTATCTCGCCATGATGGCCGCGAGGCTGATTTATCTCCATCGGGCATTGAAGCCGAAAGGCACGCTCTACCTGCATTGCGACCCGACCGCGAGCCACTACTTGAAGCTTACCCTCGATTCGATCTTCGGTCATCGCTTCTTCGGGAATGAATTAATCTGGCAACGGACAACGCCCAAGGGTCATGCATTCACCCGCTTTGCACGAAGCCATGATGTCATTCTGCGGTACACCAAAGGCGAGGAATGGACGTGGAATCCGATCTATCTTGAACATGATCCAGACTATGTGGAGAAATTCTATCGTCACGTCGAACCCGGAACCAACCGCCGATATCAGCTCGATAACCTCATAAACCCTAATAAGAATAGGCCGAATCTCACCTACGAATTTCTTGGCGTAAAGCGCGTGTGGCGATGGACGCGCGACCGCATGGAGGACGCTTATGCCAATGGAATTGTCGTGCAGACCAAACCGGGCACCGTCCCGCGCCTAAAGCGATACCTGGACGAACAGGAAGGCGTGCCGGCGACTGACGTGTGGACCGATATCAGGCCCGTTCAATCTCAATCGCAAGAACGCTTGGAGTATCCAACGCAAAAGCCACTCGCCCTTCTGGAACGTATAATCAACGCATCATCTAACGAAGGCGATCTCGTCTTAGATCCATTTTGCGGGTGCGGAACGACCATCGAGGCTGCGCAAAAAACCAAGCGCCAATGGGTAGGAATCGACGTGACGCACTATGCTGTCACGCTCATTGAAAAGCGTTTGGCGCGCTACAATCAGAAGATTTTCGACGTTCATGGACGGCCTACAGATATGGCTGGCGCTGTCGATCTCGCGCGACGCGACAAGTATCAATTTCAATGGTGGGCGGCATGGCTTCTCGGTGCGACCACATATGAAACGAAAAAGGGTGCCGACCGAGGAATCGACGCAAACATATACTTTCCGAACGGCCGCACAGTTGGGCGCATTATTGTATCGGTGAAGGGCGGCGACAACCCGTCACCGGTTTGGGTGAGAGAGCTTGCTGGCGTTGTGGATCGTGAGAAAGCCGATATGGGCATTCTCATTACGTTGAGCGAACCAACGCGCGCGATGCTTTCGGATGCCGCGCGCGGCCCTGCGGAGAGGATTCGCTTCGGGAAATATCCCCTCATTCAAATCGCCACGGTAGCCGATATGCTGGATCAACATTGGCCGACAATGCCGCCGATACCGAAGCCGCTGGACGAGACGCCGCGCACCCATGCCGCAGAGGGCCGCGATCAGCTTGAACTCATGCTGCCGTTCAAGCGCGGGTCTATAGTGACGGAGACCGGCGAATTCGTGGACCCGCGTTGGATACAGAGCGCTTAGTCATCGAAGGGCAAACCGTAGGACGGTGATGGGCCGTGCTTCTCGCGCCAGCGCAGGAACCGTTCCGCCTGAAACCGGAACTCACGCTGTACGAGGTTGATGATAGGTGAGGCGCTTGCCATCCGCAGCGCGGATCGCGGCGATGCAGCGGGCTTCGTCTATCCAGCCCAGCGCCTCACGTCGATTAAAGCGGAAATCAAATTCGGCAACGTAGCGGTGCAAGTGCTTCTCGCTGCAATGCTGATATACGCCGCGCATTCCGCGCTTGAACACCGAGAAGAAACCCTCGACGGAATTGGTCGTTACATCGTCGCGCGCATACTCTTTCGCGTAGTGGTTCACGGTTTCATGCGTGAAGCACAATTCGTTCACGTCATTGAGCATCGCGCCAACGTCATCGTAAATCTTGCTTTCGTCGGTATGAATGCGGCTTTCGTGGGCGATATTGTCAGCAACGATCTTCATGACCGTCGCCTTGTCGGCACGGGGAACATGAAAGGAGCGAACCTTTCCGCCGCGCTGCACAAGCGAAAGGATCGCGCGCTTGTTCACCGTGCCGCTCTGCTTCTTGTACGGATAGCCTGCGACCGTATGCGTGCCGGGGTTTTCGACGCGACCGTAGTAGGTCTCATCGACCTCCACTATCTGGCCGTCCCCACCTAAAGGGCGCACGTCCAATCCGCCTTCCCGCATCGCTTCCATAACGCGGTGGTGGAGGAACCAAGCCGTATTGTACTGACAGCCCAAGGCGCGGTGCAGCTGGTGGGCGCTGAAGCCCTTCTTGCTCGAAGCGCCAAGCCAGAAGGCCATGGCCCACTGGGTCAGCTTGGCATGGCTGCGCTCCATGACGGTCCGCGTCGTGACCGTGAAATCCTTCCGGCATTCCTTCTCGCCACAGCGATACCGACCGGCCTTCTTGGTCTCGTAGTGCTTCAGGGAGCCGCAGAAAGGACACACTGACTCGCCGTTCCACCGGGCGGCTTCAAACCATGCCCTCGCGGCTTCTTCGTCGTGGAAATGCTTGGCGGAAAAGATGTTCTTGCCCATCGGGGTTCCCCTCTTGCCCCTCAGATATAGGGATTGTGCCTTGTGGTGTCAACTACGTAATTCGGCAAGAAAGCCGCGAAGGCCCCTCGCTTACCTGGCGTTGGGGAAAGCCGGAAATTGCCCGCCGGATTTGCGCCACCGACGCCAGTTGGCTGGAAACTACTCGCTTGGTCATCGCGGCGCGGAAACTCGGCTTGCAGGCGGAAGCGCAGTCGCATTTGGCAAAGCTTCAGAAGTTGCTGGGGCACATCGGCGCTTATCAGTATTTTCAAGTCTATGCTCAATGAGGCGACCGGAAAGACGCCATCGTGTGGTTGGATGCTGCCACCTCCGGCGACCCGGCCGACGGTACCGTACCGCACGGCCGTTTAACCTGGGCGCGCAATGCGCTCTTCGGTACAACGGCGTATGGCGGAACAGGGCCGGAAAGCGAAGCGTCCTGCGGCGTGGAACGATCGCGCCAATCAGCTGATCAGCATGGTACGCTACGACGAAGCCATCGCCGCGGGACGCGTAGCCCTGCGGCTGAACCCGCAACACTACCGCAGCTATATAATCCTTGTGCGCGCGTACAAGCGCGCCACGCGATTCGCGGAAGCCAAAGCCATTGGCGCGCAGGCCATACGTCGCGGGCTCGAGAGCTGGGACTTACACGGCCTTCTCTAGATCGCCTATGCCGAAGGCGACGTGATCACCTTTCCCGTCGGCGTGACGAGAATGCCGGAGGGATTGACCAGACAGGCAGAGCCCGTCGTCGTCAACGAACCTGCGATTTGCGAGAGATTGTTGCCAGTCACCTCGTTGAGTGTTGCACCCGAGCCGTTGTCGAACTGGACTGTCTTGCCCTGCCCGATCGAGACGCTTTGCCAATCGACGATGCCGCTCGAACCCGATTGATCGATCGTCATCCCGCCCGCCGAGTTCCGGATCGCGCCGGAGCCCGAGACGTATTTTCCGTTGGTGGGCAGCGGAGCCGCAGAAGCCGTTGTTACAGACATCGTCAGTGGTCCAACGATGGCCAAAACGCACAGGCTCGTGCTTCTTTGGAATGCGCAAATTAGCTTCCTCGAATGCATGCGTGCCTCCTGGTACGATTGCGTCGTTGTGCAGCGCGGGCTTGCGCACCCTTCGACGCCAGGACGCCATGCTCGCCCATTGGAGACCGGGGTCATCCCCAAACCGGCAGGCCGGCGATATTGGGCCTGCCGCCTTTTCCCACATGGGCGAGCGATCAGGTGGGGAAAAGCCGGAAGAGGCGATGCGGTGTTTCAGAGGTGAGGGCTATCCGCCCCCTTCCGGAAAGCCGCATCACCTTCCACCGCGCTTGGCAGGAGACGATGATGCGCCTCACTTGGTACAGTACACCGCCGTGGTGAGGGTCGAGCCGGATTGCGAGCCGCTTGCCCAGTCGACCCTCCAGAACCATGTCGTGTAGTCGGGCGGATTGAGATCTATGCGCGATCCGTCTCCGATATAGTCAAACCCGTTTGACGCCGTGCTATTGGCGAGAATGGCGCCGCTGACGGCAGTTCCCCCCTTAGGACAGGTGTCATGAAAAAATAGATTTGTCGTACCTGTCGGGACGTCGTAGACATCGTAAAGCACCCACGCGGCTTTCCCCGGTCGGTGAACCGGGTTGTAGGCATGTGCCGCCGGGTTCGCCGACGCCTCCAGGTAGTCGGCGGCGTTGGCCTGGCCCAGGAACGCGAGGCCGACTGCCGCGGCTGCAAAGGCGAGCCCTGGAATTGCGCGGGGTCCGCTCTGTGCGCCCCCGGATGAAGGGTGGACGATCATGATGGCTCTCCATTGACCTGGTCCGTCGCGCAGGGACACCATGTCCGACGCTGCGATGGACGATCGAAGCGTGGAGTGCTAGGGATGGGAAGCGCCGAAATCCTCAAAATCACGCTCAAAAATTTCTCAAAGATTTCTCAGGGCATGGATACATCGCTGCGCACAAATGGGACTTATGTATTCAGCGGCTTCCGGCTGGACGCGGCGCGGCGCAGCCTGACCCGTGACGGCAAGCCGGTTTCCCTCTCCTCGCGTGTTTTCGACACGCTGCTTTACTTCGTCGAGAATCCCGACCGGCTGATCGAGAAGGATGAGTTGTTGAATGTGGTCTGGGGCGGACGATACGTCGAGGAAGCAAATCTCAGTCAGACCGTCTTCGTCCTGCGCAAGGCTTTGAAGGACGCGGGCGAGGAGAAAAATCTGATTTCCACGGTTTCCGGGCACGGGTACTGCTTCATAGCTGCCGTGCAACCGGATGCAGGGCGCGCGGCACCGGCCGCGAATGCAAACCCGCCGCGATCAACGTCCTCGACATCCGCAACGCAAGGGGCCGCACCGCACGGCGGATTGGCTTCACGCTCTGTCCGCGAAGCGTTGCACGTCCCAGGGCGGATCGGCTACGCCGCTTTTTCCGCGGCCACAATTCTTCTGTCGGTGGCGGCTTTGTTTCTTGTGGTGTACCGGTCGGCGCTACCCGAGCATCGGCCCGGCACATTCCACCCGCCACCGCGTTCGGTCGCGGTGCTGGCATTCGCCAATATGAGCGGCGATCCCAACCAGGAATATCTGGCCGATGGATTCTCCGAAGAGCTGATCAATTCCCTGACCCGGGTGGATGCGCTGCGCGTGGCGGACCGCACCTCGGCATTTTACTTCAAGAACCGTCCGGCCACCGTGGCTGACATCGCGCGAGAGCTGAACGTCGGTGCCGTGCTGGAGGGAAGCGTGCGTCGCGAACGCCAGCATCTGCGCATCACGGCGGAACTGACCAATGCCATCACCGGATATCAATTCTGGTCGCGCAGCTACGACCGCGACTTCGGTGATATTCTCAATCTGCAGAGAGAGATTGCGCAAGACGTAACGCGGTCGTTGCAGGTGACGCTGCAGGCGGGGGATACGAGACGCTTGACGCTGGGCGGCACGAACAACAGCGCGGCGTTCGATGCCTATCTGCAGGGCGTCAGGTTGATCGACCGCCTTGACGAGACCTCCTACCGGGCAGCTCTGGCGGCATTCGACGAAGCGGCACGTCTCGACCCGCGTTACGCGGGCGCTCAGGTCATGCGCGCCCATGCGCTCATCTTCATCGCGAACTTCGACACGTCCAGACAGCTGGAGGATACGCTGGCCCAAGCCAGGCAGGCCGCAAGTCTGGCCGTTGCCCTTGCGCCAGGATGGGGTCAAGCCTATGCCGCAAGGGGACACGTTCTGTTAACCTCGCTCGACTTCGCGGGCGCCGAGCGGGAGCTGCTGCGCGCGAGAAATCTTGCCCCCGCCGACGTCGGCGTGGAT
Source organism: Rhizomicrobium sp. (assembly GCA_036266955.1). GTDB lineage: Bacteria > Pseudomonadota > Alphaproteobacteria > Micropepsales > Micropepsaceae > Rhizomicrobium. The sequence goes on from DATAWY010000090.1 coordinate 12,767, forward strand.
CGTACTTACGCCTTTCTGGAAGCCTGCCTCGGTCATGCCCCGGCTGCCGAGACGGCAGCCGCGCGCGTAGTCGCTCGCTATTCTGCGGAAGCATACGGTTACGCGGAGCAAGCGCAAATTCTCTATCTCGACCGCCGTTATCAGGACTCGTTGGCGGCATTGCACCATGCGGGCGCCCTGGCCGAGACCAAACCGCCGCGCGATCAAGCGGTTTATGGGCTCGATTACCTGGCGCTTGGAAAGCCCGAGGCAGCATACGGGTCCTGCATCTCCAACAGGAGTTGGCAGGAGATGCAGTGTCTGGCCATCGCCGCGCGCCAACTCGGCCGGCCCAGGGAAGCCGAGGCGCACCTCGTCGAGCTGCGCAAGTCAATGGGGGACAGCGGCGCCTATCAGTATGCCGAGACCTATGCCCAATGGGGCGATCGAGACAACGCGCTGATGTGGCTAAGGAACGCGGACAGACTGCGCGATACGGGGCTCGTCATGCTGAAGACCGATCCGTTGCTCGATCCCATTCGCGGCGCGCCCGAGTTCGCGGACATCGAACGCCGTCTCGATTTTCCTCCGTGAATGGCCACATTGGCCACTTATGGTATGGCGGACAGGCCAACACTGCCCCCTCGGAAGGAGCGTCTGGTGCGCGCCGCCGCCCACGCTCATCAGCATGGTACCGTTAAGGACTGAAGGCCGGCGTGCGGAATTCCTGTGTGCCCACAGGGCCCGGCGAGACCGACGCCGTGCGCTCGCCATAGCCACGCACCGAATCGATGCCGCCATCGTCTGATATCGAGCGCCGACTTGATTTTCCGGCATGAGGCACCGGCGCGCCTGAATGACAGCGTCACGGGCGGACAACGGATGTCCATTTCGGCTTGGCGTCTTGGACCGCCGGCTCGTTGAAGCTAGAGTGCCGAAGTGGGAAAGGAGCGCCAAAACCTTCGAAAGTCGGGGCCCGCCTTTCGTTTGGAAGTTCGGGGATGGACACTTCACTGCGCGCAACGGGAATTTATGCGTTCGGCCGCTTCCGGCTGGACAGCGCGCGGCGCAGCCTTGCGTGGAGCGACACGCCTGTTCCGCTGTCTTCACGCGTCTTCGACACGCTGCTCTATCTTGTCCAGAATCCGGGCCGCCTGATCGAGAAGGACGAGTTGTTGAACGCGGTCTGGGCCGGCCGCTTCGTCGACGAGGCCAATCTCAGTCAGACCATCTTCGTATTGCGAAAAGCCTTCAAAGATGTCGGCGAGGCCGACAGCCTCATCGCGACCGTCTCGGGGCGCGGTTACTGTTTCACCGCGCAGGTTGAAAAACATGCGGAAGCCCCCATTCCTGACACGAACGGGCATGATGTTTCGCAGCGCCAGCCTTCTCAATCCGGGACTGCGTCCATCTCGCAGCCGCCGGCGCCCGCGAAATCCGCCTTCCTCCCGGCCGCGCGGAAGCGGCCGATGCCCCGGTTCGCCGCTCTCGCAGGCTGTACGATCGTCCTTCTTGCCGGCGCAGCGATCTTCGTTGTGCTGCAGCGAGACACGCCACCCGGGCCAGCGGCTCCGAACATCCTCGTCATTGCCGATTTTCAAGACATCTCCGGGAATGCCGCCCTTGGTACCGTGCTTGAAAAAGTCCTGGAGGTCGACCTCTCGCAATCGCCCTTCCTCAGCCTGCTTGCACCGGACCAGGTGAGTGAAACGCTCAAGCTGATGGAGGAGCCCGCAGACGCGCATCTGACGCCGCAACTGGCCCAGGAAGTCTGTGCCCGCAACCAGGGGCGGGCGTTTCTAAGCGGTACGGTAGCCCGACTGGGCAGCCGATACCTTGTTACACTGCAGTCGAGGGACTGCGCCTCGGGCCGTGCGGTCGCTGAAGGCAAGTCCGTCGCCGCGCGTGTGGAGGATCTTCCAGGCGCCATCGATGATCTCGCCTTGGAGCTTCGCAGGAACCTGAGCGAATCGCCGGCGTCGATCAGCAGGTTCGATGTGCCGATCGCACAGGCAACGACGTCCTCGTTCGAGGCATTGAAAGCATTGTCCATCGGCGAGCAAAGGCGTCTGCGTGGCGACACCATGAGCGCGATCGCCTTCTACCGGCGTGCCATCGAACTCGATCCGCAGTTCGCGCTGGCTTACGACAGTCTCGGCACCTCTTATCTCACCTTGCGCGAGGAGGATTTGGCGCGTCCAAATCTCGAAAAAGCCTTCGCGCTCCGCGACCGCGTGAGCGAAATCGAAAAACTCTCGATCGGCGCGGATTATTATCAGCTGCTCGGAGACTGGACCGAATCCGAACGTTCCTACCGCGCCTGGGCCCAAATCTATCCGGGCGACTGGCGCCCACGCGCCTATCTCGCGAAACTGCTGACGACGATGGCGCGCTACCCAGAGGCAATCGCGGCGGGCAAGGAGGCTCTGCGCATCGACCCGGCAAACAGCTTCTCCTACGTCGTGTTGACGCGCGCCTTCAAGCGTTCAAGCCGGTTTGTGGAAGCGACGGATATCGCGCGGGAAGCCGTCCGCAGACGGCTGGACGGGTGGGACATTCACGCCTTGCTCTATGAGATGGCTTTTGCCCAAGGCGACACAGCCGCCATGAAGAGACTGGCAGATCACGAGAAGGGCCGGCCCACCGAATGCTGGATGCTGGATTACGAGGCTGACGCGGCCGCTGCGCTCGGCAAGCTCCACCAGGCCAATGCCCTTTTCACCGCAGCAATCGGAGCTGCCCGGACCCAAGGCTCCGATGCCAACGAAGAGGTAAGCGACTTTTACGCCGACTGGATCGAGACATTGTCGCAGCTTCATGCCAAGGACGAGGCACGCGGCCTTGCCCGCGATGCGCCTGGCCTTGATCGCAACGAGGATGGCTCCATCGCGGTCGCGAAGGCCGGCGATTTCGAGCACGCGGCAGCCTATGCAGCCGCAGAGGCCAGCCGCTATCCGCGCAGCACGGCCGCCATTTCCTATTTTCGGCCGATCACAACGGCTCTGATCGATCTGGGAGAGGGCAAGCCCAAAGACGCCATCGCAGCGCTGCAACCGGCAATGCAATATGAAATGGCCGAATACGACATTCCGTCCCTGCTGGGACAGGCGTACCTCGATACAAAACAATCGGGGCCAGCCGCGGCCGAATACCGGAAGATCCTGGCCAACCGGGGTGTAGACGCAACATCCAGCGGCTATCCGCTGGCATGGCTAGGCCTCGCCCGCGCCCTCCACTTGGAGGGCAAACCCGCGGAAAGCCGGTCGGCTTACGAACACCTGTTCGCATTCTGGAAAGAGGCGGATCCCGACCTGCCTGCCCTTCTGGATGCACGCCGCGAATACGCGGCTATCTCAAATTCCGCAAAGGCCGCGGAATGAGAGAAGCACAGAAGCGGCAGGCTGCCCCCACCGCGGCTTATGCGAGACAAATCGGCAGCCCGGGTTCCAATTCAACCTGCTCTAATTGATTGTGACGGTGACGCTGCTCGTCACGGTTCCGGCAGGTGTCGTTATGGCAACGGACCCCGAGACTGCGCCTGCGGGAACCGTCGCCGTGAGAAAACCGCTCGCGTCGACAGAGAAGGTGGCGCTCGCGCTCGTTCCGCTGAACACGACCGACGATGCGCCGACATAATTGGCGCCGGCGATCGTCACCTGAGCCCCGACGGAAACGGTTGAAGGAAGAAACCATGCCACCGAGGGCAGCGGCGCGTGTCCGGCGCCGCTTACGTCATAGACACCTCCGTCGCACGCATTGTTCGCGCAGCCGCCGGCCGAGCCGGTCGCGTACAGCCTGCCGCCGCTTCCCTGGATCAGCGTGTTCAGCGCGAACCCGGACTGGGGACTGATCCTGAAGAGCGTGCCGTCGTATGTCGGGTCATTGCCGTTGGAGGCTGAGAACGTCGTGCCATAGAGAAGTCCGTCAGTACCCTGGAGCAGCGCACTCTTCGGATAGCCGCCATCGGGAGAGACGCCGGAGAATTCATGCATTATTAATCCGTCCATAAGTAATTGCATAGTCAGGCGGCGTATTTGAGGGAGGGTTTTTGATAGAAGGAACGGATTTTTGCCGGGTCGTTTTGCAGTTGACGCATCGATGAACGGACTTTGCTGGTGAAATCGGCCCGGC
>DATAWY010000091.1:0-14910 GCA_036266955.1 Rhizomicrobium sp.
CCCGCGCCGCATCGAGCACCAGCTCCCGCACCATCTGCCCCATCATGGTCCGGGGCTTGGTGGTGGCGAACGGATAGGGCTCGGCCCTCACCGCCGCGGCCAGCCCGTCGCAGAAATGCTGCTTCAGCGTCCGGCGCCGCCTTCGGCCCGGAACGTCGGCTTTCCGGCCGCCTGTCAAATCAATCCCGGCCTGCGCGGCAGTGACTCTGGCTGTCATTCTTCATCCTCCTCGAAAAACGAAGAGGGAATGATATGACCAATTCAGTTCTACTGTCAACCGAACCGGAACGGCACCAATGCGGCACCCGTTAGATTTGCCGGAGCCGCAAGACGGTCGAGTCTTGCGGGCGCCCATGATAAGAACAAGGCATGGAAAGGAAATTCGTCGATGACCCGATCCTCACGCGATTCCGCGCGGAGATCGCCGAGTTGTATGGCGGCCGGCTTGAGCGCGCGGTGCTGTTTGGCTCGCGCGCGCGCGGCGAGGTGCGGGCGGATTCGGACTACGACGTGGCAGTGTTCGTCAGACAGTTCACCGATCGCTGGCAGGAGGTGGACCGCCTCATTCCCGTGGTCACAGACATCATCGACGACACCGGGGCGGTCATTCACGCCATGCCATACCGGGCGGGTTCCTACACGGACCGCACCTCGCTGATGCGGGAGATTCGCAGCGACGGGATTGAGCTGTGACCCCGGAAACGGGCGAACACCTCGACAAGGCACGGGCCTACCTGACCAAGTCGCGCGCATTGCTCGATGTCATGCATTATAACGACGAAGCCGGGCGCGCGGCCTATCTTGCCGGGTACCACGCCGCGCAGGCCCTCATTTCCGAGCGCACCGGAAGGATTGCCCAGAACCCATGCTGGCGTAAGCAGCCAGTTCAACTTGCTGACGAAAGGCGATTCACGCGTTGACACCGAGCTTCGCCGCTTTCTCTCTCAGGCCTATGATCTGAAAGCCGTGGCCGATTATGAAGCCGGTGCTGGTTCGATTGTGCCTGCGGAGCGGGCGGAAGCCGCTATTCGGACGGCCGTGCGGTTTGTCAATTGTGTGGCGACACTGTTGTCGTGATTTGCGACTGCAGACTGTGTGGGAAACGCTGGTCCAGTCACCCTTTCCCCCGAATTTGGGACCTATGGTTCCGGCCAGATGGGCCGGATAAGGCCAGTGATTACGCTGCAAGATCGGACAAATATCGGCTTCCCGCTCTTGATCCCGCAGTCGAACGAGCACCGACGGGGCCGCCGGTTGCATCGGACGAGCGGCCGTCCATTCACGAGGAGGTAGAGGCGGCGCGGAAGTGTGTCGCAGCGGTTGCGGGTGTTCCCGTCGAGGTGGTCAAAATCACTATCAACTTTGAAGGGTAACAACATCGATCTTCTTGTTTTGCTCCCATCCCTCGTAATCAGGTGCCTGGACCAGCGTTCCCCTATTCAGTCGCATTGATCAGCGCCCCCGCGGCCGCCACTGAGCGGTTCATCGCGCGGCCGACTCGCCGGAAGTGCCCGTAATAGGGATGGTGTCGACGGATACGCCCAGGGTGACGAGAAGCTCGTCCAGTTGCGCGAACTGCTCGGGCATCCCACCCTCCATCCCGGCGATGGCAGCGTCCAGAGCTTCCTTCGAGGGATAGAGTTCGTGCAGAACCAGCAGCGTCTTGCCATCTATTTCCTCGAAGGTCACCGTGGTGACGGCACCGTCGTCACTTTCCTCATTGATCCAGACGAGGCGCGAATGCGGTATCACTTCGATATATCTGCCGAAGAACGCCATGGGCTTTGAGTCCCCGTAGCCGAACTCGAAACGGTACCTGCCCCCGACGCGAACATCCGCCTCGCAGGAAAGCAGGGACACGCCTGTCGACTTGGGCGCCCACCACCGCTTGAGCAGCTCGGGCCTAGTCCACGCCTCGAACACGATGCACGGCGGGCCGTTGAAGGTTCGCGTAACGACCAGCTCACGCTCGGACTTCCGTTCCACCGTCGTGCGGTTCTTCATGGGGGCAGGTTCACTCTCTCTTCTTGCGTCCATCGACCTTCTCCTTCCGTTTCAGTTCCTCGACAAGCTTGTCCAGCCCGTCGAAGCGTGCGTCCCAGAGCCGGCGGTACCGCTCGATCCATGCCGCCTCTTCCTCCAGCCGGCGCAGGCCGAGCCTGCAGGCCCGCACGCGCCCGACCTTCTCCGTGGCGACGAGCCCGGCCTGCTCCAAGACGCCGACATGCTTCTTCATGCCCGTGAGGGTCATGTGGAACTTCGAGGCCAGGTCCGTGATCGAAGCGTCCGCGCGCCCGAGCTGCTCCAGAACGCCGCGTCTTGTGGCGTCGGAGAGCGCGGCGAACGAGGCATCGAAACGGGCCCGGTTATACTGCACCATGTGGTTCAGTATTTAACACAGGGATTGGCGCCATGCAAAGGGAGGCCGGGCGCGCGGCTTGCGTTGCCGCCCGCCTTTCCCCGACCTCATTTCGATAGAGCCCCGCCGAAGTTACCACCCTCCCCTTGAGGGCTAGCGTGAGCACACAACTTTTCATGAACTTGAGAGAGGCAGTAAGCCCCCTTAGTGCCCGTCGAGAAATAATTGCTACATGAGCTTTCCAAAACGCACCTTCTATGGCGGCGAACGCGCCAAGACCGACTCATTTATTTATCGACGAGCCCTTATCACGCATTCGGATCTCCTCCCCCATCGTGGGGGTGGTTTGCGAAGCGAAGCGGAGCAAACCGGAGGGGGGAGTCCGCGCGCAGCGCGCCACGCCCCGCTCCGCCTCGCTGCGCTCGGCACCTCCCCCACGCTGGGGGAGGAAAACTGAGGGCGCGCCTCGACAATTATGAAAAAATATGTGCGCACGTTAGCTTAAGGGAGGGTCGAAATTATCCTTCGAGCGAAGCGAGACGGATAATTTCGGGGAGGGGTGATGCCGGGGAGATTACCCCTCCCCGAAATTTGCTTCGCTGCGCTCGCAAATTTCGACCCCGCTTTCGCGGGGGCAGGCTCCTCGCTCAAGCGGAGTGTGGCTATTTCGGCGCCGGCAATTTCAGTTCTTCGCACAGTTTCGCGAAGCGCGGATCGTGCCGGTAGGGCGGGGTGAACCGGGATACGACGACAGGATAGGCAAGCCGTAGCAGGGCGAGGCACAATGCATGTCCTGTCGCCCTTACTCCCTGAGGCGGAGGGTTTGCGCGGTCAATCCGGTCCCCGACTTCCCTTTACTCTGTCGGATACCCCACGGACCCCAAAATTACGCGAGAAACGCGGCCCAATATGGAATACAGTGGGAGAAATTCGGTCTTGCGCGGGTATCTGCGACGGCCGTACCGTTCATTCGTAAGGAAGGACAAAGCCATGAAAGCACTTATCGCCATCGTCCTGCCGGTCCTCATCGCCGCCAGTGCCGCGGCGGCCCAGAGCGGCAGCTACTCCGGCAACTGGCCGGTAAAGGCCAAGCTTCCGCCTCAGTACGGCAACACGGGCTGTCTCACGCTGACCGACAATGGCACCGATGGATCGCCGCACAGTGGCCCGGTCACCTCGTCCGGTGATTTGACGGGTGGTTTGAGCGGTACCTTCCAGGTCGTCAAAGGTCTCCTTGTCGTCAACCTTCAGGGTGGCTCGGGCAATGGCGAGGTGTATTACCTCTCGTTCATCGCTCCGGCACATGATGGCAAAATCACGGGCAAGGGCGTGTTCAACGACCCCGGAGTTTTTCCGGTGGCGGTGGCGCCGTTGACCTTCGGTGAGAATGGCGGCTGCTGACGTCGTCAATGAAAGAGCGTAGCCGGCGCTGGCCCACAAATTGCCAGTTCCGACGACAGGATACGCAAGCCGCAACGGCGCGGCGCAATGCGTATCCTGTCGCCGCTACCACATCCATCTCGAGGTGACCGGTCCAGCGTCTATCCAAGAATCACGCCGCCGCGGCGGCTTGCACCGATGCGGGAAGCGCCACCGTCACCACGGTTCCGACATCTTCGGTGCTGTCGATGCGCACCGTACCTCCGTGCAGGCGGGTCAGGCTGTGAACGAGCGCAAGACCGAGCCCCGTTCCTTCGCGCGCGACATGGGCATTGTTGGTGATCCGCTCGAACGGGCGACCAAGGCGTTCGAGCGCGGGTTTGGGAATCCCTGTTCCGGTGTCGCGGACGGTAATCTCCAGAATATCCGCGCCTGTTCTGACGGAGACCCGGACTTCGCCGCCTTCCGGCGTGAACTTGACGGCGTTGGACAGCAGATTGATCACAATCTTTTTCAGCGCGCTGCGGTCGGCGGCCAGGCTTGCTCCGTCCGCCGGCATGTCCGTGGACAGCAAAATCCGACGTTCCTCGACGGCGAATCGCATCAGCGCGTTGCAGTCGCCGATCAACCCGACGAGATCCACGTTTTCCATTTGAAGCACGAATTTGCCTGCCTCGAGCTTCGACATATCCAGTATGTCGGAGATCACCTCGAGCAGATGCAAACCCGATTTGTTGATGTGCCTGGCATATTCGCCATACCGGTTCTCCAGCGGACCGAAAATACCCTGCAGCATCATGTCGGAAAATCCGATGATGGCGTTGAGCGGCGTGCGCAGCTCGTGGCTCATATGCGCCAGGAACTCGGATTTGACGCGGCTGGCGGCTTCGGCGGATTGCTCGGCGATGCGGCTCTGGACCAGTTCGTCCTCGACGCGCCCCTTTTCGAGCGCGTTGCGGCGGAACACGCCCAGCGCGCGCGAAAGCTCTCCGATCTCGTCGGCACGGTCTCCAAAGGGGACTTCGCAAACCATGTCGCCGTCCGCCACAAGCCGCATGGTCTCGGCGATCCTGGACATCGGGCGCGCGATCCTGCGGCTGATGAAGAGTGTCGCAACCAGTCCGGCGGCCAGCGACAGGAACATGATGCAAAGATGGAGGGCGAGATTCCAACGGGCGGCATCCAGCTCCGCGCGCGCGTGGTTGTCGGAAAGATCGACCGCGGTGTTCGCCACATCGGCCAGGCTCCTCAATGCCGGATTGGAAGCGTCGATCCAGTCGCGGCCTGAGGTCGACGGCCGCTTTCCCGACGCGAACGCGTCGATCAGCCTCTGGCGAAATCCGCGCAGGCGCTTGAAATAAAGCTCGTTTGCGGTGGCGATCGCGGCGCGTATCGCGGGCGGCACGCGTCCCACACTCGCCTCTTCCAGAATCACGCCCCACAGCGCGTCGGCTCGGGCCGCGCGGTCGATCATGCCTTCGAGCCCCGCTCTGTCGAAACCTCTGCCGCTGGCGAGGTAGGCGCCGACCACCAGCCTGTCGTTCCCCGCGACTTCGCGAACCGCCCAAGCCAGCTGCTTGATCTTCATCATCTCGGCGATGAAGGGGTCGCTGCGGTCGATGTCGTTGGTAAGCTCCGCGGACACGCGGTCCTCCGCCGCAAACGGGTTTCCGACGGTGGGAATCCAGATGACAATCAATGCCGCCGATCGCAGACCGGGCCGGCGCAACGCGGCGTCGATCTCCGGCCGCTGCGCCTCCATGGCGATTTTCGCCCTGACGATGGCGGCGCGGCCGGAGGCGGAACCCATGTCGTTCTTCGCGAGCGCGAACAGCGCTTCGTTCAGGGCGGCGGTGGAATGCGCGCGCAATTGCACGATCTCGCGCCAGGTCTCTCCATCCACGGCGCGCGGCGATACCAGCGCCGTGTTCACGGTGCCCAGTTCAACCCTTCGGTACTGCATGGACGTGAACAGGTCGCGCGCGATTCCCGAGGCTGTAACGATGCGCCCGGCCCTGCGCATCTCGCCATAGGCGCCGTTCGCCAGAATGGCGGATGTCACCACCAGCACCAGCGCCATGGCGCCCGTAATGGCTTCCAGTGTCCGGCTGACGGACAGTGCCTTGCCCATGGCGTATCGGCTCTGCTCGCGATCCGCGAGAGTCGGATCGAATGCCTGGATGGTAACCATTCAATAGTAATGATGGGCTTAATGGCGAGCGATGGGCCAGCAATGAATATCACGCGGAGAAACCTGCTTGCCGGCGGCGCGGCACTGTCGCTGTTGCCGCCGGCGGCACGCGCGGGCGCGAAGTCCGATATCGATGTCGCGATCGTCGGCGGCGGCGTGGCCGGCTCCTACGCGGCCTGGCGCCTCGCAAGCGAACAGCCCCATTTGCGCGTCTCCCTGTTCGAGATGAGCGACCGGATCGGCGGACGGTTGCGCTCCATTGCGTTTCCACAGGCGCCGCATCTGGTCGGTGAAGCCGGCGGCATGCGCTTCCTGCAGGCCCACAAACATGTGTTCAATCTTGTGCGGCAACTGCAACTGCCCGCGCGCGGCTATCCCGTCATCGAACCGCAGGACCATCTCGCCCTGTGCGGCCGCAGCTTTACCTATGCGGAGGCGGGACAGCCGACAAAACTCTTTCCGTACAATATTCCGCCGTCGGAGCAGGCGCCGAACAGTCAGCGCTATGTGCAAGGCGTCGAGAGAGTTGTTCCCGGCTTCGGCCATATGACGCCCGCGCGTTGGCTCCGCCTCCGATCGGGCATTCGTTACAAAGGCCGACTGCTCAAGGATTGGCCAAATTGGGCGCTCATGGCGGACATCTTCACCGCCGAGGAAAACCGCTTTTTCCAGGATACGGGCGGCTATGACATCGCGCCTCTCGGCAGCGCGCTTGACGACTTCGACGAAGAACTGCTCGGACCCGATCTGTCGAAATCGTTCCTCACCATCGCGGGCGGCTATCAGAAATTGCCGCTCGCGCTCGCGGCCCAATCACGGCGCCTCGGCGCGAGAGTTCTGACCGGGACCCGGCTCGCGAGTCTTTCCCTGCCGGATTTGCCCGGACAGGCATTCAGGCTGGGCCTCATGGATCGCGCGAACCGCATGGTCGCGCTTTCCGCGAGACGCGTGGTGCTCGCGCTGCCGCGCCGCGCTCTGGAACTGATCGAGGACTTCCCCGCGCGGCGCGTTCCCCGCGTTGCGGGCCTTATCGCATCCGTCATCGGCGAACCCGCGAGCAAAGCCTTTCTGCTCTATCCGCGGACCTGGTGGCGCGATCTTGGCATCGACGGCGGACGCTCCGTCACCGACATGCCGGCGCGCATGTTCTATGGGCTGGGCGCCGAGAAGGAGCGGCTCGCGAGCGAAGCCACGAACGGATTTGGGCTGCTGATGGCCTATTGCTGCGGAGCAGATGTTGAGTACTGGCAGCAGCTTGCACCCCAGGCGCCGCGCGAAGCGGCGGGATTTCAATGGCTGCCCGGCAATTCCGCACTCGCTCTCGAAATTCATCGCGAAGCGGGGCTGACCTATGCGACGCAACCACCCGCCCCGCTGGCCGCCTGTCTTCAGGACTGGACCGTCGATCCTTATGGCGGCGGCTGGAATATGTGGCGCCAGGGGATCGACGGGATCGCATTGGCCGATTCCGTGATGAGCCCCATTCCCGGCCACGCGCTTTACATCTGCGGCGAAGCGTACAGCCCGACCTACCAGTCCTGGGCGGAAGGTGCGGTCGAGCGCACCGAAACGATGCTGCAACGCCATTTCGGATTGAAGCCGCCCCGATGGCTGGATTGAGACGAGGGAACGGGATCGTCTTCAATCCCGGTGAGCTTTGGGCATATCTGGATCACCACGGCGGCCGGCTGGCATCATCACGTGGTTTTGCCCGCCGTATCCGCATCGGGCGCGGCCCCGGTTTGGGATCTGACGAGCGCCGCGCCTTCTCGCCGATTTTTTTGACTCTCCTCGGCAAATCATGACATCGGTTGTCATGTTTAGGCTGCCATAACCTCGCACGTAACAACGCGAGGTTTCCCATGCCGCGCCGAATCATCACCGCCGCTCTGTTGCTTATCGCCGCCGCGCCGGCTGCTGCCCAATCGATTCCGCCAAGGTTTCCGCCGCCAGCGACTCACGACGGAGCCCACGACTTCGACTTCCTGTTGTGCGACTGGAAGGCCCATGTGATGCGTCTGCCCGATCGGCTGGTCGGTTCGACCGCATGGATCGAATACGATGGCATCGAACACCAACGATCGCTGCTCGACTCGGCCGCCAATCTCGAGGACTTCGACGTCGAAAGCCGCAATGCACCGCCGGGTGCGCTCAACCACATCCACGCACAGACGCTGCGGGTCTACAATCCGAAGTCCCATCAATGGAGCATCTACGGCTTCGACGTGGCCGCCGGCACGCGTGGCGTGCCCGCGACCGTTGGTGCTTTCCACGACGGGATCGGAGAGTTCTACGACTATGAGGACTGGAAAGGCCGCATGGTGCTGGCCCGCTTCCGGTGGAGTCACAAGGGGCCGAACGACGCTCGCATGGAACAGCCATTCTCCCCCGACGGAGGCAAAAGCTGGGAGGTGAACTGGATTTGCGAGCTGACGCGTGTGCCGCCCGGATAGGGCCGCTCGCGCCCACGCGGGAATACCGGGGTCCGACCCCGAATAGTTCAGAGAACAAAGAATTGCGCGCGAAACTCCGTGCCTCTGTGGCTCCGTGTGAGAACCTTCTTAACGCCTGAGCGAGCAGAGCGTGACCTTCTTCAGGCCCCACAGCTGGCGCATGAACGTTTCGAGGTCCGGGCGAACAAACAACACCCTACTTGAACGGCGCGACCTCGTAGATAACGCCGTCGCCCGCGGTGCCTCCTTCAGTCGTTGCGCCGTATAGCATGCCGCCGGGCGCGCGGAGAAGGCCAAATGGGAAACTCCCGTCACTTCCGCTGAAGCTGTGCAGAACCGCTTCGGCGCCATGCAGGTCGATCGCGAACACCGTGCCGCATCCGGCATAGCAGTTGCTGCTGGCGCCGCCTCCCGAGGTGGTGCCGTAAATATCCTTTCCGTCGCGAACCAGGTTCCTGGCCGGTAGTGCGCCGTCGGAGCCGGTGAAGGCGTAGAGCACGCTGAAAGTCCCGTCGGGCGCGAGCTCGAATACGGTTCCGCATCCATACTGGCATGACGCGTTGCCGCCGTCCTCTGTCGTTCCGTAAAGATCGCCGTCGGAATCGAGTATGAGACTGGACCCGGGATAGGCCCCATCGCTTCCGCAACCGAAACTGTGCAGAACCGTTTCGGTGCCGCCGGCCGCAATCTTGTAAACCGTTCCGCATCCGCCAGTCCCGCCTTCATTTGTGGTTCCGTACAGGTTGCCCGCGGCATCCATGATGGGAGCTACGAGGGGTTCCTGGCCATCCCCGGCGCCAGACTGATCGCCCCCAAAGGAATAGATGATGTTGACGGCTCCCTTCTTGGTGACTTCGTAGACCATGCCGCAGCCGTACGGACAGCCTCCGGTTTGGGTTCCACCGAAGGGTATCGTGCCGTAATGCGCGCCCGAGGGCCCCTCGATCAGGCCCCCATAAGGACCATCGAGCACGTCGATGAAGTCGTGAAGAACGTCCAATTTTCCGTCCGCTCCAAGCTCGAATACCGCTCCCGCGGCCCCGCCTCCATAGAGGTTGCCCCTGCGGTCCAGGTTCAATGCGCCGTTCGGAAAGGCGCTCCCCGACGTGGTCTTCATGGCGTAGAGCACGCTTTCGGTGCCATCTGGAGCGAGCCTGAAGACGGTGCCGCAGCCGGAGTCGCATTGGGATTTGTGTCCTCCCCTTACGGTTGTGCCATAAAGATCGCCGGCTTTGTCCCTGACGAGAACGGTCTGTGGGTTCGCTCCGTCATCGCCGCCCTGGAAGCTGTAGAGAACGCTGAAGCCTTGCGCCTGCGCCACCGGCGGAAGCCATGCCGCAAGCACCACACTGGCGAGCGCGCCGCCGATACACATTTTCATGTGAGAACCCCCTGGTCTGCCTGGCGCTAAGATAGCCGAAGATTCCGATCCGGACAACACGAATGTCGATAGCACGCGATATGTCCGGGTTTACGTAGCACACCGCTTGTCCGATTCTGGAGACGTTCCAAAGGGGATGGCGATGGGTCGGACGAGGTGGCTGCAGGACCGCAGGATGAAGAAGTTCCTGGATGTTTTGGGGCGTGCGAACGACGGTTCCCTGCCGTCCTATGCCGCGATTCGCTTTCGCGTCTTCGGGATCAGTACGTCGGCAGGCACGGCGAACTGGTCGCGCGGACGCAGGATCATGCTCGTGCTGAGATCACGCTTGCCCGCGAGCACCTCGCTGACCCGGCTGGCCGTGCCGGGCAGCGGAACCAGATCGGCGCGCGAAAGGCCATGCAAACAAGTGCCTGGACCGGCATGCATTTTCTTGAGGGCAACGAAACTCTTTGTTCGGCCGTTCATTGATTACGCGACGCTTTTTCCACCTCGAAGGATCTGAAAATGAAGGCGCTGTCTGCTTCGATATTTGCGCTCATGGTTGTCTTCGCGGGCGCCGCACAGGCCCAGGTTGGCGCCGGCGCACAGGTCGGCCCTGTGGGCGCGGGAGCCAGCACCGGCCCTGGCGGGGTCGGCGCGGGCGCGCATGTGGGCACCCTGGGTGTTCATGTCGGCGTGACCAATCCCTTTTATCATCACCGGGTCTGCCATGGCGGCTGGGTGTGGCGGAACCATCATCATATCTGCCGCCGCTGGTAGCTGCGCAGCAGTTCCGGGTCGCATCTCTTCGGAGAGCCGGTCTTCGGAGAGCCGGCAACGACAGTCTGACGTGTCGATCAACTACCGTTTGACGAGGGGGCGGCAGAAGGCGCGGCTGTAATCCTGAATCAGGATCGGCCGGATCGTCACGCGTGGGACGGGCTCGCCGAGACCGGCGGATTTCTGCACACAGGGGAGGATGAATCGGATGCGGTCTTCCGTCTCGTGGCATAACGGCATCGCTCGTGTTGCCTTCGGCTCTGTCGACGGCCTCGGCCTCTGCGATGTGTATCTTTCGCGGCTCAATAGCCTACCCCGCTACGATTGTTGTGTACGCTTCACGATGGTCGTCGCCTTCCACCCCGCAACACTCACTACCGGGCGGCCGCTACGCCTTACCCGGGCCGGACTTTCACCGGCTGGATCGCGCCAGCTTTCGTGGCGCTCCGACAGGATACGCAAGCCGCAACGGCGAGGCGCAATGCGTATCCTGTCGCCCTTGCTGTTTCCAACGACCCCGGTGAATATTGGTCCACGCACGGTATTCACGATCTTGTATTCCCGTTTGGAGATAGATTTCACGTGCGCAGTGCCAGCGTCATTGCTTGATCCTCAGAAAGGGCTGCACCGATTCTCCGAAGACGCTTGATTTCTTTATCGGGCAGTCCTTCGCAAAGTAGTGCGCGCAAACGGCCCATTGCACGTACGCCCATAGGCCATCGTGAATATCCACTCTTGCGCTGGGCATTGTCGGCGTAACCCGCCAGTAGAGCGGCATCGGTGACTCTGCCGGCCAGCCCGCAGCGCAGCGCGAGATGATCAAAGAGCCAAAAAAGCGTGCCTTCATCGCGGAGCAGCGGAGCCGCTTCACGAGCCGCAATCAGGGCCTCATGTAAATCGCCACGCCATGTATATGCGCCCGACAGAACACAGAGGACGTATCCCCGCAGATAGGAATGTGACGTGTCGCGGATACGAGCTGTCAGATTCGTAGCTGCGGTGATCGCACCGTCGATGTCGCCGCTGTCGACGTTGACTTCAAGCAGGTTGGACACCACTGTAAGAGCCGAGCGCCGTTCGCCTATGGCGTCGTACAAATGCAGGGCCGTTTCGCCGATCTCTCGTGCCGCTGCATATCGACCGAGGCACGCCTCTACGCACAGTTGATATGAATAGGCGTGCGCAAGCATCCGGACCTTGCCTGTTGGTTCAAGTAAAGTCACCGCTTCTTTTATTGCGCAATCTGCTTCTTCGAATCGATTGACGACAAGAAGGCGGTACGCCAAGGGTGTAAGAGCCATGCCGAGGCCACAGGAATCATCCATGGCCCGATATAGCGCGATAGCTGCCTTCAGCTCTGCTTCGGCCGTTTCGACAGGGACACTGTTCGCCCACAACTCGCCTAATCCCAACCGCAATCGTGCCTCGTGTGCGGGCGGCGTGCGAGCATGCAACAGGTCTATCGCAGCTCTGAGCCGCAGCCGGCCTTCCGCGCGCAGCGACATTTCCCACCACAGTGGCCATGATGCACCGGCGAGCGCGATAGCATCATCGTTTGTCTCGTCCATTGACCAGTCAAGTGCAGCGCGCAAATCTTCGATGACAAGCCCGTAGCGCGCCAACCACTCCACATCGCTGGTTGTTTCCCATTCGATCATAGCCTTTTCGAGGACTTGAAGAACGTACTCCGCGTGCCGTTTCCGCGTTATCCTGACATCGGATGACGAGCCGAGCTTTTCCGCCATGAACGCGCGTGTGGTCTCGAGAAGCCGATAACGTTGCGGGTGCGATCCTGGCACAACGGCGACCATCGACTTGCGGACCAGGCTGGCAATGTGCTCAAAGATCGAGCCGGTTGCGATGCTGTCACCTGCTGCCACCAACTCGGCTGCGCGAAGATCGAAACTGCTCGCGAAGACGGCCAGCCGCCGAAGCAGGGTTTGTTCGGTGGTGGAGAGTAAATCGTGGCTCCACTCCAATGTAGCACGTAGCGTCGAATGCCTCGCGAGCGCCGCCGTCCCGGCGCGCAGCCAACTCTTTATTGAGCCGTCAAGCTTCTCGTCCAACGTCCCAAGGCCCAGGACGCCCGCCCAGCCAGCTACGATCTCGATGGCCAGGGGCAAACCATCGACGTGGCGGCAAATCCTTGCAACGGCAGGTGCATCACAATCCGAGAGCTGGAAACCGGCGTCGGCGCTGGTGGCGCGCTCAATGAAGAGTTCGATAGCCGACATTCCGCAAATTGCGTCTGGTCCCGTGCATGTATCGGAAGGCACTTCCAGCGGCGGCAACTCAAAAACCTGCTCGCCGTTGCAACCGAGCAACTCACGGCTTGTAGCGAGGATTTTTGCGCCCGGCGCAACGCGCAGGATCAAGTCACATAAGTTCGCCGTAGGTTCGACCAGATGTTCGCAGTTGTCGAGAACGATCAAGAGAGATCGACGAGCAAGATGGCGCGGCAGGATATCGAGCGACTTCGCATTGTCTCCGATTTCAACGCCGAGCGCGGCGGCGACCGCATCGGACACGAGACTACCGTGTTTCAGGCCGGCCAGTTCGACCAGCCAAACCCCATCTGCGAAATCATCGACAATTCTCTTTGCCGCATGAATTGCGAAGGTCGTTTTTCCGACGCCCCCGGGCCCCGTGATGGTTACAAGGCGGCGACGGGCCAAAAGCTTGCTCACGCTGCGTAGCTGGTCGCGCCGGCCGATTAGCCGGGAGGCTGCGCCGGCTGACCAGCCGGTAAGCAGATTGCCGGCCTGCCGCTTCGTCGAGGGCGACGCCGTGTTCCGGGAACGCTGGATCGGCGGTACAAAGCGATAGCCGCTCCCTTGCTTGTTGACGATGCAGTCATCGCCGATCACGCGCCGAAGGGCATTCACATGAACGTAAAGTGCATTATCGGTGATTGCGGTTCGTCCCCAGACACGGGAGGCAAGCTCTCGCTTCGATACCAGGGAGCCCGCCTTTTCAACCAGCACGAGAAGCAGGCGAATATCGATTGATCCCATGGGAACAAGGACGCCATCCGCGTATAGGCGCCGTTCCATCGGGTCCAGCGCAAAGCGACCGAAACAATACAATTCCGCCATAATCCTCAACCCAATGAATCACCGAGATCTTTCGCCGAAGTTTTAAGACCCTTAATGAGGACATGTGGCAGGATTCCAGTCAATTATCCGTGCGTCCAGTGAGGACGGCGACATCAGCGGCTAAAACGAGAACAGCGGTCACTGGCAACCTTTTGGCGACTTTTCGGCAACGTTCGGCAGCAGCAGTCGGACAATTCAACTACGAGGAGACCATGCATTACATCGTGAGAAGTGTTTTTTCCGGCGGTCACGTCGCGGCAGCAGCGCTGCTGCTTGGCATGACCGGTCCGGTCAGTGCGGCAGTGCCTGGGGGATCAGTGCGACATGTCAGTGCGCGCATTCCGATGAACGGGCCATCGAAAGAAATCGGCGCCACCCGCCCGGCCCCGCTTTCGCCGGGCAGGAATTCGCTCACGCCTCCAGGGCATCCATCCAACACCTGGACTCTCCTCGCCAACCTTCCTGGCTCGACGGTGCACGACGTCGCCTTCGCGAGCCCAACGGTCGGCTATGCCGCCGCGGAACTCGGGCAAGTCTGGGAAACGACCGATGGCGGCACCAGCTGGACCGAAATCCTGAACCGCGGCTTTCCTTATTACTACTACGGCATCGCGGTGCATGGCCAGAAGATCGTCGCGTCCGGTTTCGACGACGACAACAGCGAAGCGATCCTCAGCGAGAGCGATGACGGCGGCACGACCTGGAAAGCGGATACGGTGCTCAGCACCAACGCCTGGGGCGGGCGCGTGCGGTTCACGCATGGGCTGAAGGACGGGCTCGCGATGAGCGGTGAAGGCCTCGCCGATCCCAATGCGGCATGGTGGCGCGTCAAGCCCGGCAAATGGGCGCAGGTCACGCCGGATCCGGACGGCGGCTGGTTCGGCTATCAGTTCACGCTACTCAAGGACCAGACCGCCTATGCCTCGGGCATCCAGTTCTGCACCAGCGCCAACACCGGCGCGACCTGGACCTGCGGCCCGCCGGCCGACAGCGTCTATGACGGGCCGACCGAATTCATCTCCGACAAAGTCGGCTGGACCGGCGGCGGCGAGATCTCGCCCAATGTCGACGGCTGGCTGCACCGCACCACCGATGGCGGCACGACCTGGAGCGGTCGCGTGCTCAACACCGCCTGGCCGATCCGCGAGATCGACTTCCTGAACAAAAAGGTCGGCTGGGCAACCGGCGGCAACATCTATTCCAACGTGGGCGGCATTTATTACTCCGCCGACGGCGGCAAGACCTGGTCGCAGGACCTCGCCACGGAGGACGAAATCGGCTCCTGTGCC
>DATAWY010000092.1:0-11753 GCA_036266955.1 Rhizomicrobium sp.
AGACCGCCCCGCCGCGTTGCCCACATGCCCACAGCCTCATCAGCAGGCAGGGGCAATTTGATGATGGAAGAAAAAAGGAACGGCCGACCTTCCAATTAAAATCCCGGCTACTGTGGTCCTCACACAAGGGTCCACCTCAGCCCACTGTCCAGAATTGCGACTCATTCGCATTGCTATTGAGAACCAGTCGCAGTATAGCACGTTTGAAAGCGGCGCCCACTCGCGCCGAGGCACAGCGATGAATTGGAACCAGGCCCCTATCGATGCAACTCGGGTCGGAATTGTCGGACAGCCCGCTCAGGGGCTGCGTTCGTGGTGCTGCGGCGGCGGCTGTCTGCGCCGTGCTTTGGGTCTGCCCGGCCCGCGCGACGCCGCCCCCGGTTGCGGTTCCCACCGAAACGGAGAACGAAACCGGGCAGCCCGCGCAGGAGAACGGGCCGTTCGGGTTTCTTACCGGCGTCTCCCGCAGCGGCGTCCTGCTCGGCGACATATGGGGGCTTCGGACCTTTCTCAGCCGCTACGGGCTCTCGCTCGGCCTTTCGGAGACCAGCGAGGTGCTCGGCAATGTCACAGGGGGCAGTCGTCAGGGTTTCGAATATGACGGGCTCACGCAGATGGTGCTCCAACTCGACACGCAGCGCGCCTTCGGCTGGCACGGCGGCAGCTTCAACGTGAGCGCGCTCCAGATCCATGGGCGCGACCTCAGCGCCGACAATCTCGGCACGCTGCAGACTGCCAGCGGCATCGAAGGGGACCGCGCGACGCGGCTCTGGGAACTCTGGTTCCAGCAGAAATTCCTCGACGAAGACCGGCTCGATGTGAAGCTCGGCCAGCAGAGCCTCGACCAGGAATTCATGGTCAGCCAGAACGCCGGCTATTTCGTCAACACCATGTTCGGCTGGCCGATGGTGCCTTCGGCCGACCTGCCGGGCGGCGGCCCGGCCTATCCGCTGTCGGCGCTGGGCGCCCGCGCGCGCTGGCGCGCTTTCGACGCCTGGACCTTTCTCGCCGGCGTCTTCAACGGCAGCCCTGTCAATGATAATCTGGGCGATCCACAGCGCGTGAACGCGTCGGGCACCAGCTTTCCCCTGAACGGTGGCGTGCTCGCAATCGCCGAGGTGCAATATGCCTATCCGGCGCTCGGTTCGATGGTCTATGGCGACGAAACGCCGCCGCTTCCGCGCGTGATCAAGTTCGGCTTCTGGTACGACAGCGAGCGTTTCCCCGATCAGAGCCTTGCCACGAACGGCGCCTCGCTCGCCGCACCTTCGAGCAGCGGCGTCCCGCGCCCGCTCCGCGGCGACTGGAGCCTATATGCCGTGATGGACCAGATGCTCTGGCAGGCGCCGGAAGAAGCCGACCGCACCCTGAATGTGTTCGTCCGCGCCATGGGGACGCCGCAGGAAGACCGCAACCTTGTCGATTTCAGCCTGAACGCGGGTCTGACCCTGCACGAGCCGATCATGCACCGCGACGACGACACGTTCGGGATCGGAATGGGCTATGCGCATGTCGGCGGGGGCGCGCAGCAATTGGACGCGGCGACCGCCTGGTACACGAACGCGTTCTTTCCCGTCCAAAGCGGCGAAACCTTCATCGAGGCGACCTATCAGTATCAGCTGACTCCGTGGTGGCAGGTTCAGCCGGATTTCCAGTATGTGTTCAATCCCGGAGCGGGCGTGCTCAATCCCAATCAGCCGGGACAGGTCATCAAGGACGAGGCGGTGCTCGGCGTGCGAACGAACATTCTGTTGTGAGGTGGTATTGGTCCAGGGAGCCTTCTTCGATGCGTAGTTCCCGCCTGATTCTGAGCGCGGCGGTCGGTGCGCTGTCAGCCGTTTGCATGGCCGGCACGGCAGGGGCAGCCGGCGGCGGTCTGCTCGAGACGCTCCACCGCCACGTGATGCTGACCTCCACCATCTCCGACAATGGCGATCTCAACCCCTATGCCGTGATCATCGCGCCCGTATCCGCCGGGCCGATCCAGAAAGGCGATGTGCTGTTCGACAATTTCAACAACCTGTCCAATCTCCAGGGCACCGGCACCACGATCGTCGATTTCAATCCGGCGACAAAGGCGACGAAGGTCATTGCGAATCTCTCGTCGGAGGCGAAGCAGTGCCCGGGCGGGGTGGGCCTCACCACCGCGATGGCGATGCTCCAGAGCGGCTGGATCGTCGTGGGCAGCACGCCCAGCACCGACGGCACGACAAAGACGAGAGGCGACGGCTGTCTGCTCGCGCTCGGCTCCAGCGGCAAGGTCGCCGATGTCTGGACCGGACCTGATATCAACGGACCCTGGGGCAATGTCGCAGTGATCGACAAGGGTTCCGCCGCAACGCTGTTTGTGAGCATGGCGGGCAAGGGCGTTCCAGGGCCCGAGGTTCGCGATCCCGCCACCGGCTATCCCGTCACGCTGCACAACGCCACCGTCGTCCGCTTCGATCTTTCCATTCCGCCTGGAAAGCCGCCTGTCATCGATCATCGCACCGTCATTGCCGATGGGCTTGGCCAGCGCGCCGACAGGGACGCTTTTCTCATCGGGCCCACCGGCCTTGCACTTGCCGGCGACGGCGCGCTTTACGTCTCCGACGCCATGGGCAACCGGATCATTGCCATCGGCAATGCCGCGACCCGCACCACGAGCGCGGGACAGGGACGTACCATCGCACAGGACGGATTGATGCAGCGGCCGCTTGCGCTCGCCCTCACGCCGGATGGTCATCTGCTGGCATGCAACGCCAAGAACGGCCAAGTGGTGGAGATCGATCCTGCGACCGGCAAGCAGCTCTATGCGCAATGGGTCGATACGGACCAGGCGCAGTCCCCGCCGGGCAATGGCGACCTCTTTGGTCTAGCGCTCGCGCCGGACGGCAGCGGCTTCTATTACGTGGAGGACGACATGAACACGCTGATGGAGGCGACGCGATGAGCGGAGAGGGTGGCGCTTCCCGGCGCGGCTTTCTGCAGAGTGCCGGAGTTCTGGCCGCGGCGGCGGGCAGCACCCTCGCGCCGGCGCTTCCGGCCGACGCGCGGACCAGAAATGCCGCTGGTGTGGCGCCCAGGCTCGAGCCGTTCTACGGCGTGCAGCAGGCCGGCATTCTCACACCGGCGCAACAAAATACTTACTTCGCGGCGTTCGATCTCGAGTCGGACAAGCGCGACGATCTCGTCGCGATGTTGCGCAACTGGACCGACGCGTCCGCGGCGATGACAAAGGGCGATCCCGCGCCCGTGCCGTCCAACGATCCCTATGCGCCCGGCGAGAGCACCGACACGCTGGGGCTCGCCCCGTCGCGGCTGACGCTCACCTTCGGTTTCGGAGGGGACGTTTTCGTCAAGGACGGCAAGGACCGCTACGGCCTCGCTTCCGCACGTCCCGAGGCGCTGATCGACCTGCCGCGCTTTCCCGGCGATCAGCTGGTCGAGGCGCGGACCGGGGGAGATATTTCGGTGCAGGCCTGCGCCGACGATCCGCAGGTCGCATTTCACGCCGTCCGTCGTCTCGCGCAGCTGGCTTACGGCACGGCGAAAATTCGCTGGGGCCAGACGGGATTCCTCCCCCATTCCAGGGCGGGCGAAACGCCGCGCAATCTCATGGGCTTCAAGGACGGCACCGGCAATCCCTCCACCCGCGACGAAGCCGCGATGGCAAAAATCGTGTTTGTGGGAGATGACGGGCCGGCCTGGATGCGCGGCGGCAGTTATGTCGTTGCGCGGCGGATCCTGATCGCGCTCGAACATTGGGACCGCATGAAAGTGGATTTCCAGGAGCAGACGATGGGGCGCCATCGCGCGAGCGGCGCGCCGCTCGGCAAGGCGAACGAGTTCGACGCCATCGACCTCACGGCGACCGACAAGGACGGCAATCCCGTGATGCCGCTCAATTCGCATGTGCGGCTGGCCACGGCCGCGAGCAATGACGGCGCGAAGCTCTTGCGGCGCCCCTATGCCTACAATGACGGTGTGAGTTTCACGGCGGAGCGCTGGCCGCCGTGGCGGCAGGGCATGGAATATGACGCGGGGCTGTTCTTCATCTGCTATCAGCGCGATCCGCGCGAGGCTTTCGTGAAAATATTCTCGAAACTGTCGAGGCTCGACATGCTCAACCAGTTCTCCACCCACACCGGCGGCGGCCTGTTCGCCTGCCCCGGCGGCATCTCCCCCGGCGAATTCGTGGGCGAGAAACTGTTCAGCGCGTAGGAGCGCCCTACCCCGCTTTCCTCCCGCGCACTTCGCGGGGGGGTGGCGCAAGCGCAGCGAAGCGCCGGAGGGGGCAAGTGGCGCGCAATGGCCCCCTCCGCCCCTTCGGGGCACCTCCCCCGCAAAGCGGGGGAGGAAAGCGCCAGATGTGTTACATTTTACGATGAGCAACAACACACAGCGCAAAGCAGACCTTCACATCATCGGCGGCGGGCTTGCCGGGTGCGAGGCGGCTTGGCAGGCGGGACGGATGGGCGTTTCCGTCGTGCTGTCCGAGATGCGTCCGGTGTGCGGCACCGACGCCCATCTGACCGACGGGCTCGCCGAACTCGTTTGTTCGAACTCCTTCCGGTCCGACGATTGCGAAAACAATGCCGTCGGACTGCTGCATGAGGAAATGCGCCGGGCGGATTCGCTCATCCTGCGCGCGGCCGATCTCAACCGGCTTCCTGCGGGCGGCGCGCTCGCTGTTGACCGCGAGGGCTTCTCGCGCAGCGTGGCACACGCGCTCGAAGAGCATCCCCAGGTCCAAATCCGCCGCGAACAAATCCTCTCTCTTCCCGGCGTGCCCGCGATCATTGCGACCGGACCGCTGACCTCCGAGCCTCTGGCCAATTCGATCCGTGCGCGGACTGGCGTGGATTCGCTCGCCTTTTTCGACGCGATCGCGCCGGTGGTTCACAGGGAGAGCATCGATTTCGGGATCGCCTGGTTCCAGTCGCGCTATGACAAGCACGGCCCGGAAGGCGGTGCCGACTACATCAACTGTCCATTGGACGAACAACAATACCGCGTTTTCATCGATGCCATACTCGCGGGCGAGAAGACCAGCTTCAAGGAATGGGAGTCCTCAACACCTTATTTCGAGGGCTGCCTGCCCATTGAAGTGATGGCCGCACGGGGTCTCGACACGCTGCGCTTCGGACCCATGAAGCCGGTCGGGCTCAAGGACCCGCGCAGCGAAATGCGTCCGCATGCGGTGGTGCAACTGCGGCAGGACAATGCGCTGGGCACGCTCTGGAACATGGTGGGCTTCCAGACCAAGCTGAAACATGCGGAGCAGATACGTATCTTCCGGATGATTCCGGGCTTGGCACAGGCGAGCTTTGCGCGGCTCGGCGGCCTGCATCGCAACACTTTCATCCATTCGCCGCGGCTTCTCGATTCGCAACTCCGGCTCAAAGCCGCTCCGCACATCCGTTTCGCGGGACAGATCACGGGCGTCGAAGGCTATGTGGAGAGCGCCGCCATCGGTCTTTTGGCGGGCCGCTTCGCCGCGGCGGAGCTGCTGGGGCTGGACATCGCCGCGCCCGGTTCCACGACCGCGCTCGGCGCCCTGCTCGGCCATATCACCAGCGGCGCCACGGCCGAGACCTTTCAGCCGATGAACGTGAATTTCGGCCTATTCCCCGCTCTCACGGACTGCAGCCGCGGCCGCGACCGGAAGAAGGCGCTGTCGGCCCGCGCGCTCCACGATCTGGAACACTGGCTCGACCAACAAAAACAGATTGTCATGCCCGCGAAAGCGGGGACCCAGTAAGCGCGCGTCCGCGCGCGCATGGACTCATTTCGCCGCGTGGACACGCGGCGGCTGGGTTCCCGCTTTCGCGGGAACGACAGATGAAATTATAACCGTCCCAGAACCATTGCGCGAAGCAGAACGAGCTGGCGGCGGAGTTGCGAAACATCGCCGGCGCTACGCAGATCGCGGGGGGATCGCATGATATGCCGGAGATAGCCCGGCACGAGCGACGCAGGCAGGATGGCAGGCAACACGTGCTTCGGTACCGGCATTTGCCGCCCCCGCGCAAAATGGCGGGCTGCGCTTTGAGCGACCGCCGACATGACGTTTGCCGCGCCCTCCCGATTGCGCGGCGAAAGTACATCGGCAGGCGCTATGCCGTTCGCGCCAAGCAGATCGGCCGGCAGGAAGCATCTGTCGCGCGCGGCGTGAAAGGGGATCGAGCGCAGGATGCCGGCAAGACCGTAAGCGATCCCGGCTTCGCGCGTCAGCAGATCCGCCTCCGCGGCGGGATCCAAAATAATCGCGGCCAGGCGCATGAGCCGGGACGCGGTCGCCTGCGCGTGCGTTTCCAGCGCGGACAGGTCCGCGAAGGGCGTCGGCGAAATTTCCGCTGAACGTGCGTCGACAAGCGCTTCGAACTCGCCTCGCGGGAGAGACGTGCGAGCAAACAGGTCAGCGAGCGCGATGACGACCGGCTGCGCGTGAGGGCGCCCCAGACGGGCCTCCTCGATGGCTTCGCGCCACCACTGCAGACGGATCTCGGCCATCATGGGCTCGCGCGTGGCCTCGGCGGCGCGGGCGATTTCGTGATTAAAGGCATAGAGCGCAAACAGCGGCGGCCGCTTACGGGCCGGCGCGAACAGAGTCGCGAAGTAACGGTCGGGATCGAAACGGCGGACCGTCGCTTCACAAGCCGCGAACGCGTCCTCGGGGCTCATGGCGCGCTGTTTTCCAGATGCGCCACGCCGAATCGGGTCAGGGAAGGTGCGACGCCCCGACCATGCAGAACAGCATCGGGATCGAGAGCAGCGTGTTGACCCGCGACAACAGGGCGGCCTTTCTGCCGGCCGCGCCGCGCGCGTCTTTGGTCAGCTGTGGATAACGGTTGTCGATGTTCAGCGCCTTCTGCTGGCTGGGCCAGATGACGAACCACACATTGGCCCACATG
Source organism: Rhizomicrobium sp. (assembly GCA_036266955.1). Classification (GTDB taxonomy): domain Bacteria; phylum Pseudomonadota; class Alphaproteobacteria; order Micropepsales; family Micropepsaceae; genus Rhizomicrobium. The sequence continues at coordinate 6,897 of DATAWY010000092.1, forward strand.
ATCGTGCCGAGCCACATGCCGATGCCGATCACAAGCAGATTTGGGGACGCAAACGCGCCGGCGGGATCGGCAATGTCGAGGGAAAAGGCGCGCCCGATGTAGCCATTGAGCGTGGCCAGAATCAGCCCGAGCACGATGGTGCTCATCGCCGACCAGCGGAACCAGAACAGGGCGGCCGGCGTGATGTATTTCGTGAGTCCCGGCCGCAGATCTTCGGGGATTCTCGGCGTGGTCGGCGCGGCGACGAAATTGAAGTACCAGAGCAGGCCGATCCACATCACCCCGCTGATGACGTGAAGCCATCGCACGATGAATTGCCAGAAGCCGCCGCTCAGGACCACGCCCGTGTCCCACCAGTAGAGGCCGAGCACGATCAGCGCCAGAACGAAACCCGCGATCACCACGCTGCGGAGATTGGAAAAGAACGCAGCCATGCCGGTAAACGTCCCCCTTAATTCAAAGCGCGAGCTGTTTGGGCCGGGTTTGTCGCAGCCAGGTCACGACAATGAGCCGGGTGACCATCACCGCCGTGAAGAAGGAGGTGATGATGCCAAGCCCCAGCGTCACGGCGAACCCGCGCACCGGCCCCGAACCCAGCTGGAACAGGATCAGGGACGCGATCAGATGGGTCATGTTGGCGTCGACGATCGTCGCCATGGCACGGCGGAAACCCTGATCGATGGACGCGATGATGCTGCGGCCGTTGCGGTGTTCTTCGCGGATGCGCTCATAGATGAGCACATTGGCATCCACCGCCATGCCCATGGTCAGCACGATGCCGGCAATGCCGGGCAGCGTCAGCGTGGCGCCGAACGCGGTGAGCGCCGCCAAGAGCAGGATCACGTTGAAGGTGAGCGCGATGTCGGCGAACAGCCCGAAGAGGCCGTAGCGTGCGATCATGAACAACGCCACCAGCACGAGGCCGCCCAGCGTGGAATATTTGCCGGCCTCGACCTGGTCCGCGCCCAGCTCCGCGCCGACGGTACGCTGCTCGATGACGCGCAGAGGTGCAGGCAGCGCGCCGGCGCGCAGCAGCACCGCAAGGTCGTTCGCGCCCTGCACCGTGAAATTGCCCGTGATATCGCCGCTTCCGCCCAGGATGGGCTCGCGGATGACGGGCGCCTCGATGATCTGGTTGTCGAGCACGATGGCGAAGCGTTTTCCGACATTGTCCTTGCTCGCGTCGCCGAACTCCCGCGCGCCCACCGTATCGAATTTGAAGATGACGTCTGGCTCCTGGGTCTGCGGATCGAAACCCTGTTGCGCATCCGTCAAACGGTCTCCCGCGACGAGGATGCGTCGCTCGACCACCATGGAGGGCGGCGTGATGCCGTTCTTTCCCGGCGCGGATTTCAGAAGCTCGTCACCGATGGGAACAATACCGCGCTCGGCCTCGCCAACGTCGGCGCTTTCGTCCACCAGCTGAAAGGTCATCTTCGCAGTCTTGCCGATCAGGCTGATCAGACGCTGCGGATCGCTGAGCCCCGGCACCTGGACGAGAATTCGATCCGAGCCCTGGCTTTCGATGGTCGGCTCGCGCGTGCCCAGCTGATCGATGCGGCGGCGCACCACCTCCATGGATTCTTCGAGAATCTGTCCCTGGGTTCGCGTCTTGAAATTGTCGGTCATGCGCATGACGAGGGAATCATGCCCGGGCTCAAGCATGTCGTAGTCGCGCGCGCCGGCGGAAAGCACGGACCCGCCTGTGAGCGGATTAAGTTTTGCCAGGATGGTCTTGGCGTCGTCATAGCGCGCGGGATCGAGCAGGCGCAGCGAAACCGTGTCGGCACCCGCTTCAAGGTTGGTGTAGCCGATCCTCGCCTTGCGGAAGGCGACGCGGATGTCGCCCATCAGCGACTCGAGACGGTCCTTCTGTACCTGGTCGAATTCCACTTCGAGCAGAAGGTAGGAACCGCCCTGCAGGTCGAGTCCCAGCGCGACCGTATTGCTGGGCAGGAAGGGCGGCATGCGCGAAACGACCCAGCCGGGAAGCGCGTTGGGCAGGGCGATCAGCAGGCCTGCCGCCAGAATCAATATGGTCAGAACTTTCGACCAGGTGGGTATCTGAAGCATAATGGTCCCGTATCTCAGCTCTTGTCGGTTTTGGCATCCGGCGCGGCGGACTTGCTGCGCACTTCGCTGATCATCCCCTTGACGACCCGCACCTGCACGTTGTCGGCGATTTCCACCATGACTTCGCCATCATCCTTCACGCGCGCCACGCGGCCCACAATGCCGCCTGAAGTCACCACCGTATCCCCGCGGCGCGCGTTGTCGATGGCTTCGCGCAGCTGTTTGGTGCGCTGCTGCTGCGGCCGGATCATCAGGAAGTAGAATATCGCGAACATCGCCACAAAGGGCGCGATATTGATCAGGAATGACGTGTCCATCGGGCTGTTCCGGGAAGGGACGCGGGGGCTGCGCCCGTCAGGCCGCGGACTATAGCCGCGCGTCCCCTCATTGCAACTGCGGCCGGCTCCAGGGGCGGGCGGCGAGCAGCAGCCCCGGATCGATTGGCTTCACGTTGCGGCGAATCTCGAAGTGCAGTTGGGGCCGGTCGACGCCGCCGGACTCGCCGGCCGCGCCGATCACCTGCCCTTTGACCACGTGTTCGCCGCGCGAGACGACAATTTTTTGCGCATGCGCATAGGCCGTCACATAGCCTCCCGTGTGCGCGATCAGGATGAGGAGCCCATAATCTTTCAGCTCGTTCCCGGCATAGATGACGGTGCCGGCGGCGGCCGCGTGAATCGGCGCACCAACCTGCGCCGCGATGTTGATTCCGTCGTTGCGTTCGCCATCGCCGTCGCCATCCGGACCGAACCGCGCGATGACCGGACCTGCTACAGGCCACGCGAACAGCGGTACTCTCCCCGTGGAGGGCCAATCCTGGCGGACCGAAAAGCCATGCGCTTCCGCCGCGTCAAAGGATTTCGGCGGCAGCGCGTAATTGGGCTCCGTTCGGTCGAGAGCTTCCGCCAACACGGCCGTAGTCGTGGCATGCGAAATAGCGGGAATCCGCAGAATCTGACCGGCGACGATACTGCTTCCCACCGCCAGCCTGTTCAGCTTCGCCACCACTGCGGGCGAAACGTCGTAGCGTGCGCCGAGTGCGGACAGCGTGTCTCCCGGGCGCGCGATCACCGTGTACCAGGTTGCCTGCGGCCATCGGCCGCCAGCCGCCGCCGATGCGTTGCCCATCAGCCCCGCGACGAACAGCCCTGCGATGACAACGGCAGGAAACATCGCGCCGCCGGACAATGGCCCCCGCGGAATCTTACGTGCCCTTCTCTTTCTCATCGGACGTTCGCGCCTCCTGCGGCAGGCCAGGCAGCATTGGTACGAAAGCCACCGGGATGAGCGTTTCCCGCGCCGGGCCAGCCTCCGTCCGGATAATCTTGACCAGATGTTGCGAAATCCTTTCGTAACCGCCCGTGCTGCTCAACGGCCCGACAAGGATTCCACCCGGCTTGAGCTGGTCGATCAGCGCGGGCGGAATCTCCGACAGCGCCGCGGTCAGGATAATGCGATCGAACGGCGCCTGCTCCGGCCAGCCTTGCAGCCCGTCGCCATGACGCACCACGATGTTGTGAAGCTTGAGCGCCCGGAACCGTGCCTCGGCCGATTTGAGAAGCGGCCGGTGGCGCTCGACGGTGTAAACCATGCGGCAGAGCGGTGCGAGCACCGCCGCCTGATAGCCGGAGCCCGTGCCGATCTCGAGCACCCGGTGCTTCGGATCGACTTCCAGCGCCTCCGTCATATAGGCGACGATATAAGGCTGGCTGATTGTCTGGCCGCAGGCGATCGGAAGCGCGATGTTTTCATAGGCCGTCGGCTGAAACGGCTCCTCCACGAACAATTCGCGCGGCGTGCGTTCGATCGCGGACAGCACGCGCTGGTCGAGAATCCCCTGCCCGCGCAACTCCATGACAAGCGCAATGGGCCGGTGGTCTTCGCTCATTGCACCAGTTTCGCGTTTTCGAGCAACGGCTTCAGACGGTCGCGTTCGCGAAATTCCGTAAGATTGAGATGGAGCGGCGTCACCGAAATATAATGCCTTGACAGCGCATTGAGATCGCTGCCTTCGGGCGGCCGGCTGCGGACGCGCTTGAAGCCGATCCAGTAGTAAGGCACGCCGCGCGCGTCGATACGCCGGTCGAGCATCACCGTCTGCAGATCGCGCTTGCCCTGTGCCGTCACCTCGACACCGCGGACCGACCGCGCATCTCCGCTGGGAAAATTGACGTTGATCAGCACGTCCGCGGGCCAGCCGATGGCGACGAGTTTCTCAATCAGCGGCGGGCCATGGGTTTCGGTGCAGGACCAGTCGACGTCATGGCCGCCGCCGACGCCGTAGCCCTGCGAGAGTGCAATGGAAGGCACCCCGAGCGCGGTTCCCTCCATGGCGCCTGCGATGGTGCCCGAATAGGTCACGTCGTCCGCGAGATTGGCACCGCGGTTCACGCCCGAAAGAATCAGGGTCGGGCGCGCGTCCGCCATCATTTCGGCGATGCCCATCATGACGCAGTCGGTCGGCGTCCCGCTGACCGCAAAATGGCGCGAGTCGATCTGACGAAGCCGGAGCGGAAGCGCGAGCGTCAGGGAGTGCGATGCGCCCGACTGTTCGGTCTCCGGCGCCACGACCCAGACGTCGTCGCAAAGCGACAAGGCGATCTTCTCCGCCACCGCCAGCCCCGGCGCATGAATGCCGTCGTCATTGGTCACGAGAATGCGCATTCAGCGACCGCCAGCTCGCTTACAAATTTCCTCCCCCGTGCGCGGGGGAGGTGGCCCGAAGGGCCGGAGGGGGGAGTCAACTCCAATGATTCAATTCGACCAGATCGTGTTCAGGTTTCC
>DATAWY010000093.1:0-14644 GCA_036266955.1 Rhizomicrobium sp.
CTCTCGCAGCAGGTGCGGGAGGAGATTAGCACGGCGGAGCCGATCACCTTCTACGGCCCCGACGTGGTGGATATCCTCGCCAACCGCGTGGCGATCGACGGGTTTTCCGCCCTCAGCAACGGCGGCAACAATCTCGTCTGCATCAACACCGTTGCTGCCGGAGCCGGACTGCAGGTCAAGAACACGGAAATCTCCGGGGCGATGAACGACGACATCCATGCCGAGAGCGGCTGCCCCAATGCGCGCTTCATCGGCAACATCGTCACCCATGCGGGCAGCGGCAGCCAGGGCCAGACCTGCGGGCCCGGCAGCCCCACCTGCACGGGAACCGGCTTTTACTGGAGCGGCGACGAGATGACGCTGGCGGATGGCGTCATCGAGGAGTCGCAGGGCATCGGTCTCTTCCTCAACGGCGCGCAGAAGGTCAGCGTCAGCGCCATGCACATCCAGGGCAACGGGCTTGGACAAAACGGCGGCGCCGGCATCGCGATCGAGGGGAATTCCAGCGTGATCTCGATCTGCGGCAACCACATGGAGGGCAATGGCGGCGATATCGCAAATTCGGCGCAGATCTATTTCAGCGGCACGCTGGACAGCATCAATTTCTGCGGCAACACCTATTTGCCCCAGCAGCTTGCGGATGTCGCCTTCCGCCCGCTGTACGTCTACGACGCCGCCTCGGGGACGACCCTCACGAATTTCCATCTCTACGACGCGCCCGCGCCCCAGGCCTCCGGGCAGGTCTATTCGCCCAACGCCACCCTGATCCTGCCGCAGCTGCAGGTCCCGCATGCGCCGTTGGGCCAGATCAGCGGCGTGGTCCTTTCGAACGACACCACGACGGCGACGCAGGTCGATATCACGCCGGGTGAAGCTTCGGACAGCACCAATTCGGTGACGATCGAGCTTCCGAACGGATGTACCGATAACCTCGATAATCCCGCAAACCCCGGTCCGGGCGGCCTGGAAACCGGCACCACCGCTGCGGCGAGCACGCCCTACTTCTATTTCGCGATCGCCTCCGCCTTGGGCGGCAACCCCAATTGCATTGCATCCACCAGCACCGTGCCGAACCTGAAACATGCGGGCTATCCGCTGACGCCAACTGGCGAGACGCAGGACGGCGTAGCCTATCTGTACAACCTTTCGTCCGCCGCGGGATTGGCGCCGGGCCAAAACATAGCGGACAATGGTTATATGTCCAACGGCACGACGATCAGCACTTTACCTACGGCGGTGGGCACGCTGACCAATCAGGAACCGGCGAATCTCGTCGTTGAAGAATCGGGCACGTCAGTCACCCTGCTCAGCGGAACCACGGCGACCATCGGGACCGGCATGGCGGTTTCCGACGTTTTCCAGTTTTCGGGCTGCACAGGCACCGCCCAAAGCAAACTCGCGGTCAACAACGGCGACTGGACGGTTGCTTCAGTAACATCGTCGACCCAGTTCTTGATAGTACCGCCGCCGGGTGTGCCAGCCGTGTCAGCCACAAACGATTGCATCACCGTTTCGGGCGGAAACGCCGTCGCGCTATCGACAGCCGCGACGGGGACTACGACGTCGGGTCCGGCGAGTTTCACAATCTTCGGCGGCCTATATCGCCTGATCGGCGCGCTTTATACCGACTCGTCCGCAAACGTCGTCCCGTTCACGCAGGACGGCGACACGTTTTACCTGGACGCGCCGGTGGCCGACCTCGACGGGGTTGCGGTCACCTCCAGCGCGAAAAACTACACATTGAATTCTGTTCCTGACGGCATCCCAGTCGAGGCATTCGGCCGCTGCGTGGCCGGCGAAATGGTGCACATCTTCAATCCTTCTCTGGCGCCGGGAAAGCCCAATTCATTTCCGAACGCGCCCGGCTACGATACGGACAGCCTGGCGCCCCAGACGTCATTCCCGTACCGGTCGTATACGAATTCGTCCGGTCAGATCGCGGCGCAGGCGTACACGTCGGGAACGATGGACTGCATGACCGACGGCTGGATGCTGCATCGGGAGGGCGCGCCGGCGTCTGGCGGGTCGGGGCTGGTGGCGAAAGCGCAGCGCGCCCGGGCGGCAAGAGAAAAGCTGCATGGCCGCAAGCCGGTCTGACGGCGAGCGATCCCGAAGCGGACTCCGCGCAGATGCAAAACGGACTATCCGCACTCTGTTATTCTCCCCAACGTGAGGCAGAGCCCGCCCCGCACTCGTTGCGGGGTGGCGCACGCCAGCGCGCCGGAGGGGGCAGTGGCGCGCTGGCGCGCGGACTCCCCCCCTCCGGTTTGCTCCGCTTCGCTTCGCAAACCTCCTCCCCCACGATGGGGGAGGAAAGAAATGGCGCGAGCATATTTTTCCTCCCCGGCACGGGGAAGGTCCCGGGTCCCCGCGAAGGCGGGGGAGGCCGGGGAGGGGGGAGTACCATCACGCGATTCAGCTCGAACGCAAACTAATCTGGTTCCTATCGCTGGCACGCCGGGCAGTAGAAGGTGGAGCGGCCGCCCTGGACGATGCGTTTGACCGTGCCTTTGCAGTCTCTGCGCGGGCAGGGCGCGCCTTCGCGGTCGTAGACGGCGAAACGATGCTGGAATTCGCCAAGCGCACCGTCGGTTTTCGCATAGTCGCGCAGGCTCGAACCGCCCGACTTGATCGCCGCGCGCAGGACTGCCCGGATCGCGCGAACCAGTGCCCCGGCGCGCGCCTCATCGATTTTCGATGCCGCGCGTTTGGGCGAGACACCGGCCTGGAACAGCGCTTCGCACACATAGATGTTGCCGAGCCCGGCGACGGTGCGCTGGTCGAGCAGTGCGGATTTGATCGGTGTGCGCCGCCCCTTCAGAACGCTTCGAAGATAACCGGTCGTGAATTCCTTTGAGAGGGGCTCGGCTCCGAGCCCCTTGAACAGCGGGTGATCCGGCAGTCCCGTCGTATCGAGCAACAGCATCAGTCCGAACCGGCGGTGATCGGTGAAGACGATTTCCGCCGGCGCGTCTGTTTCCATGATCACGTGATCGTGCGGGCCGCGGCCGGCGGCAGCGGGCGGCGGTTCATATACGTATTTGCCGAGCCGGCGCTCGCGGCCCTGGGCGTAAACGCTCAGCCGTCCCGACATGCCCAGATGGATCACCAAAGTCTCGCCGCCGTCGAGCTCGGCCAGCAGATATTTGGCCCGGCGGTAGAGGCGGTGCACGTCGCGGCCGGTCAGCCGTTGCGCGAAATGCGACGGGAAGGGCAGGCGAAGGTCGCCGCGCCGCGTGACCACCCTGGTAAACCGGTGATGCTCGAGGACAGGCGCGAGGCCCGTCCGGACCGTTTCGACTTCGGGAAGTTCGGGCATCGGGGATCGGCGGGCTTAATCCGTTTTCCTGTGCTATAGCTTCACCCTAATGGCTTCTTTTGGAAATCGCGACGTGCTCGCCGCCGAGAAGGCGAAGCTGGTGCGCGGGGTCTTTTCCTCGGTTGCGAAGCGCTACGATCTGATGAACGACCTCATGTCGGGCGGCGTGCACCGGCTGTGGAAAGACGCGATGGTCGAGTGGCTCAATCCTCAGCCGGGACAGGTCGTTCTCGACGTGGCGGGCGGCACGGGCGATATCGCCTTCCGAATCGCGGAACTCGCGCGCCGCCGCGGCGGCAGCGCCGGGGTGATTGTTTGCGACATTAATCCGGAAATGATCGCAGAGGGTGTGCGGCGCGCGTTGCAAATGGACGAACCGGATGTGCACTGGGTCTGCGGCGATGCAGAGGGCCTGCCCGTCCCCGCCTCCAGCATGGACGCCTGCACGATCGCGTTCGGCATCCGCAACGTCACACATATCGAGGCGGCGCTGGCGGAAGCGCGGCGGGTGCTGAAGCCTGGCGGCCGGTTTCTCTGCCTGGAATTCTCCCGCGTCGATGCGCCAGGGCTCGATGCGCTCTACGAACGCTATTCTTTCTCCGTGCTGCCGCGGTTGGGCGAGTGGGTGGCGCAGGACGGCGAGGCCTATCGCTATCTCGCCGAAAGCATCCGCCGCTTTCCTGCGCAGGCGGCGTTCGCGCAGATGATTGGGCAGGCGGGACTTTCGCGCGTGAAGGTCCGCAATCTCGCGGGCGGTATCGCGGCCATGCATTCCGCCTGGCGGCTCTGACCGATGCTGCGCGGCTTTCGCGATGCGGCGCGGCTGTTCCATGCGGCACGCGTGCTGTCGCGCCACGATGCGCTGCTGCCGCGCGAGCTGGCGCAAGCCTTGCCGCCGCAGCTGAAGCTTGCCCGCGCGCTGCTCGGCCGTGGCCGGACGGCGGACCTGGAGCTTGCGCCGGGCGTGCGGCTTGCGCTCGCGCTGGAGAGTCTCGGTCCGGCCTACATCAAGCTTGGGCAGGTCTTGGCGACGCGGCCCGACATCATCGGCATCGAGACGGCCGCAGCTCTCGCCTCGCTTCAGGACCGCCTGCCGCCGTTCCCGACGGAGCAGGCGAGGGCGGAAGTGGAGTCTGCGTTCGGTGTGCCGCTCGACACGATTTTCGTGTCATTCGACGAGCCCATCGCGGCGGCCTCGGTGGCACAGGTGCATCGCGCCACGACCGCGGGGGAGACGCCACGCGCGGTGGCGGTCAAGGTCCTGCGACCGGGCATCGAGGCCGAGTTTGCGCGCGACCTGTCGGCCTTCGCCTTTGCGGCGCGTTGGGCCGAGCGTTTCTCGGCCGAAGCGCGGCGGCTGCGCGTGGTTGCGCTCGTCGATACGCTGGCCGCCGGTGTCGCGCTCGAGCTCGACCTGCGCATGGAAGCGGCGGCGGCTTCGGAGCTTGGCGAGCGCACCGCGCGGGACGCTGCGTTCCGCGTTCCAACCGTCGAGTGGCAGCGCACGGGCGCCCGCGTGTTGACCACCGAATGGGTGGAGGGCACGCCGCTGCGCAGCCCCGCCGGGATGGAAGCGGCGGGGCATGATCCCAGGGCGGTCGCCGTTCTGGTGGTGCGGCAGTTCCTGACCCAGGCGCTGCGCGACGGTTTCTTTCACGCCGACATGCATCCGGGCAACCTGTTCGTGGATGCGGAAGGCCGTCTCGTCTGCGTCGATTTCGGCATCATGGGCCGGCTGGACGCGACCATGCGCAGGTTCATGGCCGAGACGTTGGCGGGATTTCTCGCGCGCGACTATCAGCGGGTGGCAAACGTGCATTACGAGGCCGGTTTCGTGCCGCGCGTCCATCCCGCGCCGCTTTTTGCGCAGGCGCTGCGCGCGATCGGCGAGCCGGTGTTCGGGCAGCGGGCGAGCACTGTCTCCATGGCGAAACTGTTGCAGCAGCTGTTCGACACCACGCGCCGGTTCGACATGGAGCTGCAGCCGCAGCTGGTGCTTCTGCAGAAGACCATGGTGGTGGTGGAGGGCGTTGCCCGTGGCCTCGATCCCGAACTCGACATCTGGGAAGCCGCCCGGCCCGCGGTCGAAGGCTGGATGGTCGAGCAGGTCGGACCGGAAGCGCGCCTGCGCGACGCCGCGGAGGGCATCAATGCGCTCGGCCGGCTGGCGCGGGAATTCCCGCTCCTGCTCCACAACGCCGAGCTGGTTTCGGCGATGCTCGCCCAGGGCGGGTTGCGGCTGCATCCGGACACGGCACTGCAGATTGCCCGGGCGCAGCTTGACCGCACGAGGCACGTGCGCGTGGCCCTGTGGATTGCTGCGGGTGCGCTGGCGGTGCTCGCGTTCGGCTTGCTCTGAATTTATGGGCTTGTATTGCTCGAGGACATAAGGAACACATGCCGTCCTGCCGCGTTGCAGCAAAAGTTGAAGCTTGCCCCCGAACCCTCAAAGCGAACAGGAGCCGCCCATGGCGAGAGTGAAGCGAAGGCATCTCGATTCAAATGCCGACAACGACTACTCCGAAACCGAGATCGAGAGCGGTCAGGCGGACATGGAGAACACCCACGACGGGATGCATGCCGCCCGCGAGGACATGGAAGACGAAACTGCGGAGACGGCAGAGGCTGTCGGTTCTGCAGGGGCCGAAACCATGCGGACCGCAACGCGCCAGGCGCGCCGGATGCAGCGCAACGCCTTCGACGCCTTCGACATGTTCAGCGGCCCGATGACCCGGCTGATGGACCAGAACTGGTCGATGTTCCAGAAGATCATGCATGCCATGCAGGAGGAATCCCTCAGCCTGGTGAACCGCCGGCTCGAACATACGAGCCACGCGATCGAAAGCAGCCGCGAATGCGAGGGTATTTCCGGTCTGTTTTCCGTGCAGCAGGAATGGATGCTCGATTTCGCTCGCGACTATTCCGAGCACAGCAAACGCTTCGCCGAAATCATGCGCGGCCTGGCCGAGGACGGTGCGTCGAGAGTTACGGAGGCCTCGTCCGAGATGGCGAGGCTCGCCCGCAACGAAAGTCACCGGGGCCGCAATCAGATGGACGAGGAAAACCGCCGGGCGGCGGCGTAGAAGGCCCCAATCTGCTCGTTCGTCATCGCCCGCCCGTCGGGCGATGACGGCGCGGGCGCGTCTTCAACCGGGCGAAAAGCCCCTCAGGAAATTTTCACCTGGCCGGCGTCGCAATGTTCGGCGCTGGTCGTGCCGACGACATACACGTCGAGACCGACGGTGTGATCTTCCAGGGTGGGCAGATCGGGAATGCGGACGCGGACGGCGTCTTTCAGCAGCTGCTCGTCGGTCGCGAGCACTTTGGCATAGCCCGGAGTCGACTCGCCGGGAACGGCCGAAATCGTCAGCACCACGCGCACGTCCGAATCCGCCGCGCGGTTTTGGACGGCATCGCAGGCGATCTCGATGTTGTCGCCCGGAACGACGTCGGGAAATGCGCTCGTCTCCCTGTCCGCCCGTACAGGCGCGGCCGCGGGTGGCAGTTGCGCATGTGCCGCCAGCGCTGGCAAAAGAACCAGGGCCGTCGCCGCCAACCAAGAGACCTTGCACATCCTCGCGCTCCTCCCCCCCGCAGACGCTGCGGATTCCGCTGAGCGCTGCGATCATAACCGTTTCTTGCGAAATACCCAGGGGGGAAGGTTGGTTTCTGACCCAGAAAGGCTCCCCATTGGCCGATTTGGCTGCGCCCCGTCGCTTTTTTCACGCAATCGTGATCGCTCGCGCGCTGGCGCGAAGGACGATTCACCACAAAGAGCACGAAGGCCACGAAGAAGCCCCCGCGCGGCGCGCAATCGCCTTTGTGACCTTTGTGTTCTTTGGGTTCTTTGTGGTTCCCTGTTCCTTACCCGTTGCTCCGCGAGACAATCTGTTGCGCAAGTCGGGCTAACGGGAGCGCGCGAGGTACCAGAAGCGGCCGCACATCAGCGCGGCGGCGACGAACAGGCCGGCAGCGAGGCCGATCCAGATCCCGAGGCCCTTCAGGTGCCAGCCGAACGCGAGCCACAGACAGGTGGGGAAGCCGGCGAGCCAATAGCTCAGTCCCGCGATCCACATCGGCATGTGGGCGTCCTTGAGGCCGCGCAGGCTCATGGCGCCGACCACCTGGAGCCCGTCGCAGATCTCGAAAGCGGCGGCGACCCGCAGGAACACAATTGCTAGCGCGATGACGCCGGCGTTTCCTGCCGCGCTCGCGAAATAAAGTCCGGCGATTTCCGCGGGGAACAGCCACAGCACGACTGCTACGGCGCTCATGAACGCCGCCCCCATCAGAAGTGCGGTGTAACCCGCGCGCCGCAACGCCTCGCCGTCCCCGGCGCCGGCGGCCAGACCCACGCGCACCGTCGTCGCCATGCCGATGCCGAGCGGCACCATGAAGGTGATCGACGCCACGTTGAGGGCGATCTGATGCGCCGCCACCGAATCCGTGCCGAACGTGCCCATGATGAGCGTGGCCGCGTTGAACAGCATCGCCTCGAAGATCATCGTCATGCCGATGGGCATGCCGAGCCGGAATATCTCCGCGAGCCTGTTCCAATGCGGGCGATGGAAGCGGCGGAAAATGCGAAACCTGTCGAGGTCCGGCATCAGCTTGACGACGCAGACCATCGCGAAAAAACTGAACGCATAGGAACACGCGCTGGAAATTCCGGAGCCCACAAGTTCCAGACGCGGCAGGCCGAAATGCCCGAAGATCAGCGCATAGTCGCCGGCGAAGTTGAAGAAAATGCTGATCGCCATGACGTAGAGCGACGCTTTGGGCCGCGACAGCGCGGTCGAGTAATTGCGCAGCACCTGATAACCGAGCGAAAAGGGCAGGCCCCAGCACAGCGCGCCGGTGAAACGCCCCGCCCCCGCCGCCAACTCGGGCCTCTGGCCGAGCATGAGCAGAATCGGCTGCGTGAACAGAAGAAACGAGATCAGCGGCAGCGACAGGATCAGCATCGCCCAGAATCCCATGCGCACCGCGTTGCGTACGCCCGCGCGGTCGCCGGGCTTGGCGCCGAGCACATGGGCAACCGTCGGCGCCACGGCGGCGACCGGCCCGCACCCGATCAGCCAGCAGAAAAAGAAGATGGTGTTGCCGAGCGCGGCGGAAGCCAGCGCGGTCTTGCCGAGGCGACCCAGCATGACGACGTCCGTCGTCATGATCGCCATCTGCGCGAGCTGCGTCAGCACAAGAGGCGCGGCAAGCTTGAGGAGCTCGCGCGATTCCTCGATCCAGGCTTCGACGCCGTGACCCGCGATGCGCCTGCCGGCATGCGCCAGATCGAGTTCCACAATATCCGTCATGACACGGTCTTTTCTAAAGCCCGGGCCCGGCAGCGCATTCGGATGTGGATGAGATACCCCTCCGAAGCGCCATTCGGGCCCGGAGGGAAAGTTCTGAACGGGCGCTGAAACTAGGCCACGTTCTCCTCGCGAGCCGATGCGGCGGCAACACTGCCCGACGGGGCGAGCGCAGACGCCGCGATGCGTGTCTGGCAAATGTCCCAATCCATCGGAGAGCTCGCGTTCATTGCCGCGGGCACCAACGCCCGCGGGTGAATGCGCGTTGCTACGCTTCGCGCTGCGGCGCTGTCAACACGCCGCCATAGTGCGATCTCTATTCTCGCCGCGCGTGACCATGCGGTCACAGGATGCAACAGATTATTTTCGAATCGCGATCGTCATGCGCACGAAATCGAAAGTGACCGCATAAGGCTCAAAAAAGCCGTGACTCACGATGCCGCCGATATGCACCCCGAGGCCATTTTCGAGGCCGAGCGGAAAAGGCCCATACGCTCCTGTGATATTCTTCTCGGTGAGACTGCCCAGGGACAGCGACGCGATCGGGAACGGGGCGGACGGGGGCTGCCCGATTGCGCTTCGCGCCGGACCCTGCGGCGCAGGCACCGGAACTCCGGCGTCCCGCAGCGTGGAGTCGGGCGCGGTAAAGGCGGTATGGGCCATTCCCGTATCGACCAGGAAGAGTTGCTTGGGACCCTGGTCGAGGCGGCCGCGCGCGAGAAGGAAATGATCGCCCACGAACCAGAACGGAATCTCGGCGATCGCGCCCGCCCCCTTCGACGGGGTGTCCAGGGGTTCCAGAATCATCCGGTCGTGCACGTAATCGAGCGTCGGCCGGAAATGCGACAGGAACTCGGTTCCGATCACGCCGGCGATGCGTTTGTTGCGTGCGACGGAGCTCAATCCTCGCGTGGTCAGGAGCAGGGCGGGAACATCGTCCGTCTCAAGCCCGGGCAGCACGAATTGCCCGACACGGCCGAACGACGGCGCCGCGCCTCTGCTGCCTGCCGCCGCAGCGGCCGTTGCCTGCACATGCGCGTCGCGGGCAAAATCCGGGTCGAGAATAATCTCCGGCGCGCCGGTGTCGATCAGGAACAGCCCTTCCACACCGTTCACTTTCGCCCTCACGACGGGCAGGGGGGCCGTCCACTGGAATTCGATCGTCACCGCACCCGGCTTGCCAACCACGCGGTAGGGCACGGATTTGCCGAACAGCGCGAATTCCGCCGCGCGCTCGGGCCGGCCCAGCTGCTTCAGCAACTGCGCCATGTCGGCGAACCTGCCTTCCCGGTTCAGCGTCTCCGCGAGCAGACCCACGCAGTGCAGATCGGCGGGATTGCGGGCGTGCGCGCCGGTGAGCAGGTTTTCCGCTTCGCCGAGATGATTCTGAGCGAGCGCGATGGCGCCCAGCTGGCGCAATGCATCCTCGTATTTCGGGCTCGATTTCGGCACCGCTTCATAGCCGATCCGCGCCTGCTCGAACTCGCCCTGTTCGAACAGCAGGTCGGGGCCGGTTGGGGCGGCCGCCGCGGATGGCGAGTGATTCGCCGAGGGCAGGGCCAGCACGGGAGCAGTGCCCGCCTGGGCGGCCGTGGCAGCCAAAAAAAACGCCGCGAGAGCGGCTCCGGGCAAACGCCTCATCATCCCTCCGAAACTTCTCTATCGTTCAAAGCGGGGGACGTTACAGTTCCGGCACGGTCATTCCAAGGAGAACGGGAGAGATGTCGGAGATTTCACTGAAGCGGCTAGGCCGGCTGCCGATGGCTGTGGTCGGGTGAATTCCGGTGTTGGTGCTGTGTCTTGCCCATCGCGGCGGTGCGGCACTCCGGCCCGAGAACACGCTTTCGGCGTTCGGGAACGCGATCGCGCTGGGCGCGGATGGCGCCGAGTTGGATGTGCAGCTGACGCACGAAGGTCATGTCGTGGTGTTCCACGATTTTCGCCTCAACCCGGAGTTTTGCCGGGACGGGAGCGGCGCCTGGATTGCGCCGCCCGGGCCGGCAATCGCACAGCTCTCGCTTGAAGAGATCGAAGGTTTCGATGTGGGGCGCGCCAGGCCGGGCAGTGCCTACGCGCGCGCGCATCCGGAACTGTCCGGGTCGGACGGCGAGCGCATTCCGCTCCTCGCGGAAGTGATCGAGCTTGCGCGGCGGGCGCCGAAGCCGTTCCGGCTTTTCATCGAGCTGAAGACATCGCTGGCCGATCCGTCCCTGTCGGCGCCGCCGGAGATGCTCGCCGAAGCGGCGGTCGCGATCGTGAAACAGATGGATTACATCGAGCGCAGCGTTCTCGTCGGTTTCGACTGGCGCGGTCTGCTGCGGGCCCAGGCGATCGAGCCGTCCTGTATCTGCTGGTTCTCGACCCGGCCGGAAAGCTGGTTCGGCAACGGCGAGCCGCCGCCTGAAGACGATGCGCCGCCCGGGCCCGCATTGCAGATACTTCGGCACTGGGCGCGCACAGGCACCTCGCCATGGGCTGCTGGATTCGATCCGATCAGATTTGGTGGTTCTGTCATTGCGGCGATCAAGGCCGCGGGAGGCAATGGCTGGTTTCCTTACTGGCGCGATGCGAGCGCAGAATCTATCGCCCAAGCCCATGCGCTTGGCCTCGCCGTTGGAGCGTGGACCGTGAACGATCCCGCGGACATGCGCACGCTCGCCCGGCGCGGCATCGACGCCATCTGCACCGACAGACCCGATCGAATGAAATAAGCAGGTATTCCGGCAGACGAATGTTTCCGACGCCGGGGTCGCCCACACGTCGCAGGGCTGCCGCTGTCACTCCCGCAAATGGTCCAGCAACCGCATGAGCAGAGCGATGAGCTCCGGCTGGCGCCTGGTGTCGGTCTTGTCGAAGATGCGCACGAGGTGGGCGCGCACCGTGTAGAAACTGACTCCAAGGGCTTGCGCGGATTCGCGCGTATCGAGGCCGTGCATCAGCTTCAGCGCGACGCGGGCTTCCGCGCGGGTGAGGCCGAGCACTTCGCGCAGCAGGTGTTCCGGCACGGAAATCTCCGCGTCCGGATCGCTGATGCTGACGAGGACCAGCGGATCGGCGCAAAAGAGGGAAACCTGTTCGGAGGGGAGCGGGCTTACGATGGCAGACAACGGCCGGAAGTGATCGGGCCGGGCGAGGGGCATCGCGGCGCTGGTGCGTTCACCCTTCCTGCCGGCGGCTGCGGCGATGAGGCCATGCAGTCTTCGCGTCAGCGGCTCCGTCGCCGCGACCAGCATGCCGTTGCGCAGCGTAATGCCGCGCTTTGCCGCCAACAGGGTCTCGCCGGCCCCATTGTTGTAGCGCACCTTGGCGTCGGCGCCGACAAGAAATGTGGCATGCCGCGAGCGGTCGATGATTTCTTTTGTGCCGCAACTCAGCTCGCGCAATGACGCAAAGCGGTCCGCGAGTCGGACGGCCCGGACCAGGTGAGGGAGCAGCTTGTTGGCGACTTCGATGTCGCGCGCGCCGAATGTTTCGCGCCGCGGGCCGCGGAGAACATTGACCACCGTCGTGTTCGTATTTTCGATAGCCAGCCGCGCGATCAGGTTCGAGTGAAAGTCATATTTCCGCCAGAAATCATTGTAGAATTCTGTGCGGACCAACACGTCCTTCGGGATCTTTTCCTCGTCGATCAGTACGCGCGGCCGCACCGGGAAGTCCTGAATCCGGAGGAGGGGATTGCGGTCCGCGAAATGCTCGAAATAGATGACGTGCCGTTCCGGCTCGTCGGGGGTCTCGATCGAGCGGCCGGCGCCTGTGACCTGATCCTGAGTGACGAGGGAGGCATAATGGCCGCCCATGAGACCGGCGAAGCGCTGGAGGACATCGAACCAGCGCACCGGGTCGAGCGGCGCCTCGTAGACCACATCCAGAAAAGCCACTTCCGCTTCGACCGCCGCCACGCCTGCCCCCAGGAAATCCCGCCCGCCGGTCCCAAGCCACCGGCCTTTGCAGGCAAATTTACCCCAAACCTAGTCCATTTGCACGTAGTCCGGCTTTGCCGCGTCGCTGAAACTCCGGCCCACGAAGCCAAAACCGGAGTTCCCCCATGCGCCGAATCCCCAGCACGCCCCTGATCGTGGCATCCGCCTGCGCGATGCTCGCCCTTTCGGCATCTGCCATGGCGGCACAAACGGGTCTGACGATTTCCTCGATAACAAGCGGCACGAACACCGGTGTCGGACAGGGCGATTCGTCGGGTGTAACCGGCCAGACGACCCAGGAACTGCAATCGGGTCTCCCGCAAGGGTTTAATTCCGGGACCTGGGGCGAGAAGGCGGCGAATGGCGGCCTGCCCTATCTGCTTGCTGCCATGCCGCGGTCGTAAATCGGGGGATCATGTTGAGGAAATTGTCATGCCGAGGATGGCTGTATGCCGGCTGATCGCGACGACCGGCGTCGCAGCGTTGTTCCTGTCCGCGCAGGCGATGGCAGGGCAGGCGCGTCTGACGATTTCGTCGGGCAAGACGAAGAACCTGCAGTGCTCGGCCGGGGTCTGCGCGCCCACCGCCACGAGCGCCGTGCTCAATGTGCGCGATCTGGAGACAATGCTTGCGTCCGGCAATGTCGAAGTTACGACCACCGGGGCGGGCGTCCAGGCGAACGACATCCAGTTCGACGCGCCGTTCTCCTGGCTGGGCACGAACACGCTGTGGCTGGACGCCTATGCGAATATTCTGATCGCGGAGTCCATCACCGTCAAAGGCGCGGGCGGCCTTACGCTCACGAGCGGCACCGGCAATACGCTGTTCTTCGCCGGGAAAGGCGATGTTAACTTCAAGAAGCTGTCAAGCGTGCTCACGATTAATGGCAACACCTATGCGCTTGTGAACGACATCGCGGCTCTAGCCGGCGATATCGCTTCAAATCCGGCCGGCGATTACGCCTTTGCCAGGAATTACAATGCAGCCCGGGACGGAACCTACAGCGAGGCTCCGATCACGACGCCGTTTACCGGAATCTTCGAAGGCCTCGGCCACAGGATTTCGAATCTGACGATCGATTATTCCGGTCCGACCGGGGGAATCGGACTTTTTTCGGAGGTCGAGTCGTCGCCCGGATGGCTGCGCGACATCGGGCTTCCGAACGCCAATATTGCCGTGGTGGGAGAAACGAACGAAACATATTGGGCGGGCGCCCTGGCCGGCACAATGCTGGATGCCGGGGTATTCAACGCCTACGCCACGGGCAGCGTGGCCATTTCGGGAGCCGGCAGCAGCAACTACGTGGGAGGCCTCATCGGCGCTTACGGGGCAATATACAATTCCCGAGCCGTCGACAGCGTAACTGCCACATCATCGGGCAACGTCGTAGCTGGCGGACTTGTCGGCGAATACAGCTTTGTCAGCGACTCATATGCGACGGGCAGTGTGACCGCCCAAAGCGACAGTGGTTTTGTTTCGGCGGGGGGGCTCGTGGGCTGCGATGGCATTTATAAATGCGACATCTCCAATTCCTATGCGACCGGCGACGTCTCGGCCTCAACGGGTTCGTCAACGGGTATCGCTGCTGCCGGCGGTCTTGCAGGATCGCAGGCCCAGGCGGGCTCGATTTCGACTTCGTACTCGACAGGGACGGCAGCGGCTTCGGGCGCCGGAACTGATTATGCGGGTGGGTCGGTTGGATGGAACGCGTATGGCGAGGGAACTTTCACCGATGTTTATTGGGATACCACTACGAGTGGCATAGATACCGGCGTTGGTAGCGGCAGCTATTCCGGCGTAACGGGTCTGACGACGCTTCAACTGCAGTCGGGTCTGCCTGCGGGATTTCAATCGTCGGTGTGGCGCGAGAAATCGAAGATCAACGGCGGGCTGCCCTACCTCATCGCCAACCCGCCGGGCCGCTGAACGCAAGCAAACGCGTGGTACGAGGTAAGCGGTGGTCTGACCCCACATTGCGGGGAGCCGCATAGGCCGGCGAAGCTTGGCGCTGAATCGCCAGGTGAACGTCACTATGATCGACACTAATGAATTCACGAAGCCGCTTCGGGGCGAGGTGCGCAGCGGGATTGTGCGCC
>DATAWY010000094.1:0-40142 GCA_036266955.1 Rhizomicrobium sp.
TGGCATTGGCCGTGTCCGTTCCGCTTGGCAACGCGCAGGCTGCGAAGAGCACCTTTTCCGTGCTCTACACCTTCACGGGCGGAGATGATGGCGCCAACCCCCTGGCCGGTCTCATCGCGGACAAGCAGGGCAATCTTTACGGCACGGCGGAACAAGGCGGAACAGACAATGTGGGTACGGTATTCGAGCTTGGGCCGAACGGGATCCAATCGGTCTTGCTCACGTTCGATAACGCCAATGGCCGCCATCCGCTGTATGGCAACCTCATCGCAGACAAGGCCGGAAACTTTTACGGAACCACCTACTCGGGGGGCAACAACTACGGCAGTGCGTACAAGCTTGCGCCGGACGAAACCGAGACAGTGCTTTATAACTTCGCAGGCGGAAGCGATGGGAGATATCCGACATACGGCCTTATCGAAGACAAACACGGCAATCTGTACGGCACGACCTACGAAGGCGGAGCAAATAAAGACGGAGAGGTTTTCGAAGTTACGCCCGACGGCAACGAAACTGTGCTCTATTCCTTCTGCTCGGCAACCAATTGCACCGATGGCACAGGTCCGTATTCGCAACTGGTCATCGACAAGTCGGGCAATCTGTTCGGCACCACTATAAATGGCGGCGCCGCAGACTGGGGTACCCTCTTCAAGCTCACGCCGGATGGCACCGAAACCGTGCTTCATTCCTTTACCGGCGGTACAGCCGATGGCTGCTATCCCTTCGCCGGCGTGATCGTCGACAAGTCCGGGAATTTCTACGGCACTACCGATGAGTGCGGCCCTGGTGCGGATGGGACCGTCTTCAAGATTGCGCCGGATGGTACCGAGACGCTTCTCTACGGTTTCTCGGGCGGAAACGACGGCATGAGCTCCAAGGCCGCGCTGGTCCAGGACAAGGACGGCAATCTATACGGCACGACTACCCTTGGCGGTTCGAGCAATGACGGCATCGTCTTCGAGGTCGCCCCGAACGGGACTGAAACGATCCTGCACACCTTCACGGGCGGAAGCGACGGAGCCAACCCCTATGCCGCACTGCACCTTAAGGGTAACTGGCTATATGGAACTGCGAGCGACGGCGGTGTGGATGGCTACGGTACGGTGTTCAAGGTGAAAAAGTAACAGCAGCGATCACGGATGGAAGATTGGGTTTCCTGATAGCCAATCACGCGACCGCCGTTGCAGGGCCAGGCGCCCATGGCAACGGTTTGGACTTACGTGCAGCGCGGAACTGCGAGCCGATCTCGAAAGGCGAGCGCGGGCTCAGCCGACGAGCCGGCCTTCGTGCAGCAGCAGGGAACGGTCCATCTTTCCCGCAAGCTCAGCATTGTGCGTGGCGACCAGGGCCGCGAGTCCCTCTGCCTGGACGAGCGCGACGAGCGCATCGAAGACATTGGCCGCGGTCCTGGGATCGAGATTGCCCGTCGGTTCGTCGGCGAGCAGCAGGCTCGGATGATTGGCGATCGCGCGGGCGATGGCGACGCGCTGCTGCTCGCCGCCGGAGAGCTGGGCCGGCCGGTGGCTCAGCCGCTGGGCGAGCCCCAGCACGCCAAGCAGCCGCGCGGCCTCCCGCGCCGCGTCCGCTTTCGCACGGCCGGCGATGAGCTGGGGCATCATCACGTTTTCCAGCGCGCTGAACTCGGGCAGCAGGTGATGCGCCTGATAGACGAAGCCGATGCGGTCGCGCCGAAGCCGCGTGCGCTCGCGGTCCGGCAGGGCGGAAGCAGCCAACCCGTCCACCCAGATCTCGCCTTCGCTTGGCGATTCGAGAAGCCCCGCCATGTGCAGGAGCGAGGACTTGCCCGCCCCGGACTGGCCGATCAGCGCGACCAGTTCGCCGCGCCGGACCGTGAGGCTCACATCGCGGAACACTTCGAGGGTCGCATCGCCCTGGACATATCTGCGCGCGACACGGTCGAGCCGCAGCGCCGGCGTTTCACTCATAACGAAGCGCCTCGACCGGATCGAGGCGCGCCGCCCGCCACGACGGATAGAGCGTTGCGAGAAAGGAAAGGCCGAGCGACATCGCGACGATGGAAATCACTTCGCCGGGGTCCATCTCCGCCGGTATGCGGCTGAGGAAGTAAATTTCCGGATTGAACAGCTGCGTTCCCGTCAGCGAGGAGAGAAACTCGCGGATGGATTCGATGTTGAGGCAGAACACCACGCCGATACCGAACCCGAAAATCGTGCCGACCACCCCGATCGAAGCGCCCGCGATCAGGAACACCCGCATCACCGCTCCCCTGCCCGCACCCATCGTGCGCAGGATGGCGATGTCGCCGCTCTTGTCCTTCACCAGCATGATAAGCCCGGAGACGATGTTGAGCGCCGCCACCAGGATGATCAGCGTCAGGATCAGGAACATCACGTTGCGTTCCACCTGCAGCGCGGAGAACAGGCTCGAGTTCATGTCCTGCCAGGTGACGATGCGCGCGTAGGGCCCCGCCGCGCGCGCGATCGGCCCGGCCAGTGCATTGACGCGGTCGGGATCGCGCACCATCAATTCGAGCGCGCTCACCGTATCGCCCATGTTGAAATAGAGCTGCGCCTCGGCAAGCGGCATGAACACGAAGGTCTGATCGTATTCCGACATGCCGATGGCAAAGGTGCCCGCCACCGTGTAGCTCTTCACGCGCGGCGTCACGCCGAAGGGCGTAACGTTTCCCCGCGGCGCAATCAGCGTGATTCGGGAACCCGGCAAAATCCGCATGCGCTCCGCCAGCCGCGCGCCGATGATGACGGCGTCGCCGCCTTCGAAATGCGCGAGCGCACCTTCCGAAAGCGTTTTGGAAACAGTGGTGAGCGTTTTGAGATCGCCCTGCCGCATGCCGCGCACGAGGACGCCCGCCACGATCCCGTTCGCGCTCGCCATCACCTCGCCATTGATGATGGGTGCGGCGCGCACCACGCCGGGCACCTTGCGCACCCGCACCGCCATGGAATCGTAGTCGGTAAGATTTCCGATCGCCGACTGGACCGTCAGATGGCCGTTGAGCCCGAGGATGCGCGACAGGAGTTCGTGGCGAAACCCGTTCATCACCGCCATCACGATGATGAGCGTGGCGACACCCAGCGCAATGCCGACGAGCGAGAATCCCGAGATGACGGAAACGAAACTCTCCTGCCGCTTCGCCTTCAGATAACGCAGCGCGATCATCCATTCGAACGGCGCAAAAGCGCGGGTCGCAGAAGCCATTAGTGGCATTCGCTCCCTCTCCCCCGCGAAGCGGGGGAGAGGGTTGGGGTGAGGGGGTCGTGACGCAAAACGGATGTTGAATAGTAACGTGGGCGCCGAGGCAAATAATTGGCAGATGCGCAGCGGCGAGCCCCCCTCACCCTAACCCTCTCCCCCAAGAAATTGGGGGAGAGGAAAAGTGTCTCGAAACTCATCATTTTGCAAATCGCTTCACCACAGCGTCGAGCGGAAGCTCTTCGCGTGCGCCTGTCTTGCGAATTTTGATTTCTACCTGACCCTTTTCCAGTCCGCGGGGGCCGACGATGAGCTGGTACGGAATGCCGATCAGGTCCATGGCCGCGAATTTGGCGCCGGGGCGTTCGGCCGTGTCGTCGTAGAGAACATCGCGGCCTGCGGCCTGAAGCTTTGCGTAGAGCTCTTCACAGGCACGATCCGTTTTCTCGTCACCGGATTTGAGATTGATGAGCGCGATGTCGAACGGCGCGACGGGCTCGGGCCAGATAATTCCCGCTTCGTCGTGGCTCGCCTCTATGATCGCGCCGACCAGACGCGAGACACCAACACCATAGGAACCGCCTTCGACGGGCCGCTCCTGTCCGTCGGGTCCGGCAACAACCGCGCGCATCGGTACCGAATATTTGGTGCCGAAATAGAATATCTGGCCCACCTCGATGCCGCGCGCCGACACGCGCTTGTCGGCAGGCACCTGCGCTTCGAACTGCGCCTGGTCATGCACGTCTTCGGTCGCCGCATAGAGCTCCGAGCGCGCGCGCACGATGGGCTCGAGGTCGCCGTCGAAATCCACAGACTCGTCGGGCACCGGCATATCGATGAGATCGGCGTGGCAAAAGACCTGGCTCTCGCCCGTCTCGGCGAGGATGATGAACTCGTGGCTGAGATCGCCGCCGATCGGCCCGGTTTCGGCGCGCATCGGAATGGACTTCAGCCCCATCCGCGCAAAGGTGCGCAGATAGGCGACGAACATCTTGTTGTAGGAGCGGCGGGCTCCCTCCACGTCGAGATCGAAGGAATAGGCGTCCTTCATCAGGAACTCGCGGCCGCGCATGACGCCGAATCGCGGGCGCACCTCGTCGCGGAATTTCCACTGGATGTGATAGAGGATGAGCGGCAGGCTCTTGTACGAGCGCACATAGGCCCGGAAAATCTCCGTGACCATGTCCTCGTTGGTGGGGCCATAGAGCAGGTCGCGCTCGTGCCGGTCCCTGATGCGCAGCATTTCCTTGCCATAGGCGTCGTAGCGGCCGGTCTCGCGCCACAGATCGGCCGGTTGCAGCGTCGGCATCAGGATTTCGACCGCGCCGGCACGGTCCTGCTCCTCGCGGACGATCTGCTCGATCTTGCGCAGAACGCGCTGGCCCAGCGGCAGCCAGGCATAGATGCCGGCCGCCTCCTGGCGGACCAGGCCCGCGCGCAGCATCAGCCGGTGCGAGACGATCTGCGCCTCGGCCGGCGTCTCCTTGAGCAGCGGCAGGAAGTAGCGGGAAAGGCGCATGAAGACCGACTGGGCGAAGGCGCTACGCGACTCGTCTTAAGGAACGTTATGGGCAAGTGCAATTGACGGCGGCCAGGAAGAACCCCGCGGGCAATGAACATCATTTAATAGGCGGGGAACGCTCGTCCGCCGACGATCATTTCATTTCCGGTCGCGGGGGCTTGCGACAAGGAGTGACCTATGAAACGCCTATGGATGGCAGGTTTGGCTGCGGCCGGACTATTTGCCGCGGGCAGCGCGATGGCTCAGGACATGCCTCCGCCCCCAGATCAAGGCCCACCTCCGGGCCAGACGGAGACGAGAACCACCACCACGACCTGGACCGTAAAGCCCGAGGAACGCACCGTAATCCATGATTACGTCGTGAAGGAAAGGGTACATCCCGCGCCGGTGCAGGAAGAGATCTCGGTCGGCATGCCGGTGCCTCCCGGTGTGGAATTGCAGCCCGTGCCCGAGGAAATTTACACCAGCGTTCCCGAAGCGCGCCCCTACGACTATTTCGACTGGAATGGCCGCATGGTGTTTGTCGACCCGGAAAGCCACCGGGTGGTGCAGATCGTCGACTAGAACCGGCATACCTCAGGGCAACGCAAATTTCGCCCCCTCAGAAGCCTGGTCTCCACGCCGGGCTTTTTTTCCTGCCCGTTCGCCGGACCGTGGAAGTGGTGAAAGCCGAAATGCGGATTCGCCGACGCTTGGTTACGCCCGCTGAAAAAAATATTCACAACTTCCCTATAGGTCAGTCTTGCATAGTGTGGAGTTAGTGCTAGATTGAAGTTCGCAATAGCTTGGAGGCGGAACTCAGGCGCGTGGCAGAAGAATCCCCCTATACGCGCAAATTCCGTAAGGAACTCATGGCCGGGCTTTCCTCGCTCGTCCTCCTGGCAGTGCTCGCCCGCGCGGGCCGGGAGATGTATGGTTACGAAATCGCAAAGGCCGTGAAGGCCGAGGGCGAAGGCGGATTGATCTTCAAACAGGGCGCGATCTATCCCGTCCTGCGCTCGCTCGATGCGCTGGGCCTGCTTTCGAGCCGGGTCGAAGCCTCGGCTTTCGGTCCCCCCCGGCGCTATTACGCCATCACCGACGAGGGCCGGCGGGCCCTGTCGGAATGGCAGGGCGCCTGGCGGGACATGCGCGAATTCGTGGATGACGCGCTGCAGGCCCATCTGGCGGCCCCCTCCGGTCCTCTCCTGGAGAACCATGCATGAGCACGGACCGCGCGCCGGCGACGGTCCGCGCGTATCTGGAGGAGCTCCGGAGAGCGCTGAAGGGCGCGTCGCCGGGCCTGATCAGTGACGCGCTGGCGGATGCCGAAGAGCATCTTCAGGGCGAAATCGCCGCCAATCCCGGCAAAACCGAAGCCGAAGTCCTGGACACCGTCATCCGCACCTACGGGACGCCACAGGAAATCGCTGAGGAGTACCGATCCATGGAAGCCGCCATCGCCGGCCCGTTCCCGAAGCCTGCGCAGAAGCCGCAGCATCATGGCGGATTCTTCGGCGTCATCGGCGACCCCCGCGCCTATGGCGCACTCATGTTCATGCTGCTGGCGCTGCCCACCGGCATTTTCTACTTCACCTGGACGGTGGTCGGCGTCAGCCTCAGCATCCCCTTCCTGCTCTTCATCTTCGGCATTCCTTTCGCGCTTCTCTTCGTCGGCTCGGTGCGAATCCTGAGCCACGTGGAAGGGCGGATCGTGGAAGGCCTACTCGGCGTCCGCATGCCGCGGCGCCTGCCCGCCTCCCCGGCGGCCGACGAGACGGTGTGGGCGCGCATTCGCGACGCGCTGACCGATGTCCGCACCTGGTCGTCGCTGCTGTATCTGCTGCTCCGGCTGCCTCTGGGAGTCATCTACTTTACCCTGGCGGTTGTTGGCATCGTGCTGCCCCTGGCCCTGATCGGCGGATCGCTGATCGACCTCGTCAGTGGCCACTCCCATGTCACCATCACCGACGTCCCCTGGCTCGATCACCTGTTCCACACCGCCCCGGGGCTCGTTCTCCTGATGCTTTTCGGCGCGCTTCTGATCTTCCTGGTGCTGCATATGGCCAAGGGAATAGGCTGGCTACACGGCCACTTGGCGGAACTTCTTCTGGTAAGACTTTAGCTCTCATTTCATCGCGTCTGCGCGAGCCGCGCAGCCGGTCGGCCACTGGCGATATAGCTCTTTCCCGCCACGGTCCGCCAAACCTTAACGCCACGGCAATGGTTGACGGCGCTATTGTCGTTCAGGATAAAAGGGTTAGCCCCTCGCCGGGCGCCCGAAGGGGCTGTGCGAGCACAGCACGATGACATAACGGACAGGAGACGCCGTGGAGCGCCGCGACGCTGGAATGCTCGAGTCGATCTTGAACCCGTGGCGCCGGCCCGCACGGTCGGCCTTCCGGACACTCTCCTCCACCGACGGGCGCTGGGCGATGGTGTCCACCTCCGTCACCGCCGTGATCGCCGGCTCGATCGCCTGGCTTGCAGCAGGCACGGCCATTCCAACGGCCTCCTTCGAACAGCCGCGTGCGCGCATGCTCATGCCCTACGAGCTGTTTCAGCGCCTTGTCGCCCAGACGCGCGGCACCGACTACGCGGTGGTGTCGCCGCTCGCCGGCATCACCGAGTCGCCTGTGAAGCAGGCCGTTCCACCCTCGTCGCTCGACGAGTCGCTCTCCGCAGAAGCGGATCAGGCCGATTCGCTCCCCGCCGCAACGCCGGGCGTGGACGAGCGGGAAATCACGCTCGAACGGGGCGATACGCTGCCCGTGGCACTACTGAATGCCGGGGCGACCCCGCAGGACGCCGAAGCCGCCGAAGCCGCGCTGGCGAAGGTTTATGACCCGCGCGCCATCAGGGCCGGCGATGTGCTGCAGCTGACCTTTGCCGCCACGCCGCAGGCCAGGCCCATTGCCCGCATCATCTATACCCCGCCAGCCGGCGCCGCTGGCGGCGCCCAGGATGCGGCCGCCCCGGCGGACGACACGGGCCGGCTTCTCTCCGTCACCTTTTCTCCAACCGTAGAACATGACGTGACGATCACCCGCGACGCCGATGGCGGCTTCACGGCGCAGGACGCGTTCAAGAAGCTGGAATCGCATTTCCACCGGGCGGGTGCCAGGATCGACTCGAGCCTCTATCTGGCAGCCATGCAGGCGGGCATTCCCGCCCGCGTGGTCGTGCAGCTGATCCACATGTTCTCCTACGAGGTGGATTTCCAGCGCGACCTCAAGCCCGGCGACAGTTTCGAAGTCTATTACAACTACTACTACACGCCGGACGGCAAGCCGGTGAAGCAGGGCGACATTTCCTATGCGGCGATGCATCTTCTGGGCCGCACCCTCTGCCTCTACCGCTATCAGCCGAAAGGCGACGACACGGCGGATTATTTCGACGCCCACGGCCAGAGCGCGAAAAGCATGCTGATGAAGACGCCGGTCGACGGCGCGCGCATTTCCTCCGGCTTCGGGATGCGCTTCCATCCCATCCTCGGCTACAGCCGCATGCACAAGGGAGTCGATTTCGCGGTGCCGACGGGCACGCCGGTGATGGCCGCCGGCGCAGGTACGATCCAGTATGAGGGTTGGGAGAACGGCTACGGCAATTTCATCCTGCTCAATCACGCCAACGGCTATGCCACGGCCTACGCCCATCTGTCGCGCTTCGCACCCGGCGTGCATCGCGGATCGTATGTCCGCCAGGGCCAGGTGATCGCCTATAGCGGCGCCACCGGCATGGCCACCGGCCCCCACCTGCACTACGAAATCCGCAAAGACGGCGTGCAGGTCAATCCGGCCACCGTCAAGGTCGCGGGGGGACGCATCCTGCTGGGCAACGATCTGCGCGAGTTCCAGATCGAGCGGCTGCACGTCGACACCGAGATCGCCGCGCTGCCACTCGAAGGCAGGATCGCCGACACCGCCACCGACCTCCGCGCCGGCAGGGATTGAATAGTAATTAGCAGCAGCGCAGTCCCTTTCCTCCCCCGCGAAGTGCGGGGGAGGTGCCCCGAAGGGGGCGGAGGGGGCCTTGTGCGTCGGCTTGCCCCCTCCGGCGCTTCGCTGCGCTCGCGCCACCCGCGAAGTGCGGGGGAGGAAAGTCAGGCGCGAGGAAGCAAACGCCCCTTCAGTGAATCGCGTGGCTGGGGAGCGCGGGTTCGTCGAGGGAGTCCTCGCTGGCGTCGAATGTCTTGCCGTTGATGATGAGGCCCGTCTTGCCGGCGCCGACTTTCACATGGGCGCCATCGCCGAGTTCGCCTTCCAGCAGAAGCTGCGCCAGCGGGTCCTGCAAGCGGCGCTGGATCACGCGCTTGAGCGGCCGCGCGCCGTAGACCGGATCGTAGCCTGCCGCGGCCAGCCAGCCGCGTGCCTTCGCATCGAGGTCGATCTCGATCTTTCGGTCGGCGAGCAGCTTCGCCAGCCGTGCGATCTGGATATCGACGATCCGGTCCATGTCCTTGCGCGAGAGCCGGTGAAACAGAATGATTTCGTCGAGCCGGTTCAGGAACTCGGGGCGGAAATGCGCGCGCACCGCCTGCATCACCTGGGCGCGCGCCTGCGGCGATTCCGTGCCTTCTCCGCCCGACAGATACTCGGTGCCGAGGTTGGAGGTGAGAATGATCACCGTGTTGCGGAAATCGACGGTGCGCCCCTGCCCGTCCGTCAGCCGCCCGTCGTCGAGCACCTGCAAGAGCACATTGAACACGTCGTGATGGGCCTTCTCGACCTCGTCGAACAGGATCACCTGATAGGGGCGCCGGCGCACCGCTTCGGTGAGCACGCCGCCTTCCTCGTACCCGACATAGCCGGGCGGGGCGCCGATCAGCCGCGCCACGGAATGTTTCTCCATGAATTCCGACATGTCGATGCGCACCATCGCCGTGTCGTCGTCGAACAGGAAATCGGCGAGAGTCTTTGCGAGTTCGGTCTTGCCGACGCCGGTGGGTCCCAGGAACAGGAATGAGCCGATCGGCCGGTTGGGATCCTGCAGGCCCGCGCGCGCACGGCGCACCGCGTTCGAAACCGCGCGCACCGCCTCGTGCTGCCCGATCACGCGCTTCTCGAGCGAATCCTCCATGTGCAGGAGCTTGGCCCGCTCGCCCTCCAGCATCTTGTCGACGGGAATGCCGGTCCAGCGCGACACGATCTGGGCGATGTGCTCGGGCGTCACGGCTTCGTTGGCGAGCGCCGATTGCTGCTTCTCCTCGACGGCTCTGAGCTTGCGTTCGAGGTCGGGAATGACGCCATAGGCGAGTTCGCCCGCGCGCGCGAGATTGCCCCGGCGCTGCGCCACGTCGAGCTCCTGCCGCGCGGCATCGAGCTTTTCCTTGATGCCCTGCACTTCCTGGACGGATTTCTTTTCTTCCTGCCACTTCGCCGTGAGCGAGGCCGATTTCTCCTCGGTCCCGGCCAGTTCGGCTTCGAGTGCCGAGAGGCGATCCTTCGACGCCCGGTCCGTTTCTTTCTTCAGCGCTTCGCGCTCGATCTTGAGCTGGATGATGCGCCGGTCGAGTTCGTCGAGCGCCTCGGGCTTGGAATCGATCTGCATGCGCAGCCGGCTCGCCGCCTCATCCATCAGGTCGATCGCCTTGTCCGGCAGGAAACGGTCGGCGATGTAACGATGCGAGAGCTGGGCCGCGGCGACGATCGCGCCGTCGGTGATGCGCACGCCGTGATGGACTTCGTATTTCTCCTTGAGGCCCCGAAGAATCGAGATCGTGTCTTCGACCGTCGGTTCCGACACGAACACGGGCTGGAAGCGGCGGGCGAGCGCCGCATCCTTCTCGATATGCTTGCGGTATTCGTCGAGTGTGGTCGCGCCCACGCAATGCAGTTCGCCGCGCGCCAGCGCGGGCTTGAGCAGGTTGGAGGCGTCCATCGCGCCTTCCGCCTTGCCGGCGCCGACCAGCGTGTGCAGCTCGTCGATGAACAGCACGATGCCGCCGGCGGCCGAAGTGATCTCGCTCAGGACCGATTTCAGCCGCTCCTCGAATTCGCCGCGGTATTTGGCCCCGGCAATCAGCGCGCCCATGTCGAGCGCCATCAGCCGCTTGTCGCGCAGGCTTTCGGGCACGTCGCCATTGACGATGCGCAGCGCCAGACCTTCTGCGATCGCGGTCTTGCCGACGCCCGGCTCGCCGATCAGCACGGGATTGTTCTTCGTGCGGCGCGACAGCACCTGGATGGTGCGGCGGATCTCCTCGTCGCGGCCGATGACCGGATCGAGCTTTCCGCTCCGCGCAAGCTCCGTCAGATCGCGCGCATATTTCTTCAGCGCGTCGTAGCTGTTCTCGGCGGTCGCGGAATCCGCGCTGCGGCCCTGGCGCAGTTCCTTGATCGCGTTGTTGAGGTTCTGCGGACGGACATTGGCGTCCTTCAGGATGCGTCCCGCTTCGGTGCCGCTGGCCATGGCAAGCGCCAGCAGCAGAAGCTCTGCCGTGACGTAGCTGTCGCCGGCCTTCTTCGCCGCGTCCTGCGCGGAGTCGAGCAGCCGCGCCATCTCGGGCGAGAGATAGGCCTGCCCCGCGCCGGAACCTTCGACGCGCGGAACCTTGCCGAGCGCGATCTCCGTCTGCTGGCGGACCAGATCGGGTCGGCCCCCCGCGGCGGCGATCAGCCGCGACGCGAGGCCCTCCTCGTCGTCCATCAGCACCTTGAGCAGATGCAGGGGATCGATGGTCTGATTGTGGGAACGCAGAGCCAGGCTTTGGGCGGACTGGATGAAACCGCGCGCCCGCTCGGTGAATTTCTCGATGTCCATCTATGCCTCTCCGGCAGGGCCCCTTTGAGGCGCCGCATGCCAACGCGGCCTCGAAGGAGCACCGCGTCTGGTCAAATATCTAGATCGGACTTGCCCGCGAACAAGGGTTCCCCCCTCTCCCCCGACTTCCGGGGGAGAGGGCCGGGGTGAGGGGGCCGCGACGCCGCACATCCGTTGAAATCACATCACTGGCGTTCGGGCGCGCTCGTCCGGCGCTTGCCAGGCAGCGAGGCCCCCTCACCCAAGCCCTCTCCCCCGCTTCGCGGGGGCGAGGGAAGGACCCGGCCTATTCTCACCGCCCTTTGCTTCCACCGCACGTTCGAGCGCGAGGCGGATGAAGCGCTGATAGGGAATGCCGGCGCGTCTTGCGCGCGCGCGCACGGCGTCCAGTAGTGGCGCGGGAAGCCGGAGATTGATCGATTTGTCCTTGGGTTTCAGCTCGAAGCGGACGAGCCGCATTTCCGAAAGATCGTATTCCGACAAGTCTGCCTTATCGACAAATTCCTCAGCCTCGCGGTCGCTTCTCAGCACCGGAAGCTTCTTCAGTTTCGAAGAGGTTTTCATATGTCTCGATCTCCTTCCTGTGCATATAGCGGGCGCTTATCGGTCGAACGAGCGCCTCTTCCCCGCGATGGCGGACGGTGAACACAACCATCACGTAACGGCCCTCCCGGCTTCGGCCGATCGCCTTGAACCGCTCCTCTTGCACCGAATGAAGCGGATCGGGCGCACTGGCGAGTGGTCGCAGGAAAAGCTCTTCGATGACCTCCCGCGTCACACCGTGCTGGCGGCACTTCCCACTGTTTCCGGCGTCCCAATCAAAACCTGCGAAATTCCATGCCTCTCCCTTTATACGTGATTGCCTATACAAATGCCACACCCTGACCCTCTCCCCCGTTGGGGCGAGGGAAGAGCTTCATTGCATTCCGCGTTGCAGACACACACATCCGGGCACGAAGGATCGCCTCATGCCTCCCACACACCCCAAACCGCCGCGCGCGCGGCCGTTGACGGACCGGTTCGACCGCGCGCTCGCCTATGCGACGCATGTGCATGGCGGGCAGGTGCGCAAGGGCACGAGCGTGCCCTATGTGGCGCATCTGCTGGCGGTGGCCGCCACCGTGCTCGAATATGGCGGCGACGAGGAGATGGCGATCGGCGCGCTGCTCCACGACGCGGCCGAGGACCAGGGCGGCAGCGCGCGGCTCGAAGACATCAGCAACCGTTTCGGCGAGCGCGTGGCGCGCTTCGTGGGCTCCTGCTCCGACAGCCTCGCCAACACTGCGGCCGGCGAGAAGAGAGCGGGCTGGCGCGAGCGCAAGGAGAAATATCTGGCCCACCTGCCCGCGCTCGACTCCGACACGCTGCTGATTTCCCTCTCCGACAAGGTTCACAACGCGCGCTCCATCCTGCGCGACCTGCGCAAGGAAGACGTGGGCGGGAAAGTCTGGAACCGGTTTTCGGCGAGCCGCGAAGAAACGCTCTGGTACTACAGAGAGCTCGCCGAGACTTTCCGGCGCGTGCTGCCTGGCCAGCTGTCGGACGAGCTGGCAGAGATTGCGGAAGCGCTGGAGAAGGAGCCGGGGCACGGGTAGGCGACGAACTTACGCCCGCGTCGCACGCAACCGGGGATCGTCGGCGCCTCCGCCCAGAAGCCGCTCTCCTCCGCGCATGGATGAAGTCTGTGATTTCCAGGCGGGCGATGATCGATCGCTGAAGGGCCACGGCCGTCAGCAACCGGTCACGGCGAGGACGGCTTCCCTGATCTTTGCCAACGCCACGTTTCCGACCGTATCCAGTTCGAGATGAGGCACATTGGGCAGTTCGTTCGAAGCGACAACGGCATCGAGGATCGCCGGGCCGTCGAACGCGAAAATCTCCTCGATGGCCGCGTGCAGCTCGCCAGGTTTCGTGACCTTGACTCCATGACCGCCGCAGGCGCGCGCGAACGCCGCAAAGTCCGGATTGGGAAACTGGATGCCCTCGCGGAACGCCGGCAGGCCGACGGACTCGGCCTCCAGCGTGATCAGCCCGAACGCCGAATTGTTGTAGATCACCGCCTTCACGGGCAGCTTGTGATGCACGGCGGTGAGGAATTCGCACATCAGCATGTTGAAGCCGCCGTCGCCGCAGAGCGCGATCACCTGGCGCGCGGGGTCCAGTACCTGGATGCCGTTGGCCTGGCCGAGCGCGGTGCCGACGGCGGCGTTGTTGAACGAGCCGATGATGCGCTGCGATCCGCTCTGGCGGATCCAGTTGGCGGACCAGAGCGTATTGAGCCCGGTGTCGAATACGAAGACGGCATCGCGCCTGGCGGCGTCGCCGACCGCGCGCGCCACCGCCTGGGGATGGATGCGATCCTTGCTGCACGCCGGATCGGACTGCCGGTCCAGAATGGCGTCCCATTCGCGGCGCTCATTGGACACGCGATCCCAAAAGCTCGTATCGCTCTTGGCGGCGACCCGCGCGAGAATTGACTTCAAGGTGGGCCTCGCCGAACCGGCGACTCCCAGCGCGGTGGGCGCGCGCCGCCCGAGTGCTTGGGGCCGCTCATCGATCTGAATGACCGCGCCCTTGTGCGGCAGGAACTCCGAATAGGGAAAATCGGTGCCGACCATCAGCAGCAGGTCGCAACGCATGATCGCGTGGTAGTCGGCCTTCGTGCCGATCATGCCGATGCCGCCCATCCAGTGTGGATCATCAAACGCCATGATGTCCTTGCCCTTGACCGAATGGATCAACGGAGCCTTGAGCCGGTCCGAGAGGGCGCGCAACTCGTCGGCCGCGCCGCGACATCCCACTCCGCACATGATGACGACGCTGTCGGCTTGATCGACCCGGCGGGCGATTTCCGCGACGTCCGCTTCGCTCGCGGCGAATTCGGGCGCAGGCTTCAGGGTGGAAACACTTGAGACGTTGCCTTCCGCCTTCGCGCTGATGACATCCTGCGGGAGCGTCAGATGGGCGACGCCGCGGCCCGCATAGGCGGCGGCGATTGCCTGATGGAATACGGCCGGCGCCTGCGCCGCGGAAGAGACGGTTTCGGTGTAGAGCGCCACGTCGCGAAACAGCAGGTCGGGCTTCGTCGTCTGGATGTAGTCGGTGCCCTGGAACTTGCGCGGCATGTCGCCCGACAGCGCCAGAACCGGCGCGTGGTCGCGGCTTGCCTCGTAGAGGCCCGCCACCAGATGCGTGCTGCCGGGGCCGGTCGTGCCGGCGCAGACGGCGAGGCGGCCGGTGAGCTTGGCCTGGCCCGAGGCCGCGAGTGCCCCTCCCTCCTCATGACGGACGCCGATCCATTCGATGCGGCTGTGGCGGACCGCATCGCCCAGCGGATTGAGCGAATCGCCGATCAGGCCGAATATCTGCCGACCCCGATCTCTTCGAGCACACCAACCAGAACATCTGCGACCGTGTGCGACATCTGTGTCTCCTTTCGCTGCCACAAGTGGACCACCTCGCCGGCGCCCGAAAGTCTCGCGCCAACCCACGCTCAGGAAAGAAATAGAACGCTACGCCATCCCATCATACTTTTCATCGAACCGGCAATCGCGCCTCGGAGCTCTAACGACCGCTCAATTCCGTTTCGTGAAAGATCTTGCTCTGTATGAACGTGCTTGCTGCTATTTTGAAGCGGGACGCCAACGTCCAAGCACTCGCGGATGGACGGCGATGAGATGCGTTGTCACCGGGCCGTCTCCGATCTGGAACTTTCTTGCGGCCTCCTCCTGCGCGCGGTCGGATTTCGTGACGCGCTCGTGCTGGCGCAGGTGATCGAGCCAGCTGTCGGACAGGAAGGTTTCCACGAAACATCCCGCCTTCGCCGGATCCTCGAAGACGCGCCAGTCATAGGCGCCGTCGCGCCGCCGCTCGCGGCCCACCTGCTCCATCGCCTCCAGAAATTGTTCGCGATTTTTCACGTCGATCTCAAAGGTCACCATCACCAGGACCGGCCCGCTGTCGCGGTCGAAATCGCCCGTTATGACGGGCACCGGCCAGTGCATGGCGGGCGAGAGATCGGCCCCTTTCGCCATCTGCAGTTTCCAGCGGCACAACAGCGGCACGCCGATCGCACAGCCGACGGCGGCCGTGAAAAGTGCCGGTCCAAGACCAAAGCTCGCGGCCACTTGCCCCCAGATCGCGCTGCCGAGGCTGAGCGCGCCGAACATCACCGTCACAAAGATCGCGAGCCCCCGCCCACGCACCCATTCGGGCAGGGCGATCTGCGCCGAGATATTGAGGACCGAAAGCATGCTTATCCACGAGATGCCGGCGAGCAGGCTCGCCGCGAGCGCGGTGAACGCGTCATGCGCAAGGCCGAACAATGCGGTCGCCGCCGCGGTGCCGAGCGTCCCTGCAGCGGCCATTTTGTCGGGCCCGAGCCGATCATTGAGCCGGGGCAGCACGAACGCGCCCCCGACGGCGGAGGCGCCGATCGCTCCGAGCAGAACGCCGTAGAGCATCGCCCCGCCGCCGATCCGGCTTCGCACCACCAGCGGCAGCAGCGCCCAATAGGCGCTCGCAAACAGCAGGAAGCCCGCGGACCGGATCAAGGTGGCGCCGAGCGCTGCGTTGTAGCGGGCGTAGCGCAGCCCGGTCCGGATCGCGCTCCATAGATGCTCCGGCGGCAGGCGCACGCCGCCGCGCTTCGGTTCGCGCCACCAGAGCAGGGCGCCGATCGAGCCGTAATTGCTGACGGCGTTGATCCAGAACGGCGCCGCGGCCCCGAAGGCGCCCAGGAACACGCCGCCGAGCGCGGGGCCGACCGCGCGGCTGACATTGATCCCGGCGCTGTTGGCCACTACCGCTTTCGGAACATCGCTTTTGGGAACAAGCATCGGGACGATCGCCTGATAGGCGGGCGAGGTCAGCGCATCACCCGCGGCGACGAGGAATGCGAAAACCAGCAACATCGGCGGCGTGGCGAGATGCCGCCAGACCAGCACGGCGAACACGGTCGCGACCACTGCGATGGCGATTTCACCGACGATGAGGAACTTGCGCTTGTCCACGATGTCGGTCAGCGCGCCCGCGGGAATTGCGAACAGGAACATCGGCAGGGTGTTGACGACCTGCACGAGCGAGACCATGACCGGCGCCGGATTGAGCCGGACCATCAGCCAGCCGCAGGCAGCCGTGTACATCCACCAGCCGACGTTCGACGCCAGCGTCGCGGTCCAGATCACCGCGAATGTCCGGTGGCGGAAGGGGGAGCCTGACGGCTTCGTTCGTTGGGGATTGGCTGCCATCTGGGCGTCGGTGTCAGGGCGTGTCGCCAATTTCTAGGCCGCCAACCTGAAACCGGCACGAGACCATTCGTAAACGTTTTTCACAGAGTGTGCCGCGGCGTTTCTTCTTCTGAAGGACTCCGGATCGAGTTCACGGCCACGATCGGCTTCAGGCGGCCCGGCGGACGGCTGACAGCATCGTCATTACACATCCCGTCGCATCTGGCCCGAATAAACAAACTTGAAAACAGAACTTGGTCATGGCCCGCGAATGCGGGCCACCCAGTCGCCAGCTGGAAACCGCCGGTCATTTTGCGACGTTTTCCCTTTTCTGTAAGAGCGGAGGGAACTTCACCTCGGTGGCCCGCATTTGCGGGCCATGACAGAAATTGGGGATGATTCAATATGACCGCGGTTCGATATCGGCGCCATCGCTTTCAAAAGGAACGAGGAAGCCGCGCACCGACGCCGATCCATGAGGGCATTTGGAGCGCGATTGCGCAGGTTCCAGAACAATCGTAGAAGGAGACATGCGCGCCTTCGCCGTCCGGAGCTTTGGCGAAGCTCCAGCGATCCACGACCTGCCGGTCCCCGCTGCCGAGGACGCGTTCCTCATTCGCGTGACGCATGCCGGGGTCGATCCGATCGATTACAAGCTGCTCGAACGGCTGACCACCGCCTCGACCTATCCCTTTGTCATGGGTATCGATTTCGCGGGCGTCGTCGAACGCGTTCCACCGGGAGAACGCAATTTCCGGATCGGCGATCGTATTTTCGGCATGGCGCGGACGCGCGGCGCCTATGCCGAATACACCGCTGTCGCGTCGGGGGCAAAGACGGAGCCGCTGGCCTTGATCCCCGACGGCGTCACCGACGAACAGGCCGCCGCGCTGCCCATCCCGGGAGTCACGGCACTCGGGTCGCTTGAACTGCTGCGTGTTGCCGCAGGCCAGAGCCTCGTCGTGATGGGCGCGACGGGCGGCGTCGGCGGCTATGCGGTGCAGATGGCGCGCGCCCGCGGCGCGCATGTCATCGCGACCGTTCGCGGCGATGCCGACGAGGCTCGCCGCCTCGGTGCCGAAGAAGTCTACGACACGAAGGCCGTTGATGTGGTCGAGGCGTTGCGCGTGTCTCACCCCGACGGCGTCGATGCGATCCTCGATCTCGTCAACGGCAAGGATGCGATCCGCCGCGACGCTGAGATGCTCAAGCCGGGGGGTGGCCTTGTCTCGACAATCTACGCGGCGGATGAAGGATGGTTCGCCGGGCGCAAGATCACGGCGCACAACATCGGGTCCAGCGCAAATCCCCTGTCGTCGCCGCAAGGTCTGAGCGAGCTTGCGCGGCTGCTCAAGGACAGCACGATCACGGCACGCATCCGCTCCACGGCCGAGCTCGACGGCGCCGGCCAGTTGCTGGAAAAGCTCCGCGATGGCGGCCTCCGCGGCAAGGCCGTCATCCGCCTCTAGCTCCGCTCCTGCGTGGAGTGTGCCCCGGCAGGAAATTTGCCGGTCAGACAATCGTCGCCTGAAAATGGCAGCAAGGGCGTTCCAACGCGGGCAAGATTGTTCAGGAAAGCGGAATCCCGCGCGCGATAGCTTAACGGCCTCTCAATGGAGGCTCAGATGCAGATCGCGTGGAAAAGTGCAGACGACGGACTCGAAGTCCGGGAAGCCAATCACCGCATGATGAACCTGCTCGCGACGCTGCTCGCCATGTTTCGCCGCAGCTTCTCCCGGTTCGACGATCCGCGTGTCCGAAGCTCGGTCGCACAGTTCGAAAGTCAGGTCCTGGCGGCGAGCGTGTTGCTGCAGACGGTTTCGTGCGCGCGCACGGAGGAGGAGGACGCCGAGGTCGACGTCTATGTCGAGAGTCTGGGCCGTGCCTTGTTGCGCGCCGTCCTCGGCCCCGCCAATATCGGCAGCGAGATCTATTCGGATGGCGGCAGGTTGGCGGTCGAGATTTGCGAGCGCCTCGGATATGTCATCGTGGAGCTTGTGTTCAACGCGAGCAAATACACGTTCGCCGGCCGGAAGGATGGTGTCGTCCGCATCGAAATGCTGCGATGCGGCGGTGAATGGCGCTGCACGGTGTCGGACAATGGCGTGGGCAGGTCCGCTGTCGGCCGCGGCACCGGCCTGAAGATCGTCGATGGCTGGTCCGATCGCTGCAGGGGCGCGTGATCATAAGATACGACGCCTCAGGCACGCGCGTTTGCATTGTTCTGCCGGACCCGACGCCGTCGATCGGCTTCGCCGATGCGGCGAGCCCGCCGTCGGCGGCGATCGGTACGACCTGCTTCGAGTCGAGTTCATCCGCGGTGCCACACTGAGAACCTGTGGAAGCGCGGAAGCGATCTCATGCCTTGGGTGCCTGGCCGTGTTCGTTGGTGGTCGAGGCGGTCACGGATGTTGTCCGGTGCGCGGCAACGAGAGCGCGGGCGCGGATCCATGTGTGGATGCTGCGGGCGACGTACATGGAGGTCGAAAGAAGCAGCATGGCGTCGGTCGCGTGCATGAGGTTGGTGCCGGCGTTGAGGCCCAGTTTCTTGAGCACGAGGTCCGCGCCCCAGCGCAGCGCAATCAGGCCTACGATCAGAAGCGCTCCGAGCTGGGTGGCGCGGGCCGAGACTTTGCCGCTCTCCGGATCGACGCTGAATTCGAGCGTATGCACACGGTACCAGCCGATGGCGCTCCCCGCCGCAACCGCCAGCAGGAACGCGGCGATGAGGAGGAGTCCCGGTGCCGGCTCGCGCGCCAGCGACGTCCAGGTGACCAGGAGAAGGAGTGCCGGGAAGAGCCAGAGCCGCGTGAAGCGCACCCTCTTCGGCTTCTGCTCGCGCATGGCCCGGCGCACAAGGAACGCCGCCACCAGCAGCGGTATGAAGTAGGGAGATAGCGCGTTCCAATCCATCGGTTCGACGCCTGGCCGGTCAGGCGAGGCTCGTAAGCTCGCGCGCCTGCCGAGGCAAGGCATCCACCAGCTGGGTCACATCGCGACCGGAAACGGGGTGACTCCAGCCCGGCGCCACATCGCGCAGCGGGATGAGCACGAAGCCGCGTTCCTGCAGGCGCGGATGCGGCAGGATCGGCGGCCCCGCCTGGACGACGCCCTCATAGTCGAGAATGTCGAGATCCAGCGGGCGCGGCGCATTTTGCCGCGCGGCCGAACGGCCGAACGCAAGTTCCAGCTCCTTCAGCACCCGCAGCAGATCGGCGGGGCCGCGCGGCGTCTCGACCCGCGCCACGGCATTCACGAAGGGCGGATCGCGCGGATCCGGCCAGGCGGGGCTGCGGTAGAAGGCGGAAACGTCGCACACGAAGACATCCTGTCGGGCCAGAAGGTCCAGCGCGGCGCGAAGCGAGTCGGCCGGCGGCCCCGCCGGCGAGGGGAGATTGGCGCCGAGCGCGATCAAGATCATTTGAGATTCGGCGGGAACATTTGCACCTGCTTCCGAATAGCATAGAACTCTTGCACAGTGCCGACGGATTCTCGTTCACGGACATTTGCGACAGGAGACGTTCCCGATGTTGTTCTACCCCCAGGAAAAGCTGGCTTTGTTTATCGACGGCGCAAACCTTTACGGTGCGGCCAAGGGTCTGGCCTTCGATATCGACTACAAACGGCTGCTCGA
Organism: Rhizomicrobium sp.; assembly: GCA_036266955.1. Classification (GTDB taxonomy): domain Bacteria; phylum Pseudomonadota; class Alphaproteobacteria; order Micropepsales; family Micropepsaceae; genus Rhizomicrobium. The sequence goes on from DATAWY010000094.1 coordinate 20,321, forward strand.
ACTGTTCGCCCGCAAGGGCATCCTGGTCCGCGCCTTCTATTACACGGCCGTCGCGGAAGATCAGGATTTCTCGCCGCTCAGGCCGCTCGTCGACTGGCTGGACTACAACGGCTTCTCCGTCGTGACCAAGCCGCTCAAGGAATTTACCGACAGCCAGGGACGCCGCCGCGTGAAGGGCAACATGGATATCGAGCTGGCGATCGACGTGATGGAACTGGCCGAGACGGTGGACCACATCGTCATCTTTTCCGGCGACGGGGACTTCCGGCGCCTGGTCGAAGCCGCGCAGAAGAAAGGCCGCAGGGTCAGCGTGGTGTCGACCATCCGCAGCCAGCCGCCCATGATCGCCGACGAATTGCGGCGCCAGGCCGACAATTTCATCGAGCTCGAGGAGCTGAAGCCACTGATCATGCGCGAGGGCGGACCGCGCTCCGTGCAAGCCATCCAGCCACAGGCGAACCAATTCGCACAATCGGCCTGACGGTCTCACGGGCGGCGGATCGGCGCGCATGGAGTTGCCCGGCGAACCGCCGCGCGATTGTCCGCTGTGTCCGCGGCTGGCGCAGTTCCGGCGCGCCAACCGCGCGACCTACAGGGATTATTTCAACAATCCCGTCCCGAGTTTCGGCGACGCGCACGGACGGTTGTTGATCGTCGGCCTCGCGCCCGGCCTGCATGGCGCCAACTGTACCGGCCGGCCGTTCACCGGCGATTATGCGGGCGACCTTCTTTATTCGTCCCTGCTGCGGCATGGACTCGCGCGTGGTCGCTATGACGCGCGGAGCGACGACGGGCTGGAACTGATCGATTGCCTGATCGCCAATGCGGTCCGCTGCGTGCCGCCCGGCAACAAGCCCCTGCCCGTCGAGATCAAAACCTGCCGACCATTCCTTGCGGCGCTGCTCGGGGCGATGCCGAACCTGAGCGCCGTCCTCACGCTCGGCCATATCGCCCATGAAAGCGTGTGCCGGGCGCTCGATATTCCTCTCCGCGCGCATCCCTTCGTACACGGCGGAATGCATCGCCGCGAAACACTCACGCTCGTCGCGAGCTATCACTGTTCGCGCTACAACACCAACACCGGCGTACTCACGCCGGCGATGTTCGAAGCCGCACTCGCGGCCGCCAAGGAAGCTGCGGGCCTGTAAAATTTGGAGTGCGGTTTTGCATGCTTCGACAGGCTCAGCATGAAGGAAAACTTTCTTCCATCGGAAGTCGATGCAGATACAAATTTCCTCGTCCCGAGCCTGTCGAAGGACGCAAGGACACAGGCGAACAATGTTCATCATGGATCGTCTTCGAAATCGTGTCCGCGGCACGTCCCCCTCCCCGGCCTTCGGCCGGACCTCCCCCACGCTGGGGGAGGAAACGCGAGGCGCGCCCTATATCTTTCCTCCCCCAGCGCGGGGAAGGTGCCGAGCGCAGCGAGGCGGAGGGGGAAGTGTTGCATCAAGGTAAGCCGAATCCGCTGCAGTTGCATCCGAGAGCATTCCCATTTGCTGTCGCCAGAAGCGCAGGCGCCTGATCAAGATGAACCTGGAAAAATGCGCATGAACCACCCATTTGACTGGCAATCCACCTTTCCCGTCTGAATGCTGCGCGTGCTCGCAGCATGACAATCCGCGGCGTCGATTGTGTTGGATTGAATTACGCGGTTGCACGCTTGCCGGATTGCCGGAAAAAGTCCTTCAACAAGTGCCGGGGTTGGGTCGCGCCCACTCAGTTCGCGCGCCAGCAGCGCCAGTACTATGCCCACATCCGGTGAGAGATCCTTGAACGAAAGATATATTGCGCTGTTTATGCCACGCTTTGGCCAATCGTCGTCTCGCCGAATGTGGGAGCCGACGCTTCATCTATCCCCGCGCCCGCAGCAGCCTCGCCTTCGAGCGCTCCCAGTCGCGCGCCTTCTCGGATTCGCGCTTGTCGTGCAGCTTCTTGCCGCGCGCGATGCCGAGCTCGATCTTGGCCACGCCTTTCGGCGTGAAATAGACGCGCAGCGGAATGAGCGTCATGCCCTCGCGCTGGACCGCCGCGGAGAGCTTTCGTACCTCCTTCTTGTGCACGAGGACCTTGCGGGGCCGGCGCGGCTCGTGATTGAAGCGGTTGGCCATCGCATATTCCGGAATGTAGGAATTGATGAGGAATATCTCTCCGTCCTTCGCCTGGGCGTAGGATTCCGCGATGGTCGCTCTGCCGCCTCTGAGCGCTTTCACCTCCGAGCCCATCAGCGCCAAGCCCGCTTCGAGCGTGGACTCGATCGCGTAGGCGTGGCGGGCTTTCCGGTTGTCGGCGACGACGCGCCGCTCCGGCTCCTCCTTTTTGCGCGCCACGGCTAGTCTTTCGGTACGGGATGGGTAAGAGCGATGCTGGCGGCCTCCATCGCGGTGCGGATGCGGGCGCGGGCCGGTTCGCTTGTTTCGACGATGGGCAGGCGCACCGCGTCGCTGCAACGGCCGAGCAGCGACACGGCATATTTGACGGGCGCCGGACTCGCCTCGCAGAACATCGCGTCGTGCAACGGCATCAGCCGGTCCTGCAGCGCGAGCGCGGAGGCGAAATCGCGCCTCATGCAGGCGTTCTGGAACTCGGCGCAGAGCCGCGGCGCGACATTTGCCGTCACCGAGATACAGCCATGGCCGCCATGGGCCATGTAGCCCAGCGCCGTCGCGTCCTCACCGGACAACAGGCGGAATTGCTTGCCGCAGACGGCGCGCTCGCGGCTGGGCCGTGCGAGATTGGCAGTGGCGTCCTTCACGCCCACGATGTTGGCGATCCTGGCCAGCCGCTCCATGGTCTCCACCGAAATCTCGACCACGCTGCGGCTCGGGATGTTGTAGATCACGATCGGAATGTCCGCGGCCTCCGCGACGGAGGCGAAATGGCGGTAGAGACCCTCCTGCGTCGGCTTGTTGTAATAAGGCGCGACCGACAGCACGGCGTCGGCGCCGGCGGATTTGGCGTGGCGGGTGAGCGCGATGGCCTCCGCCGTCGAATTCGAACCCGCACCCGCCACGACGGGAATCCGTCCGCCCACCGCGTCGACGCAGATTTCGATGACCCGTCCGTGCTCCTCATGGCTGAGGGTTGCCGACTCGCCTGTCGTGCCGACGGGAACGAGCCCGTGCGAGCCCTCGGCGACGTGCCAGGCGATCAGACCGCGCAGCGCCTCTTCGTCCACCGCGCCGGCGCGGAACGGCGTTATGAGGGCCGGCATGGAACCTCTCAGGCGTTCACACGTGTTGGACATCGGATGCTCGTTTGATCTTCGTTGCGGCAAAATAGCGCCGCGGCGCGCAATGCGGCAAGGCGGAACGGCTGGTCAACCCTGCCCGGCTACATTATCCTTGAGTCTCGCTGGAACGGCGCCTGGAAAAGCCTGGCTGAACCTCGTTCATCATGAAAATATCATCTGTTCTGATCGCGTCGGCCGCCCTTGCGACCGTCTGGGTGGTCGCCTTCGCGCAAACCCCATCGGTCGCCCCGTCGCCACGCGACAACGGTCTGCCGCCGGGTCTCATCCGGGAGGGCGGCGTCATCATGATGCAGCCGATTTCGGACTCCGACGAATCGGAGCCTGGGGCATCGATCTTCGTGGGAGAGCGCCGGACAACGGCGGTGCGTTATCTCAGCGCGTCCGATCGCGACCTCTTCACCCGCGCGGTGGAGGCGGCGCAACGCGGAGACTGGATCGCCGCGCGGGGCCTGGCGGGCCAATGCCGCGATGCCGTGGTGCGGCGCCTTGTCGACTGGGCATACTTCACCGAGAAGAACAGCGGAGCGAGCTTTGCGGATATCGCGGCGTTCCTGAAAGACCATCCTGGCTGGCCCGGGCGGGACACGCTGTTTGCGCGCGCCGAGGAAGCCATGAGTCCCATCGTGGATCCGCGCGCGGTGATTGCCTGGTTCGGCGACCGTACGCCGGAGACCGGCATCGGCAAGGTCCGGCTTGGCGAAGCCCTGATTGCTGCGGGCTCGCCGCAGCGCGGCCGCGAATTGATCCGGCAGGCCTGGATCGAGAACAGTTTCGAGCCGGAACAGGAGTATTACGTCGTCGCCCAGCACGGCGACGTGCTCACGCCGGATGCCGACCGCGAACGCCTGGAGCGGCTGCTTGCGCATGACGAACTCTCCGCGGCGCGGCGCGAAATTGCGCGCGTCGATGCGGACATGCAGCGGCTCGCCAGTACGCGGCTCATGCTGCGCATCGATCCCGCACGCGGTGAGCAGGAACTGGACGAATTGCCGCAGACGTTGCGTGGCGATCCGGGACTGCTGTTCGATCAGGCGCACCTGCTGCGCGAGCGCAACGACATCGCCGCGATTCCGCCACTGATCACGCGGGCATCCACAGGTGATTTGGCGCGGCTCAATCCCGTGCGCTGGTGGGCGGAGCTGAATGCCGACGCCCGCGACGCGCTGCAGAACGGTTTCTATCGCGAAGCCTATGCGCTGTCTGCCGACAATGACTTGCAGCGCGACACGAGCCAGTATTCGGACGCGGAATTTCTGGCCGGCTGGATCGCATTGCGCGAGCTCGACGAACCGCGCGTGGCCCTCACCCATTTCGAAAATCTCACATCTGCCGTATCGCGGCCCATCAGCCGCGCGCGTGCGCATTACTGGGCCGGACGCGCCCATGAAGCCTTGGGCGAAGTCCAGGCCGCCTGGCAGGACTATCGTGCCGCGGCAGATATTCCAGCGAGCTTCTATGGCCAGCTGGCGCTGGCGCGCATCGAGCCAAATCCGCCGCTTGACCTGCCCGCGACGCCCGTCAATGCGGACGCCGCGCGCGCCTCCTACGAGCGCGAGGATCTGACCGCAGCCATCCGTGCGCTTGCCGACCTTGGCCTCGACGGTCCGTTGCGCGAGTTCGCCGTTCATGATGCCCGGATCGACTCAAATCCCGCACATCTGAAGCTCCTCGCGGAAGACCTCGTGCGGATGGGATTCCGCGATGTCGCGGTGCGGGTCGCCAAGGAAGCAAGCTATGACGGCACGTTTTTGTTCGACTATTCCCACCCCGTGATTTCGGTGCCGCGCTATCTGGGGCCCGGGACGGCGCCGGAAGACGCTCTTGTGCTGGCCATCATCCGCCAGGAAACCGAATTCGATCCCGAGTCCGTCAGCAGCGCCGGCGCCCGCGGTCTCATGCAGGTGATGCCCGATTCCGCGGAGCATTTCGCGAGCCTCGCCGGCCTGGGCTACAGCTTTCCGGATCTGACGCAGGACCCCTCCTACAACATGGAATTGGGAATGGCGGAACTTTCCCACGAGCTGTCGGATTGGGGCGGTTCTTATTTGCTTGCAGCGGCGGCGTATAATGCAGGGCCGGGCAATGTGCGCAAATGGATCGCGGCCTTTGGAGATCCGCGCGACCCCGGCGTGGATCCGGTCGACTGGATCGAACGCATTCCCTTCGAGGAAACCCGCAACTATGTGCAGCGGGTGCTGGAGAATGTGGAAGTCTATCGCGACAGGCTGGCCGGACGCGACGAGCCCCTGCAGATACTGGCCGATCTTTATCGGCCGGATGCGCCCCAAACTGCTGCGCTGCGCTACACGCCGCCGGCGGGCGCCGCCGTATCGCCATCGAGAGATGCGTCGTCACGCCCGGAACCAGCCGTCGCTGCCGGCGCGGCTGCGACGCGACCGGTAGCTGCCACGCCGGAAGTGATACCGATCTTCAAGCCGTCGCCCTGACCGCAAGCCTCAGACGGTGCGGCCGAGCCATTCGCGGGCAAGCCGCTGGGCTTCCGCAATCTGGTTCATGCTCATTTCGCGCGAGATTTGCGCCCGCCATGCCTTGGCGAGTTCGCTGCCTTTCATGGCAGCGAGATTGAACCATTTGTGAGCGGCTATGTAATCCACGTCCACGCCCTGCCCGGTGGAGTAGGCAAGACCAAGGTTGTAGAGCGCGTCCGCCCGCCCCAGCTTTGCGTCGCACTCGAATTGCGACAGCGAATCCATGTCAATGCACGCCATCCAAGCCCCCTGAAAATACACCATACCCGTTTGCCTGCGCGTGCAACCCCCCTCCTGCACACGCGCCAGCATTGCGCGGGATAGCTAAGGACCCGTTAATGGCAGAAGACCCTGTCTGGCTGCTCCCGCCAGGCGCGAACCGGGGAAGCGGGGCGGTACCGCGTTCAGCGGTCTTCGTCGTTCCAGCGATAGCCGAGACGGCGATAATATTCGCGGAAGTCCCAACGAGAGTCCGGAGAACGGTAACAGCGATCTCCATCCGGATCGCAGACCAGCCGTCCGAATCCGCGTTCGGGTCTGCCAACCGGGCCGTAAGCGCGGCTGCGATCCGCCGCGCTCCACGGGGCTTGATACTCATCCTCGAAACGGTAGCAGCGGTCGCCTGTGCCGTTGCAGTGAAGGTAGACGCAGCCGTCCGCATCGCATCGCGTAGCCGTGCTGCCGGCCCGCGCAGGCCTGCTCGCTACCAATGTTGCCAGAGCGAGCATCGCGACTGCTCCGGAAACAAGCCGAACGCGCCTTGTCACGTCACCCTCCCTGAATCTCGCCGCGGTCTTCTCCGCAGAACCGGCGGATGGACACTTTGGGTGCCCAAACCAACGCAGGTTAAACCGGGTTGAGGCGGAAAGGTTTCCGAAGCGGCGCGGGGCGTGCGCGATGTCTTCTCGCGGGCTTGGCCGCGGTCATCCGGCGAGTACCTGTGCACGCGCCCGACAACCACGGCTCAGCCTTGACCATAAGGTGCCCTACATTTCAGCGGGAGCAGGTGCAGCCTTCTTCGCGCGCTTCGTCTTACGTTTCGCGGCGGGCTTCTTCGTAGCAGCCTTGCGGCGCGTGGTCTTGCGCGCAGCTCCCCGCGCACCGGCCTTGCGGACGGTCCGCTTCGCCGGGGCCTTGGCTTTGCTCTTCGTCTTCCGCTTCGTCTTCTTTGCAGTGATTGGCATGTGAAACGACTCCTCTACATTTCCGGGCCAAGAGAATCGCAGGCCCAAAACGCGAAGAATATGACGGGGTTGCGTTAACGAAGCAATAGTGGGGGTCCGGACGCGCATCCCGCCGTTGGCCGAAAATCAGAAAAACGCCTTGTTTTATTGGGTTTTTCCGAGTTCGTCCGTACAAGGATCAGATCGTCTGCCGCATCCGCCGCGGCCAGTCAACGGCTTGCAAATGTGCGAATCACCCCTCCGGCGGCAGTCCGAGTCGCCTCCGAAGGAGGGCGTTGACCACCTGCGGATTCGCTTTTCCACCCGTCTGTTTCATCACCTGACCGACGAACCAGCCCGCGAGGTTGGGCTTCGATTTCACCGCCGCGACCTTGTCCGGATTGGAGGTGATGACAGCATCGATCGCCTTTTCGATCGCGCCCGTATCGGTCACCTGCGCGAGGCCACGCTCGGCGACCAGCCGCTCCGGATCGCCGCCTTCGGCCCAGACGATGTCGAGAACGTCTTTCGCGATCTTTCCGGAAATCGTTTGCCCGGCGAGGAGCCGCAGGATGGAATTGTTGGCGCGCGCCGTGACCGGGCAATCCGCAATCGAGCGTCCGTCGCGGTTCAGGCGCCCGAGAATTTCATTGTTCAGCCAGTTGACCGCGAGTTTGGCGTCGATCCCCCCTGCCAGCTCTTCGTAGTACGCCGCGAGTTCCCGTTCGGCGACCAGCACGCCGGCGTCGTAGCCGGATAGTCCATAGTCGCGCATGAAGCGCGCCTTCTTGTCGTCCGGCAGTTCCGGAAGCGTCGCGGCGATCGCCTCGATCCAGGAGTCCTCGATGACGAGCGGAAGCAGATCTGGATCAGGAAAATAGCGGTAGTCATGCGCCTCTTCCTTGGAGCGCATGGCGCGCGTCTCGCCCGAACGGGAATCGAACAGCCGCGTCTCCAGCCGGATCGCGCCGCCGGCCTCGATGACGGAGATCTGTCGGCGCGCCTCATAGTCGACGGCCTGCGCGATGAACCTCATGGAATTGACGTTCTTGATCTCGCAGCGGGTGCCCAGATCCGCGCCCGGCCTGCGCACCGAGACATTGACGTCGGCGCGCATGGAGCCCTCCTCCATGTTGCCGTCGCAGGTGCCGAGATAGCGCAGGATGGCGCGCAGCTTCTTCACGAAAGCCGCGGCTTCCTCGCTCGAGCGCATGTCGGGCCTCGACACGATCTCCATCAGCGCGACGCCCGCACGGTTGAGATCGACCCAGGAATGGTCCGGGTGCTGGTCGTGCAGGCTCTTGCCGGCATCCTGCTCGAGATGCAGCCGTTCGATTCCGACCCGCGCGGTGCGCCCCTTGGGAAGGTCGAGCACCACCTCGCCTTCCCCCACGATCGGATTCTTGTATTGCGAAATCTGATAGCCGGCGGGCAGATCCGGATAGAAATAGTTCTTGCGGTCGAAAGTCGATGTCCGGTTGATCCTGGCCTTCAGCCCCAGACCGGTGCGGATCGCCTGCTCGACGCAGAAGCGGTTGATGACAGGCAGCATTCCCGGCATGGCCGCATCCACGAAGCTCACCTGCGTGTTGGGTTCCGCGCCGAAGGCCGTCGCGGCGCCGGAGAACAGCTTGGCCCGCGAAAGCACCTGCGCATGCACTTCCATGCCGATAACGACTTCCCACTCGCCCGTGGCGCCGCGGACGAAAGAAACCTGCTCTGTCCGGTCGCTCACGCTCTCGTCCACCATCTGAAAGGCTTTCCGCCGAACGCCGCCGCCTGTTCGATCGCCCGTCCCGCGCGCAACACCAGCTTCTCGTCGAATGCGTTGCCGATGATCTGAAGACCGAGCGGCAAACCCTCTTTGCTGAGACCCGCCGGAACCGTGATCGCCGGCAGACCCGCCAGGTTCGCGGTCACCGTAAACACATCGTTCAGATACATCGCAACCGGATCGGCCGTCATCGCGCCGAGCGCGAAGGCCGCACCCGGCGTCGATGGCGTGAGCAGGACGTCGCAGCTCTCGAAGGCGCGCTCGAAATCGCGCGCGATCAGCGTTCGCACCTTCTGCGCGCGTACATAATAGGCATCGTAATAGCCGGCCGACAGCACATAGGCGCCGACAAGGATGCGCCGGCGCACCTCGGCGCCGAAACCTTCCGCGCGGCTCTGCTCGTAGAGTTCCATCACGTCGCGCACCTGCGCGGCGCGATGGCCGTAGCGTACGCCATCGTACCGCGCGAGATTGGACGAGGCTTCCGCGGGCGCGAGGATATAATAGACGGGAAGCGCGTATTTCGTGTGCGGCAGGCTGACCTCGACGATCCGGGCGCCCTGTTCGCCGAGCCATGCGGCGCCTTTCGTCCACAATTCGTCGATCTCGGCCGGTGCGCCTTGCAGCCGGTACTCGCGCGGTATTCCGATCCGCAGCCCCTTGACGCCACTCTCCAGTCCCTCTTCGTAGTCCGGAACCGGAACGTCCACGCTGGTCGAATCCTTTGGATCGACGCTCGCCATCGCCTTCAGCAGGATCGCCGCATCGCGCACGGTGCGCGTCATCGGGCCGGCCTGATCGAGCGACGACGCGAAAGCGACGATGCCCCAGCGCGAACAGCGGCCGTAGCTGGGCTTCAACCCGACGATGCCGCTGAGCGCCGCCGGCTGGCGAATCGATCCGCCGGTATCGGTGCCCGTCGCCCCGGGACACAGACTGGCCGCCACCGCTGCCGCGGAGCCGCCCGACGATCCGCCCGGCACCACGATCTGATTGGAATTTCGTGCGCGCCAGGGATTGGCGACGGGCTTGAAATGACTGGACTCATTGGACGAGCCCATCGCGAACTCGTCCATATTTGTCTTGCCGAGCATCACCGCACCGGCGTCCCAGAGATTCCGCGTGACGGTCGATTCGTAGGGCGGCACGAAATTCTCGAGCATCCGGCTGCCGGCCGTAGTCCGCACCCCCTTGGTGCAGAACAGATCCTTGATCGCGAGGGGAATGCCTTCGAGCGGACGCGCCTCGCCGGTCGCGATGCGCCGATCCGACGCAGCGGCCATCTCCGCTGCGCGTTCGGGCGTTTCGGTGATGAAAGCGTTGAGCGGGCGCGCCTCCGCCATGGCTTTGACGCAGGCCGCCGTGATTTCCGCGGAAGAAATCTCGCCCGTCCGCAGCGCGTCGCGCGCCTCGGCCAGGGTGAGATCGATTGGCGAAGATGGCAATGCCATTCTCTATTCCACGACCTTCGGCACCACGAAGAAATGCTCTTCCGCCTGCGGCGCGTTCGCCATCAGCGCATCGGCCTGGCCGCCTTCGGTCACGACGTCGTCGCGCAGGCGAAGCTTTTGCGCGACCACGCTGGTCATCGGCGGCACGCCGCCGATCTCGACCTCCTCGAGCTGACGGACCCAGCCAAGGATGTTGTTGAGTTCCTTCGCCATCGGCGCAACCTGCTCCTCCGCGAGCGCAATCCGCGCCAGCCGGGCGATGTGCCGCACGGTTTTTTCATCGACGGACATTGGTGTTCGCCATGCTAGTACCCCGGGTCTTGCTAGCAACCGGCGGCCATGCTGGCAAGCAAGCCGGAGCCAATGATGAAGCCACTGTCATGCCGCATCGAGATCGCGCAACGCTAATGCTGCTGGCCGATCTTGCCGAATTTCGTTCGAGCCTCGCACCCGGCGCGCGGCTGGTTGGGCTCGATCTCGGCGAAAAGACGATCGGCATCGCCCTCTCCGACACACAGCTGACCGTGGCGTCCCCTGTCATGACGTGCCGGCGCACGCGATTCATGGAGGATTTCGCAGCCCTGGTCGCGCTGATGGCCGAACACGGTGCCGGCGGTCTCGTGGTCGGCCTGCCGCTGAACATGAACGGAACGGAAGGGCCTTCCGCCCAATCCGCGCGCGCCTTCGCCCGCAATTTCGCGGCGCGTTCGGAACTGCCCGTGCTGCTGTGGGACGAACGGCTGTCCACCGCCGCGGTCACGCGCACGCTGATCGCGGCCGACGCTTCGCGCAAGCGCCGCGCCGAACTGGTCGACAAGCTGGCCGCCGCCTGGCTGCTGCAGGGTGCGCTCGACGCGCTCAATCACCTGAAGCGGCCGTAATTTCCGGCCTCGTGCCGCGCGCCGCGGTGGCGAAACGCGCCTGTTTATCAGGCAAATACAGGGGATTCTTCCGGCGCCGCGCTACAATCCGCGACCGCGCGTCCGAATACCCAGCATAATCAACGACTTGCACACAAGTAATTTTTTCCAATAACAGGCGCTTTCATGGGCGGAAAACGGGAAGAACAGGACCAAACCGCGACCGATTGTTTCATGTGAAACAATCGGTGCGGCATCGGTTCAAGTTGAGCCCATACCCCCCACGCCGGGGGAGGAAAGAAAAGGCGCGCACCTTTATTTTCCTCCCCCAGCGTGGGGGAGGTGGTTTGCGAAGCGAAGCGTAGCAAACCGGAAGGGGGGAGACCTCTCCGGGGATTCATTTCGACCGGATGCCGCTCTCGCGGGCAACTCGCACGAGCGAGGCGGGGTTCGGGTCGTAGGTATAGCCGGTGATGGTGCCGTCCCTGATCCGCGCGACGGCTTCGTCGATGACGAAAAGCGGCACCAGAAACCATTCGCGCGGGATGACCGGTTGCCCGAAGCGGTCCTTGATCTCGATGTCGAGGCGGGCCGCGCCGAAGACGCGATGGATCAGGTTTTCCAGCCTGGCGCGATTGATGTTGTATAGCTCATAGGTGGCGACGATCTCGACATCCGCCATGAGAAATGTCGGATCGAAGCGGGCATTGGCGATGCGCCGCGCGACAGCGTCGCCCGTCACGCCGATCTTGTGCAGGAGATCGCGATGGGCACGCACGCGACCTTTCGCTTCGCCGTGGACAAGTTCGGGGTGGAAGCGTTCGATGGCCGGCTGATAGCGGTGGACGAGTTCCACCACGTTTCCGCCAACCCCGACAACAAGCTCGGTCTGCATCTCGGCCAGTTTATCGCCCGCGACCGCGTGCATATCGTGGCCATCACCGGCTCCTATTTCCGGGGCGATGCCGACGCGGTTCTCGCTCCGCAGAACGAGGCGAAGTTCGATACCGTCACCTACACCTATTATTATATGAGCAGCTCAACGGCTACGAATATCTGAAGCAGCTCGGCCTTCAGCACCGCGAGCGTTTTCGTGACCTCGCCAGGAGCCGCAACGGCAATATGGACGTTGTTCGTCTGAAGGACACCGCCCAGGTCGGACTTGTTCGACTCGCCCTTCCGCAGGCGCTTGAGGGTGGTTTCCTTGTTCCCGAAGGCTTGCAGGAAGGCGAACGGAAACTCCTTGGCGTTGAACGGCTGCTCCGCCAGCGCCGATATGGCCTCTTCAATCTCGACGGCGTTCATACTTTTCCAGCCCCGGCAGCCGCCGGCTCGCTTCCCCCATCGCCCGACGCAACGGCGTCCTCCTCCTCGCCCTCCATCAAAATTCCTTCCAGGAACTCGCGGTGTCTCTCCTGGAGGAATGCGAGCGCCTGTCCGTTATCGACGCGGTGCTCCAGCTTCTCCTTCACAAATTGGAGGCGAGCGTTGTTTTCCTCCAAGACCTCGCCCCATGTTTTCACGCCCACAGACATGCGTGCGCCCTTTTGGATGAGACGCCGCTGCGGTTCCGGCCCGTTCCTGATGCGGGCCTCCACCTCCTTATTGTATTCGTCGGAGATGATCCAGAAGTGCCAGCGCAGACCGTCAACACGATTGAAGCGTGGGTCTTCCTCGACTGCCAAGGCGTATCCCTCGATCTGCATCAAATGGGTAGCATTGATCGCTACCTTGGGCGCCTTCAGCTCGATTACAAGATGTTCCAGGTCGTTATGACGGTGGCGCCGTTGAGCACGGGAGAGCATGAGATCGACAATGCCGCGTGTCTTGTTGATCACCTTGACAGGATCATCGATCAGCAAGTCAGGATCGAGCTTGTCGCGATGCGCTTTCAAGACCGTCGTGAGATCTTTGTCGCTGGCCCAAAGGTTGTATTCCTCACCGAAAATCCATGTGTTCTGTTCCAGGATTTTGTGAAGCTGCGAGCGCTCGCGGAGCTTCTGGCGTGCCTCGTAGTCGAATAGAATGAAGCGTAACGCTTCCAGAAACTTCAGGCGGTCGGCCACCAGCCTCGCCGCACTGATGATCCCCGAAAGGTCTGTTTCATCGAGGAGATCCGCAAGTTCCTTTTGCTTGCGTTTGGGCAGCTTCAGAACCTCATCGAGGATGCGCTGCAATTCGGCAGGGCTTCGCTCAATGGCGTGACGCAGCAATCTGAGATGGAAAGCAGCCTGTTTGCGGGGCGCTTCATGGAAACCACGATCTCAACATTGCTCGGCCCGGTCTGATCGTGCGGCCACTTCAGCTTGCCCGATCACCGGCGACGACAGCGGGCGCCGCAGCGGATTCGAAATCCTGTTGGAGCGGATTCCGCTCATCTTGATGTAACACTTCCCCCTCCGCCTCGCTGCGCTCGGCACCTCCCCCACGATGGGGGAGGAAAGAAATGGCGCACACTTTTCCTTTCCTCCCCCATCGTGCGCGAGGTCCGGCCGAAGGCCGGGGCGGGGGGCGTCCTCTCCAACGATGCAATGCGACAGGAACGTGCTCTAACCCTCCGTGGCTTTTCGTGCCAGTGCCGCCAACAGATCGGTCATCGCCCTCACGGCCGGAACGGACTCGGGCGCGTTCGGGTGCCGCACAGCGATCCAGGCCGGGTCGTTCCAGGACAGCCAAGTCTTTCCGTCCGCATCTTCCCAGACCAGCGCCTTCAGCGGCAGGTCGATGCCGATTGTCTGCTCGCGCTGCATCAGCGGCGTGCCGCCCTTGGCATTGCCGAAGATCACCAGCTCGGTCGGGCGCAAAGTCATTCCGACCTGCGCGGCTCCCGCCGCGTGATCGATCCGGGCAAAGACGGTCAGTCCTTTCGCGGCGATTTCCGCGACAAGCCGGCCCATCGTCTCGCTGGGACCGAAAGAGCTGGAAACCGTCATTAATCCTGCATCACCCATCGCTGATCCCTCGGCTTGCCCGTTCGCGGCCTCCTCCCTATAAGCCTCCTTTTGATGCACGGCACCGACGGACCGATTCTGAAGTCCAGCCATCTTCTCGGCGCCGGTTCGCTTTCCCATTCCGAGATCACCGCCCTGCTCGATCTGGTCGACACCCATCTGGGGCTGAACCGGGCCGCGGAGCGGAAGCAGGCGCTGCTGCGGGACCGCACGCTCATCAACTGTTCTTCGAAGCCTCGACGCGCACGCAGAGCTCCTTCGAACTGGCCGGCAAACGGCTCGGCGCCGACGTCCTCAACATGTCGGTGAAGAGTTTTTCCATCGCCAAGGGCGAGACGTAACAAGCGCGGCGTTCATCGCCGGCCGGGAGGCGCAGAAGGTCGTGCGGGCAGCGCGCGTATCCCGTCCCGCCGGGGTTGCCAGTTCGAACTTCGTCAACTTTCAGGTTGTTTCGTCCGGGGAATTTTGGCAGGCTTTCGGGTGCTTTCCGGGAACGAGAGATCATCGCAAGTGCACGCGGAGGGAAGGGGCGATGGCGGGGGATGCCGAAGACGCGGGGCCGCGCTATTGGGCTTTCATAAGTTATAGTCACAAGGATGCGGCGTTCGGGCGGCGGCTGCACCGCCGGCTGGAGACCTATTCCCTGCCGCGCCGGCTGGTCGGCCGCGGGACCAGGCAGGGCGTGGTGTCGCGGCGGCTTGCGCCGATCTTCCGCGACCGCGATGAGCTGCCGGCGGCGGCCGATCTGAGCGCGGAAGTGCGCGCGGCGCTCGCGCAATCGAAGAGCCTGGTCGTTGTCTGCTCGCCCGACGCGGCGGTGTCGAAATGGGTGTCGCGCGAGGTGGACCTGTTTCGCGCGCTGCATCCGGGCGGTCCGATCTTTGCCGCCATCCGCGAGGGCGATCCGGCGCAATGCTTTCCCGAGGCGCTGTTGGGCAGCGGACCGGTCGGAGAGCCCATCGAGCCTCTGGCCGCCGATTTCCGGCCGGGACGCGACGGCTCCCATCTCGGGCTTCTGAAGCTCGTCGCCGGCATCGCCGGCCTTGGCCTCGACGAGCTGGTGCAGCGCGACGCGCAAAGAAATGCGCGGCGCGTGACGGCCGTCACGGCGGCGGCGCTCGCGGCCGTCCTACTCATGGGCGCATTGACCGCCACAGCGCTCAAGGCCCGGAAAGAAGCCGAGCGCCAGCGCGGCGAAGCGGAAGGGCTTGTCGAATACATGCTGACCGATCTCCGCGACAGGCTGAAAGGCGTCGGCCGGCTCGACGTGATGACCGCCGTGAACCAGCGCGCGCTGCACTACTACGAAGACCAGGACCTCGCCTCGCTCCCCGCCGACTCCCTCGAACGCCGCGCGCGTATCCTGCATGCCATGGGAGAGGATGATGAGGACCGCGGCGACCACAAGGACGCGGTGGCAAATTTCCGTGAAGCCGAGCGCACGACAGCGAAACTGCTAAGCAAAGCGCCCGATGACCCGGAGCGCATCTTCGATCATGCGCAGAGCGTGTATTGGATTGGTCTTGAAGACTTTCAGCAAAATCGGCTCCCCCGCTGCTCGAACGCAGTTCCTAGCATACAGGAATCTCGCGCTGCGCATGATTGCTATCTCTCCTAGCAAGACAAAATATCGTCGCGAACTCGGTTACGCCGAAAGCAATCTCTGTTCGATTGCACTGCGGCAGCCCTATGATCGCAGCGGGGCGATGCAACACTGCGCAACAGCGCTCGCGGTTACCAAGGCGGCGGCAAGCCATCCCGACGGCGAGAGCTATAATCCGGACACACGCAAATCGATCGACAGTGATGTGATGAACTGTTTCGGCAATATGGCTGACGCCTATAAGATCAGTGGTGCCATGGCGAAAGCGCTGGCGGAACGACAGATCGAACTGGCGATCCTCAATCGCCAATTGGCTGCCGATCCCAACAACATGGATCTCAAGGACACATGGATTGCATTGCAGATCGCGTTCGCCGAACTCTACAGAGACAGCGGCCGGGACGACGTCGCCCGGACAACTCTTGCGAACGCGTTTATCTCTGCCGACGCACTTCACCGATTCGATCCAAACAACCGTCGCTCTAAACAACAGCGGGATTACATTGCAAATGAACTCAAAGAGTGGAGAAGCCAATGAGCAAGTCATCAGAAGAATTTAAAAAGAGGCGGAACGATACACGACGCAGAAGCCACGACCATCCGGTCGGCTATGGCAATATCAATACGAACTGGCAGCCGAATGAGATCGTTCTGATTTACTGGCAGCTCAACGCAGACGAAGGAAACTGCGTTGTGGATACCAACTTCTCCGGAGTTTGCAGTACTTCTCTTATTTCAGGGGCCGGTCCATACCCCGGCATATACAGCCTCGCCGGTGCCATTGCCAATGGCGCCCAGATCGCGGTCTCATCGCTGCCCACCAATCCGGACCAAGATCCGCAACCATGGGACTTTGCGGTAAACACGTCGTGTTACGTGATTTTCGCACTGAAACAGCCCGAGAGCTGGACTTCCTGGTACTTTAATCCCTCAGGGCCAGCTATAGATTTCAAGCAAGATGAAACGGGCTGGTACGCGGACCTATACCACGTCACTGCAAATGGGCCTTCGAACGTGGCCTGGGGGCCATGCACCGTTGCTTACTTTTCCGCCTATGTTGATCCAGCCGAAACGCCCGGGACGGATCCATACACCATGAATTTTCAGTTCTGGAGCGGGGCAAATTTGTATGTCGAGAATTTCGATCCCGCGATCAAGAATTTAGGTCACACTGGCCTTTATCGCTCAGGCCCTCATTTTCCTACGCACTTCAAGATTAATCGCGATCGTCCACCTTTCGACGGGCGCACAAAGTCAATTCTCTCCAATGCATTTGAGAGTCAAATGAAGCGGCTGAAGCGGCTCAGTAAGCAATCCTGATAGGGCTGGCGCTTGGCCCTTGGCTCGACCCTTTTCCCCATCATCGCCCATGCGCGCGCCGGCGCGCTCGGGCGGGCGAAGGCGATGTTCGCGGAAGCCGGGCTCGAGCGGGTCGATGACGATCCGGCGGTGCTGAGCGTCAAGGGGCGGCTCCTCAAGGACGAAGCGCTGGCGGCGAAAGGGCGCGAGCAGAAGCGACTCTACAAGGAATCCGCCCGCGCCTATGCGCGCGCGGGCGCGATCGACCATGCGAGCTATCCGCTGATCAATGCGGCGACGCTGTCGCTGCTCGCGGGCGAGCGCGCGGAATCGCAGCGCCTCGCGCGCGGCATCCTCGCCACCGATGCCGAAGAGGCGGAAACGCCTTATTGGCAAGCCGCCACGCGGGCGGAAGCGCACCTGCTGCTTGGCGATATCGAAGCGGCAAAGACAAGTCTGAAGGACGCGGTCGCCTGCGCGCCCGAGGCCTATGAGGACCACGCCTCCACGCTTCGCCAGTTCGGCCTCATTCTCGACGCGCTGCACGAAAACAAACAATGGCTCGACGCCTTCCGTCCTCCGCGCAGCCTCCATTTCGCCGGTCACATGGCGCTCGCCACTGCGCGTAGCGCGCTCGAACGCGAGATCCGCAACCGCATCGCGGAGGAGCGGATCGGCTACGGCTATGGCGCGCTCGCCGCGGGCGCCGACATCCTCATCGCCGAGGCGCTCGTCGAAACGGGCGCCGAACTGCATCTCATCCTGCCCGCGCGCGCGGAGGCATTTCGCGCCGCTTCGGTCGCGCGCTGCGGCGCTGCGTGGGCGAAGCGCTTCGATGCGGTCGCGGAGCGCGCATCGAGCGTCCGCGCGGTCGGCCATGCCGACCATGCGCTCTCCCCGCTCGCCATCCGGCTCGCGGCCGGCGTCGCCATGGGCAGCGCCGTCATGCAGGCGGAGATGCTGATGACGGAAGCCGTGCAGCTGCTCATCCTGGACCGGAAGACCGGGGCGCAGTCCGCGAAGAGCGCCAGCGGCGCGATCGCGCGCGCCTGGCGGGAAAGCGGGCGGCGCCAGCACGTGCTGACCATGCCGCGGCTGAAGAGGAATGCGCGCGCGCCGCGACGTGCCGAGCGGACGGAACGGCTCGCCGCCATGCTGCGGATCGACGGAGGGGGGATGGGTGCGGACGAGTTTGCGAAACACGTCCTCCCGCGCGTCGCGCAAATCCTTGCCGCGAGCCCGGGACCGGCCGTCGCGCCGCGCTGGACGGGCGAAGCCGTGGTGGCCGCGTTCGACACTCCGGCCGCGGCCGCGGAGGCCGCGCTGGCGCTCGCGGTATCGCTGAAGAACCGCGCAGAGCTGCGCATCGCCGGCGCTTACGGGATCGCGCGGCTCGCCGAAGATCCTTTCGGAGGCAAACCCTTCCTCGCCGGCGGCGCCGCCGGGATGCCGGCACAGATCCTTCTTTCGACGGCCGACAGTGCCATTCACGTAACGGAAGATTTCGCCGCCGCGCTCTGCGCCGGCCCCGCCGCCGGCCGGCCGCGCGTGGAATTCATCGGCGAGATGCCCGCAGACGGCGACCCCATCAGGCTTTTCTCGCTGAAGCGCTGAAAACAGTCCCGCCTCTTTCACGAGCTCCCAGGATACGGAGGCGTCAGCGGACAATTATTTTCTGCATCGGCGTTTTGACCCGTTGTTGAGCTGGAACCTGGCGCAGAACGGCCAACATGCACGTAATTCTGAGTCTTCGCGCACGCGTGCGCCTGATGTCGCTTTCTCCGCCTGCTCGACAGTGGCAGCAGTACCGATTGCATTGGCCGCAACCGTTGCTGCAGTTGCCGCTGTGGCGGCTGCGGTTGCTGCCGTCGCGGCGGCCGAGGCCGTATCGGCTGTGGCAGCAGCGGCGTTTGCCGCCGCCGTGGCCGCGTTGGCGGCCGAGGTCGCCGCGTTGATGGCGTTCGGCGCGGCGGCAGAGTTGGCCGCACTCGATGCGGCGCCGGCTGATTTCGCGGCAGTTGGCGCGTTATTCGCCAAGTCGGCCGGGACGTGCGTTCCGCTCTCGGGCGTGGGCGCTGGCTCGGTTGCAGCCCTCGCGGCCTGCGCCGCCACCGCGGCTGCTTCGCTCGCCGCTACGGCGGCATCCGTTGGTGCGGTAACGGACGGGATGTGCGGCTCACAGGGAGGAGGAAGGTATTCGGGCTGAGAGGCGTCTGCCTGGCCCGGGGATGGCGATGTAGCCAGGAGCCATACGTGATCGTCGATCACCGGGTCGCCATGCAGGAACGTACCGTTGAGGAGTATCGGCGCTTACACAACCAGCTCTTCGAGCCGGTGGGGAGCGACGATGACGAGTGCGTCGCCGTCGCGGCGGAGGATGCCGCGCCGCAGGAGCGCGTTGATGCTGCGCGAAACCGTCTCGCGCGTGCTGTGGACGCGGACGGCGAGAACCGCGAGCACCGGAGCCGGGCGAATGGTACGCCCGTCGGAGAGCCTGGCGAGGCGCAACAGCTCCGCATGGACGCGGCCGGCCGCCGACAAGGTCGTGCGTTCGGTCACGCGCATGGAGGCTGCGCGCAGCTGCCGCAGCAACGCCCGCGAAACGAGCAGAGCGACGCAGCCATGGGTCTCGATGAGCGCGACGAAATCCGCCGCCGCGAAAACGGCGGTCCGGACGTCCTCCGCCGCCACGACGTCGGCATCAGCCGCCGCAGCCTCGCCCGCCACGACAATGCCGAAGACGTCGCCCGGCTGATACTCGTGCAGCAGCACGAGCCGGCCCTCGAGCCCACAGGCGAGCGCCTGCGCCCGGCCTTCGACGAGAAGAAAGGTCGCCACCGCTAGCCCGGATTTCTCAAAGTCCTGAGTGCATCGGGGTTCTGAATCGGCGAAAATCCTTTTGCGAAACGATTTTCGAGTGATTCGAGGAGAACCCCGATGCCGACAGAGTGTAGCACGGAATTGTTCGAGTTTGCACCT
>DATAWY010000095.1:0-49089 GCA_036266955.1 Rhizomicrobium sp.
CAGCGCCTCCAGCGCAATCTTCGCTTTCAGCCCCGCATCAATCGTCCGTCTCGTTCGCTTCGTCATGGTCTGCTCCGTTTAGCAACGGAACAGCCGCGTTTCCAATTAAGCCCCTGGTCCCAAATGCGGGGTCCACTTCACCGGTCCGTATTCACAATTCCAAGATTTCTATCGTGGTCCACAAGGGTAGAGGTGGGGTGTCAATCGTTCTGGGGGATAATATGCTAGACGAGGTGAGAAAAGTTAATTGTCACAGCCCAGATGGTTGTATATCGACTATAACGGAATTCTGCCCGACAGCCAAGTGTAGGGCTCGACGAAAGACGAAGGGCGCTGCCGGAGCAGCGCCCTTGATTTTACGGCCTGGGACTTTAGCCTCCAGACCAACCGGCCCGACGGGCGGGCCCGTCTGAATACCCGACGCCCTCAGGCGGGGCATCCCAGCATCGGCGTTCGGCCGCGATGAATCAAGACGAATTCTGGCACGGCCGCTTTTGTGATCGAAGCCTTCCGGGTCGGAGTGGAGGCAACAACGGGCATCGTGTGTCGACCACGATGCCCGTCACTGTTGGTGACTACATGTTCGAGATGTTTGAGGCGCCGCCGCCGCCGTTGGACGCTCGCGGCAAGATCGGGTCCTGGATCACGCGCTGCCCGCCTGTCGCCGTAGGCTGCCTCGTTCCATAGGCGCTTGACCGGCCGGCGACGTCCGTAGACGCTTGCGGAAGGATCGGATCCCGAACGACGCGCTGCCCGCCTGCCGCCGTAGGCTGCCTGGTTTCATAGGCGCTTGGCCGGCCGGCGACGTCCGTAGACGCTTGCGGAAGGATCGGATCCCGAATGACGCGCTGCGCGCCTGCCGCCGGAGGCTGCCTCGTTCCATAGGCGCTTGACCGGCCGGCGACGTCCGTAGACGCTTGCGGAAGGATCGGATCCCGAATGACGCGCTGCCCGCCTGTCGCCGGAGGCTGCCTCGTTCCATAGGCGCTTGACCGGCCCGCGACGTCCGTAGACGCTTGCGGCACCATCGGATTCCGGATACGCCCGGACGGGGCCAGATTCGGTTCACGCGACACCGGGGCGGTCGTAACGTGGGATGAGGCCGAACTCAATCCCGTCGGATCTATGAACGACGACGATGGGACGCTCACAACGCTGATTCGTGCCGCTGCTGGGTTAAAGCCGTGCGACCCACCTGCATCCCGGCCGCCGAAGTGGCTGCTGATCCTTACACCGCCTTCGTGGCCTGCAGCAAACGTTGGCGTGCTCGCGACGCCAAGAGCAAGTGCAGTTGCACCGATTGCAAGACAAGTTGATAATTTCCACGCTCCATTGCGAGACATGACGGTCTCCTTCTTGTGTCTGTTGCTTTCTATTTCGGGATTTTCTTCGTCCCGCCTCCCGCCATTGGGAAAACGATATGCGCAAACACATGGTTCCCCGATCATTTCCTGCAGGAATGTTCTGAATATCCTTTGTTTGCTTGCAAAAACATGTGCTGCTTGACTCGCGCCTGCGGTGTTGTTTTGTGACCGCCCTCAAACGATAAGAGGACCATGACGCGCGCATTTGTTTTTCCCGGACAAGGCAGCCAGGCGGTCGGCATGGGCCGCGCGCTTGCGGAGGCTTTCGCGCCGGCGCGCGAAGTGTTTGAAGAGGTCGATGAAGCGCTGAGGCAGAAGCTGTCGAAGCTGATGTGGGAAGGGCCGGATTCGGAACTTGTTCTTACGGAGAATGCGCAGCCCGCGATCATGGCGGCGAGCCTGGCAGTCATCCGCGTGCTGGAGAGCGGAGCCGGGCTCGATCTCGCGCGCCATGCGCGTCTCGTGTCCGGACATTCGCTCGGCGAATATAGCGCACTCTGCGCGGCCGGTTCTTTTGCGCTCGCCGACACGGCGCGCCTGCTGAGGACACGCGGGCGTGCGATGCAGGAGGCTGTCGCGCCCGGCGAGGGTGCGATGAGCGCCTTGATTGCGATCGAGGTGAGCGACGCAGAAGCCGCATGTATCGAAGCGGCGGCGCAGGGCGGCCTATGCGTCGTCGCCAACGACAACGCGCCGGGGCAGGTCGTGATCTCGGGAACGAAGGAAGCGGTCGCGCGTGGCGGCGATTGCGCCAGAGAAAAGGGCGCCAGACGCGTGATGCCGCTCGCCGTGAGCGCGCCGTTTCATTCCCCGCTGATGGAACCCGCCGCCGAAAAGATGCGCGAGGCGCTTGCACAGACGACGATCCGCCCGCCCGCAGTTCCGCTCGTCTCGAATGTAACGGCCGGCGAAACGAACGAGCCGGAGGCGATCCGCCGGCTGCTGATCGAACAGATAACCTCGCGGGTCCGCTGGCGCGAAAGCGTGCTTGCGTTTCGCCCGTCAGGTGTCGATACGACGGTGGAGGCGGGCGGCAACAAGGTGCTGACAGGAATGATCAGGCGCATCGATGGAGAACTCGTGACCATCTCTCTCGACACGCCCGGCGATATCGAAGCCTTCGCGAAGACGCTTTGAGCACGATGTTCGATCTCACCGGCAGGACCGCGCTCGTGACGGGTGCCAGCGGCGGCATCGGCGGAGAGATCGCTCGCGCACTGCATGGCCGGGGCGCGAGCGTCGTGCTCTCCGGCACCCGGGCCGCCGCCCTGGGCGCGCTGGCGCAGGAACTCGGCACCCGCGCGCACGCCATCACCTGCGATCTGCACGACGCCGCGTCCGTCGATGTATTGCCGAAACATGCGGAAGCCGCAGCCGGAACGATCGACATCCTCGTCAACAACGCCGGCGTCACGCGCGACAACCTCTTCCTGCGCATGAAGGATGCGGAATGGGACGAAGTGATTTCCGTCGATCTGACGGCACCGTTCCGGCTGTGCCGCGCCGTGCTGCGCGGCATGATGAAAAACCGCTGGGGCCGCATCGTAACGATCACCTCGGTGGTCGGCGCCACGGGCAATCCGGGCCAGGGCAATTACGCGGCCGCCAAAGCGGGTCTTGCAGGGATGACCAAATCGCTGGCGGCGGAAGTGGCCAGCCGCAACATCACCGTGAACTGCGTCGCGCCCGGATTTATCGCAACGGCCATGACCGAGGTCCTGACAGAGGCCCAGAAAACCGCGATCCTTGCGCGCATTCCGGCAGGCCGGATGGGAAGCGCAGGTGACGTGGCGGCCGCCGTGGTGTACCTAGCGAGCGAACAGGGCGCCTACGTCACCGGCCAGACTTTGCATGTCAATGGCGGCATGGCCATGATTTAGCCTGCCCCGATCAACGGGATAGGGTGCTGTAGCGGGACTGGCGGCTTTATGTTACGAAGCACGATCCTGGACCCGGGGCAGGTCAAAATCCCGCGGGGCCGCAACGGCCGGATACGCACAAACGTCACGGCGAAGAACACGAACGAGAGGTTTTGAAAACACTATGAGCGACACTGCCGAGCGCGTGAAGAAGATCGTTGTCGAGCATCTCAATGTCGATGCCGACAAGGTCACGGAAAACGCGTCTTTCATCGAGGACCTGGGGGCGGACAGCCTCGACACGGTCGAGCTCGTCATGGCCTTCGAAGAAGAATTCGGCATCGAGATCCCGGACGACGCAGCGGAGTCGATCGTCACGGTCGGCGATGCCGTCAAATACATCGAGAAATCGCAGGGCTGAGAGTGTTCGGGGCGACCGCCTCCGGAGTGCGCAGAGTCGTCATAACGGGGCTCGGGCTGGTGACTCCGCTGGCCTGCGGCGTTGCAGACAGCTGGTCGCGGTTGCTCGCCGGACAATCCGGCGCGCGTCCGATCACCAGCTTCAAGGCGGACGACCTGCCCGCGCGCATTGCCTGCACGGTGCCGCGCGGAGATGGCTCCGGCGGCAGTTTCAATGTCGACCAATGGGTGGACCCCAAAGAGCAGCGGCGCGTCGATGATTTCATCATCTTCGCGCTCGCCGCCGCCCAGCAGGCCGTGGACGATTCCGGTTTCGTCCCGAAGGACGAAGACGAGCGCTGCCGCACCGGCGTCCTCATCGGCTCGGGCATCGGCGGATTGCCGGGCATCGAAGAGGCGGCGATCCTGGTCCACGAGAAAGGTCCTCGCCGCCTCAGCCCGTTCTTCATTCCGGGCCGGCTGATCAATCTGGCGTCGGGCTACGCGTCGATCCGCTTTGGCTACAAGGGGCCGAACCATGCTGTGGTGACGGCCTGCGCCACCGGCGCCCACGCCATCGGCGACGCGGCGCGCATGATTGCGCTCGACGATGCCGACCGCATGCTGGCGGGCGGCACGGAGGCTGCCGTCTCGCGGCTGGGCATGGCGGGCTTCGCGGCCTGCCGCGCGCTTTCGACCGGCTTCAACGATTGCCCCGAGAAGGCCTCGCGCCCCTATGACCGGGACCGCGACGGGTTCGTGATGGGAGAGGGGGCGGGCGTGGTGATGCTGGAAGAGCTGGAGCAGGCGCGCGCGCGTGGTGCGTGCATCTATGCGGAGGTGCGCGGCTACGGCATGTCGGGCGACGCCCATCACATCACGGCGCCCGAGGAGAATGGCGATGGCGGCTTCCGCGCGATGAAGATGGCGCTCGCGCGTGCACGCCTGTCGCCGGCCGATATCGATTACGTCAATGCGCATGGCACTTCGACGCCCCTGGGCGACGAGATCGAGTTGCGGGCGGTCGAGCGGCTGTTCGGCAACGCGACCGCCGGCATGTCGATGTCGTCTACCAAATCCTCGATCGGTCATCTGCTCGGCGCGGCCGGCGCGGTGGAGGCCATTTTCTCCGTGCTCGCCATCCGCGACCAGATCGTCCCTCCGACGATCAATCTCGACAATCCGTCCGTCGATACGCCGATCGATCTGGTGCCGCATGAGGCGAAGCGGCGCCATGTCTCCGCCGTGCTCTCGAATTCCTTCGGCTTCGGCGGCACGAACGCTTCGCTGGTCATTTCTGCGGTTCGGTAAGCTGGCGCCGGGCGCCCGGCTCCGATCATCAGGGCGGGCGGGAGAACAAGTGGTCGCATGTCTCGCTTTCTCGTCGTTGTGTTTCTGATCGCTGCTCTCCTGTGCGGCGGATGGGTATGGGAGGGGATGAATTTCGCCGCACCCGGACCTGCTGCGGGAAATGGCGCGAGCCAGACGGTCGTGGACATCGCGCCGCGCCAGAGCCTTTGGAGAATTGCCAACCAGCTGGCACGCGCGGGTACGGTCCGCAGCGCCGTGCTGTTTGATCTGGGCGTGCGGCTGGGAGGCGAATCCGCGCTGCTCAAGGCCGGCGAATATGCGATTCCATCGGGCGCCAGCATGCAGCGCCTCGCGGAGATTCTCATTTCCGGCCGCGTGATCGAGCACAGGATCACCGCTGCCGAGGGCCTCACCAGCCAGATGATCGCGGGGCTGGTGAATGCGGACCCGGAACTTTCGGGGCCTTTGCAGCCGGCGCCGCGGGAAGGCTCGCTGTTGCCGGAGACCTACCTCTTCACCAAAGGCACCGGACGCGGCGCCATGCTCGCGCGGATGCACGACGCACAGGCGCGGTTTCTTGCCCGTGTCTGGCCCGCGCGTGCGCCGGATCTCCCGCTGCGCTCGCCTGGGGAGGCTGTGACGCTCGCCTCCGTCGTCGAGAAGGAAACGGCCATTCCGGAAGAGCGCCGCCACATCGCGGCCGTGTTCATCAACCGCCTGCGCCTCGGCATGAAGCTCGAATCCGATCCGACGGTCATCTACGGGCTGAGCAAGGGCTATCCGCTTGGTCACGGCATCCGCGCCAGCGAACTCGCCTCGCTGACTCCCTATAACACCTACGCGATAAGCGGACTGCCGCCGACGCCGATCTGCAACCCCGGCAAGGATTCGATCGCCGCGGTGCTCAATCCCGAACATTCTGCCGATCTCTATTTCGTGGCCGACGGAACCGGCGGCCACGCCTTCGCGGCCTCGAAGGCCGAGCACGACCGCAACGTCGCCCGCTGGCGCCAGATCGAAAGCGCCGCCCTCCGCCTGAAACCCTAGGAACAGATTCGCACGCGAAGCGAACCAAATCTGTCATTCCCGCGAAAGCGGGAACCCAGCACCGAGCGTCCGCGAGCGGAGAGAGTCATCTCGCCGCTTGGACAAGCGGCGGCTGGGTCCCGGCTCGCTGCGCGGCCGGCATGACAATCAATATATGCCTCCAGCGTCTCCGCGTGAATCCCGCGCGCCTTGCGCGTCTGTGGGCGGTGACTATTCTCCCGGCTGGTTCGGGAGAACAGGATGGCGCTTGTCAGCATGACCGGCTTCGCCGATGCGCAGGGCGCGTTCGACACGCTGCGCTGGCGCTGGGAAGTGCGCAGCGTCAACGGCCGCAGCCTCGATCTGCGGCTGAGGCTCCCGCCCGGCATGGAAGGCATGGAACCGGCGGCGCGGATGCTGGCCGCGGAGCGCTTCCGCCGCGGCAACCTCCAGGCGACGCTCACGCTGGGAGCGCAGGAAAACGCGCGCGGCCTCCGAATCGATCCGGCCGCGCTGGCGCAGGCCATCAAGCTCGCCGCCGAGATCGCAGCCGAAACCGGCCTCGCAGCGGCGCGGGTGGACGGCATCCTCGCGCTCAAGGGGGTGATCGTACAGGAGGAAATGCTGGCGGGAGACGAGCCCGTGCGCGCCGCGCGCGACGCGGCGGTGCTTGAAACGCTTTCGCTGGCGCTCGATTCGCTGGCCCGCGCGCGCGCCGCCGAAGGTGGCAAGCTCGGCCAGGTGCTTGTGCGCACCGCCGAAGAGATCGCACGTCTGATCGAGGATGCGCGGCGCCTGGCGGCGACACAGCCCGAGACCATCCGCGACAGGTTGCGCGCGCAACTGGCCGGCCTGCTTGAAACTGCGGATCCCGGCGACGACCGCATCGCGCAGGAAATCGCCCTGCTCGCCGCGCGCGCCGATGTGCGCGAGGAACTCGACCGTCTCCACGCCCATGTGCAGGAGCTTCACGGGCTGATGGCTTCGGGCGAAGCGGCGGGCCGCAAGCTCGACTTTCTTTCCCAGGAGCTGAACCGCGAGGCCAACACGCTGTGTTCCAAATCCTCCGACATCGCGCTGACCCGTGTCGGTCTCGCGCTCAAGGCCGCGATCGACCAGTTTCGCGAGCAGGTACAGAACGTGGAATGACCGCCATCGCGCGACGGGGCCTGATGCTCGTGTTGTCGTCGCCCTCCGGCGCCGGCAAGACGACGCTGTCGCGGCGCCTGCTCGAAGGCGATTCCCATCTCGCGCTCTCCGTCTCGATGACCACGCGGCCCAAGCGGGCGGGCGAGCGCGAAGGTATCGACTACGTATTTGTGGGCCGCGAGGCTTTCGACGCGGCCGTGCGCGAGGGCGAGCTTCTCGAACAGGCCACCGTCTTCGATCATCGTTACGGCACGCCGAAAGCGCCCGTCACCACCGCCCTCGGCCGCGGCCGCGATGTGCTGTTCGACATCGACTGGCAGGGCACGCAGCAGCTCAAGGAGAAGGCGCGCGAGGACCTAGTCAGTATCTTCGTGCTGCCGCCGTCTCATGCCGAACTGGAACGCCGCCTGAAAGCGCGCGCGCAGGATTCCGACGACGTGGTCGCCGCGCGCATGGCCAAGGCCGCCGACGAAATCAGCCACTGGGCCGAATACGACTATGTCATCGTCAACGACGACCTCGACCGCGCGCTCGCCAACATCACCGCCATCCTCGCCGCCGAGCGGTTGCGGCGCGCGCGCCAGATCGGGCTTTCCGGCTTCGTGCGCGGGCTGCAGGAAGGCTGAGCGCGCGTTCCGGCTTCTCTCCCTGTTTTATCAGGAGTCGTAAGAGCCCTCGTTCGCGCCTTACGGCGTCAGCACCATCCGTCCCGTGATGCGGCCGTGGCGGAGGTCGTCGAGCGTCGCGCCGGCTTCGGCGAGCGGGCGCGTTGCGACGGGGATGGGATCGACTTTGCCGGCGCGGACCAGGTTCATCATCTCTGCGGCTTCGGCAAGCGAGCCGACATAGGAACCCATCACCGTCAGCGCGCGCAGCGGAAACAGCGGCAGCGGCATGGTCATGGCGCCGCCGAAAAGGCCGACCACGATGACCTTTCCGCCTTTGCGGACGGTGGCGCTGGCGAAGGCGAAACTTGCTTCGGAGCCGACGAAATCGACGGCAACAAACACGCCGCCGCGCGTGTCGACCAGGAGTTTCTTCGCCGCGGTCGGGTCTTTCGTGTTGCAGGTCGCGGCGGCGCCGGCCTTGCGTGCGGCTTCGAGCCGGCCCTCGTCGAGATCGGCGGCAAGCGGGGACTTGCCCGCGAGCGTGCGCGCGAACCGAACGCCCATCAGCCCCACTCCGCCGCAGCCGATGATGAGGATCTGGTCCTCGTCCGATAGTGGACCCGATTTCCGGATGGCACCGAAGGCGGTGAGGCCCGAGCACATATAGACTGCAGCGAGCGCAGGCGGCGTGTCGCCATAATCCAGCAGATATTTGGGGTGCGGGATCAGCACATGCGTGGCGAAGCCGCCGGCGATGCCGGACGAGCAACCGAGGTGGCGCGGATGGGCGCAGAGATTTTCTTCGCCGCGAAGACAGGCGGCGCATTGCCCGCAGCCGATCCAGGGAAAGGCGACGTAGCGTTTTCCGATGGGAACGTGTCGCGCGGCGGGGCCGGCGGCGACCACTTCGCCTTCGATCTCATGGCCCGGCGTGTGCGGAAGCAGCATCTTGTCGAACGAAAATTTCTTGCCGCCTCCGAGATCGAAATAGCCGTCCTGGAGGTGAACGTCGCTGTGGCAGACGCCGACGTGATGGACTTTCAGCAGGACTTCGGTGCTTAGAGGAACGGGTGTCGGCGTTTCGATCGCCTCGAGCGGCGCGCCGAAGGCAACTATGGCGTGGGAGAGCATCGAAGTTGTCCTTTGTTCTTCGTGGGAATTACTCTAGATCCGTCATGGCCGGGCTTGTCCCGACCCCTATCATGAACACTGATGCTGGCAATGGTCCCGCGCAATGCCTTCATCGCGGTTTGCATGATGAGCAACAGGAAGCATGGCACGCTTTATATCGGCGTGACCAGCAATCTCAGGCTGCGCGCCTCGCAACATCGCGAAGGCGCCATTGAAGGTTTCACGAAGAAGTATGGCTTGAAACGGCTCGTCTGGTACGAGCGTCACGACAGCATGATCGCAGCCATCCAGCGCGAGAAATCGTTGAAGAAATACAAGCGCGACTGGAAAATCAATCTTATTGAACGGGAAAATCCGCATTGGGCCGACCTGTGCATGGGGCCGGTTTCCTGATGCCGGTGTTTATGGGTGGCCGGGACAAGCCCGGCCATGACGTGGGTAGGAGGAATGCGGGGTCTATCATGTAAACACACGCGCCAGCGCGGCGAATTGTTCTATCGTGAGATCCTGCGGGCGCGACTGCGGATCGATGCCGGACGAACGGATGAGCGTTTCGGCCTCGGGCGAGAGCTGTTTGAGGCTCTGGCGCAGCATTTTGCGGCGCTGGCCGAAAGCGGCGGCGGTGACACGTTCCAGGTCGGCAATCCCGGCGGACGCGCGGGGTTCTGCGAGCGGCTCGATGCGCACCAGCGTGGACGTGACGTTCGGCGACGGCGTGAAGGCGCGGCGGTCGAGATCGAAGAGGATGCGCGGGCGTGTCCGCCATTGTGCGAGCACGGAAAGGCGGCCGAAATCCCCTGAGCCCGGCGCGCTCACAAGCCGCTCCGCCACCTCGCGCTGGAACATCAGTGTGAGGCTTGCCCAGAATGGCGGCCAGACCTCGGCCGTCAGCCATTTCACGAGCAGCGCGGTGCCCACGTTGTAGGGCAGGTTGGCCGCCACGCGTACCGGCCGTGCGATATTCCGTTGAGGGAGCAATTCGGCCTCGTCGAGCGCCATGGCATCGGCGGAAACGATGTCCAGACGGCCGGGAAAGGCGAGAGCGATCTCTTCCAGAGCCGCGAGGCAGCGCCGGTCCCGCTCCACCGCGACCACGCGTGCAGCGCCTTCGGCCAGAAGCGCACGCGTGAGACCGCCGGGACCGGGACCCACTTCGTAGACGGTGGTGTTTTCCAGCGGGCCGGCGGCGCGCGCGATCTTCCGCGTCACGTTGAAGTCGAGCAGGAAATTCTGCCCGAGCGATTTCCTGGCGCCGAGGCCATGCGCCGCGATCACGCTGCGCAGCGGCGGCAGCCCGTCAGAACTTTCGGGCATCCGCCATCTTCGCCGCAAGCCGGATTGCCGCGACCATGCTGCGCGGATCGGCGATGCCTTTCCCCGCAATGTCGCAGGCCGTGCCGTGATCGGGGGAGGTGCGCACGATGGGCAGACCGAGCGTCACGTTCACGCCTTCCCAGAAGGCCAGCGTCTTCAGGGGAATCAACGCCTGATCGTGATACATGCAGAGCGCGGCGTCGTACTGCGCGCGTGCGGCTTCGTGGAACATCGTGTCGGCCGGCAGCGGCCCCTGCACGAGCCGGCCGCGTGCACGCAATGCGTCCACGGCCGGCGCAATGATTTCGCCGTCCTCGCGCCCCAGCTTTCCGCTCTCGCCTGCATGCGGATTGAGCCCCGCGATCGCGAGCCGGGGACGCGGAATGGCGAAATCCCGCGCAAGCGATTGAAGTACGATCTCCGCGGTTTCGATGATTGCAGTTCGAGAGATTGCGGCCGGGACCTCGGCAAGGGGAATGTGGATCGTGAGCGGCACCACCCGCAGGCCACTGCCCACCAGCATCATCACGGCGCGCGGCGCGCCGGTCAGTTCCGCCAGATATTCGGTGTGGCCCGCGAACGGGAAACCCGCATCGAGCAGCTTCGCCTTGTGAACGGGCGCCGTAACGATCGCTGCCGCTTCGCCCGCAAGCGCCGCGCGGACCACGGTGTCGATCGCGGCAACCACCGCAAGCCGCCCCTGGGACCGCCGGCGTCCCGCCGGCCTTTTATTTGTATCCGCCGGTCGGGCATTGCTTTCGCTTTGAGGTCGTGCCGGCGGGACGCCTGCGGTCCCAGGGCTGCCAAACTTGCTTGCCCGCCAGAACGCTTCTTCGGGAATCTCACCGAATGCGCGAAAGACGGTGCGGTCGCCGACGAGCCTGAGTGGCCGCCCGCCAATCCAGCCGTCGAGTGCCTGCCACGCCCTGGCGGCGACTTCGGGGCCTATTCCGGCGGGTTCGCCCATGGTGATGAGAATGGGAGCACGTGCCCCGTTCTCAGCGTGTTTCGACATCGGCGTCGCGCCGCAGATCGCGCATGTAGCGGCGGGCGAGCACGGTCATCTGCTGCTCGTAAAGCTCTTCCTCGATCTGGTCGCGCGTGGGGATGACCATGACCGTTTCCTTGGGGGCAGCCTTGTCGCAGCGAACGATGAGCTCCACGCCCGCAGACGAAACGAAGGGCTCGGTCGTTTCGCCCGGTGCCGCCTTGGCGATGGCGCTCTGCATTTCGGCACTCAGATCGGTGAGCTTCATCGTGCCGAGATTCATGAACACCGCGCCCGGTATCGTGCTTACGACGTCGCGTGCATGCTCGCAATCCCTGATGTGGGTCCGGATGACGCCCGCGGCCTGCAGCGCACGGTCCTGCAGCGCCTTGTCGAGCTTGTCTCCTCCGGTCGGCAACAGAATACGCTCCAGGGGCAAGGTTCCGGGCGGCGTGCCGGCCTGTTGCTGCGTCTGCGGAACCTTGGTGCCGACGGGTTCCTCCCTGTCGCGCAGCTGAATGATGTAATAACCACCGGTGGCGCGGATAGGCTCGCTCACGTCGCCGATGTTCATCGTCTTCAGGCGGTTCATCAATTCGGCGGGAACCTGTCCCTCCTGCACCCACCCGAGATCGCCGCCCTGCGCGGCGGTGGGATTCTGGCTGAACTGGCGCGCCACGGAGGACAGGGGCGCGCCCAACTGGATCTGGGTGTCGAGATCGGTCATGTCCTTCAGGACCTTCGCATCCTGTTCGGGTATATCGACGGCCTGGAAGACCTCGCTGACAAGGTAGCGCGGCTTGTCTGCGCCAGCCTTGATCTTGGCCAGCTCCGCGTCGACGTCCTGGGGGGCGACGTGCACGCGGTCGCCGAGCTGGTCCTGCACCAGTTTCGACCAGGCGACCTGTACGCTGATCTGCGCGCGAAGCGTGGCCATGTCCACGCCGCCGTTTGCCAGCACGGCTTTGAGCTGGTCGAGCGTGATGTGGTTGCCTTTGATGATGTCGTTGATGGCTTTGTCCACTTCCGTGGCAGATACCGAAATGTTGTCTTTCTTGGCCTCAAGGAGTTGCATCTGCTCGGTCTCGAGTTCCTTGAGCACCTGGCCGCGGATCGCGTTCAGCGCATCGCCGGTGGGCCGCACGCCCGAAGTGGCGATGAACAGCGCCATGCGCTGGCGCAGATCGTAATCGGAAATCACCGAATCGTTGACGATCGCGGCGACGCCGTCCCCATGGTGCACAACCGTGGCCGCGAGATCGGCTGCGTTCACCTGTGGAGAAGCGGGCGCAGAGGCGGCGGACCCGGTCGAAGCTTCGCGCGTTTGGGAAAGGGCAAAAGCGGCGGGGAGCGCCGCCAGCGCAAATGCGGACACACCGAACAGCAGGGATCTGGCGAATCGAGGGGTCAATGGCGGATTTCGACGCTTTCTCCACGATCCGGCGCCTGTCCCCGCTGCAAATCCCCGGCGGCCGGATATCGGCGGGAGAATAAGCATTTCGGAGCGTCCGTCAAAGTGGGGTCGCGGAATAGAGATATTGCGGGAAAATGCCGGCGCGCTGCACCGGAACCTCGCTGGTCTTGAGCGTGAAGCGGAAGATCACCGAGGTGGACGGCGGCAGCTCGCGGAATTCGGTGAAATTGCGTTCATAGGAGAGCGAAAACCCGAGGCATTCGTCGTCATACCCGACGCCAAGCTCGTCGGAGATCATTTGATTGGCCACGAGATCGCGCTGACCGGCCGCGTAGGCGAGCCAATTGCCCCAGAGGCCTATCAGCATCTGCGCCTTCACCTCCTCGCGGGCGCCGAGCCCGAGCGTGACCTCTTCCGACGGAAGCTTGAGATAACTGACCTGGAGGGACGAACGTCCGTACACGGCATTCACGGAGGCCTCGTTTCGCTCGAGCGTGCCTGTCGCGGAATCCACGTCGATGCGGTCGCTCAGCGTCAGGTCGGGCGGAAAGTTGACGACCAGGCCGCTGACCAGATCCGAGGTCTTGCCGTCATAGCCCGAATCCGGCGCAAAGACGGGATCGGGTTTGAGCCGGTAGGCCTGCCCGAGCAGGAAGTCCACGGAACCGGTCGGGAACAGGGCCTGGCTGCGAAATCCCACATTTGCGTTCGGGCCGCTTTCCACCAGATCGCTCGACGACAGGCGGTCGAGATCGAAGATGTTGACGCTGTCGAGCTGAAAGTCGGTGATCGACGGACCGGTGGGCAGGACGCCATAGCCGGTTTCGTTCGGTATGCCGGGGGGATTGTCGCCATAGGGCGCCGCAATCACCTGCGCGATGGGTTCGACGACGAAGCCCGTCATGCCCCATGCTCCCGGTGCAACAAACGGCCAGCGCCAGTCGAGGGCGGCATAGGGTGCGCCTCGGGCAACGTACTGGCTGTCCACCAGCCCGGTCCCGCCGAGCGCGTTGACGTCGCTGGTGTGATAGACGTCGCCGCGGGCATCGGCCTGGAACGTCACCAGCTGGCCGTCATCGGTGACGAAAGGCAGCTTCCAGCGCATTTCTCCCGTCAGGCGCTGATCGTCCTCGCCCTCCTCGCGCGAGATGGCCATGGTCGAGAGGTCGAAGCGGAAATCGCCTCCCAGCACATCTTCCCGCGGAACATAATTATATTCGATGAGCGGCAGGACGACCGGAAACAGATTGTTGTCGTCCGTCGTGCGCAGGCCCTGAAAGAAATAGCCGGTGATTGCAAAGCGGCTACGCCCGTCCAGTGCCTCTATGAACACGTCGTTGTTGAGCCGGTCGGCGTCGCTGATGCTGTAGCGCTGCAGATAGCTCGCGTAGGATGTGAGTTGCGCCGCGAAGCCGAAATGCCAGATGTTGTCGACCGGGATGATGCCTCCCCCGAAGAGCGAGGCATAGACCTGGCTGAGATTTTCGGTTGCGCCTGCATGGGAATCATCGGCCAGGCTCGCCTGGAGCCACATGCCGCCGTTGTTCCAGCGCTGCCGATATTCCCCCTGAAGCTGTTCGCCACCGAAGGTGGACAGCATCGGCGCCAGCGTCATGTCCTGGGAATCGCTGAAGGCGACATAATACGGAAGCCGCACGTAGTATCCCAGGGTGCTCTTGCTGCCCGCATCGGGCATGAGAAATCCCGACTCATGTTTGACGGTCGGATCGGCGTTCCAAAAAAGCGGTGTGTAGAGTACGGGAATGCCTTCGAGCTTTACCACCGCGTCGCGGTAATAGATGCGGTGGTGGATTTCATCATACACGACGTGATCGGCCTTCACTTCCCAGTCCGGCGTGCGCCGGCCGGGCTTGTTGCAGATCTTGCACGGCGTGTAGACGGCATTGCTGGCGACGGTGCGGACTCCGCCGACACGCACGGCGCGTGACGCAACGAGCCGTCCGTTCTGTCCGATCAATGCCGAAAAGCTGTCCATCACGCCGTCCTTCATGCGGTCGGTGAGCCGCGCCTTCTCTGCAAATATCACGTCGCCGTTGGGAGCCATCATAATGACATGGCCGGTAGCCGTCACGGTGCCGTTTTTCTTGTCGTCCACGACACGGTCGGCGAGCAGCGTGCGGCCGTTGTAGTCGATCTCGACGTTGCCCACCGCCGTGGCGGCGCCCGTATTGAGATCGTAGTCCACGTGATCGGCTTTGAGCAGCATCTGGCCGTTGCCGCCGCCCAGCAGGGCGCGGCTGGAGAAAACCGATTGCGGCGCGTTGCCGGCGTCCGGAGCGCCGCGCACGGCTGCCGAAGCGATCAGCATGCCGGACAGCGCCAGTGTCCCCCCGATGCGCACGTCAACCGTCCTCCTGATGGAACACCAGCGTCATGCCGAGAAGGACGGCGGCGGCGGGCGGTGCAGCGGCGGCGAGCGGTACGGGGAGAATGCCGGACTCGCCAAGGGCCTGGGTGAGAGCACTCAGGAAATAGACGCCGAAGCCGGCGAGTGAACCCCACACGATCACCCGGCCAAGGCCTCCCAGCCGTGCGAGTCTGAGCGAGAAGCTTGCCGCCATCAGAACCATGGCGGCAAACATCGCCGGAAGCATGAGCAGCGATTCGTAGTAGAGCAGATAGCGCGTCGCGGAAAACCCGGCCTGCTGCGCCGTTTCGATGAAACCTGGAAGCGCCCAGAACGAAAGCGTGTCCGGCGCGGCGAAGCTTTCCTGGATGCGCCGCGGCGTGAGCTTCGTCGGCAGCGGGTAGGAATCGTAATGCCGCAGGTGTCCCGCGGTCCCGCTCACCCATGCGTCTTTGAGAGCCCACGCTCCCTTGCCAAGGACCGCCGATTGCGCGTCGATACGGCCTTCGAACCGGTCGGCGGCGCCGTAGAGGAAGATCGTGACGTCTTCGAGCCTGATGCCCTGATCGGCAACACGCAGCGCGTGAATGACGGATTGCGCATTCGCGTCGCCCTGGCGCAGCCACAGCCCGTTCTCCGAGATGGCCAGTTGAGAAGCCTGTCCCCGGATCAGCCTGGCTTCCATGGCGGTATACTGAACCAGAAGACGCGAGGCGACGGGCGTAAACAGCACGACGGCAAGAACGCCCAGGATCAGAGCGGAGCTTATGGGAGCAGCGAGCAGGTTCCAGGCCGATACACCGGCGGCGCGGATCGCCTGAAGCTCCTGGCTGCGCGACAGCCGTACAAAAGCGAAAATCCCCCCCAAAAGAACGGCAAAAGGCAGAAGCTTCAATGCAAGGTCCGGAAGCTGCAGCAGTGCCATGGCGACGACAGCCAGTGTCGGGACATGGCGAGTGCCGGTGCGGTCGAGAAGATCGACGAGGTCGATCGAGAAGGTGAGAAACGCGAGGGCGGCGAACATGACGCCGACCGCGTTCAGGAACTGCCGGGCGAGATATTGGTAAAGCGTCCAGGACCAGTTCACGCTGCAGCCTCCGGAACCGGCGGCCGGAAGCGGCCAATTACGCGTGCGGCATCGAAACCTGCAATTTGCGCGAGAGCGGCGCCCGCAGCGGCGAGCGGTATCAGGTAAAACAGGGCGCAGAAGACCGGATTGCGGGCGGCGATGCCCACGACGCCATATCCGGCTATTCGCAACAACGCCGCGACCAGCGAGGCAACGGCAAGACGCAACGCGTAGGCGCCGCGCGCGCGCCGCCCGAGCGTCACCGCCGCACAGGCGATCAATGCAAAGGCAACACAGTAGAGCGGAGCAGCAAGACGGTTGTTACCTTCCGCAAAATAAACCCGGCGAGCCTCCGGCCGCAGCGGCTTGACGGAAGTCGGCCAGAACAGTTCGCCCAGATAACGTTCGCTGGTGCGGAGTTCTGCCTCCTGTTCCCTGCCCCCGAACTGATCCAGATCGAAAACATAGCGCTTGAACTTGAGTACCGAGAGCGACGGCGGCGCGTAGGAACTGCCGGGCGCACATTTGCGGAGATTGCCGCGCGCAGCGCCGGCCTGCGCCGGCGGTTGATCATGCGTGCGGCAAGGTGCGTCGATCGTGCTCTGTTCGATCGTGCCATCGAGCATGATGAGCCGCCCGCCCGCCGGGGTCTGCGCCAGCATGCCGGTTTCCGCGAGATAGGTGGTCGGATGCAGCCTGTCGCGCTCGTCATGGACGAGTATGCCGCGCAGCTGACCATCGGGCGACAGCTCGCGCATGAAGACCGTCAGGCCGGTCGCGGGGGTGTTGAACTGTCCTTCGCTCAGAATCGCGGCCCCGATGTCGGCACGGATGTCAATCTCCTTGTCTCTCATCAGCCTTTGGCAAAACGGCATCAGCCAGAGGCTGCACAGCCAGGTCGCGAGCATCACCGCGACGGCGGCAATCATTATGGGCAAAAGCAGCTGGCTGCGGCTGAAACCGGCCGCCGACATCACCGTGAGTTCGCTGTCGGCATTGAGCTTGTGAAGCCCGTAGAGTGTCCCGGCAAAATAGGCGATCGGGAGGATGACGACGAGCAGGCTCGGCAGCATGAGCAAGGTCAGGTAGAAGAATGTGGGGGCGGACTGGCCGCGATTGATGACAAGGTCGAGCAGCCTTAGGGACTGCGACAGCCAGATCACGCAGGTGAGCAGGAAAATGAACAGGCCGATCGGCCCAACCAGCTGGCGAAGCACGTAAATGGCCAAACGCGGCATCAGGGGATCCATGCGGAAGGCCGCCGGTCGGCCGCTCTTTCGCCCGCTTTGCGATTCACATTAAACTAGCACTGCCCCGCCGTTCGCCCGCAATCCCGAACTTAAACCATCCACGAGGTCGTTCATGCAAATCGGATTTGTGCCGCTCGCCCTGACCGGCACGGGAGCATTGGTGTTGGGCGTATCCGAAGGGGGTGCGCTTGAAGGACTGGCAGCCGAAGCCGATCGGCTCTCGGGCGGCGCTCTCAAACGCGCCCGGGCGGTCAGCCGGTTCTCCGGCAAGGCGGGGCAAATCCTGGAGATACTCGCCCCCTCGGGGCTGAAGGCGTCGCGGCTTGTTCTTGTCGGGCTGGGCAAACCGGAAAAACTCGACGCGATGGCCGCCGAACGTGTTGCCGCGGGCGTCGTCGGCAAGCTGTTCACCAGCGGCGAGACGGCGATCACTTTTGCCATCGCGCCGCCCGATAGGGCGCCGACCGACGGACCCGCGGTTGCGGCGCATCTCGCCATGGGCGCACGGCTGAGATGCTACACCTTCAATGGCTATCGCACCAAGGAGCGGGACGAGCACGAGCCGACCCTGAAGGAGATTTCGGTGGCCACCGCCGATGTCGCCGCCGCGAAGCGAGGATTTGCTTCCCTTCAAGCCATCGCGGACGGGGTTTTCTTCGCGCGCGATCTCGTGAACGAGCCGCCGAATGTGCTTTCGCCGGAAGAGTTTGCGCAACGGGCGAAGGCGCTCGCCAAGACGGGACTGCGCGTGCGGGTTCTGGGCGAAGCGGACATGGAAAAACTCGGCATGGGCGCTCTTCTGGGCGTCGGTCAGGGCAGCGACCGCGAGAGCAAACTCGTGGTCATGGAATGGAACGGCGCAAAGCGGGCGGGCACTCCTCCCGTCGCTCTGGTCGGCAAGGGCGTGTGTTTCGACTCGGGCGGTCTCTCGCTCAAGAGCGGCGCCGGAATGATGGGCATGAAAGGCGACATGGGCGGAGCGGCTGCCGTTGCGGGAACCATGCGGGCGCTTGCCGCGCGCAAGGCCCGCGTCAACGTGGTTGGTGTGGTGGGGCTGGTGGAGAACATGCCGGACGGCAAGGCGCAGCGTCCCGACGACGTCGTCACGTCGATGTCGGGGCAGACGGTAGAAGTGCTGAACACCGATGCGGAAGGGCGCCTCGTGCTTGCCGACGCGCTCTGGTACGCGCAGACGCAGTTCAAGCCGAAATGCGTCATCGATCTGGCGACCCTGACCGGGGCGATTCTGATCGCGCTCGGCCACGAGCACGCGGGCCTTTTTTCCAATGACGACGCGCTGGCCCAGAATCTCACCGAGGCCGGACGCGCGGAAGGCGAGCCCGTGTGGCGGCTGCCGCTCGGGGACGGCTACGACAAGGCGCTCAAATCCAAGATCGCGGACATGAAGAATATCGGCGGACCGAACGCGGGATCGATCACGGCCGCCCAGTTCCTGCAACGATTTGTGGACAAGACTCCCTGGGCACATCTGGATATCGCAGGCGTTGCCTGGCAGGACGGCGAGCACAGGGAACTCGCACCCTCATGGGGGACCGGCTGGGGCGTCCGCACGCTCAATCGCCTGATTGCCGATCACTACGAAAAATAGGATTGGTGCGACGATGACCGCCGCCCGCGGCGTTGGACAGGATTCCGCTCATCTTGATACAACACTTCCCCCTCGCTGCGCTCGGCACCTCCACGATGGGGGAGGAAAGAAGAGGCGCGACATCGCTTTTCCTCCCCCAGCGTGGGGGAGGTCCGGCCGAAGGCCGGGGAGGGGGGAGTCCTCTATAACGATTCAATTCGACCCGATCGTGGGCCATGACGATTATTTGCGACGAGAGAAATTGGAATTGATTCACTTGCAGCGGAATTTTCTCTAGGTCTGCCTTTCATGGCCGAAGCCTTTTTCTATCACCTTGAAAGACTCACGCTCGACGAGGTTCTGCCCGGGCTCGTCGAGCGCACGCTGGCGCGCGGCTGGCGCGCGCTCATCAGGACCGAAACCGCCGAGCGGGCGCAGGCAATCGACACCCTGTTGTGGACATGGAACGAGGAGAGTTTCCTGCCGCACGCCCAGACGGGCGACGGCGATGCCTCGCGGCAGCCTGTTCTCATTACTACGGAAGCGGAAAATGCCAACCGCGCCCATGTGCTCTTCCTCGTAGGCGGTGCCATGCCCGCATCGTGGGGCGGCGAAACGGCGCAATATGCCCGCATCGTCGTGCTGTTCGACGGCCGTGATCCGTCCGCCATTTCCGCCGCCGGCACCGCCTGGACAGCCGCCAGGGAAGCCGGTCATGAGGCGACCTTGTGGCGGCAGTCTTCCGGCGGCAAATGGGAAAAGCAGAGCTGGGCTGCTCAGTGAAGCCGGATTGACAGACATGCCTTTGTACGGCCTCGGCATCATCACCCTCCTTGTTCAACTGGGCTGCGCGGCCCATGTCGTGCGCACGGATCGTTCCTGGCTCTGGATCCTGCCGATCATTTTCCTGCCGTGGCTCGGCTGCGCGGCCTATCTGTTGCTCGCGGTGGTGCCGGATGCCGTGGGCGCCGGGAGGACCGTTCGCCGGGTGGCCGACAGCCTCGGAAGCGTCGCCGATCCGGGTACGAGCTATGGCCGGAAAAAACGCGACATGGAGACGATCGGGTCGGCGCAATCCAAGCGGGTCTTCGCCGAGGAATGCATCAAGCGGGGCCGCTACCAGGAAGCGGTCGATCTCTATGAAAGCACGATGGATGGCGCGCACGCTGAAGATCCGGCGCTGCTGCACGGGCTGGCGCGGGCCAAACTGCTCGCCGGGGATGGCGCAGGCGCCCAGAGCGCGTTCGAACTCCTGAAGGACGTTTCGCCGGCGGATTTTACGGCCGATGCGCGGCTCGATTATGCGCGTGCGCTCGAACGGCAGGGAAAGAAGCAGCAGGCCATGGCCGAGTATAAGGGGCTTGTTCCGACCTACCCGGGCCTGGAGGCGCGCTGCCGCTATGCGCTTCTTCTCCAGGAAACGGGCGACAGCGAAGGCGCGCAGCGGCTTTTTCGCGAGATCGTCGATTCCATGCGCGGGGCGCCCGGCTACTATC
Source organism: Rhizomicrobium sp. (assembly GCA_036266955.1). GTDB lineage: Bacteria > Pseudomonadota > Alphaproteobacteria > Micropepsales > Micropepsaceae > Rhizomicrobium. Next base: position 20,335 of record DATAWY010000095.1, read on the forward strand.
GCAGGCGTCAGCGCGAATGGGTCAACATCGCGAAGCGAAATCTGCGTGGGTGAAATGCTCGGCGAGCGCCAACGTGCCTTCCTGCTTCGCCACCGTATCGGCCGTCTCGCCACGGCCGATGCCGCGGGCGTTCCCCATCTGGTGCCGGCGTGTTTCGCGCTCGGCGATGAGGCGCTTTACACGGCCGTCGATGAGAAGCCGAAACGGGAGCGCGCGCTGAAGCGGCTTCGCAATATCGCGGAAAATCCCGCCGTGTGTTTTCTCGTCGATCACTATGACGAAGACTGGTCCCGACTGGGGTGGGTGATGATCGGGGGAAAGGCCGAAATTCTCGGGGACGGACCGGAATCGGATCGCGCCGTGGAAATGCTGCGCGCGCGATACGTCCAGTATCAATCGATGCAGCTGGAGCCCGTCATCGCAATCCGGATGCTCGCCGTCACCTCGTGGGGAAATCTTGACCAATAACGAGACAGACATCTGGGCCTGGCGCGAGGCCGAACGCGGCCGCCTGCTCGACCTTCGCAAAGCCATGCCGACGGAGGCGCATCGGGACGCGAGCGACGCCATCATGCGCGCGCTCGTGGCGCGGCTTCCGCCGGCCAGCCATGCGTTGACCGGCTGCTACTGGCCGTTCCGGCGGGAATTCAACTGCGTGCCCTACATGCGCGAGGTGCTGCGCCTCGGCGGACACGTGGCTTTGCCCGTCGTTGTCGCCCGCAACCATCCGCTCGAGTTTCGCTGCTGGACGGAAACTTCACCCATGCAGGCGGGCACCTGGAACATCCCCCATCCGGCTGAGGGGCCTGCCGTCTTTCCGTCGGCGCTTGTGATTCCCCTTGTGGGCTTTGACGCGGCAGGCTTCCGCCTCGGATATGGCGCGGGCTACTATGATGCAACCCTTGCCGCCTTTCCCGAACGGCCTCTTATCGTCGGCGTGGGCTTCGAATTTTCCCGGCTCCCCACCATCCACCCCCAGCCGCACGACCAGGCAATGGACGTGATCATTACCGAGGCGGGGGCATGTGGCAAAATTTGACCATGCGGACCCGCACTTGGCGCGTCATGCGCCCGACCCACCTCTTGTCAAAGATGGTCGAGTACCGTGTCGTTTCCGCGACGCTCCACTATATGTCGGCATGGGGAGAATCGCCGAGCCGATCCGCGATGTCTCGCGCCGCAGGCCGAACACGTCTGTTGCGCTACTCCTTCACCATGAACACAGTGCCGCAGCCGTTGTAGCAACTGCCAGTGCCGCCTTCGCTGACCGTACCGTAGAGATTGCCTTTCTTGTCGGCAACCAGCGTGCCGCGGGGCCAAGAGCCATCGCTGCCCTGGAATACGTGCAGCAACTTCTCTTTCCCGGCCGGCGAAATTTTGAAAACAGTGCCGCAGCCATATCCGTACTCGCACCCCGTTCCGCCCCCCAAAGCGGTTGTTCCGTACAGATTACCCGCTTTGTCGGCGATCAGACCGGCGGATGGAGACCAACCGTCGATTCCCCCCTGGAACGAGTGGAGAATTGTCTCCGTGCCGTCCGGCGCAACCTTGAATACGGTGCCGTCGCTTTCGGTGCCGCCATCCTCCGTCGTACCGTAGAAATTGCCCTGTGCGTCTTCGATCAGACCGTCGTATGGGGTGCAAGCGTCGCCGTCGCCTTCGAACGCATGAAGAACCGTTTCCGTCCCGTTGCGTGCGATCTTGAACAATACGCCGCAGCCAGCCCATGTCGTACCGTAAAGATTGCCCATCTTGTCCCTGATCAATGGCCCGTTGGGAGAGGCGCCATCGTCCGTACCCCTGAATTCGTGGAGCGTCCTATATGTTCCGTCCGCTGCGAGCGTGAAAACGGTTCCATCATTCTCTGCCCCGCCATGCAGGGTCGTTCCGTACAGATTCCCTGCCTTGTCGGAGATCACCGCGCTTTCGGAATTCCAGCCGCGAATTCCTTTTCCAAGAGAGAACAGCATGGTTTCCGCACCCGGAGGCGTGAATGTGAAGATGACGCCGCCGCTGTATCGGCCGTCGGCGCTCGTCGTTCCCAGGAAGGTCCCGTCTTTTTGCGGCGTCAGGTTGGCATAGGGTGCCCCGCCGTCGGCGCCGCCCGCGAAGGCATAGGCCACCGTCTCGGTGCCTTCGGGGGTCACATCGTAGATCGTGCCGCAGCCTTCGCCGCCGCACCCCGTACCGCCGCCGCCGGCTGTCGTTCCATAGAATCCGCCGCGCCCGTCCGGAACGAGGGCACTGTAGGGATTGCCGCCGTCGCTTCCGCCCTGGAATGAACAGAGCAGTTTGAACTCCGCCGCGTTCACGCTCGTGCACGGCGCGAACGCCGCCACCGCCAATGTGCAGCCGAAAAGGCTTGAGCGAGAAATGCCAGAAATTCGAAACATGGACGGCCCCTGTTGTCTGCTGCCGCTGCGCCTCGCGTATCACTCGCTAGCCGACATTCCCCGGATGACCCCGAGATGAGGCAGAAAATACCGCATTACTGAGGTACGCGCAAGCCCGTGCGGCCGTTTTCGTCTCGGCCGGTATGCCTGTGCCGGCAAAACCACGCCCAAGAGGCTTTTCCGTTGGGACTGGAGTTTCTGTTTGCTCACGTCCACAGGCCCGAGTTCTCGGTGCGCCGGCGCTGGAAGCCGAACACACTCGCCATGTGGGACAATCGCGGAACCCAGCATTATACGGTGAACGATTACCTTCCGCACCGCTGCGGCATGCACCGAGCAACGCTCAGGGGCTCGCGCCCCTTCAACCGCGCGCAGTGAAACTCGTTTTGCTGACGCGGAAACCTGCCAGGATCCGCGAACGCCAATGGAATCGAGGGAGGGCATCCAGTCAATTTTTGCAAAACTGCCGGGCAAGACGGGAAATTGTTCGAATAAACGTGGTTTTTGGCAGCACATTTGGTAACAAATTCGACGAAGCCTCCAGTAGTGTTTGGCTGCGGAGAGCGGGATACAGACATCCCTCCACGGATAACACGGCGCCATAGGCGGAGGGGAGATGGAAATGGCGCATTGCAGCGCGCAGAAACCTGTTGGATGGGGAGTCCAATGAGCAACATCGTCGGTGCTACTGGCAAATGCGTCCTGTTTGGGGGGGCCGTTCTTGCGATGGCCGTTCCCTCCCAGGCGGCGAAGTTTCATGTGCTTTATCAATTCCAGGGTGGAACGGACGCTTCCGGTCCCATCGGTGGACTGACGAAAGACGGGAAGCTCCTCTATGGCACGACGTATTTCGGCGGCACCAACAATCTGGGAACGGTTTATGCGCTTGCTAAGGATGGGACCGAGTCCGTGCTTCATTCCTTTGGGTCAGGAAGCGACGGAGCGGACCCGGAAGCAGGCCTCGTCGCCGATGCGAAGGGCAATCTCTACGGCACGACGTATAACGGCGGCACCGAGGACCGGGGAACCGTGTTCAAGATCACGCCGAAGGGCCACGAGACGGTACTCTACTCCTTCTGTCCCAACTATCCTCATTGCACGGACGGCTTCAACGTGGGTTCCAGCCTGATCCTGGATTCAAAGGGAAATCTCTACGGCACGACATACGCGGGCGGCGCCGACAGTCTTGGCACGGTATTCGAGGTCGCGCCCGACGGGACCGAGACAGTGCTCTATTCCTTCAAGGGCGGAGACGACGGCGCGGATCCGAGCGCCGGCCTGATTGTCGACGCGAGCGGAAATTTCTACGGCACGACCTATGACGGAGGGGCGTCCGATCTCGGCACGGTTTTCGAACTGGCCGCGAACGGAACCGAGAGCGTGCTCTATTCCTTCAAGGGCGGAAGCGACGGCGAGAATCCGGTTGCAAGTCTGATCCTCGATGGGCAGGGCAATCTCTACAGCACCACCTACTCAGGCGGCAGCAGCGGCCATGGCACGGTCTTCAAGCTCGCGCCGGACGGTACCGAGACGGTGCTTTACACTTTCGTCGGCGGGAGCGATGGCACGAGCCCCGATTCCAGCCTGGCCATGGACAAGAAGGGCAATTTGTACAGCAGCACCCTGTACGGCGGCAACATGACGGATTGCGGCGGCAATGGTTGCGGCACGACCTTCAAGCTTGCACCTGACGGCACCAAGACCATTCTCCACGCTTTCGCAGGCAGCGATGGCGCCCAGCCTAGTGGCAGCCTGCTTGCCGGCAAGAAGGGCGAGTTCATCGGCACGACTTACAATGGCGGCGGCAGCACGGACTCCGGCGTGATTTACGAACTCAAAAAGTGATAGCGTAACGCCTTGTCGACCGTCGCGTTGAAAACGCGGTTCGCGTTCTCGAATTCGCATTCGCGGCATCTTAACAGGTTGAAACCATCGAGAGTTCCCGCGACCGCGGCCTCCCCTTTGCCGCGGTCGCAGTACTTTCGTGAGATCGCGGCATAACCGCGAATCTGCGCCGGACCTGGATATTTCTCTTCGGGAGCAACGAATGAATTCGCTAACGAAGGCATGCGTAGATATTCTGACACCCACAATCGGTGCGCGGATTGATGGCATCGATCTTTCCACTAAACCCTAGAATTCCCTAGCTAGGTTTCGGAACCTCCCGTCGTTGTCGCGCGCGACCGTCCGGTCGGGTTTCGCCGCCGGACGGAGAGGGCACCCATGCAGGCGGGGGCCTGGACCAGCCCCCATCCGGCGGAGGGGCCTGCCATGTTTCCCTCGGCCCTTGTGATTCCCCTTGTAGGCTTCGACGCGGCCGGTTTCCGCCTCGGTTATGGCGCCGGCTACTATGACGCGACGATCGCCGCCTTTCCCGAACGGCCTCTTACCGTCGGCGTGGGCTTCGAATTTTCCCGCCTCTCCACCATCCACACCCAGCCGCTCGACCAGGCGATGGACGCGATCATCACCGAGGCGGGGTCTCATGAGCGTGTGTCGCGAGCGGGCACTTCTTCCCGCAAACAGCCTACCTGACGCGAGGAAGCCGCGGCTGAGCCCTTGGAACGCCTCCCTTTATAATCTCGTACGGATCGGCGGCGCGCACGTCGTCAGTCCGGGCTTTTGCGTAGACGCCCTTTAGTATCTCTCCGGCAACGTAGAAGCGGCCGCGTTTCTCTCCTATCGCCTCCAACAAGCCCAATTCGCACAGATGTCGCAGATCGCGGCTGGCCACAACGTCGGAAACCGAGTTCTCCGTCTGATACCTCCCGGATTTCACGCGATAGCCGAATGTCGCATCAGCCAGCGCCATTTCAACGCGCTGGGGCAGGCGGTGTTTCGCGATCAGCTTCGAGATGTCTTCAAACGCCCGCGACATCGCCCTGTTCCGCTGAATGAGCGTTGCTGCCTGCTGAAAATGAGCCCTTAGGCAAAATTTTATCCAGGGCAATGCATCGCGATCCGGATGCCAGTGACCGCGGCCGACGTCGCCAAGAATGTTGTAGTATGCATCGGTATTTCGCCCGAGCCATTCTTCGATACTGCAGAACACCGGGCTCAGAACGCCATCACGGGCAATCACCAATGTTTGCAGTGCCCGCGCCATTCGCCCGTTCCCGTCTTTGAATGGATGGATCATGGTCAGATTCAGATGCGCCATCGCGCCCCTGACCATAGGGTCGACTTTTTCATCCGAGATCAGAGCGGCGACGAGTTCGTCCATCAGTTTGGGAACGAGGGCTGCGTCCGGTCCCTCGTACAAGGTTTCGCCAGTCTGCTTGCGAATCACGGCGACCGGTGTTGACCGCCACTGCCCTGGCATTTTTGTAAGATCATACGACAGCATCATGAAATGCAGGCTCTTGATGACCTGCGCATTCATTTCGAAGTAAGGGTCGTCGTGTGTCTGCAGCACGTATGTGAGTGCGTTCCGGTATCCCGACAAAGCGCGATAGGTCTCCGCCTCGACGGATTCCGGCTTCTCGTCGTCTACGATCGCTACGGCTTCGCTCAGGGACGCGTTGATGCCTTCGATGCCGTTCGACCCCTGAAGCGCCCTCGCAAACGTGGTTCGCCGAAAGAACCCGGTCCATCGGTGCGGGCCCTGGGCCACTGAATAGCGGAGCGTTTCCCGCTGCTCGTAAATGAGCCCCAATACGTCCTCGTCTGCCGCTTCCAGCCGTGAAACAACAAAAATCATGTCGGTTATCCAATTGTCTACCGTCGTTACGACGATATATAATTGTCCAGGAGATGAAGTTAATTTATATATCCGACTTGCAAAATGTCCATGCAAGCTGGCGGCCAGATTTTTCAGCTTCTGGTTGACTGCACGCATACAGGCGGGTGAACCGGCGCATGGACATGCGCCTGGTCAGGGTTCTGGCGCTCGACTGGAGTTGTTGATGGCCAGCGCATAAATGGCAGAAGTATCGGCGCGCCGCAGGATACGGGCTTTGGTTTGGCATCGCACTCGTGCTGATGGGCTATTACCAACTGCGGTGGCCCGGCACTAAAAAGTCAAAAAATCAAATCAGGACACTGCCCGCGTGCGCGATGACTGGCGCGGGCGCGCCGGGATCGCTTAAGGTTCGCCCGCAAAAAAGGATCCTTCCATGAATGACGTCATTGGCGGCCGGCGGGCCGCTACGGACTGGGAGATCGCGCAGGACGCGACCCTGCTTCCCATCCAGGAGATTGCGGCGAAGCTGGCAATCCCCTCGGGGAGCCTCGAGCCGTTTGGCCACTACAAAGCCAAGATCGGCATGGATTTCGTCGAGCGCTGTCTCGCCGAAAACCCGGACGGAAAGCTGATCCTGGTCACGGCCATCAATCCAACGCCGGCCGGCGAGGGGAAAACAACGACCACGGTCGGGCTGGGAGACGCGCTCAACCGCAAGGGAAAGAAGACCGCGATCTGTCTGCGCGAACCGAGCCTCGGACCCTGCTTCGGCATGAAAGGCGGCGCCGCGGGCGGCGGCTATTCCCAGGTCGTGCCCATGGACGAGCTCAATCTCCATTTCACGGGCGATTTTCATGCCATCGGCGTTGCCAACAACCTGCTCGCGGCGATGCTCGACAATCACATCTATTGGGGCAACGCCCTCGACATCGACGCGCGGCGGATCACCTGGCGGCGCTGTCTCGACATGAACGACCGGGCGCTCCGCTCGATCGTGTCCTCGCTCGGCGGCGCCGCCAACGGGTTTCCGCGGGAGGACGGTTTCGACATCACGGTTGCCTCGGAAGTCATGGCGATCCTTTGTCTGTCCACCTCGCTGCAGGATCTGGAACGGCGCCTCGCCAACATCATCGTGGCTTCGTCGCGTGACCGCGTTCCGGTCCGGGCGAGCGATCTCAAGGCGCAAGGCGCGATGACCGCCACGCTGAAGGATGCGATCAAGCCCAATCTCGTGCAGACGCTCGAGAATAACCCTGTCTTCGTGCACGGCGGCCCGTTCGCCAATATCGCGCACGGCTGCAATTCCGTGCTGGCGACGAAGCTTGCCCTCAAGCTTGCAGATTTCGTGGTCACGGAAGCCGGCTTCGGCGCCGATCTCGGCGCGGAAAAGTTCTTCGACATCAAGTGCCGCAAGGCGGGGTTGTCGCCCGCTCTGGCGGTGGTGGTGGTGACCGTCCGCGCCCTGAAGTTCCATGGCGGCGTCGCGCGCAAGGATCTCGGGCCGGAGAATGTTCCCGCGGTGGTCAAGGGATTGGCCAATCTCGAGCGTCATATCGAGAACATCCGAAAATTCGGCGTTCCTCCCGTCGTGGCACTGAATTATTTCGCGGGCGATACAAAGGCGGAGCTGGACGCAATTGTGGAAGGCGCCCGCCGGCTGGGCGTGCAGGCCGTCGTCTGCCGCCATTGGGCGGAAGGCGGGGCAGGAGCCAAAGCACTCGCCGATGTGGTGATTGCCGCGATCGACCAGGGGGCCGCAAATTTCCACACGCTTTATCCCGATTCCATGAAGCCGCTGCAGAAAATCGAGACCATTGCGTTCCAGATCTATCACGCGGGAGAAGTCGTCCCGTCCAAACAGGCGGCGGACAGGCTCGCCGAACTGGAGCGGCTTGGCTTTGGACATCTGCCGGTCTGTATCGCCAAGACGCAGTACTCAAACTCCGCGGATCCCGAGGCTTACGGGGCGCCGACGGGCCATGTGCTGCCGCTGCGCGAGGTGCGCCTCTGCGCGGGCGCGGAGTTCATCGTGGCGATCTGCGGTGACATCATGACGATGCCCGGGCTGCCGCGCCTGCCGTCAGCGGAATCGATCATGGTGAACGAGCGGGGCCACATCGTCGGCCTCTCGTGACCTCGCCATGAATGCGGCGGACAGCGAACGCCTCACGCTGCGGGTGCCCGGGCTCGCGGATTTCGAAGACAGTGCCGCGATGTGGGGCGATCCGGACGTGGTGCGCCACATCACCGGGCGAGCCTTCACACGGGAAGAATCCTGGGCCCGGCTCCTGCGTTATTTGGGGCATTGGCAGCTTCTCGGCTTCGGCTTCTGGGTCGTTCGCGAGCGCGCCGGCGGACGCTTCGTGGGCGAAGTCGGCGTGGCGAATTGTTGCCGGGACATTCAGCCGCCGCTGGATGGCGGATTTGAAATCGGATGGGCCCTTGCGCCGTCCGCGCAGGGCAAAGGCTATGCCACGGAAGCTGCCATTGCGTCTCTGCGCTGGATCGAAGAACGGCATGCACCCCCACGCACCGTATGCATCATCAATCCGGAAAACACTGCCTCCATCGGCGTGGCCAGAAAATGCGGCTACGCGGAATATGCCAGGACGACGTACAAGGAATCGCCCGTCATTCTGTTGGAGCGGCCGGCACCGCAGGGGAGCTGCGTTTTGTGAGCGAGTATTCCCGCACGACGGGTGCGCTGCCGGAGCAGACGAAGGTTCCAGTGGTCACGCTCGGTTTCTGGACCATCAAGATTGCCGCCACCACGCTCGGGGAAACGGGCGGCGACACGGTGACCATGACCTGGAATCTGGGATACCTCGTGGGCACGGCCATCTTTCTTTCGGCGCTGTGCGTGCTCGCAGCACTTCAAATCCGCGCCAGCAAATTTCATCCTTTCCTCTACTGGGCGACCATCGTCGCCTCGACGACCGCCGGCACGACCATGGCCGATTTTGCGGACCGTTCGCTCGGTATCGGATATGCTGGCGGCTCGACCATTCTGTTCCTGTGCGTGATGGCGACGCTTGCGCTCTGGTACCGGTCGCAAGGGTCGGTTTCCGTCGAGACCGTCTCCAGCCCGAAGGTCGAAGCCTTCTACTGGGCAACCATCACCTTCTCCCAGACTCTGGGCACGGCGCTCGGCGACTGGGCGGCCGATTCGGGCCTGGGCTACGGAGGCGGAGCGCTGGTATTCGTCGCGGCACTGGCCATCGTCGCCGCAGCGTACTTCCTGACCGGCATTTCCCGCGTGATCTTGTTCTGGAGCGCTTTCATCCTGACGCGGCCCCTGGGAGCAACCGTGGGAGATTTCCTGGACAAGCCCGTGGCGCAGGGCGGAATGAATTTCAGCCGTCCGCTTGCTTCGGGGATCATCGCCGTTTTCATCATCGCCTGCGTATTGCTGCTGCCGCAACGGGCAGGAAATCATCCGGCCGGGGCGGCCAAAGTCTCTTAGCGCCGTCGGAATCCCCCAAGCGCCAGCCGGGCCGTGTGTACAACACAATGGCCGTCAAATGTTATTTCCAGCCGGTCGCTCGCGCGAATCGTCGCGGGGCACCGATGTCAAAACTCCGCCGGATTTGCCGGAGCAAGATTTCCCACTGGGAACCTGGAGCGTCCGCAGCGCTTAGATCATCGGGGGACGAGAGGGAACGGGCTTTGACCAATCAAACCCTGACGACCGCCTGTCCTGGCGCCTTCCCGAAGAAGCGGTCGGCACATGCCGCCGCGGCCCTGCGCATTCTGCTCCGGCTGTTGCTTTGGGCAGTTGCAATCATTGCTATTGGTTTGATTGCCGCTGCGGCATGGCGGGAGATGCGCACCTCATCCCTGCAGTCCAGCTTCTTTGCCAGGGAAGCAGCCCGTCTCACTTACAGGGTCGGTGGCGGCCCGAGCACGAAAATGCAGTTTCCCCGCGGCGGCCCCTATGATGAGCGGCTCGGCTATTCCGTACTTCCGGATATCCTCGCGCGGCTGCGCGCATCCCATTTCGTCATCACGCGGCAGGCCCGCCAATCCGCCGGCTTGCGCGACGAGGAGTCCGAAGAAGGTTACGCTATCTATCGCGAGAAGCAGCACGCCGGGTTGTTGCTGCGCGATCGCACCGGCGCTCCTCTCTACGCCGCCAGCTACCCGGAGCACTCCTACGGCGACTTCCATTCCGTCCCGCCCATCGTGGTCCGGAGCCTGCTGTTCATCGAGGACCGGTATCTGCTGGAGACGCGCTATCCGCAATACAATCCCGCCATCGAATGGAAACGGTTTCTCGAGGCCGGCGCGGGCTGGATGGCGGGCTGGCTCAATCCGCATCTGAGGCGCGGCGGCGCCAGCACGCTCGCCACACAGATCGAAAAATTCCGTCATTCGCGGGGCGGCCGCACACAAGGCGTGGTGGAAAAGCTTCGTCAGATGCAGGCGGCAACCATCCGCGCCTATCTCGGCGGCCCGGACACGTTTCCGGCGCGCCAGCGCATCGTAACGGACTATCTCGACTCCACGCCGCTCGGATCGAGGCCCGGCTACGGCGAGGTCATTGGCGTGGGGGATGGCTTGCGGGTCTGGTACGGAACCGATTTTGCGGAGGCCAACAGTGTTCTCGCCAGCGCCAATCCCGGCGATCTTGCGCGCAAAGCCGAAATCTACAAACAGGTGTTGAGCCTGCTGCTCGCCGAACGGCGACCGGCTTATTTTCTGATGCGGCATCGGCAGGCACTCGCCGCATTCACCGATCGCAACCTCCGCCGCCTGGCAGCCGGCAAGGTCATAAATCTCGCATTATACCAGGCGGCCCTTCGCTCGCCTCTCGTCTTCCGCACTCACGCGCCGGCGCCTGCGCCGGTGTCCTACGTGGGGCGCAAGGCCGCCGATGCCATTCGCGCGGAGCTGTTGCAGGTCACCGGTGCGCCCGGCCTCTACGATCTCGATCATATGGATGTCGGCGCAACGACGACCATCGACTCGGCCACGCAGCACCGCGTGGAAGATTTCCTGTCGCGGCTAAGAGACCCGGCGCAGGTGAAATCGCTGGGGCTGGCCGGAAAGCAGCTCCTCGGCGGCGGAGATCCTGCCCTCGTGGACTACAGCATCGTGCTTTACGAGCGCGGCGCCGGGCGCAATCTGGTGCGGGTGCATGCCGACAGCCTGAACGAACCGTTCGATATCAATTCCGGCGCCAAGCTGCAGCTCGGCTCGACGGCCAAGCTGCGCACGCTGATTACCTATCTCGAAATCGTCTGGCGTCTGCACGCACGCTATGCCGCGCTTCCGCCGTACACGCTGAAAGCGCTTGCAGGACAGGCCCGCGATCCCCTGTCGCAATGGGCGCTCTTCTATCTCGCGGATGCGCAGGACAGAAGCCTGCAGCCCATGCTGGACGCCGCCATGCAACGGAAATATTCGGCAAGTCCCGGCGAAACATTTCTGACCGGCGGCGGCGAGCACGTATTTCACAATTTCGCAAAATGGGAGGACTACGAAAGACCGACGGTCGAGACGGCGTTTGCGAATTCCATCAATCTCGTCTTCGTGCGCATCCTGCGCGACATCGAGCGGTGGTACGTTGCGGAGTATCATCTGGACCGCGGCGCGCTCGGACCCCGGCCGAACGCGGCGGCGCGGCGGGCGTTTCTGGAGCGCTTCGCCGACCAGGAGGGACGCACCTTCCTTGCCAAATTCTACGGCGAATTCCGCGGACTCGATTCCAGTCAGCGGCTTTCGCTCGTGGCAGCAAAGGCGGGGCCTTACGCAAAGCGTCTGACCGTGGTCTTCCGCTCGCTGCGTCCAAAGGCCGGCGTGGAGGACCTCAGGGCTTTCCTGTTGCGGCAAACAAGAGGCCATCTTGTTCTCAAGGATCCGATCGGGAAGCTTTATGCGGCTTACGGCGTGGACCGATTTTCGCTCACGGACCGCGGCTATCTGAGCCATGTGCACCCCCTCGAATTGTGGCTTGCCGCCTATCTTGACCGCCATCCCGGCGCCTCGCCCGACGACGTCTTCGCCGCGGGTGCGAAGGTGCGGCAGGAGGTCTATGGCTGGCTTTTCAAGACACACAATCCGCGCCGGCAGGATTGGCGCATCCGGATGCTCGTGGAGCAGGATGCGTTCGACCGGATTGCCGTGGACTGGCGAAGACTTGGCTATCCCTTCGCCCACCTCGTGCCGTCGCTCGCCACTGCGATCGGCAGCTCCGGCGACCGGCCGGACGCGCTGGCGAAGTTGATGGGCATCATCGTCAACAACGGTGTCCGCCAGCCTACGATCGACATCCGCAGCCTGCAGTTTGCGGCTGGGACCCCCTACGAAACCGACTTGTCCGGCGGCAACGAGAAACCCGTTCGCCTGTTGCCGCAGAATATTGCAGAGACCGTGCGCCACGCGCTGAGCGATGTCGTCATCGAGGGTACGGGCAAGCGCTTCCAGAGCGCCTATCACGGTGCAGATGGAAATCCGCTCGCACTCGGCGGCAAGACCGGCACGGGCGACAACCGTTTCGATACGTTCGGCCCCGGACGCAGCCTCATTGAGTCGCGCGTGGTCGACCGCACCGCGACGTTTGTGTTCTTCCTGGGCGACCGTTTCTTCGGCACGATCACGGCCTATGTGCCCGGACGGCAGGCGGCCAAATTTCATTTCACGAGCGCGCTGGCGGTTCAGCTGCTCAAGACTCTTTCGCCCGAAATCCAGCCGCTGTTCGCGGAGCGCGCCAGCGCGAAAAGCTGAACTCAGGAGGAATTTCTCTCATCTTGGTGCAACACGTCCCCCACCGCCTCGCGGAGCCTGTCCTCCGGCCGCGCTTTGCGCGGACCGGGGGGCTCGGCACCCCCACGATGGGGGAGGAAAGCAAAAAAGCGCGCCTTTTCTTTCCTCCCCCATCGTGGGGGAGGTCCGGCCGAAGGCCGGGGAGGGGGAGTTTTCTTCAGCGATCCAATTCGACCGGATCGTACTCTAGAACGACTGTTCCGCCAGCGCATCTTCGTAGGCTTGTGTAGCGGCCACCCAGCGCGATTCGGCCTCGGCAAGGGCTCGCGCGGCGCGCGCGCGGCGCCGGGCGAGCTCCGCAGCTTTCACGGCATTGCTTGAGAATACGTCGGAGGCAGACAATGCGGCATCGAGATCGGCGATAGTCTGCGTCAGCTCGGCAATCTCGGCTTCGGCGGCGCTTGCCTTCTCCCTGAGAGGCTTGAGCTGCGTTCGCCGCGCCGCGGCGTCGCGGCGCAGGTCGCGTTTGTTCTCCGGTTTCCGGGACTCTCGCGTTTCGGCGTCGGGTGCGAGAACCTGGCGCCGGTAATCCTCCAGATCGCCCTCAAATCCGCTGACCGTGCCAGCCGCCACCAGCAGCAGCCGGTCGACGGTCGCCTCGATGAGCCGGCGGTCGTGGCTCACCAGCACCACGGCACCGGCATAGTCGTTGAGCGCGGCAAGCAGCTGTTCGCGCGCGTCGATGTCGAGATGATTGGTCGGTTCGTCGAGAATGAGGAGATTGGGCGCGTCGAGCGTCGCCAGCGCCAGCATCAGCCGCGCGCGTTCGCCGCCGGACAGTTCCACGACCTTCGTCAGCGCCTTGTCGCCGGCGAGTCCGAAACCGCCAAGCTGCGTGCGCAGTTCGCGTTCCGACAGGCGCGGCCGCATATGTCCCAGCGTGTCGAGCGGCGTCAACGAGCCGTCGAGTTCCTCCAGCTGATGCTGTGCGAAGTAGCCGGCGAGAGCATCCGGCGCACGCGCAACGGTTCCGGAGAATGGCTGAAGCTTGCCGGCAAGAAGCTTTGCGAAAGTGGATTTGCCGTTGCCGTTCTTGCCGAGGAGAGCAACCCGTTCGTCGGGATCGATCCGCAGGGATATTCGCGCAAGCACAGGTCGCTGCCGATCATAGCCGACCGTCGTGCTTTCCAGCGAAAGCAGTGGCGGGGTTGCCGGCGAAACCCGAGGCAGGCGGATGGGCGCGACATGCTCGTCGAGGGGAATTTCGGCGGGCTTCAGCCGGGCCAGCATCTTCAGCCGGCTCTGCGCCTGGCGCGCCTTGCTCTGCTTGTAGCGGAAGCGGTCGACGAAGGCCTGCATGTACTGCCGGGTGGTCTCCTGCTTCTTCGCGGTAGCGGCATCCAGCGCGCGGCGCGCCTCCCGCGTTTCGACGAAAGTTTCATAGTTGCCGCTGTAGAGCGTCAGCCGTCCGCGTTCGAGATGGAGAATGAATTCGGCCGTCGCATCGAGAAGATCGCGATCGTGACTGACGATGATGACCGTGCCCCGATAGCGGCGCAGATAGTCTTCCAGCCAGAGGATTCCCTCGAGATCCAGATAATTAGTCGGCTCGTCGAGCAGGAGAAGGTCCGGCGCCGAAAAGAGAATGCCGGCGAGTGCGACACGCATGCGCCAGCCGCCCGAGAATTCCCGGCAAGGTCTGTTTTGTTCGGCCGTGGAGAATCCGAGCCCCGCGAGAATGGCTGCAGCGCGCGCCGGCGCGGAATAGGCATCGATGGCCTCCAGCCGGCCGTGAACCTCTCCCAGCCGCCCGGCATCGGATTCGCTTTCGCCCTCCAACAGCAGACGCAGCCGTTCGGCATCGGCCGCAAGAACCGTATCGAGGAGCGTTTCGTCTCCCCCCGGAGCCTCCTGTGCCACGGCGCCCACGCGCCAGCTCGACGGGCGCGCGATGTCGCCCGCGTCGGGCGCCAGTTCGCCCAGGATCAGTCGCAGCAAGGTCGATTTGCCGGCGCCGTTTCGTCCCACAAGACCGGTGCGCCCGCCCGCCGGCAGACGTGCGCTCGCGCCGCTCAGAATTTCCCTTCCGGCAATACGGTATGTGACGTCTTCGATCGACAGCATGAGTTTCGCAGTTTGGGTCGCCGCGCACCTGGCACGACTTGCGGCACAACAGGACCGCTTCTATAAGGCGCCCGCATTGTCCAGGGGAATGGAGCAGAGAATGGCGATCGAACGCACGCTGTCGATCATCAAGCCCGATGCAACCAGGCGCAATCTCACCGGCGAAATCGCGGCAAGGTTTGAGAAAGCCGGCCTGCGGATCGTTGCCCAGAAGCGCGTGCGCCTCTCCACGGGCGATGCGGAAGCGTTTTACAACGTTCACAAGGAACGCCCGTTTTTCCTGAGCCTCGTGGAGTTCATGAGTTCCGGTCCGGTGGTGGTCCAGGTGCTCGAAGGCGAGAACGCGGTGGCGCGCAACCGCGAAATCATGGGTGCAACGGATCCGGCCAAGGCCGAATCCGGTACCATCCGCAAGGATTTTGCGGAATCCATCGAGGCCAATTCGGTGCACGGCTCCGACGCAGCGGAAACGGCGCACCACGAAATCCGTTTTTTCTTCAGCGAGCTTGAAATCGTCGGCTGATTCCGAAGCGGAGCGTGGCGATGGCGGAAATGCTTGTTGTCATCACGGGCGCCACATCGGGCATCGGAGAAGTTGCGGCCGACCGTCTGGCAGCGAAAGGCGCACGCATCATCTTCATCGCGCGCGACCGCGCACGCGGCGAAGAGGCGCTCAGGCACCTGCATGCGATTGCGGGCGGCGTGCAGCACCGCGCCTGCTATGCAGATCTCTCCCGCCTGTCCGAGATGAAGCGCGTTGCCGGCGAAATCGTGGAAACCGAGGGAGAAATCGATATCCTGATCAATAACGCAGGCGCGCTGTTCAACACGCGCAGGGTGACGGAAGACGGGCTGGAGGTGACCTTCGCGCTCAATCACATGTCCTATTTCGTGCTCACCAATCTGTTGCGGCCGCGCCTGAAGCCGGGCGCCCGCATCGTTTCGACCGCCTCGGCCGCGCACAAGGGCGCCCGTCTCGATTTTGCCGATCTGCAATCGTCAGGTGGCTATTCCGGCTTCGGCGCCTATGGGCGTTCGAAACTCTGCAACATCCTGTTCACGCGTGAACTCGCCAGGCGCCTCGGCGGAACCGGCGTCACCGCCAACTGCCTGCATCCGGGTTTTGTGGCGACGCGCTTCGGAGACCACTCCGGCGGCATCCTGTCTTTCGCGGTCCGCGCGGCGAAGAACTTTGCCATCACGCCCGAACAGGGCGCCGAGACGATCGTGTATCTCGCGTCTTCTCCCGACGTTGCAAACGTCACGGGAAGCTATTTCTACAAGTGCAGGCCCGCCACCCCCACGCGCGAAGCCCAGAACGATGCCGACGCGAAGCGGCTGTGGGAGATGTCTGAGCAGCTCGCCGGCATCGCGGCGTGGAGCGGTTTCAGCCCATCTTGATGCAAAACTTCCCCCTCCGCCTCGCTGCGCTCGGCACCTCCCCCACGATGGGGGAGGAAAGAAACGGCGCCCGCTTTTGCTTTCCTCCCCCATCGTGGAGGCGGTCTGGCCGAAGGCCGGGGAGGGGGGTCTTTTCCCACGATTCAATTCGACCGGATCGTTCTCTGATTTACTCCTTCTCGATCTTGTGGGCGTCTGTTGCGCGTTGCGTGCGCTCTTTTTCAGCTGCTGCTTGTGCCCGCGAGATCTTTGAAACACCGCTCTTTGCGCGATTTGCGGCGCCCTGCGCTTCGGCTTCGCCGCGCACCTTTGACTTTCTGACACGGCGGAGATTGACGAGTTCGCCCATGGTCGCGGCCCTTTGAAACAGCGCCGACTTTAACAGAGGTTTCAGTCGGCCGCAGCAGCAGCAGCGAGGGCCGCGAGCCTGAGCGCGCTGGCAAGGGGACGCATGCCGCGCGCGGCGTCGATGCCGGCAACAAGGGCGGAAAGGCTTCGGCGCGCCAGCCGTGCTTCGCGTTCCAATACGGCCCAGAATTCCGGTTCGAGCGCGACGCTGGTGCGATGGCCGGCGATGCTGAACGAGCGTTTCTTCAGAAACGGGGCTCCGCCGGCCTCAGCCGCCACCGTCCGCGTCCGCTTTGGGATGGATCATGTCCTCGGCGCGCACAACTCGGTCGAACTCTTCTTCGGACACATAGCCGAGCTTCACGGCCTCCTCGCGCAGCGTGGTGCCGTGCGCATGCGCGCATTTGGCGACTTTCGCAGCGTTGTCATAACCGATGGTCGGGGCAAGCGCCGTCACCAGCATCAGCGAGCGCTGAAGAAGTTCCGCAATGCGCGTGCGATCCGGCTCGATGCCGTCGACGCAGTGTTCCACGAAGCTGGTCGAAGCGTCGCCCATGAGCCGGATCGATTGCAGAAGGTTGTAGATCAGCACCGGCTTGAAGACATTCAGTTCGAAATTGCCCTGGCAGCCGGCGACGGTAATCGCGACGTGGTTTCCCATAACCTGGGTGCAGACCATGGTCAGCGCCTCGCACTGCGTCGGGTTGACCTTGCCGGGCATGATCGACGAGCCGGGCTCGTTTTCGGGAAGGCGCAACTCGCCGATGCCCGAGCGCGGACCCGAGCCCATCAGCCGGATGTCCTGCGCGATCTTGTAGAGCGAGGCCGCGACAGTGTTGAGCGCGCCCGACATTTCCACGATGGCGTCATGCGCGGCTAGCGCCTCGAATTTGTTGGGTGCCGTCACGAAAGGAAGCCCGGTCATCCTGGCTACTTCCTTCGCGAAGAGTTCCCCGAACCGCGGAGGACTGTTGAGCCCGGTTCCCACTGCAGTACCACCCTGCGCGAGCTGATAGAGCCGCCGCAGCGCCGCTTCGATGCGCGCAATTCCGTAAGTGATCTGCGTCGCGTAGCCCGAGAACTCCTGGCCGAGCGTCACCGGCGTCGCATCCTGCAGATGCGTGCGGCCGATCTTCACGATATCCGCAAAGGCTTCGGTCTTTTGATCCAGGGATTGCTTCAGTTGTTTCAGACCCGGCAGGAGGACGCGGTGAATTTCCGTGACCGCCGCGATGTGCATCGCCGTCGGAAAGCAATCGTTGGAGGATTGGCTCCTGTTGACGTGATCGTTGGGATGGATGGGTGTTTTTGATCCCGGCGCCCCGCCCAGCATCTCGATGGCGCGATTGGCGATCACTTCATTCGCGTTCATGTTCGACTGCGTGCCGGACCCTGTCTGCCAGACCATAAGCGGGAACTCGTCGTCGAGTTTTCCCTCGATCACCTCCTGCGCGGCCCGTGCAATCGCTTCGCCGCGCATGGCATCGATCATGCCGAGCGCCATATTGGTGCGCGCGGCGGCGCATTTGACGAGCCCAAGCGCGCGGATCACGGGAACCGGCATGCGCTCCGTGCCGATCCGGAAATTGCGCCGCGACCGTTCCGTCTGCGCGCCCCAATAGCGATCGGCCGGCACCTCAATGGGGCCGAAGGAATCGGTCTCGATGCGCGTCGGCGGCGAAGGTGAATCGGGAGCGGCGCTCATTTCTTGCGAAAGGAATCCAGGCTCACCACCGCGGCGGGCGAGACGGGTTTGTCGGACCCTGGTTCCTCCTCATCTTTGACGGCGGTCAATGCCGGACGTTTGGTCTGACCCGGTCCTTCCTCAGGCTCGGGCTGAAAGTTCAAACCGAACTGCACGCCGGGATCGACGAACGCCGTCAGGGCGGCGAAAGGCACTGTGAGCGTCGCCGGAATCTTGCGGAAGGAGAGCGTCACCTCGAAATGATTCTCCTTCACTTTCAGCCCCCAGAACTGATGCTGAAGGATGATCGTCATCTCTTCGGGATATTGCTCAAGAAGAAATTCGGGGATCTCCACGCCCGGAAAACGCGTGCGAAATGATATCCGGAAGTGGTGCGAGGCGACCAGCCCCTGCTTCTCCACATGCTTCAGAGCGCCCCTCACCACGCCGCGGAGCGCCGCGTCGGTCAAAGCCTTGTAGCCGATGAAATCCTTCGTCATGAAAAGCCGCTGCCGCACTCGCCGGGAGACTAAGCGCGCGCGTTCGGGAGTCAATCAGGGATCGGCAGTGGGATCATCGGGTTTCCGATCTCCGATCCGTGTCTTCTGGAAAGTGGGGAGCTTCTGTTGCCCGGTGCTCCCCGAAACCGCGCTTGCCTAATTAGGCAGCGAGGGCCATTTCGTTATCGTTGGCACCTGTACGATCGGCCCGATAACGGCGGATACCATACCGAGCGAAAGGACAGCCTTTACACGTCCGTCGATCCTGTTTCGCCCCCGCCGCAGCGATCCAAAAATCGCTCGGGTGGAGGCGCCGGGTACCGCCCCCGGGTCCGGTCCGCTTATTACGCAGCCGTTTATCGCCATAGTCCGGGCAAGCCCGGACGGGGAGAATATAGGGCGTCGGGCTCAGGATTTGAAGCGCGGATTTCGGCGCCGGAAATCGGCTGCGGTCAGCGTCTTGCCGTCGTCCAATCCTCGGTTCTCAAAGGCTTCGGGACATGGGAGAATGTCTTGTCGCGCGTTACGAGGGTGGCGCCGGCGGCGACCGCATGGGCCGCGATCATCATATCGAGCGGCGCAAGGGTGACACCTTTGGTCTCGCAGGCTGTGCGCAGATCGCCATAAGCCTGCGTGACAGCGTGATCCCACGGCAAGACCTCGACCCGCAGCAGAAATTGCCTCACGCGCTCGGTGAGGCCGCCGGGATAATTTCTCCTGGCCAGTCCGTAGAACAGTTCTCCCTCAGTGACAGCCGAGATGGCGATGTCTTCCATCGGCAGGCGGACCAGCTTTCGGTGAATATCCGGCCGATCGCCCTTGATGACATGGCTGGCAATATTGGTGTCCAGCAGGTAGCCGCTCATTCCTTCCAGCCGTCAAAGGGGTCGCGTTCCTGCGGTGGCTGGCTCCGGTCGGCCGGGTTCAAAAAGTCATTGGCAACCTCGCCAGTGCCGTAAAGTTCGAACAGGCCGTCCCATGAATCCGGCCTGCGCGAGAGGATGACGTCGCCAGTCCTGGGGTCGCGACGGACGAAGACCTCCCGTCCCGCGAAGCGAAATTCCGCCGGAAGCCTGACGGCCTGGCTCCGGCCCGTGGTAAACAGCTTGGCGGTTTTCGCCTTCATGGTTTTCCTCCCACACTGCGATCGCCATCACCATATATGGCATTTTTTGGTAGCTATCAAGATACCTATCAGCGCGTGCCCACTGCTTGCGCCGCCATAATTTTCCGGTAATATTTCCGGAAACAACGAGGCATGAATGAAAATGACCCGCAAAGCAAAACGCTCTCTCGCGAATCACCGCGCACGCATGGAGCGTCAGGGCTTCGTGCGGGTCGAGGTCAATGTCCGCAAGGAAGATGCGAGCCTTGTTCGTCGCGTTGCTTCGGCCCTGTCGGATCCCTCGCGCCAGGCTGAGGCGCGCAGGATTCTTCGACAGCGCTTCGTCGAGCCGTCCGAGGTGAGCCTGAAGGCGCTGCTTGCGTCCGCGCCGCTCGACGGGATCAACCTCGATCGCAACCGCGACCCCGGACGTGACGTCGATCTGTGACCTACCTGATCGACACCAACGTCATTTCCGAAGTCCGGAAGGGTGCTCGTTGCGATGCCCATGTCTCCGCCTGGTATGCGTCCATCGCCGATACGGATATCTTTCTGAGCACGCTCGTTCTTGGTGAAATCCGGAAGGGCGTTGAACTTGCGCGCCTTCGGGATTCGCGCAAGGCCACGGCGCTCGAACGCTGGTTGCAAGATG
This sequence comes from Rhizomicrobium sp., assembly GCA_036266955.1. Lineage (GTDB taxonomy): Bacteria > Pseudomonadota > Alphaproteobacteria > Micropepsales > Micropepsaceae > Rhizomicrobium. Next base: position 40,929 of record DATAWY010000095.1, read on the forward strand.
TAGAATCCGCATTCGACGGGCGCATTCTTGGTATCGACAACGCCGTGTCCGACCAATGGGGCCGCATGAGCGCCATCAGACCTGTCCCGGCCATCGATGGCCTGCTCGCTGCGACCGCGTTGACCAACGGTCTGACGCTGGTGACACGCAACGATCGCGATGTCGCCGGCTTGGGCGCGACCGTGCTCAATCCATTCAGAGCGGCGGGAAATCACCTTGGATCGTAGTGTCGGTCTTTTGCCAAAGTCTTGTGGGCGCTCTTCTGATCCGTTCGCGACTCAGAGTATCATTCTGTAGCGGGGCATATCGGTGCATAGCCTGCATCAGCGGCGGAGGTCGGATGTTGCATTCAAATGCGGTTCGGCAATTTGGCATTCCTGCAAGCCACCCCGCCGCGCGTTCGCGCGCGGAGATCATTTCGCGCTACCGCCGCTTCCGCGCGATCAGCAAGACGCACGCCAACGGCGCCTTTCAATACATGGCCCGGGAGGTCTTTTGCGACCAGGCGCGCCGTCTGGGAATCGCGAACGGAAAAACTTTCATACTCGACAATATAGACGAACTCGCCTTTGCAAACGATCTGGCGCTCTATGGCCGGCAGGGCGCGCGCAAGCGCCCGCTGGATCGCTACGCGGCTGCGCAATGCTTCCCTTCAGATTCCGCTGAGGCGCTGGTGCTACAGGCGATGCTGGGCGCGCGTTTCGTCCTGATCCGGGTGGAGCGCTATCATCCGGCGGCCGGTCTTATGGTGACAGATCTCGCGCGTAACGAGGAATTCTGGCTCCTTGATGAGGGGCTGGAAAAGACCGCGCCTCCCGGCTGGAGAGCGGCCACGCGGGTCTATGCGCCCGAGGATTTTTTCATGACCTCGGGCATATCCATCCCGCTCGATGGCGCCTTGCTGAGGGGCGCGCTCGCGTCCAGACCCCATTTGCTGGACAGCGACATGGAGGAGGCAATCAACGATCGGCGTTTTGCCGAGGCGCTCTACCGCGAAGCGATCCAATCCGGCGCGACGGACCGGATAAGATTTCAGGATGTGGAAGAGGCCCGTGAGTCCGACGCTTGAGCCGCCGGTTGACGGGTTTGCGACACTCCCCGGAAAACATCCACCGCGATCTCGATTGCCCCTTGCCAAGAAGTGTGTAATCCGCTACACACATGAATAGCAGAGACATCATCGCCAAGCTTGAGGCGAACGGTTGGACGTACCATTCGACGACGGGAAGTCACCGCCATTACAAGCACCCCAGTAAGCCGGGGAAGGTGACGGTGCCTTACCCGAGGCACGACATCCCGATCGGGACGATCAAGAGCATTGAGAAGCAATCCGGCGTGAAACTGAGATAACGGATATGGCAACCTATATCGGCATCGTCCACAAGGACAGGGACAGCGATTTTGGCGTGAGCTTCCCGGATTTCCCCGGGTGCATCACGGCAGGGTCTACGCTCGACGAAGCCGCGCATATGGCCACCGAAGCCCTGACGGGCCATATCGCGCTGATGATCGAAGATGGGGATGAAATTCCTGCGCCGTCCGATCTCGACACCGTCATGGCCGATCCGGATAATGCCGATGGTGTGGCCGTTCTGGTTCCAGCGATGATCGACAATACAAAGCCGGTTCGTGTGAATGTGATGCTGCCATCCGATCTGCTCGATCAGATCGACCGGGTGACCAAAAATCGATCGCGGTTCCTGGCCGACGCGGCACGCAAGGCGCTGCAGGCCGCGTGACGTGGCGAACGTCAAGAAAGGTCAGCTCGTACGGCCGCCGGAATGGTGGAAGCATCTGCGGTGGGTAGAGCCAGCGGAAGGATGGCGCCGGGTGTCCTGTCGTACCGTTGGATAGATCTTGGCCGGCCGCAACCGACGATGATGAACACCACGTCTACGCCATAGCCCTCCCTTGAAGGGAAAGCCCAGTCCGGAGCAATCAGAGATAGTCTGGGGAAATAGGTGCGGTAGCGCCTGGGATCGCGCGTCATCAGCAGATATCCGGCAACGGCCGCATGCGCGCCGATGAAAAAATCGGGGAGCGGCGATTGCCTTGTTCCGCCCCTCCGTCGATAGGCCAGGAATGACTTGCCTGCGAGAAAGGCGGCTTCGTACGGAATGGCTTCACGGCGAACATGGTTTTCGGAAGCGCCGCGTCGAGCTCCTCGATCCGTGAATACCGGATCGAGACCTCGGCATAAACGACCGGATTGATGACGAGGCGATATCGGTCGGCGGCGCGCTCGACGGCCGACGCCGGCCATGCGAGCCAACGCGCGTCTTCCGTCATGACGTCGAGAAGAACGTTGGCGTCAATCAGAACCGCTGTCATTCAGTCGGCGCGGGTCAGCGCCATGATTGCGTCCGTGCTCATCACGACATCGCCGCGTCCCCGCAAATGAGCGACGAGCCTGGCGCCGCGACTATCGGTCTTGCGGGTTTTCGCACGAAGGATGCGCACGACTTTGCCGTCGAACTTGAATTCCACTTCCGTCTGCGGCAACAGACCCGCCCGTTCGCGGATTTCAGCCGGAATGGTCACCTGGCCTTTGGACGTGATGCGCATCCTCGCCTCCTTACTCTTACACGTAAGAGTAAGAAGATTGGCGTCAATTTGCAAGATTCGGCCGCGCGGCGCCGCTGGCAGGTCGGTCGCGACGCCCCCGGCCACAGCGGCGAGAGTGATCGCACAGCCGGGCGTCCTGGAAGGCTGTGGAGCGCCGTAGCGTAGAATTGGCTGGCCAAGCTCGATGAAGATGAGCACTCTAGGCTATAGCCCTATGATGGCGCATGCGGCGAGGCGCTATAGTGGCTTGAGGCATTTGGTGAGATTGTCATTCGAGTCATAAATCCGGTTGGGAGTGGAAGACACGCTAATGGGCGCAATTCTGGGGATCGACGCCGCGTGGACGAAACTTGGATCGAGTGGGCTTGTGCTTGTGGCAAAAAAACCCACCGGGTGGCATCTGATCGCAGTGGAGGCATCTTATCAGCATTTTCTCGCTTCGGCGGATCGTTCTCTGATTGTCCTGGAACGGCTATCGGGCTCACTGCCAGAGGCACCTGAATTGCTCGCGGCGGCGTCCATGCTTTGCGGTCGAGCTGTCGATCTGATAGCGGTCGATATGCCACTGGCCCGCTCATCCATCCTTGGTCGGCGATGCTCTGATAATGTGGTGTCGAGAGTCTATGGCGGTCGCAAATGCGGAACACATACACCGAGTGCTTCTCGTCCCGGTCCCATCAGTGACGTGCTAAATGAAAGCTGCGCACGGGCTGGCTATTCGCTATTGACTAATGAAATTTCGACCCCGGGTCTTATTGAAGTCTACCCGCACCCAGCGCTCATAGAACTTACGGGTGCTTCGAAGCGGCTACCGTACAAGATTTCAAAGGTCGGAACCTATTGGCCGTCAGATACACCGTCGGAACGACGCGCACGCCTCTATCATCAATGGAATGAAATCATCATGTCGCTCGAAAACGAGATCGCGGGGGTGACAACGGCCCTGCCAGGACTTGAGCCCAGCGCAACTACTTCGGACGTAAAGGCATACGAAGACAAACTCGACGCGATCGTATGTGCCTGGGTTGGTGTGTGTGCGTTGGAAGGACGGGCTACGCCATATGGCGATAACGACTCCGCGATATGGATGCCGACGCCGAGGGTGGTGACGCCTATCCGAACAATTTAGATGCGCCGTTGCTGAGTAGGAGAGTAGCCCCAGGTCACTATATCGTACTCTGGCGTAGGATGGCGGGGGACAAGGGAGTCGAACTCTTGTGAGGGCCGCCTCGATACTGTGACGGAACGTTGCGCCCAGCGGGCTTCCAGGCCTCCGGCGGTCTGCCAAGACCATCGGGTGCGAAGCCTGTGGCGCGCCGGGGCCGAAATGGTCTCAAATGGTAAGCACGAGTCGGAACGGCGAAGGATCGATTGCGCCAGTATCTGGACCTGATGGAAACTGTGCTCGCGCGGAGCGTGGACAAGCGCGACCGCACGGGAACGGGCACGCTTTCCATTTTCGGCCACCAGATGCGCTTTGACCTCGCGCAGGGCTTTCCGCTGGTGACCACGAAAAAGCTGCACGTCAAATCGATCATCTATGAGCTCTTGTGGTTCCTGCGCGGCGACACGAATGTGCGGTGGCTGCAGGAGCACGGCGTCACCATCTGGGACGAGTGGGCGGATGCCGCGGGCGAGTTGGGGCCCGTCTATGGCTCGCAATGGCGCGCCTGGCCCAACCCGCACGGGACTACGATCGACCAGGTCGCCGCGGTGGTCGACGAAATCCGCCGCAATCCCGATTCGCGCCGGCTTATCGTGACGGCATGGAATCCGGCTGAAATCGCGAAAATGGCATTGCCGCCCTGCCATTGTCTGTTCCAGTTCTATGTCGCCGGCGGACGGCTGTCGTGCCAACTCTACCAGCGCTCGGCCGACATCTTTCTCGGCGTGCCGTTCAACATCGCCTCCTACGCGCTTCTGACCATGATGATGGCGCAGGTGACAGATCTCGCGCCCGGCGAATTCGTGCATACGCTTGGCGATGCGCATCTCTATCTGAACCATGTCGACCAGGCCCGCGAGCAACTCCGGCGCGAGCCCCATCCGCTTCCGCAGATGCGCCTCAATCCGGCCGTCACCGATATCTTCAGCTTCCGGTTCGAGGATTTTCATCTGGAGAATTACCGCGCACATCCGCATATCAAGGCGGAAATTTCCGTATGAGCGAGTTGGTCATTCTTGCGCATCTCGCGAGGCGCGCCGTCGAAGAGGGCGCGGTGCGTATCGATTGGGCGGTGCTGCCCTGGAATCGGCCCTCGATCGACTTCTCCAAGCGCCTTCATGCCGAGCGCATTGACGAGTGGCATGTCTATCGCCTCACCGGAGATGCGCTGGCGAGCCTCGTCCGTTCATGACCCGGATTGCTCTCGTTGTCGCCGCGGCGTCGAATGGCGTCATCGGTTCGCGCGGCGCCATCCCCTGGCATATTCCCGAAGACATGCGCCGCTTTCGGAGCCTCACCATGGGCAAACCCTGCATCATGGGCCGCAAGACATGGGAGAGCCTGCCGAAGAAACCGCTGTCGGGCCGGCTCAACATCGTTGTCACGCGTGACGCAGGATTGGCTGCTCCGGGAGCTGAGGTCGTGCCGACATTTGAAGCCGCGGTCGAGCGAGCAGAACGCGAAGGCGCAGACGAGATTGCCGTGATAGGCGGCGCGGAAATCTATCGTGCTGCCCTCCTGCTGGCCGATCTGGTGCATCTGACGGAAATACATGCCGCATTCGACGGCGACGCGCGCCTTCCCGCGCTGAGCGTCGAGGACTGGCGGGAAGCGTCGCGCGAGGAACATTTATCGGGCGAAGGGCTGCGCTACGCTTTCGTGACGCTCGAGCGGGTTCGCGTTCCCCGCCTGATGATGCGAAGCCAGCCCGGCCGGGGAGGCGCAAATGACCATTCGTGAGCTCGCTTCGGGGCTTGGATTTCCGGAGGGACCGGTCGCCATGGACGACGGTTCCGTTCTCGTCGTGGAAATCGCCGCGGGCAAGATCACCCGCATAATGCCGAATGGGGGGAAGCAGACGATCGCTTCACCGGGCGGAGGACCCAATGGGCTGGCGATCGGTCCCGATGGCGCCTTGTACGTCTGCAACAATGGCGGCAGTTTCGAATTTCACCGATGGAATGGGCTGCTCATTCCCGGCCATGCGCCTTCGTCGCATGTGGGGGGACGCATCGAACGTGTCGATTTGCCAACGGGCCGCGTCGAAGTCCTGTACGAGGCGTGGGGGGGCGAGCGCTTCATTGCACCGAACGATCTCGTTTTCGATTCGACCGGCGGTTTCTGGTTCACCGACCATGGCGCAACGACCGCGGAAGGGCGCAGTCACGGCGCGCTGTACTACGCCAAAGCCGACGGCTCGATCCTCGCGCGCGTCCTGCGCGAGCTGATCTCGCCCAACGGCGTCGGTCTCTCGCCCGGCGGCGACACGGTCTATTACGCCGAAACTTTTCCCGGCCGCTTGTGGAGCCTCCCGCTCACCGCCCCCGGCATGCCTGGCAAGGTGGAAGGATTCACGCCGGGCAAATTTGTGGATGCCTATCCCGGTCTCGCCTATTTCGACTCGCTCGGCGTCCAGGCCGATGGCGGCGTCTGCGTCGCAACCATACTTGCCGGCGGCATCAGCACCTTCTGGCCCGGCACGGAGAAGAAGATGCGCCACACGCCGCTCGAAGATCCACTCGTCACCAACATCTGCTGGGGCGGAGAGGCGATGAAGACCGCCTTTGTGACCGCCTCGGGCACCGGCAAGCTCCTCGCCATCGACTGGCCGCAAGCGGGGCTGCGGCTTGCATATCGCGCCTGAACGTGTGGGCACTCAACAGGACGTAACTCCGACCCCGATTGTCATGATGATCCGGTCATGGGCCGCCTGACCAATACATGCGCATCGAATGATTCGCAGCTCCCCAACTGCGATGGAGATATCGCCAATTTCCAGTATGACTGGGACAATATCGGCCGGCTGTCGGACCGCATCGACTATCTGGCCGGCAGCGGCGGGCTGACGGAATATTTCTGCTATGACGGGCTCTACCGGCTGACCGATGTCGGCGGCTACGGACAGACCAACACCTGCAATAATGGAAGTCATACGAACGTCTCCTACGACGCGATCGGCAACATCTCGCAGAAGACGGACGCGGGCATCTACACGACTGCACCTTCGGGCGCGAACTCCGCGCTGCCGCACGCGGTCTCCTCGATCGCGGTGTGCGGCGGCTGCACGGTGGACGGGATTCCGGGGGGAGACACCATCAATTTCCTCTATGACGGCAACGGCAACCTGAATTGCGAGACGACGGCCAGCCAGTGCAACGCGAGCGCCATCAACAGTCTGTCCTGGACCTCGTTCAACAAGCCGTCCTCGATCGTCCATGAGGGCGCCACGACGCTCGGCTACAGCTACGACCCCGAGCACAACCGCATCGAGATGAGTGCGCCGGGCGCCCTGACGAAATATCTGAGCGATCCGGCCTCCGGGGTGATGACGGAACATATGGGGCCGACGGTCACGCCCTATGTGGACCGCGACTACATCATGGCCGACGGGCAGATGGTGGCCATCGTCGTCACCCAGAACGGCAACAGCACCCCGGTCTATTACCCGATCCTGGATCACCTGGGCTCGGTGGCGGTGATCGTGGACGGCAACGCGACGCTCTCCAACGGCAACGCCAATCCCAACTACGGCCTCGCCATCGACCGCTACAGTTACGACGCCTGGGGCGAGGCGCGCGATCCCGCGCAATGGACGCCGCGCAGCTGCTCGGACGGCCCGCAGCCGCCCTTCGTCCGCGGCTTCACCGGCCAGGAGCAGCTGCCGAGCGGCGTCTGCCTGACCAATTTCAACGCTCGCATCTACAATCCCGCCATCGGCCGCTTCTTCTCCGCCGACCCCACGGTAGAGGCCCCCTACAACCCGCAGGATCTCAACCGCTACTCCTACGTCCTCAATGACCCCACCGCCTTCACCGACCCGAGCGGATTGTGCTTCCTCGGCTGCTTCTGGCATTCCCCGATCTTCGATGCGGTCCTGGATATTGCGATCTTTTTCGTGCTGCCAGAGCTGGAAGGCGTGCAATTATTCGGCGCGGGAGGACTTTTCGCAGAAGCGGCAAGTTTTGACGCCCAGGCGGTCGCTACGCTGGCGCTGAACGGCGGACTCGCCGGAGGTATCAGCTCCGCGGTGGGTGGCGGGAATCCTCTCAGGGGATTCTACATGGGCGCGGCACAGGCCGGCGCGACCTTTGGACTGGGAGGCCCATTGGGAAGCGTTCTCGGGCCGGCTCTCGGATCCGCCACGGCGGGGGCGTTTATTTCGCAAGGCTTGGTTGGCGGATTGTTGAGCGTGGCCAGCAACACCAACTTCGTGTCGGGCTTTCTGGCCGGTGGTGTCGGATCACTTGCGGGACCGCTGACCGGGGGCGAGTTCAGCTTCCATGGTGTCGTCGCTAGCCCGGATTTCTCAAAGTCCTGAGTGCATCGGGGTTCTGAATCGGCGAAAATCCTTTTGCGAAACGATTTTCGAGTGATTCGAGGAGAACCCCGATGCCGACAGAGTGTAGCACGGAATTGTTCGAGTTTGCACCT
>DATAWY010000096.1:0-86954 GCA_036266955.1 Rhizomicrobium sp.
CCCGCGCCGCATCGAGCACCAGCTCCCGCACCATCTGCCCCATCATGGTCCGGGGCTTGGTGGTGGCGAACGGATAGGGCTCGGCCCTCACCGCCGCGGCCAGCCCGTCGCAGAAATGCTGCTTCAGCGTCCGGCGCCGCCGGCGGCCCGGAACGGGCTGATCCGCGGCCTCCCGGCGCCCTGTCGAAACAATTCCGGCCTGCGCGGCGGAAACTCTGGCTGTCATTCTTCATCCTCCTCGAAAAGCGAAGATGGAACGATATAACCATTTAGGTTTTCTTGTCAACCGAAACAGAATGCGACCAAACCGGTATCGCTCGTCCGGAATCTGCTGGAGCTGCAAGACGGCCGAGTTCGCTTTGCCGCTCCACTGACCGGCGAGGTCGCGCCTTAATCGGGTACAGACGAAGCGATCAAGGCTTTCGGAAGATCGGACACGGTTTCCCCCCGCTCGGTTTTGACGGCGACACGCGTGTGCAGAGCACGTATCACTCAGCGGCCTGCAACCGAGCGCTTTCACCTTGCGAAAGGGCTGGTTGACACCGGACAAGGGCGACGCTTTGTCAGAATATCTGATGGCGCATCGCGGATCGCGTTCATTGTGCGATGTCGAGACCGAGCGCGAAGTTTTCGGCTGGCGTCGCGATCTCCGGCAGGTCTTGCCGTTCTCGTCATCCGATCCCCGATTTTATAACTGACCCAACACCCCGCGCCGGGTTAGTTAGACCAAAGGCCGGTGCCCCCCTAGGGGCAACTCGTCCCCGTTTTGTAGCCGTTCTTTGCTGCGACTTGCGCCAATTCCGCCTGCTCTGCCGTACAGCTTGTTGCGGAAGCCGACGGCGCGGACACGGCGGGCTCCGGTGCGGATTGGACCGAATCGCGAGCTGGCCTAAGCTGCGAATCGTCTTCCGCAAGTGCCCCAAGAGGGAAGTGACCGTGCTTGCGTTTTTCTCCTGCGAACCACTCGCAATAGGCTTCTTCGTGATCCCGTTTGCCGGCAAAACGCTCGATTGTCATCGCGGGGCCGCCCGATTCCAATCGCACAGTGTCGCCTACCGCGAATCCCGAAACGCTTGTGGGCTCGCGATGTGTGCACGCGCTCACCATTGTCAGGGCCGCCGCCATCGAGGAAAGGCCAAGCGCTTTAATCATCCGGAACTGGACCATTCGTGTCTCCGATCTGATTCACGCTATTGTTAAGCTGCATGCCTTAAACAAAAGACTAACGCCATTTTAGGGGACAATCTGCCGGCCCGCTCAAGTCTGGGAGTGCCAACATGGGATCGAGGATTTCAGCTCCTGCGAACTGCGGCCCAATTACTGTTATCATTCCTCAAGGAAGCACCCAAACGGAGGTTCAATGGCTTTCACCCCGTTCTTCGCGCCAGGCGCACTCTTGGGGCTTGCCCTTCTCGCAAATAGTCCGGTGGTCGCGCAGCCGAGTGCTGCGGAGCCCCTGACGACCGGTGAAATTCTGCGGGGCCGCTTCATACTTGAACGCCACTTGGCAGGGTTCGACAAGCCTCTGCGCAGCGAAGGCATTTTTTCCCTGATTCCGCGACACGGGCTGATTTGGCATGCCCAGAAACCATTCGAAACCACGACGGTAATTACGACCGCAGGCATATCGGTGCGCGCAAACGGACAGGAGACGATGCGCCTGTTGGCCTCGCGACTGCCAGGGATTGACCACCTCTACGAAGTACTGGAAGACGCGGTTTCCGGAAACATCGGAGCGCTGCAGGAGGATTTCTCGGTCACATCGAGCAGCGATGCGAAGGGCTGGCATCTCGTGCTAACACCGCGCCACCCTAATCTCCCCGCAACGTCGCAGATCGGTCATCTGACCATCACGGGCGGTCGTTTTGTCGAACAGGTGGATATCGAGAGGACCGGCGGCGACGTCGACGACTTGACCTTTCTCGATCAAGCGGAGCAGCCGGGGCCACCGACCGCGGACGAAAACGCATTGCTCGGCGCCTGGCGCAAATGAAGCGAGCGGGAGCGTGGCTCTGGCTCGCAGCGGTCGCGCTGGCCGCGACCTGGCTTCTAATGCGCCTTTCCGCCGGCATTTCGCTTCAGAGCAATATCCTCGCGCTTCTTCCGCCCACCGAGCGCGACGCTGTCGCACAAAACATCCAGGACCGCATTGCCGCCACGTATTCGCGCCGCGTCGTATTTCTTGTCGGCGATTACGATGCCGGAAAGGCGCGCGGCGCGGCACGGCAATTTGGGGAGGCGCTGGTTCATTCCGGCTTCGTGTCGGCGATCACCTCCATGATCGACCGCGATTCGGCGCGGCGCATTTCGGCCGCCTATTACCCCTATCGCATGGGCCTTCTCGCGCCGGCCGACCGCGACCGCCTGCTGGCGAACAGGGGCGCTGCGCTGGTTTCGCGCGCCATGTCGATTCTGTACGAACCGGGCGGCCTCGCGGACGCGAAGCTTGTTGCGCACGACCCGTTTTTTCTGCTGCCGGCGTTTCTGCTCGCGCTGCCGCTGCCGCAGTCGCACTTTGCGCCCGACAACGGAATGTTGTCTGCGCGCGAAGGAAACGAGACGTACGTTCTGGTGAGCGCAGATCTCGCAGGCGATCCCTACGCGATAGGATTCCAGACGCAATTCGGCACCTTCGTTTCGAAGACGTTCGCTGCGCTGCGGGCCCACACTCCCGGTCTCGACGTGCTGCGTACGGGCGCGGTGTTTTACGCCCGTGAGGCTGCCGACGAAGCGATGCGCGAGATCTCGGTAATCGGGGTTGTATCGCTCGCGGCCACGCTCGCGCTGATCCTCCTCGTGTTCCATGGGTTGCGGCCGATTGTTCTCGGCTTTCTCGCGATCGCGGTGGGCGTGCTCTGCGCAGTCGTGGGAACGGTTCTCGCGTTTGGACAAATCCACGTCGTGGCACTGCTATTCGGCGTCAGCCTGATTGGAATATCGGTCGATTACTGTCTTCAGTATTTCTGCGAATATTTCGACCCGGCCGCCCTCGATCCCGCGGCGCGGCTCAGGAGAGTTATTCCCGGCGTGGCGCTAGGCCTCGCAACGACGCTGATAGGCTATTGCACGCTGTTGCTGGCCCCGTTTCCGGGCCTTCGCCAGGTGGCCGTGTTTTCGCTGGTTGGACTCGCCGCCTCGTTCCTGACCGTGGCGCTCTGGTATCCGGCGCTCGATGGAAAACAGGCACCTCGCTCCGGCAGCCGCTTTGTCGCGCTGGCGGCTCAGCACTGGCTTCTGTGGCAGAAACCTGCCTTGCGGTTGGCGCGACTCGCGATTGCAGCGGCGTGCGTGGCAGCCGCGTTCGCCGGACTATTGGCATTCCGCGTCGACGACAATGTTCGCCATCTGGAGTCGCTTTCTCCCGATCTCCGAAGACAGCAGTCCGAGATAGAGCGCCTCACCGGAACGTCGTCCGATACGCAATTTCTTCTGGTGCGTGGAAAGGACGAGCAGGACCTTCTTCATACGGAGGAAACAACGCTCCTGCGCCTCGCGGGGCTGCGAAACCGGCATGCTCTCGGCGGGTTTACCGCCACATCCCAGTTTGTGCCGTCAATCGTACGCCAGATCCAAAACCGCGAACTCGTTCGCACGCGACTGCTCGCTCCCGATCTCGCGGGCTATCTCGCACAAATCGGCTATCGGGGGAAAATCTATTATCCGGCGCCCCGGCAATTCCTAGAACCGGACAATCTGCCCCGCACTGGACCGTTTTCTTTTCTGTCGATCCTAGCGGTTCCGGGCGGAAGGAACCCTGCGCATATCGTCCTTCTCCGCGATGTCACGAACCCGGTCGCGGTCGAAAGGGCCGTCGAAAATATCGGCGGTGTGCGACTCGTCAGCCTGACCGACGAATGGTCGAAGCTCTTTTCGGAATACCGGGGCTATGCCATCGGATTGCTGGCGATCTCCGCTGCGCTCATGTACCCGATACTGGGTTGGCGTTACGGCTGGCGCGGCGGCCTGCGCGTGATGGCGCCGCCGCTGATTGCCGTCGCACTTGCGCCGCTCTTTGCCGCGCTGGTTGGTGTTGCGTTCACGTTTTTCAACGCGATGGCACTCGTGCTGGTCCTGTCGATCGGCGTGGATTATTCGGTGTTTTGTCGCGAGACCTATGGCACGCGCAAGCCCGTCACGATGCTTGCTATCGTCCTGGCTGCATCAAGCACCATCCTCTCTTTCGGCATGCTTGCATTCAGTCGCGTCTTTGCGGTCCATGCGTTCGGCATGACAATGCTGATCGGGATATTCTTGGCCTTTCTGTTCGCACCGTTGGCCGGTGACGGAGAGGACGGAGTACGAACGGACGTCGCACCGTGATGCTAGAAATCCACCGCGGTACGGCGCTTCTGTCCGCGATTCTTCTTTGCGCGTGCACCCCGACGGAGCTCATGCCAGGCCGCGCGGCAGCGGTCGATCAGGCGATTCTCGCGCCGGGTCTTGTTTGTACGATACCTCCACCGGCTGCTGCCAACCAGAACGTCAGCGCCGCCCAGACCATTGTCGCGCAGTTTCGCGGGCAGACATTTGCATTCCAGGCGCAATTGCAGATGACGCCGGCCGAATTCGATTTCGTCGCACTCGATAATTTCGGACGACGGGCATTGACGGCCAAATGGACGGGCAGTTACCTGGTACTCACACGCGCGCCGTGGCTGCCTGCCTTGATACGGGCCGCCGACATTTTGACCGATGTCGCGATCGTATATTGGCCCGAGAGCCGCCTTGCGTCCGATCTCTCGGCATGCGGCGCCCGACTGGGCGAGAACAGCGAGTTTCGATTCGTATCGGCGCAGGCACGCGACGTGATGACGGTGCACTACGGGAGCGGCGAGGGCTGGAACCGCAGCGCGACTCTGCGCAACCTCGCTTTCGGCTTCACCATCGACATCCAGTCTGTCGAACTCGCGCAGTGAACCCGTCTCAGACGCGGCGGAACAGCAGCGATGTGTTGATTCCCCCGAAGGCGAAATTGTTCGATACGAAATGCTCGACCGCGATCCTGCGCGGAGTTTCCATCACATAGTCGAGTTCGGCACAGCGTGGGTCGATTTTGGTCAGATTGGCGGTCGGCGGCAGCCAGCCGTCCTTCATCATCGCGATCGACAACCAAGCTTCGATGGCCCCGCAGGCGCCCAGGGAATGGCCGAAGTGACCCTTCAGCGAATGGAACGGGACGTTCCGTCCGTAAACGTCCGACGTGGCCCGGGATTCCGCGATGTCGCCCGATTCGGTTGCGGTGCCATGGCCGCTGACGAAGCCGACGTTCTTCGCGGATAGGCGCGCCTGTTCGAGCGCGCTGCGCATGACGATGGCCTGGGTCGACACCTCGGGACAGGTGATATGGGCGCCATCGTTGTTGGTCGCGAACGCAACGACCTCCGCAAGCGGTGTCGCGCCCCGTGCGCGCGCATGTTCGAATTCCTCGAGGACCAGCATCGCCGCTCCCTCCCCGATGACCAGACCGTCGCGTGTAGCATCGTATGGTCGCGAGGCCGAGGCTGGCGCATTGTTCCGGGTGCTGGTCGCAAAAAGCGTGTCGAAAACGATCGCCATCGTCGGACACAATTGCTCCGCGCCGCCCGCGAGCATGATGTCCGCATGGCCGTTCTGGATCGACTCGAAAGCGTAACCGATTCCCTGCGAACCCGATGTACAGGCGGATGAAGTCGTGATGACCCGCCCGGTGAGCCCAAGCACGACCGCGATATTGACTGGAGCGGTGTGGCTCATCATGCGGATGTAACTCGTGGCATTCAGGGCTCCCGCCTTTCCGGTGGACATGAACGCCGCGAAGTCCTGCACTGGCTCTGTCGCACCGAAAGAGGAGCCGCAGGACACCCCCGCGCGCCCCGACTTCAGCACCGGATCATCGAGCAGACCCGCGTCAGCCAATGCCATCTCCGCAGCGCGGAGCGCCAAGACCGCCACGCGCCCCATCGATCGGGTGACTTTCCTATGATATGTCTTCGTGTGATCGAACCAATCGATCGGCGCGCCGATGCGGGTATTGAGATCCGTTAGGCGTTCCCATTCCGGCATGTAGCGCGTGCCGGTTTCGCCCGCTTCCATCCTCGAGCGAATGTCGGACCACGAGCCGCCGAGGGGCGTCAGCCCACCCATTCCCGTCGTCACGACGCGCCGCATCAGCACAGGCCCCCATTCACCGAAATTACTTGCCGGGTGATGTAAGCCGCATCGTCGCTGAAAAGAAAGGCGGCCAAAGCAGCGACTTCGTCTGACGTTCCGGCACGGCGCAGCGGAATCATCGCTTTGATCTCATCCAACGGCAGGCGTTCCGTCATGGACGTTTCGATCACGCCGGGCGCTATGCAGTTCACCGTAATGTTTCGCTTTGCCAGCTCGAGCGCCAGCGCTTTGGTCGCGCCAATGATACCGGCCTTGGAGGCGCTGTAATTCACCTGCCCGCGATTGCCGACAAGACCGGCGACCGACGACATCGTAACGATGCGGCCGCCGTCGCGGCGGCGGATCATCGGCATGATAAGCGGATGCAACACATTGTAAAATCCATCGAGATTAGTGCGCAGCACGAGTTGCCACGAGTCGTGGTCGATTGCGGGAAAAGCATTGTCCCGCGTCACTCCCGCATTAATCACGACACCCCAGAACGCTTCGCCTTCGCGCGGTTCCAATGCGACGCGAGCCGCATCGGGATCGGAGACATCGAAGCCAACGATTTCGGCAACGCCGCCCGCGCTCGCGATTTCCGCCGCTACCGCTTCGGCGCCCGCTCTGTCATGTCCGTAATGCACCGTGACAAAGAAACCTGCCCTGCCCAGACGCAGCGCGATGGCCCGGCCGATTCCTTTGCTCGCGCCGGTGACGAGCACCGGCTTGGCTGACCGCCGCTCTGTCATGCCTGTGCCCGCTTGAGAAAGGCAAGCGGATCGGCCGGGGCATAAACTTTCAAGTTTGCCGTCGCCAGCGCGCCGTTCGAGTCCTCGATACCGCAATCGAAGGCAAGCATCTCATTGTCCTCGAACACCATCTTCGCCCGGACGGTCAGGCGTGTGCCTTCTGCGAAGATCGGGACGCGCGACATATACCGCCGGCAACCCAGCAGAAATCCAATTTTCGCCGGCCGACTACTGTTTCTGCGTTTCTCGCCGTCTAGTGCAGCGATCGCCTGCGCCATCATCTCAAGACCGACATAGGCCGGAAGGCCGCGGCCGGGCTCGAAAAACGGATTGTCCGGGCGCACGACCGCGTCGGCCACAACTTCGCCCTCGCTCAATGAGATAATGCGATCCAGCAGGCGCATCGGCAACCGATGCACTATGAGGTCGTCGATGAAGGCCGTTGTGGGCATCATTCCGTCTCTAGGATCAACGCGATGTTGTTGCCGCCGAATGCATAAGAACAGCTCATGGCGCGGCGAGCATCGCTGGCTTCGCCCGTTCCCGCCACCAAGCGGATCGGCGGCATCTCTGGGTCGAATTCTCCGTCCCAGATATGAGCAGGAAGGCGGCCGGTTTGGAGCGCCATGATGGAAAACGCCGCCTCGCACGCGCCGGCAGCGCCCAGCATATGACCGGTCATCGGCTTGGTCGAACTGCAGGGCAGTTCCGCTCCGAATATCCGCGATACTGCGCGTGCTTCCATGAGATCGTTCAGTTTCGTGGCCGTACCGTGAAGATTGAGATAACCGATTTCTCGCCAACGCAGCGATGCATGCGCCAATGCCCGCTCCATCGCGGCCATGGCACCCTTTCCCTCCGGATCAGGAGCACTGATGTGATGGCCATCCACGCTTTCGCCCCAACCTGCAAGACGAACCGGCGACGGCCTGGCGGAGAGCACGAACAGAGCGCCTCCCTCACCCAGATTGAGTCCGCAGCGATTCTTGCTGAACGGATTGCAGACAGCTTCCGACAAGGATCCCAGCGCAGCAAACCCATTGAGCGTCAGATCGCACAGCGAATCGATACCGCCTGCGAGCGCCGCGTCGCACAGTCCCGCCTGAACGAGCCGTGCCGCGCTGGCCAGCGCTTTCGCACCGGAGGTGCAAGCAGTCGAAATTCCATAGACAGGTCCGCGCGCCCCGACGCACCGGGCGACATGCGCGGCGGTGTCGCCAAGTTCCTGCGCCGAAAACCGGAATTCGTCCGGCCAATGTCCCCGCTGCTGGAATGCATCGAACGCTGCGCCGCCTTCGCGGACTCCGCTGGTGGACGTTCCAATGATAACGGCAAAGCGTAGAGGCCCTGTCTGCTGCATGTGATCCGCAACAGCGCCACCCAGCGCCTTCAGGCAATGATCCGCAAAAAGGTTGCAGCGGCTGTCGCGGCCGGACAATTCGAGCGGCAAAACACCGGCCGGGACAAACCGGCCATTGCCGAGGCACGCGCGACCGCGAACCGCAACAGTTGTGGATGAAATCAGATTCGTTCGCACGGTCTGCGCGTCCTCACCCAGCGCGCAGGCAATCGCGAACTCGTGGATGTAGACCGCTTGCATCATTCGCATAATTCCGGCGCAGTCACGGCCGCGCCTCGACGAACTGGCGCACGGCGGCAAGATAGCGCTTCGGATTGCGCACGAACGGATTTTCCATGTCCCATGCATACCCGGCGAGCACCGAGACGATCTTGCGCGTCACATCGGTTGCGTGCTTCGGTTGCGAAAAGATCACGTCCTGCAGCGAGGCGTCGTACCAGCCTTCCACATAAGCGCGGAAGGTTTCGATGCCGGTCTTGAGCGGCTGCTCGAACTCGCGGACCCAATCGACGCTCTGGCCCTTGAATTTTCGGTCGAGTGCGCGCCCGGCGAGGATTGCAGATTTGAGCGCGATGGTGACACCCGACGAGAACACCGGATCGAGAAATTCCGCCGCGTTCCCCAACAGCGCGAAACCTGGACCAGTAAGGCGATCGACACTGCTTGAATAACCCAAGATCGTTGCGGCGGGCCTGATCTGTTCGGCCTTCGCGAGCAGCCCATTCATCCGCTCGGCCGCCTTAACGAGATTGAAAAGTTGGGAATGGCTGTCCGCACCGGCGGCGGCGACATCCTTTTCCGGTCCAACCGCACCGATCGAGGACAGACCCTCCGCCAACGGTATCAGCCAGTACCAGATGCCGACGTTTTGCGGATGCACGCTTATCAGGATCTTGTCGCGGTCGAAGGTCGTATCCGAGATGTTGTCGCGGACGTGGCTGAACACGGCCTTGCGGACCGGGAAATTGGACGGCCGATCGAGCGACAGGAGCCGTGCCAGCACGCGGCCGAAGCCGCTGGCGTCGAGCGCGAAGCGTGCCGCGATGTGCCGCTCGTTTCCGCTTTCGTCGCGAACGAGCAACTGCACGCCGTCTTCGCCGGGCGTGAAGCGGATCACTTCCTCGCCGAAGCAGATCCGCGCCCCTTTCTTCACGGCAGCATTCGCAAGAATCTGATCGAACAGATCGCGGCGCACCTGATAGGTCGAGTCCCATCCAGGCGTCCACTTATCTCGAAAATCGATGGATCGTTCTTCGTCGCCGCGCCGAAACACGGCACCATTTTTAAATTGAAATTTTGCCGCCACGACGCACTCGATCAGGCCCGCCTCGTCTAGAAAGGCCATCGCCTGCGGCAGAAGACTCTCGCCGATAGAGAATCGCGGAAAATGCGCCCGCTCCACGACCTCCACCGAATAGCCGCGCGCCGCAAGATAGGCTGCCGCGACGCTGCCCGACGGACCTGCGCCGATCACCACGGTATCTTTTCTTGAAGTCATGCGGCCCCCCAATCCCGTACGGCCGGCGTTAGGACGGAAAAGATAAAAATCGAAGGCAACTGATCACCGGTCCTGCAGAAACGGCGCCAGTTTATCGCGCAATATCTGCGGTGTCTGCCACAGCATCGTCTTCGATTTGACGTCGAGCGCGACCTGAATCGTGTGACCTTTCGTGGTTTTCTTCCCGGTGCGCTCGTCGCGAGCGAGATATTCTATCTTGAGCCGGTTTTCCCATTCGGTGATGGAAGCCGAAATCTCGATCCATGCGCCCAGCCGCAGTGGCCGATAATAGCGGATATGCATGTCGATGACCGGCCACGCATAACCGCTCGCTACCATCGCGTCATAGCCGTAGCCGATACGCGCGAGGAGCGCCGTGCGCGCGAGCTCCAGAAAGCGCGGATAGTTGCCGTGCTATACGACGTTCATGGGGTCGAGATCGTAAAATTGCGGACAGGCCCGTACGCTTTCGCTAACGAAGGTTTTCATAGCGTTTCTGGCAACGGAAAGGCGCGCGTCTCGATCGCAGCGCACAACTCTTCGATTACGCGGTCGAGCGGCAAATCATCGTCGATGAATGGGATCGCGTTGCCTATGTGCGCGAGAAACGCGACAATAACCGGCCCGATGATTTTTTCGGACAGCCGGGATTCACGCAAGCGCAGCCGCAGGGCCTGCACTGTCGCGATGAGATTGACCGCAGCCACCTGCTCGGTCAGTTCGATGATGCGCAGGGCGTCGCGCGCAGCGATGGTGCCCATCGAAATCTTGTCCTGGTTGTGGCACTCGGTTGAACGGGAAAAAGCACTGGCGGGCATGGTCAGTTTCAGTGCCTCTGCGGTCCAGGCCGACGCCGCGATCTGCACCCCTTTCAGACCGTGATTGATTGTATTGCGCGGCGCCTTCGAACCCGAAAGATGTTGGGGCAGCCCGTTGTTGAACCGGCCATCCACCAGCAGCGCCAATTGGCGATCGAGAAGATCGGCAATATTGGCGACCAGGGTTTTCAATCCGTCCATCGCGAACGCGACGTGACCGCCATAGAAGTGGCCACCATGCAGGATGCGTCCGTCCAGGGGATCGAACAGCGGATTGTCGTTGGCGCTGTTGATCTCGATTTCGAGCAGCGAACGGAACGCCGGAAGCATGTCTTCCAGAACGCCGATAACGTGCGGAGCACAGCGGATCGAGTAGCGGTCCTGCAGACGATCCGGTTCGCAGAGTTTGGCGAAAGCTGCGAGGTCGGCGCGAATGCGCGCGGTCGCACGCATTTGCCCCGGATGCGGCTTGGCGGCAGCCAGCCTGGCGTCGAAATGCGCCGCGTTCCCCAGTAACGCCAAAGACGCCATCGCGGTGAGCCGGCAGGACAATCGCGAAAGCCAGTCTGCGCGCATGTAGGCAAGCACGCCCAGGCCCGTCATCACGGCCGTTCCGTTCATTACCGCCAAGGCTTCCTTGGCGCGCAGAGCAATCGCGCTCAAGCCTTCGCGTTCGAACGCCGCCATCGTCGGCATTTCCTCGCCGCGATATCGAACGACGCTTTCGCCAGCAAGGCAGGCGGCCACATAGCTCAACGGCGTGAGATCGCCACTCGCGCCGACCGATCCTTCGGCGGGGATTCGCGGCAGGATATCCCGCCGCAACATTTCGGCCAGGAGCGCCACCAGTTCGGGCGTCACGCCGGACCAGCCCTGCATAAGACTGCACAGCCGCACAGTCATCACGGCGCGCGTTTCGGGCGCGCTGAGAATCCGTCCCGTGCCACAGCGGTGATAGCGCGTCAGATGCAATGGCAACTCGTCGATCAGCTCGGGCGGTATTCTCGTTTGGCAGGAATCGCCATAACCCGTGGTGACGCCGTAGATCACCTTACCCGCTCGAATCGCCTCATCCACATGAGCCGCAGAATTTACGATCCGCTCGCGTATATCGGCGCGGCAGGACAGACGCGGCTCCCGAACGCACCACGCGATGTCCCAGACATCCTCAAGCGTGAGCGCCGCTTCACCAAACAGGATGGGTTCGCTCATTTTGCGGCCCTTCGAATCTCAAATGCTCCCTCGCCGCCCTCTCGCACGGGATTCCAGAATCGATAGAAGTTGAACCATTGCAATGGTGTTTCGGTCACCTGCTTTTCTAGCGCTGCGGCGAAGCGAGTTGCGTAACGCCGGATCGCACCGACGCGGTCGCCCCGCGGCAATTCGATCGCATCGGCAAATTTCGAGAAATGGACATGAAAATCCCGCCCTTGCCGTACACAAAACAGAAGAAACACCGGTGTTTTCAGGAGCGAAGCCAGAATATAGGGACCTTGCGGGAAAGGCGCCGATTCGCCGAGGAACGGCACTTCGACGACGCGGCCGTTCTCCACCACGGGCGAACGGTCGCCGGCGATGACCACCCATTCCCCCCGGGAAACCGCGTCCGACAGGATGACGGCCGTATCGACGCCGACCTTGCTGACAGCGATGGCGCGCACCGGCAATTCCGGCGCAAACTCGCGGATCAACCGATTGAACAATTGCGCGTGCTCCACGTGCATCAGAACGTTGACTGGAACCCGGCCGCCCAGCGAAGCGACGGCCCGGATGACTTCCGGATTCCCGATGTGGGCGGTGATAACGAACGCGCCATGGCCGCTCGCCTCCACCGCTTTCAGCAGCGTCAGGGACGCGCCCTTCAACCTGGTCCGCGGCACGTTGCCAGTCCAGGCCGCGAGCTTGTCCAACGCAGATTCGCCGAAACTCAGAAAATGGCGGAACGACAGCCAGCGCGTCGGCGGGTTCGCCAGACGTCCGCTGCGCCTCAGATGCTCAAGATAATCGCGCGAGGCGAGACGCTGCTCGCGCCCCGTCACAAAAAAATAGAGCACAACCGGAAACATCGCGGCCAAACAGATATGCCGCCCTAGCACGCGGTAGATTACGGCGAGAATGCGCATGCCCCGGTATGCCCCGCGTTCCTTCATCGCAGCCCAGCGCGCGGGCTTCGTATCGGGCAGTCTAAGCTTCGCTCTGCGCCGGAAAACGAGGCGGGGCAAACGCCGTAACATCCCAAGGAAGAGCCGTGTCTGAAGAAGTGACAGCAAAACGTTGTCGCGCACCACCTCGAAATTCGAGAAATTCCCATCCGGATAGCGCACACCAACTGGAACTGCCGTTAGAGGGATTCCTGCCCAATGTGCTTTCACGAGAATTTCAACGTCAAAATCCATGCGGCGGCCGTGCACGGATTGGTGCGCGAGATTCAGCGTCTCATCGACGGGATAGACGCGAAAGCCGCACATCGCATCGGGAATGTGCAGCGAGAGCGAATTGACCGCGACCCAGAAATTCGTGATTGGCCGCCCGATGCGCCGGGCGAGCGGAATGGGCTGCTCGAATCGCGGCACGCCGCAAACGATGGCCGTGGGATTGATCCGCGCCGCCTCCAGAAGCGCGCCAAGGCTTTCCAGATCGTGCTGTCCGTCGGCATCGATCTGGACGGCGTGGCTGAAACCTCGCTCACGCGCCCGCGCGAGACCGCATATCACGGCGTATCCCTTTCCTCCGTTGCGAGCGTGACGCCGATACTCGGCGTCGGCGCGCCCTGCGCACACAGCGCGAATGTGCTTGCCGACTTCGGGATCGCTGCCATCGTCGATCACCACGACCGGGAGACTTGCATCTTGCAGCCACGACAAGACCGAATCGAGTGCGACGACGTGATCGCGCGTTGGTATGACGGCGCAGGGTCGAAATTCGCTCACGCGACTTCCTCAATCGTTCCCTCGGATGCGATCACCTCATTCAGCGTGTAAGAGAAGCGCAAACGCTGCTTCTCCGGCAGGCGTACCAACTTCAATTGCACAATGTCGCCGGGCCGCAGCAGCCGACGGAATTTCAGGTGCGACAGATTTCCGTCAGGCGCCTTCCGGCCCCAAATCTGCTCCGCCCAGAGTGCCGCCATGTGGACCTGTGCAATGCCCGCCAGTATCGGCTGAGCCGGAAAATGGCCTTGGAACCAGATCATGTCAGGCATGAGTTCGACGATGATCGCGGCAGAATCCGCTTGGATGTTCTGGACGCGTCCACGTCCTAACGTTTGCTGCCGTGCGCGATCGAAGGCGGCGCGCAGCAGGCTCTGAGTCTGCTTACCCTGGCGGTCGAGCGGGATTGATCCGAAATGCCAATGCTTCGGACGCTCTGCCGGCTCAAGCCGTTCAGCCAGCGCGTGGCGCAAATCCCGCGACAGGCGGAACGCACCTCTTTCCACCAATACAGCCTGTCCTTCCGCGTTGAGTTGCACGAGAGCGCCGAGTGCGCCGTTGCGCTCTGGCAGATCGACGGCAGCGGCCGCCTCGATGATCGGCAGTGCGAGCAAAGCGTTCTCCACGCGCACCAGCGACACCCGCTTGCCGTCGATTTTCGCGACGCGGTCGCCACGTCCCTTCAGCCTGAATTTAGTGCCTTCCCGCTCGAAGAGATCGCCCGTCGAAACAAGGTTTTGCGGATCGGCGAATGGTGAATGCACGCACAGCTGCTCGTCGCCGTTGGCCTCAATCTCGACGCCCGGAAGCGGGTTCCACAACGAGTCTACGTTTTCCTGCCGCCGCCAGGCGATACCGCCGGTTTCGGTGCTGCCCAGAACTTCGACAGGAAATGAGCCAAATTGCTTTCGCGCCGACAGGGCGGCCGAGTACGACAAGATGGCGCCCGAGGAAAATATCAGGTCGGGCTTGGTACCGGCAGGCATCGGCGGCAGGCGTGTCAAATGCGCCGGGCTGCTAACGAGAGTGGTACCGGGCGAGAGTTTGTCCGCCAGCTGTTCCCAGTAGTCGGCCCGCAGATCGGCCGAGGTGCCCCCTGCGAGCACGGGCCAGAAAATGCGAAACAGCATCCCGTAAATATGCTGATGCGAAACCGTGCCAAAGACCCGGCGCGCGCCTCTTGGCCAAAGCGTTGCAAGCACCCCAGCTTCCGCATCCAATTGGCGGATGCTCTTTCGGACAGCCTTCGGTTTTCCGGTGACACCAGACGTGTAGAAGAAAATATCGGGATCGACGGAGAGCCCGTCTCCGGCATCGGCCTCTCTCTTTTCAGAGAGCGTCAGGTGAATGGACCGCATGTGATACAGCTGCCGATCGGTCAGTACGACACCGTCACCGGCGCCGATCTCGCGCAGATAGCTTGGCTGCAGGTGTGCCGGACACGAGACGGGGGAATTTTTCTGTGTGGCCGCCAGCAGTCCGGCCACAAACAACGACGCAGACTCAGTAAAGAGATAGATATTGTCCCCTTCCTTGATCTGCGCCGCGATGGCCGTCGCGGATGCGCGAATCCGCCCGGCTTCGATTTCGCCGTCTGCTGCCAAAAACAACGGCCGCGAGCCTGGCGCAGCAGCGATAGTTCGAATGAGACCGATCACGACGTGCGCCGGACGAGCCGGCGGATTGCGTATTCGCCGGCAATCAGTGTGCCGACCGCGATGTAGGAAATAACGCCGTTGTAAAGGGTCCACGCCGCCCAGCCCGGTTGCAACGCGGACCACAGCGCAACGGCGCCGTTCAGTGCAAAAAAGCCCACCCAGACCGTCGTGACCCTGTAGGTGTATCGCACGCCGCTCGGAGGGAGGTCCGGTTCGAAAATGCGGGCAAAGCGCTCGACCATGCTGGGAGGCCTGCGCAAGGTCAAGGCAAAGGCCGCAAGCATCGCCACGTTCATGAAGACGGGATACAGGCGCACGGAAAGCTGGCGGTCGAAAGTGCCGACGGCGACGATCGCTGCGAAGACCAGCATGACCGATAAACCCAGCGAGACTGGCACCGCTTGGGATACCGGAGCCACGAGCCGCAAACCGAGCCCTGACAGGAGAACGAACAGCGCCGCGCCAGGACCGAACGCGCGCACGGTTGCCACGGCGATCAGCGGATAGAGGAGCGAGAAGACCGCGAACAGCGCCGAAGAAAGATCAAACCGTTCGGGCATGAGCGAGCCTGTACACGCGTTCGACGATGTCCCGTACGGTGCGAACGGACTTGAATACCTCCGGCTGAATCTTTTGGCCCACGAGTTGCTGGAGCTTCACGATCAGGTCGACGGCGTCGATGCTGTCCAGATCGAGGTCGTCGATCAGGCTGGCGTCGAGCGTCACTGCGTCAGGCGCAGTGTCGAACAGCTCCACCATGTAAGCCCTGATATCCGCGAGTATGTCGTCGCGCGTCATTGCGTTGCTTTCGCACGCATGCTCGAAATGAACTTCGCGAGCGCCCGCACCGTGCGAAAATGGTCGGGCAAATCTTCGTCGTCGGGATCGATCTTCACGCCGTATTTCTTCTGGATCTCGACTCCTATCTCCAGCGCGTCGATGGAATCCAGCGCGAGGCCGCCATCGCCGAAGAGCGGTACAGCGGAGTCGATGTCCGCCGGAGACGCAAGCTCGAGGAAGAGGCACGAAACAATCAGTACCTTCAGTTCCTCCTCAAGATCGTCCATGGCAATTCAGCTCCTCAAAGCGGCGCGCGATATAATCGGTAAGCGTCCGGGCCGCCCGCGAGGCGATTTCAGACCTGGCGAAGCTTTCCGTATCGACGCGCTCGCATACGCGAACCAGAAACACGGGTCTGCGCGGCGGGCTCCGATACCATTTCTCGCCCTTACGCAGCGTGGGAGGATTGCAGGTGACGAACACGAGCCGGATCGGCGCGCATGCCCGGATCGCAATCGCGGCGAAGCCGCGCTGGAGCCGCATCGCGCGGCCGGACACCGTTCTCGAACCTTCGGGGAAGATCACAAGGTTGTTTCCGGCTTTCAGGGCCGAAACGCAGTCGTCGACCATTTTTTGCGAATCGCCGGCGTTCGGGATATAATTCGTGGCCCGAATTACGCCGCGCATGAACGGATTCTTCCAGACGCCGGGTTTAACCACGCATTGCGTCCGGTCCATTAGCGACATGATCAGCACCACATCGATCAGCGAAGGGTGGTTGGCGATGACGAGTGTGCCGGCCTCGCGCCGCAGGATATCAGCGCCGACCGCCTCGAAGTCCATGACACGCAACGCCACCATCGTCTTCACAAATATTCTCCACGCGCGATGAACCATGCGCTGCGCGATTTCGGCACGGCGGGACCTGTCTCGAAAAATGCTGTTGACGAGCGGAAATACGAACACAGTCATCGCAAGTCCGCCGAGCCCGAATACGGCGAAGGAGATCGCGGTACCGACCTGTCGCCATAGGCGCTCAAGACGACTGATCATCGATCGGCTCCAGTCCACAGAGATTCGCTAATTGCAATCTGCCTGTGTCCCACCTTCAGTCCGTCGAGAACACGAGTAATGCCATCGCCCCCCGTTGCGGCGACGACTACCGCCTCCTTCTGGTAAGCCAACGAAAGGCGCAGGGCAACCGCTACACCGGGGTGATCGCCGTCTTCGAACTCGCGGTAAATTTCCGGAAGTTCAACATCTGCGAATGCGAAAGTCACGTCGCGGCAATCGCCGATCGTCAGACGGGCATAACTTTCAATAAGTCCAGCGGCGAAACTGTTGCGCCCGGCGGCAATAGCGGTGTGGTTGATGCGTTCATGAAGGATTTGTCCGATAAGGCCCGGCGCAGTGTTATGGACGGAGCCGGAAAACGCCATTGGTGACACCGGCTCCCGCGCCCGTATGCTTCGCAGGAGCGACACGAGCGTGTCCAGATTTCCGTAACGGGAGCAAAAAATAAGTTCGTCGGTGGGTGGGCCTTGCTCCAACACCCCCAGCGTACAGCGCACCGCGAGCCGCTCGAAACGTCCCATCCGGCGGCGCAGCGCAGAAGGGATGCGCTGCTCGTCACTGGGTGTGCCGCAGGCCTCGCCATCGGCGAAAACAAACGCCCATCTCCCAATTTGCAGGTTGTAAAATTGACTCATTGCCTCACCCTGAAAAAGTCTACCATACACCCCGTCATTCACCAAAGTCGGTGCAACATGCTTTATTGTGACGTGGCGCCGTTATCCACAGCTACGCGCGGCACGACCGGCACGATTATTTGCGCGACGTTCCTGCTCCCGGGTCAAAAGGCCAGTGCGCGAGTGCCACGGCTACAGCAATCGCAAGCTGCACGAACACTTCTCGACAACCTGGGCAGCGGCTTTGCGGCGTCGGCTCGGACGACGAGCCACAGCCGCGGAGCAATCGCCGTGGCCGCCGGAGAGGGCGAGGGTCTTTCTTTGGGAATCGATATCGAATGGATGCGTCCGGACCGGCCGTTCGCGAACCTGGCCAAATTTCTCGTCCGCGATGTTTCGGACCGGCTGGGACCGGCGCAGTTCTATCGTACTTGGACGTTTTACGAAGCGTATTTTAAGGCGCTGCAGCGCGTTCCGCCGGAACCCGACCTGCACGCCGTGATGCGGCAAACGGACAGCGGCGGCGTTCAGTGGCTCCCGGGCGACACCCGCCTGCTACAATTCTGCGTGGCCGGGGAGTTTCAGCTCAGCCTTGTCTGGCGAGCACCAATGCCGCATATTTACGCCGTTCACTACTTCCCGATCGCCGGAGCCTCGCCCCGTTGAGGCGATCTGCGGTTCTTGACGCCCCCCGTCGGATCGCTGATTATCCGTGTGGGTCAAGAATCCGTCGGACAAGGGGAAAACATGCATCGCAACCGGCGCCTCGCGGGCGTACTTGCAGCTCTCTCTTCGGCAACTTTCTGGGCGCTGGTTTCGCCTGCAACGGCAGGAGACGTATTTCATCTTTCGCTGGATCAGGCTTTGTCGATGAGCCAAGCCAATGCGAGACTCGACCGAACGGTAAGTTTCTATTTCGGCGACGCCGCGCATCCGGACGTGCTGACACATTTAGGCGAGTATGTTGCCAACGAAAAAACAAGTGCGGTGGGAAGATCGGATTTGAACGAATGCGCATGGGTGTTTCAATCTGCTCTCTTGAGATTGCAGACGCGCGCACACGAGCTCGGCGCGAACGCCGTGATCAAAATCCACAGCTACTACAAGAAAGAGGACGTCTCCATCGATCGGGACATTCCGTGCCATACGGGATTTCTAATGGCCGGAATCGCGCTGAAGGGCGAAATGGTGCGCCTCGGCGGGAAGTAGTCGGCGGTTGAGGGGGCCGGGCTGATGCGCACACTGCGTCTTGCTGTAATATCAATTTTCCCGCTTTTCCTTTGGGCAACACTTGCCGTCTGTTCTGGGAATCCGATCGGAAGCGCCCAGACCAAGATCCTGTCAACGGCGCTCATTCAGCCTGGCGCGCTTGCCGATGCGCTGAGTTCGGGACAGGCGAAGCCTGTCATATTCCAGGTTGGATTTGCCGTTCTTTATACCGAGGCCCACATTCCCGGCGCGCAATATGCCGGCCCCACTTCGCAGGTGGATGGCGCCGACAATCTGAGGAAACACGCCCAAGGGCTTTCGCGGGGGCAGCCCATCGTCATTTATTGCGGCTGCTGTCCGTGGTTTCACTGTCCCAATGTCGGGCCTGCCTTCGAACAACTGCGAGCCATGGGTTTTACCGAGGTGAAAGTGCTCTATATCGCGAACAATTTCGGCGACGATTGGGTCGCAAGGGGCTATCCCGTCGAACGCGGCAAATGACACATGGGCCGGTTCCTAGGATTGCATTTTCAGTTGCCGACTGCCCTCGCACTTCCCGCCGTTCTGATTTTGGGCGCTAACTCGGCGGCCACCGCGGGTGTTCCGGCCAGGCTGTCTGAAGGATCGCTCGCCCCCGAATTCACCCGCAACGACACGCGTGGTGGCCTTTTTAGCCTTCGGGGGCTGCACGGCAGGATTGTGCTGATCGATTTCTGGGCAAGCTGGTGCACGCCGTGCCTTCTTGAGATTCCTGATCTGATCCAGTTGCAGAGGCAGTTCGGTCCGCTCGGTTTGCGGATTGTCGGCATTTCCATGGACGAATCCGAGGCGCGATTGAGACGCGCGATGGGCCGCTACCCGTTCAATTATCGTGTCGTTGTTGGCGACCCCAAACTCGCCGAGCTCTATGGGGGCATCTACGGGCTGCCCACCCAGTTTCTTGTCGGTCCTGACGGAAGGGTTCTACACGCCTGGACCGAAGAGGTGAGCCCGTTTGTGCTGAAAGGGGCAATCCGGGATGCCATGCGTCCGCCGCTCAATCGTCCTGCCACGAGGTCTGAACTGCGATGAGCCATCTGGCGCTGCGCTGCCGTCCATCGGCCATTTTACGGCGTCAGCAAGTATTGGACGACCAGGCACGTACACGCTTTGAATGTCTTATTAATAATGCCTAAGCGCACACCGAAGCATAGCTCGCCATGTTCCGGCAGCACCCTCTTGGTGGGCGTCCGCCCATCCATCCTCAATCATCTGCTCCGTTGGTTCGCAGGGAACGCAGGCATTATGCGGACATAGTACCAAACAACTCATGATCCAACAATGGCAACGCATCTTCCGAAACGGAGCTAATCTGCACTGTTACTCTGCTTCATATGCCGCTTCGGCTTCTGCCATTCCCGCGAGAACTTCGGCCGGCGCGCGAAGGGCAACGGGATCGCGACGGTCCCCGGCGAGGCGATATGCCTTGAAATGATGACAACGGCCCGCGTTCGGATTCCGTACCCGTGTCATCGAAATCTCGTTGGTCCGCACGTCGAAACTGTAGGCGACAACCGGTTCGTTGGCCTCCTCCCGCGTGAGGATGCCGACCTGCACAAAGCCATCGGGAACCTCCGTGCCCCCGGCACGATCAGCGTGGAGTTGTGCGCCGTGCCTTCGGCCAGCGCGAAGGGTGTCGGCGCCACATACATTTTCCGGTCACGGACCAGGATGTCGCCATAGCTTCCGAAACCTCTGAAGCTCCTGTTTTTGTGCACATACGCGGTGTCGGCATTGAGAAATCCGCCGTCGCACAGGACAAGATCAAGCACCGGATAGCGGCCGAACACATAGCAAATACGCCGCCCATTGTGTTCGCCCCGCGGAACCTGGCTGTTGCAGTCGTAATCGGCCTCGCGGCCGGGATAGGCGAGCCCCCTGGTCTCGTAGCCTTCGGGGCTGCGGACCAGCCGGAAATCCGGGTAGGTGTTTCTTCCCGGCGAATCGTAGTCCAGCTTCAACGCGTCGAGACGTTTCCGGAACCAGTCCTGAAAATGGAACTCCTTGTCGGTTCGCCCCTCGCGCTCGATCAACTCGCCGCGCTTGATAGCCTCGGCGCAGGTGCGGAATACAGAAAATACAGTCGTCATCAGCCTGCTTTCCGCTCCGCCGGCCAGACTGCTCCATCGCCTTCAGCCAAGCGATCGATCAGCGCTTCGATATCGCCGTCGAGAGCATCCGGCGAGGCCGATGCTTCGTCTGCGGAATGCAAGCCTGAAATTCTTCTCAGGAGCTGAGACATCACGACGACGCGGACGTCGTTTCGGCTGAGGCGGCGGCCTGCGATACGCAGCCTGCGTATTTGTCTTTCCGCAACGGCGGAAGCTTCCCGCAATACGCCGCGGGTCCCGTCGGCATCCGGCGAATCGGTTCGCGTTCGACAAACAAGAATAATGTCGAGATCGATCGGTTCCTTCGCCTGCAATTTGGGCATCGCGACGGACATTTCCGATTTGATGGGGTGGGCTGCCGTTATCAGAAAACCCGATTCGATAAGTGCGCGCAGCACGGAGCTCCAGCCCTCCGCGCGGGAATGATGATAGGTGAACGCAAAGACGCCGCTCGCTTTGAGGACGCGGCGGACCTCGCGAAACACCGCAGTCAGCCGCTCGGTGAAGGCCGTTGCATCCGCGCTCTGCACTTCGTTCCCGGATCGGGTGGTGAATCGTGCGCGATCACCGCTTTCACCCAGAATATGCTGCTGCCACACAAGAAAGAAATCCGCCAGTTGCGAGTAGTGGACGTTGTCGAAAAAAGGCGGATCCGACAGGATCGCGTCAACCGAGCCCTCCGGAATATCGGTCTCCGCCGAGGTTCCGCACGAGAGGTAGACGGGCTTACCGGATTCGAACTCCGGAAAACTGTCCGCAATGTCATGTCAGATCCGGTCCGAAAGCCCATGGATTTTCGCGACCGATTTTTTTCCATCCCGTTCGCACACGTGAAGCTCGAACGGGTTGTCCGCGTAGTCGAGCGCCCGCCGAATGCGCGATTCGAACATGGTCGAAAACGAGCCGGAGCTCTTCGGCGTGCCCCACAAATTCGCTTCGAGCGGGACCCTCTCCGGCTTCAGGATGTGATGTGCGAACATGTGGCGCACCGCTCCTGTTCCCTCGCCCTTATACGAGGCAAACATGTTGTTGAACTCCAACGCGCCTGAAAGAAGGCATGTGAAGAGCTCGCGCAACACGCGATCCTCGATCCGTCGCACCCGATCGGCCAGAATGGAAATGGCGAGGAGCTGCCTTGCATTGAACATCTCGTGCCAGAACCGATAATTGTAACCGAGCGCCTGGTTGGTGTTATATCCGGGCTCGATCGGCACAACGGGAAACGCGTTCTCCCGTTGCTTCAACTCCTGCTCTGCGCTTTCATACAGGGCACGATCTTCCGCGGTCGCTTCGAGATAGATCTTCCTGCCCTGCGCGGTCAGGACGAGCTTTGCGTAAAGGCGATGGCGCTCGCGCAGGACGGACACTCGGCCTGCTTGACCCAGAAATAATAGAGAACATCCGCGACCGCCCCGTCCGGCAATTTCGTCTGGTAAAACTTCCGTATTTCGCCCGAAACGTCCCGCTCGATGGCACGGAAAGTTCGAAGAACGGCCGGACGGTCGTGATCGGAGAGTGCCTCGCAGACCTCGCTGAGCGCCTCGAAGGGAAAATCCTCGTCTTCGAGAGCGCAGCGCGCGGCATCTGCAGACAAGCCGATTTCTCTTTGATCGGCGAATGGCAACGAAAGCAAGGCGCCGGGTCTGGACGCTCCCGGCTGCCGCGGCGAACCGAGCCTCGGCTTTCCATTGGGCACAGGCGTTTCTGCGGAGGCCGGCAACGGGGGCAGGGCACTTCGTCGGTTCCCGACTGTTTCGCCGTTGTTGGCTGCGCCGTTCTTTTCTCTGTCCGGTGTCGCGAGCGAAAATCCGCGCAGGATTTGAACCTCCCGCGCGGACGGTTTTCGATGCCCGAGCTGGTAATCATCGAGAACACATCGCGCCACTCCGAGCGCTTCGCAGAT
Organism: Rhizomicrobium sp.; assembly: GCA_036266955.1. Classification (GTDB taxonomy): domain Bacteria; phylum Pseudomonadota; class Alphaproteobacteria; order Micropepsales; family Micropepsaceae; genus Rhizomicrobium. The sequence goes on from DATAWY010000096.1 coordinate 22,876, forward strand.
TTCGTCGTGCGTCAGACCCGCATCCATGCACAGCTAGGAAAAAGTGCTCGCTGCCGAATCGCCCACCATCGAATAAACAATCGCATCCCCTCCCCCCGCGAGTCTCTCCCGCGTTATCGGCGTTCATATTCTGTTCCCCCATCGTTTTCAATCACCTGTGCGCGGGCACGCTTCTCCTGTTTTGCTCCCAGCCCTCGATCCCCCGCTAATGCGCGGGCAGCTTCGGCGCGTACGTCACTTTCACCGTCCCGGTCCGTTCGAGCTTGGACCAGCCGACGAACCGGCCGCGGATTGCGCTCGAGATCGAACGCACCAGCACGTAATACATGATCTGGCGGTAGCCGAAGCGCTGCAGCATCAGCCACCATGTGAGATTCCAGTTCTCGCTTCGCTCCATGCAGAAGCCGAACAGCGCGGCCAGCAGATCGACCACCATGAACACGGCATAATAGACGCCCACGGTGATGAGACTGGTGTTGCTGAATTCCGAGCCGTGCTCCAGATAGGCGATGGTCTGGAACAGGAGCTGCCAGATCAGCATCAGGTCGGCGAGCGGCGCGAGCGCGGTCAGGAGTATCTGGAACATCCAGGCCTGCGGCAGCGCGACGAGCCCGAGCGCCCCGTAGCGAGGATTGAATGTCATGGCGCGGTATTTCCACAGGCATTGCAGCGTTCCGAAGGCCCAGCGGAAGCGCTGCTTGGCGAAGCCGCGGATGGTAGCGGGCGCTTCCGTCCAGGCGATCGCGCTCGCATCGAACAGCACGCGATAGCCGGCGCGCTGCACCGCGATCGTCAGATCCTGGTCCTCGGCGAGCGTGCTCGCGGTAAAGCCCCCCAGCTCTTCGAGCACGCTGCGCCGCCAGGCGCCGACCGCGCCGGGCACCACGGTCAGCGTGTGCAGCGTGGCCAGCGCCCGCCGCTCGAGATTCTGCGACACGATGTATTCGAGCGCCTGCCAGCGGGTGATGGTGTTGATGCGGTTGCCGACCTTGGCATTGCCGGCGACGGCGCCGACCGCGGGATCCGCAAACCAGCGCACCAGTCGCGAAATCGTGTCGGCGTTGAACTGCGTATCGGCGTCGAGCGCCACGATTACTTCGCCGCGGGCGCGGGCCAGGCCGACGTTGAGCGCGTTCGCCTTGCCGCCATTGGCGATGCGCAAGAGCACGACCCGCGCGTCCGCGCCGAATTCGCGCTCCACGATTTCTGCGGTGGCGTCGCGCGAGCCGTCGTCGACCACGATCACGCTCAGATTCGGATGCTCGCTTGCGAGTATATGTTCGACCGTCGCCGCAATGACCTTTTCCTCGTTGAAAGCTGGAATGATCACCGAGACGCTGTAAGGTGTTGCTGAACTCGGTGGCGCGGCCTGTTCGGCCTCGCGGGGACGGTTGAACAGCGCGAGCGCGCACCACACCACCAGCCGCGCGATGCCGAGGAAAATCGCCGCGAGGAAACAGTAATAGAGAATGAGACCGGTCCAGCTGAAGGTGAGGAACACCAGCCGGTCCATGACGAGCGTCGGCGTCAGCGGCAGATAGGGCATGGCCTGCGCGCGCGTGAGCCCCGCGAGTTCGGCGACAGGCACGAACTGATAACCCTGTGCCCTGAGCGTGTCGATCACTCTGGGCAGGACCGCCACGGTTTGCGAACGATCGCCGCCCGCATCGTGGAAGAGCAGGATGTTGCCCCGCACGTCGGGGTTCTTCGCATGAACCGCCTCAAGCACGCGCTGCAGGATCGCCTTGGTTCCCGGAAGCTCCCAATCCACCGGATCGACATGCATGCCCACGGTGATGTAGCCGAGGTTTTGCGCCAGTTCGACCGGCTGCAGATCGGCTTCGTCCGAGGGCTCGGCGTCTCCCAGATAGGGTGGACGGAACAGGCGCAGCGAGCGCCCCGTCAGCGCCTGGAAGAGGCGCTGCGTCGCGTTGAGTTCCAGCACAACGGCCGGACCCGGCGTATCGGCGAGATTGGGGTGGGTGAAGGTGTGATTGCCGACATCATGTCCCTCCGCCACGATGCGCTGCACGATCTGGGGATTGGCCTCCGCATTCTCGCCGATGACGAAGAACGTCGCCTTGACGTGCTTGGCTTTGAGGATGTCGAGAATCTGCGGCGTCCATTGCGGATCGGGCCCGTCGTCGAAGGTGAGCGCGAGCTTGTTGGGGCTGGTGCCGAACTGCCGGATGACATAGGGCGTGGAGAGTTTGGTGTAGGTCTCGTCGTCGATGTCGCCGGTGTCGCGATCGATGTCGAGCGTACGCGTGCCCGTTTCCGGATGCGCCTCGACCTGCAGGATTTCGCCTTCGCCCTCGAAATCCACATCCTGGCTGGTGGGAATGTTGCGCAGGCTCTGCGGCGCCGCCGCGCCATATTTGCGGCCGAGCACGTCCCAGGTGGAGGGGTCTTCGCTGCCGAGCTTCCACAGCGCATAGCCCGCCGGCTGATAGGAATCGGCGGCATGGATCTGGTTGAAGGCCGTCACGCCGTCGAGAAACCACACCTGGTGTTTGGTGTTGTCGTCCTCCAGATAGGAGAAGTGCGGGTTGTTGGTGGCATCGTCGAAGATGATCCGCGCCTGGGAGTCGCGCGCGGCCACGATGGCGTCCTGGAAGCTGATCGCGTCGGCCGGACCGGCCGACCAGTCATAGCCGTAATTACCGAGGCCGATGATGGTGCGCGCGGGCGAGAGCACCGCCATGCGCTTGTCGAGGTTCTCCTCGTACCAGGTCTCGCCGGCGATGCTGCCCGGCGGGGCGGCATCGTCATGCTCGTCATAGGCCATGAGCAGCGTGTAATCGACGAGCGGGGCGCAGGCGGCATAAGGCCAGCTGTCGTCGTCGAAGGGCGAGGCGATCACCACCAGCCAGTTGTGCGGTGCGAACGCCCGCTTCATCTCGCCGAGAAAGGTTTCGAGATCGGGATAGGCACTGTCCGGAAGACTCTCGAAATCGACCACCGCGCCCGCGAATTTGTTCCTGGCCAGATAGGCGATGATGCCGTCGAGCAGAATATGCCGGCGCAAGGGATCGGCGAGCAGCTCCGCCATGCCGGGACCGTTCCACACCGCGTTCGAGGCGTTCTGGACGAGCGGCAGGATCGCCACGTTCGGCTTTGCCCGGGCGATTGCAGCCAACGCGTTGCGGTCCACGCTGTGGGCGAGGCTCATCTCCGGCCCCTGCAGATTCATCCAGGCCGGCACGAACCAGTCGAGCTTCGACACCGCGCGCTTGAGATCGGGATAGGCAAGCTCGTCGGTGCTCAGATAGAAGCCGACGGTGAGCGGGCGGTTTTTGAACGGACGCAGCGCCGCCGGCGAGGAATGGGCCTGCGCCACCCGCGCGCGCTGGGCGCGCCAGGCCCGCACAAGCCGCGCCCGTTCCGCCCGCGCCTCCTGGGCGAGCTTCGCCGCCGCGTTCATCATGGCCGGATCGAACGCGCGCCGCACCAGTTCGACCGGATTGATGGCGCTCAGATGGCCGCCAAGATTGGGTTGCGCGACATGGGGCTCGACGATCAGGCTGGCGATGAAGATGACACCGATCACCGTCGTGATGATCGCCGCCGCGCGGCCAAGCAGAGACATGCGCGTGGCGCGCCGCCCGCTCGCGTCGAAAAAAACCGGCTTGTCGATCATCTGGCCCACGCGCGCCCGGCCCCCCTGGCCGAATCCGTTCCCGGCGACACCTAATTTCGGACTGCGGCGCGTCAGGGCAAGTAAAACCGGTGTAATGCCCCGCCCGACACGAGGCAATCCCCGCATGCCGGCATTTTCAGGGCGGAGCGCACGGTTTGGGAGCGGTGGCGCCGGGAAGACACGCTTATCTCACCGTGGCCGGGACCTGGCGGCGGCCAGATGTGGCGGGGCGTGTACCCACAATCGCTGACCACAGCACGATCCGATCGAATAGAATCGTCGGGTGGGGCACCTCCCCGGCCTTCGGCCGCCCCCCCGGCTGGAGGAAAGAAACGGGCGCGCCATTGTTTTCCTCCCCCATCGTGGGGGTGCCGAGCGCAGCGAGGCGGAGGGGGACGCGTTGGACCGACTTGAGTGAGCAGACCCCGCACTGGCACTCATGGGGTCGTGCCCCGTCATGGTAAGAATGATGGTACGTTTCAACTGATGGGAATGAGTGGGGCAAGCGACCGGCTGCGGCGCCGCTGGCCGCGCGTCGCGGCTGCCGCGGTGCTCGTGTTGGCCTGCGCGGCTTCGCTCGCGCTGAACTGGCCCGGGCAGCTGTCATACGATTCGGTCGTCCAGCTGCACGACGGGCGGACAGGTCATTACAATCCCTGGCATCCGCCCGTCATGGCCTGGATGCTCGGCATTGCCGACTCGATTCTGCCCGGGACGGGTCTGTTCATTCTGTTCGACAGCGTTCTTCTTTTCGCCGGCCTGCTGTCGCTCCTCTGGCTTGCGCGGCGGGTGTCGTGGGCCGCGGCAATTGCAGCTGCAATCTGCTCGGCGCTGCCGCAGCTCGTGCTCTATCAGGGCATCGTGTGGAAAGATGTCCTGTTTGCCGACGCTGCCGTTGCCGGATTCGTGCTGCTGGCGCATGCGGCCGCGCAGTGGCCCCGAAATGGATTGCGCTGGCTGCTGATTTGTTCAGGCGTTCTGTTTCTTGCGCTGGCGACGCTTGCCCGCCAGAACGGCGCCATCGCGCTCGTCCTCGGGGTCGCGGCGCTTGTCATCATTGCGAGGAAACAGGGCCTGCGCTGGCGCGGCGCGCTTGTCTGCGGCATCGCCGCCGGCACCTTCGCGATCGGCGTGGTCGCCATCGCAGGCATGGCGCTCGCGGCACGCAGCACCGGCGTGTCCGGTCCCGCCGGACAGGTGAAGCTGTTGCAGCTCTACGATCTGATCGGCGAGGTGAAGACGGATCCCGCGCTGAAGCTCGAAACCCTGACGCGCGCGAACCCCGATCTCGTTCAACTGATGCGTTCCGACGGCGTCAGGCTCTACACGCCCACGCGCAACGATACGCTTGTCGGGTCGCCGGATCTGCAAAACGAATTCGCCGATACCGGCCCCGCCGCGATTTCCTCGCAATGGCTGGAGGTGCTGCTGCATCATCCCCTCGATTATCTGCGCGTGCGTGCGCGTGTTTTCGACCGGGTGTTCCTGACGCCCGGCCTCCGCCAATGCGCCCCGTATTACACGGGCATCGCCGGGCCGCCGCAATATCTGAAGGAGCTGGGGCTCAAGCGGCGATTCCGGCCGCAGGACGCAGCGCTCGGCAATTACGCGGCGCTGTTTGTTTCCACGCCGGTATATTCCCACGCGGCCTGGGCTGCGTTGGCGCTCGCGCTTCTGGTGTTTCTCGTCCGGCGCCGCGGCCCCGCCGACATTGCCATCGCTTCGCTGCTGGCGGCCGCACTCATTTTCGTCAGCAGCTTCTTCGTCATCTCGATCGCCTGCGATTATCGCTACCTGCTGTTCCTCGACCTCTCGGCGATGACGGCGCTCTTCTATTGCGCGGCTACCTGGCGCGAGGGCCAGGACAGCGCGTAGATGAATGTCATGCGCGAGATTTTCCGCCGGGTCGTAACAAACATGAAACATTCACCGCGGAGGCACGGAGGTCACGGAGAAGACAATCCGCTCCAAAGGAGGTCCTCCATGAAATACGCCATCATCGGTTCTGGTAACATCGGTACCGCTCTCGCACGCGTCTTCGCGCGTCAGAACATCGAAGTCGCCATCGCAAACACGCGTGGACCGGAGGCGCTTGCGTTTCCGGCGAAAGAGCTCGGCCGAAGCGTCGTTCCCCAATCCGTTCAGGACGCCTGCAAGGCCCAGATGATCTTCCTGGCCGTCCCCTTTCGCGCGCACGGGGATGTCGCGAAGCAATTCGGGCCGTGGAACGGCAAGATCCTTGTCGACGTCACCAATGCCCTTGGTCTTTCTCCGAAGGAGCAGGAGGCGCTGGGTTGGCAGCTCTCGTCCGAAGTCGTGTCGAAGGCGTTTGCCGGCGCGCCTTTCGCGCACTTCCCCTGCCGGCCACGATGATGGAGGCTTGCCATGAGAAAACCCTGCGGAGTCCAACCATGAGGATGCTGGTCGTCGGTGCCGGAAGTGTCGGCGGATATTTCGGTGGCATGCTCGCGAAAGCCGGCCGTGACGTGACATTTCTCGTCCGCCCCAACCGGGCGCGCCAGCTTGAAGCGGGGCTGACGATCGTCGACAGGGACGGGGAACACGTCATCCCCGTGCGGACAATAAGCGCCGGCATGGGCGCCGGGGCGTTCGATGTCGTTTTCCTGTCCGTCAAAGCCTTTCAGCTCGCGGGCGCGATGGGGGATTTTGCCCCTTATGTCGGCGACGACACGATCATCCTGCCGATCCTGAACGGCATGAAGCACATGGACGTGCTTCGCGAACGCTTCGGGGCCACACATGTCATCGGCGGCGTCGCGCGGGTTGCGGCGAGCCTTGATGAAGCCGGCAAGGTCCTCGACCAGGGTATCTTTCACGATCTCATCTATGGCGAATGGAACGGCGGGAAATCATCCCGCATCATGGCGCTCGATGCGTTTCTCACCCACGCCGCATTCGACGCCCGCCTCTCGTCGGAGATCGAACGCGAAATGTGGGAGAAATGGGCGCAGCTCGCCGGCCTTGGCGCCATTACCTGCCTGATGCACGCGGACACCCGGCAGATTGCGCTCGCCGAAGGCGGCCGTGCCTTCATGGAAGCAATGTTTCACGAAGTGATGCGGGCGATTTCCGACGCATGGCGACCGCTCCCGGATCGATTTCAGTCGCAGACACTGGACTGGCTGACCAACACGCAATCCGCACTGACGTCTTCCATGTACCGCGACATGCAGATACCGGGCCGGCGGCTCGAAAGCGATGAAATCATCGGCGATCTGCTGAAGCGCGCCGGTGGCACCATCGGGACATTTCCGCTTCTCTCCGCCGTCTTCACACGCCTCAAGATTCATGAAAACCGACAGGAATCCGCATGATACGCAACACCCGGCGTATCGTCCGGGTGGAGCGCCGTCGCGGCCTCCCCGCCGCAGGGAACGACAGGAAACAAACCGCCGGACCCCGGTGTCAGGCCGGGCTATCGCATATGAGATGCGCCTCCACCGGCTGTTACTGGCACGCGGAGGGGAAGTATTGAACCGCCAGGACGCCAAGTGCGCCAACGGATTCCGGCGCGCCTTGGCGCGCAATTTTCTTCTTGGTGATTTGGCGGTTTCCCTCTGCGGCTTCCGGCTACGCCGAAGCTTCGGCGGACGAATGTTGTCTCTTAACCGGCCGAAGCTCCAATCGAAGGCGGCCCGCGCGGTGCCATCCGGATACGCCGGTCGAGCGCGCGAATTGCGCCCTGGCTGACCTCCATGTTCGTGCGTTGCGTTGCGAGATATCCCCATTCGGGCGGTGTCAGGCCGAGCATCGCACGAAGGACGATGAGTGCGATCGGCGTCTGGTTCACGGTTTCGAAGACCGGATCCGGAGAGAGGTTACGAAAACCGCCTGTCGTCCGCTTGAGGGCTTCGTAGCCCTGCTCGAAAACGGGATATTCGATAAAGCCCTGGCCTTTGGGCATGTCCAGAAACTCGGAGCGGAGCGCGCCGAATACCGCGTCCACGCAGGCGTCGAGCTGCGCGACGAGTTCTTCGTAAGCGAGCTCAAAAGGAAACGGCATCGCCGGAATCTCTTTCGAAGGGAGGTGTGTCCTCGGCAAGTTCGAATCGCCGGTTCGGCAATTCCGCGCCGGCGCGCTTGATCACATCTGCCACGTCACACAGTGACCCGAGTTCCTGCGCAAAGCGGCTGATGCGCTCCGTGACCGCCGCGTCGCTGCGCCAGCTGCTCCGCAGCCGCCATATCCCCATCCGCGTCACATGGCCGAACGTGATGCAGCGGACGTCGCCGAGGGTCGGTTTCACCCCGGCGGCGCGGAGCTGGGTGATGTCGCGCCCTATCAGCGTCAACAACTGCGCTTCGTTCCCGAAGAGAAGATGCTTCGACGTGGCGCCGGTCTGCCGGCAAACGAACACGGTATGGATGATCGAGGATCCTGTTCCCTGGATATGGATGGAACCGCCCATTTCCGCCGGGCATGCAAGCGTGACCGAACATGTGAGACCCGCATCGAGAATCGCCACGCCCACCGCGTGATAGGCCTCGATCCGGTCGTGGTGAAATGTGAACGCGAGCGGCGCGCCCGGTTTCAGCGCCGCGGCAACGGCGCACCAGGCAGCCGACAAACCTTCGGTGAAGTGATCCAGGCCGCGCGCCTGCGTCAGGTTGCCGGTCAGTTCGTCTACGGATCGCGTCGACTCGCGGTCGAATCCTTCCCAGCGCTCGCCCACCAGCCTGCGCAGCCAGACGTAGCAGAAATCCATCAACTCGCCATATTGCACGTTGCCGAAATAGGGCGGATCGGTGAACACGGCATCGAGACTTTTCGGCGCGAACACGAGTGTCGAAGCGTTCCTGCAGGCGATGGAAACCGCGCGCGGCCTCGCGCCGTTCAGCTTCTCGCCGATCCATTCTCCCTTGATCGGAACAAAGGTTTTCGCGCCGTTGAAGGGGCGGACTTCAAAGGGGTTTTCGCAGTAATCTTTTGCCTTGGAATATTTGTCGACGATGTTGGTCCATCCGCCGGAACCGACATTTGCGCCGTTCCCGTTGGTGATTCCGAGGAGATTGGATTCGCACTGAACCAGGCCCACCGGGAGTCCGTGCACCGAAAACATGTCCAGCGATTTCAGCGCCATCGTGTCGTAACGGCAGAGCATGTTCTGATAGCGCAGCAGGTCGGAGAGATTGGTTGCGAGCGCCCGCCGCACCCGCCCGTCCCTGGTCTTTGCGATCTCCCTGCAGCTCAGTTCGAGACCGAGCAGCTGCCTGGCGTTGAACATCTCGCGATAGCGCCCGTACCCCCCAGCGATGCAGCCGGTCGGTTTCGTCACCGCACGGGATTTCCTGCTCGGGAACGTATCCGGGTCTCGTGTTCCGCCATTGCTCCGCGGCGGACTCGAATTTTGCGAGATCGCGCGCGTCCGGTTTCTTGAAAAACCGGCCGCGATGGACGTCGCGACGGTCCGGGTTGTAATATTCAAGCGCGAACAGGCGATGTTGCGGCGGCCCATCATTCGGGCGCGGATACGAATTGACATGCCCGCATTGCCCGCAGGAACACCGGTTGCGCCGCGCAGGCCCTGTTATCTTGAGCGGCGCGTCACAGTGGCGGCAGCGGCCCGGCCGCCTGGGATCACTGGCTTCGTTCAACTCGCCGCAACCCGCGCACACGATTACGTGCCTGGGATGTCGCGTGTCGTCGGCCATCAGATATCCGGGGAAAAGATCGATCCGATTTTCGCACTGTTCGCATCCCATGGTCTTCACCCACAGGAAATATTTCACCGGAACATTGCGGTCGCCATAAAGGCTGCAATTTGTCTGGTAGAAAGCGCCGATTTCCGCTTTCAGGCGTTTGATCAATTCGCGCGCGGCACTGGCATAGGCGCGCAAGTCGAGATGCTCGATCTCCTCGCGCACGATCCAGGCGGACATGGGATTGAGATCGAAGCCCTGGACGTCGCAGCCGACGCGATTGGCTTCGAGGAGCGGTATGCCGCCCCCCATGAAGGGATCGGCGACGACCCTTCCCGGAAAATCATTCGCCTCGAAGAAGGATTGGGCCAACGGCTTGTCGCCGAACTCCGAAAGCACAAGACCGCGAAACAGCGTCCCCGGCCGGCGCGCGAACCATTTGTGCACGGCGATGATGGGCCGGAAATTCTGCTGGATCTGCTTCTCCCGCAGCGCCATCGCGGACACGAGAGCGGAATCAAAGCGCTTTTCGATGGACATTCGCGAGAACCGAGCCTGTGAGAACATAACATGAACTATAGCGGCGACCAGTCAAGAGGCACAGTGGCCGATTCGCGGCCCATCCCGAAGGAAAACCGAATTAACTGAGTCGGAAGCTTTCCCCGCAAGAAGGCCGCTTTAGAGCAGGTTCCGATGGGGTTGAATCATTCTATGTCATTCCCGCGGAAGCGGGAATCCAGGGGAAGCCGCACGTCGCTTGCCCCTGGATGCCCGCTTCCGCGGGCATGACACTTTTCGGTTCTACATGACCGGAAATCCGCTCTGGCCGGATTGTAGAGCATTTATTCAGGCACGAGCCCTAACGTCCCTGAGCGGACAACGACCGAGGGGTGTCGGATGAGGGCGATTTCGACTGCGCTGATCGCGTGTGTGCTGGGATGTGTCATGTGCGTTCCGGCCGCGAAAGCTCAGACCGAGACGGTGCTGTATTCGTTTTGCAGCCGGCAGAACTGCACGGACGGCCAGGATCCCGCGGCCGGCGTGATCAAGGAGCGCGGCAAGCTTTATGGGACGACGTCCGGGGGCGGCGCGAACGGCGACGACGGTGCGGTGTTCTCGCTCGACCCGAAGACAGGCGCCGAGTCGGTGCGGCATTCGTTCGGCAGCGGCAGGGACGGCTTGGGGCCTTCCGCCGGCCTGATCAGGATCAAGGGCACGCTTTACGGGACGACCGTCAGTGGCGGCCGCAATTACCCCGAAGGAACGGTGTTCTCGCTGAGCCCGGAAACCGGCGCGGAGACCGTGCTGCACAGCTTCGCCGGCGGCAGCAGCGATGGCAATTGGCCCGAAGCCGGACTCGTCAATGTCAAGGGCACGCTTTATGGGACAACCCAAAACGGCGGCTCCGGAAGATGCGCCGACAACGAAGGCTGCGGCACGGTGTTCGCGATCAACCCGCAGACCGGCGCCGAGACGGTGGTCTATTCGCTTCAGGGCAACGGCCGCGACGGCGCGCTTCCGCGAGCCGGCCTGATCCGCATCAAGGACATGCTTTACGGGACGACTTTCACGGGCGGCGGCGGAAGCTGCTACAGCGACGGCGGCTGCGGCACGGTGTTCTCGCTTGACCTGAAGACCGGCGCCGAGACGGTCGTTTATTACTTCTGCGCCCGGACCAGCTGCACGGACGGCGCCGAGCCTTCGGCCGGACTGATCGATGTCAACGGCATTCTCTACGGCACAACCTATGGCGGCGGCACCGGAACCTGCTACGGCGGCTGCGGCACGGTGTTCTCGATCGACCCCGCGAATAATTTCGAGGCGGTGCTGCATTCGTTCCGGAACAACGGCGCCGACGGCAACTTCCCCGAAGCCGCGCTGATCGATGTCGGCGGCACTCTCTATGGCACGACCGCAGCAGGCGGCGCCCGCGGCGGCTACGGCACGGTATTCGCGATCGCCCCCCGGACCGGCGCCGAGACGGTGCTGCATTCGTTTCCGGATAACGGCCCGGACGGCAACACGCCCATCGCCGGCCTGCTCGACGTGAACGGCACGCTTTATGGGACGACGGTCTGGGGTGGCGCCCATGGCGACGGCACGGTGTTCGCGATCACGCCCTGAGCCTGACCGGATTTCTTTCGCTAGCCGCTCTTCGCCACAGGGCGGACGAGGCGCTGAATCTGGTCGAACACCGCTCTGGCGTTTTCGATGTTCAGGAATCGGGGGACCGCGTCGAGCGCAGGAACCCAGATCTGGAAGCCGGGACGCGCCCAGTTTGATCCGCTGTCGCCGAAAGTGATCGTCCCGCAGCCGTTGCGGCCCTCCGACAGGGTGATGCCCGGAAGCCGGTCCAGGCTGAGCGAGACGAATTTGTTCATCGGCCCGGAGCGCAGGATCAGAACGCGCTGATCGGTTACGGCATAAATGGTGCCTTTGCGGAGTTGCGCGTCCAGCAGGAATCGCCCGAACATCAGGAACAGCCCCACCAGCACGAAACCCGCGCCGAAAAGGGGAAAAATGATCGCCGGGGGCGCATGCGCCGCAGCGGAGCGATGGGGCCGCACCAGGAACAGCACGGAATATTCCCAGAAGATCGCAAATCCGCCCCACAGGATGCTGAACGGAACAAGCAGCGCGTCGCGTGACGTGAGGAGCAACCCCTGCCTCGGTCGTCCCGTCCAGATGATCTTCTCCCCTGACAGGAGCCGGCCGGCGATATCATCAGGCTGCATGAGACAGTCCGACCAATACGCGCCGCAGAGCAGCATGATTCACGGTCGAAGCACAAACCGGCATCGGCCGCCCGATCTCACGTCGAAGTCGTTCGCCGCAATCCCGGCTCACCTGGACCCTCCCGTCACGGCCTCGCGCCGCAGGCGGATATAAAGCGCCTCCATCACTTCGCGGTCCGCCTCGCCCAACGGCTGGCCGGAGGCGTCGCGCTCGGCCTGGGCTTCGTTCTTGTGGATTTCGGCCAGCAGCTCGCGGATGAGACGCGGATCGCCCGCCACCGCCCTGTCCACCAGTTGGCACGTCACGGCTTCGAGCCTGGTCATCTCGCGCGCCTCGCCCTCCACGGCCACGCTCACGCGCTCGTGCAGGATCGCGGTGAGCGCCGCGGCCAGGTTCCTGTGCCCCGGCGGCCGACCCTTCGGATTGCCCGACTGCCCCTTCTTCCAGCAATGCTCTTTCGGCGGCCGCCCGTAGCCGACCCCGCTCAGTCTGGTGCCCATGTGATTTTCCTCTGTGGTGACGCCCTGCGTTTCCTCCCCCGCCGGAGGCGGGGGAGGGGGACCGCGAAGCGGTGAAGGGGGCGCCCACGCGCGCGGCGCCTGCCCCTTCGGCAAACAAAAACCCGGCCGCCGTTCCGGGCGCCGGGCGCAAACCTTCAACATGGCAGAAACGCTGGCAGGTTTGATCAAAGGGTACTGTCCGAATTCGCCCCTCAGCGTCCTGGTTTGAAAGAGCGAGTGTCCTGGTTCGTTTCGGCTCGCTCGGAAGCAACACGATTGGGAAGCCTCCGAATTATCTTGCGTGGGGGCCGAATATCGACAGCCCCAAGAGGAATGCGCCGACCACAATGATGAGCGCCCCCGACTGAGTGGTCTTTTCACTCCCATCGGTACGGAACCATGTGTTGATGCCTACCAGAGCGAGCCCGGCAACGATCAGGACCGTTCCCATGATCGCCGGCAAGTCGTTCATCGTCATTGCTTTCCCCGGGGCTTCCGCCGCCCTATCCGGACGTATGTGGATTTGGGGTATATTCCCGGGTACTGGCCCGTTCCAGCCCCAGGTGGTTCCGTTTCTGATATCAACGGACATGGCAACGGCCCGGGAGGCTCGCCAAAGTCGATCATGAGCCGAAAAGGAGGCGAACATGACGCAGGTGCAGGGTGCGGCGGCAAACATGGATGCGGTTTCGGGCGGCAATGGCGCCGGTGATGCCGTATCCTTATGGCGTCTTTACGTTCTGCGCGCCCTCTACGCGATCCTTGCGGCCGGAGAGGGCTCGATCCAGTTGCCGGCGTTCCTTCATCACGCGCATTGGACGCTGGCGAGCGGCGCGGTGCACAGCTTCCTTCTGGCGCTCGCGCTCCTGTCGATTGTCGGAATCCGATACCCGCTGGGGATGCTGCCGCTGCTGGTCTACGAGCTGCTCTGGAAAATGATCTGGCTGTGCGGTATCGCGCTGCCGTTGTGGGCTGCCAACCAGCTCGACGCCGACACCCGCAAATCATTCTTCGAAATCGCGCCAGTCATTATCCTCTTTCCCCTGCTTCCCTGGGGTTATATTTTTCCCAATTACCTGAAGAAGCCCGGAGACCGCTGGCGCTGATGCGCAGGGCTATTCGGCTGTCCTGATTCGATCCTTCCGCCGCTTCATCCACAAGCCGAATCCCGGACAGTACCGATCAAAGCCGTCCAGATGAACAAATGGCCGCGGACATCCGCGCGAACGCCGAAAAGGAACGCCTGCCCACCCCTGGAACATTCGCCTGCGATCCAAAACGGGGACGACACCGGACAGGTGTGATAGATTGCGCAGGCGCGAGTCCCTCCAACAGGCCGGACGGCTGCGGATTTGAAATTCGCGCTATATTCAAATCGCGCGATCCGTGCCCAACGATTTGTGCTCAGAGAGGAAAGACCATGGCTTTCAAATTGATGTGCGTCGCCGCCGTTTCGACAGCGGCGCTCGTGTTGATCGGTCCGGCGTCGGCTCAGACGCCCTCCGGGACCGGCAATCCCAAAGATCCCAGCACATGGACAAGCTCCGTCGATCTCGCGACGTATCTGCCCTGCAGTCAATGGCGTCGTAATGCGGACGGGTCTTGGACGATTCCCGGGACCGTGCATCTCGGCGGGATTGTAATGACCGATGTCAGCTTCGGCCGCGGCCGCGAAGCGGAGATACTCGACAAACGCTGCGGCAGCGCAAGGTAGGCGATCCGCGAGCGCGCGAACCGCCATTTCGATTCCCGTCAGCCGCCATCTGGTGCGGGCCAAGCGAGCAGGCGTTCGACGGCTCGGCGACAGCGTTCGGCGACGGCGTCGCGCCGACGATGGGTCGGCGCGACGCCGTCGACGGAGGATAAGCTCCGCGGTGGAGGCGCCCTCACGCGCGCCGCGCCTGCCCGACCGGCAAACAAAAACCCGGCCGCCATTCCGGGCGCCGGGCGCAAAAACGCAATGTGACGAAACTGATAGCAGCTTTGATCAGAAGGTGCTGGCTGGTTTCTATTTAGGCCAGCACCGATCAGAATACGCCAGCGCCATTTTGCGCGACCAAACAGTGTACGCTTCGCTCCCGTTTACACGCCGTGTCGGGGAGGGCAAAATCACCAGACGAAGCTTTCCGTCGGGAGGCGTGCGTGCGTGTCAAGGCGGTGTTGATGGCGGGTCTGGTGGTTGGCGGAAATCTCTGCGCGGGCGGGGCGGGCGGGCAGGAATCTGGGGCATTGCACCGACGACGCGTCCGTTCTGCCGGAGAATGTTGTGTCCGCCTGCGCCGGCTTCATCTCGGAAAGCCTTCAGGAAAGCTGGCGCATGCAGTATATCCCGGAGGCGATGGTCTATATGGCCGTCGCCTATGAACGTCTGGGGAAATGCGAGAAAGCGGAAGGCGAACTGAAGGGCGCGCTCACGAGGTATCCCGGCTATGCACCGGTGTGGGAGAATCTCGGAGAGCTGCTGGAGAAACTCAAAGGGCCGGGCATGCTGATGTCTACGATCGACGCCATGCTTCACACCAATCCCAGCAACGCCGCAGTCCTGAACGCGGCATGCCGGATTCGCGCGACGAAAGGCGAGCAGCTCGATGCCGCCCTGGCGGACTGCGACGAAGCCCTTCGGCTCAAGCCGGGCGATGCGGATGCCCTCGACTCGCGGGCGCTCGCCCGGTTCCGCAAGGGAAATTTCGCGGACGCCATAACCGACGCGAATTCGGCGCTGGCGGCGAACCCGAAACTCGCGGGCTCACTCTATCTGCGCGGGCTGGCGAAACTGAAGTCGGGCGATGCCCCAGGCGGCAACGCCGATGTGACGGCGGCGCAGGCCATCGATCCCAAGACAGCAGCTGCTTACGCGGCCTATGGCGTAACCCCGTAGGCCCGGTTCGGCGCTTCGCCCGCCGCAACCCGGGCAGATGATTACCAGGCAACGAGCAATGAGCGGCAGCGCGGCCATCTGATCGAAGCGACGGACGATCATTTTGCATGGATGCCTGGTAGGGCGGATCAATTCACCGCCGCTCCAACGTGGTCTGTAACGCATAGCCTGCATCGCGAGTATCACCCGCAGCGTCTCCTGTCCTGGCTTTCTTGGCCTCCCGTATCGCTGTTTCGTTACAAAGCTTGTACTTTCGCGGCAACATCCGATTAATCCATCCTGCGGGTTTTGGCGCCGTTTGCGTGGACGCCGCCGTTTTTCGCTGTCGCGCGCATCCGAAAATTAACGCGCGCGGCGAAACCTAGCCGGCGTAACCTGACAGAGAACGCGTGTTCCCGTGCGTATCCACCAGACCTTGGCTCGCGGCCGGTCAGGCTTCGTAGTGGCGCTTGGTGCGGTGCTCCTGCCGCAATGTGCGAGCGCATTGTCGAAGGCGCCCGGTCAAGGCGAACCGCAAGACCGGTTGACCACGGGCCAGTTCTACAATCCCCTGCTCGCATTGATTCCCGGCCTTGCACCGGCGATCGACGCGCCGTGGATGGGGAGTGCGGGCTGGGACTCACCTTCTGCCGGGGCAGCGCATCGGTCCGCAGCCGACACGGGGGCCTTCGACAAGGATCCCGCTACGCCGTCGATCGACACCGGCGGCTATGATGCCATGTGGGACGATGCCAAATTCAGCGAATTCTCGGCCTATGGCGGACTTGAGCGCAATGCGCTCAGGGGCGCGGGCATGCGGGCCATCGACGGCTCGGACGGCGCGTCGGGCGCAATTCCCTACGGTCGTCTGACGCTGCGGCGTGATTATTTGAACGGGCAGAATGAGCTGGCGCTGGGCGCCTATGGCACCCAGGTCAGCGTGCGGCAGGCGGCGATTTCCGGCTTCGGCGAGGATTCCTACGAACAGCAATGGTTTCATCGCCGAGGTGGACTATCGGCCGTCCAATGATGCGAGCCCGTCGCTCGGCGGGTTCCAGGTGCGGCTGTCGCTGCAGTTTGTCGCCTATTCCGAATTCGACGGCACGAGCCACTATGCCGCGCACAACAACACGGTGCTGCTCCACCTGACCGCCAGCATAGACCCCGGCTCCTGAAGGGTCGCTCCTGCGGCAGCACGAAAAATATCTCCGCTGTTTTCAGGATCTCGGGCAAAATTCACTGGTGTTGATCCTGTGTTCATGCTGCAGCACCAGAAGGTGTAGCGACTGAACCGACAGCACCAGATCATTCGGACCCGGTCCATTCGCGCAGACGTCATCTGTCGTTTGCAGGATTGACGGTAATCGGTAGGTCTTAAGGGCATAACGGTTACGCGGGTCATGGCAGTCGAGGGCGGACTTTGGCCGACAGGTTTCCGACGGGGCTTTCCCCTCACGCCGAATTGGTGCTGGCCGTCATCGAAAAAGAGTTGCACGGTCGCACGCCCACCCCGGAACTCCTCACCGAACTCACGCCGCATTACCGAGATCTGGTGCCAGGCCACATCGTAACAATGAACGCCCTGCCGAAATTGCCGGGCGGTAGACGGCGAAGAAAAGTGCGATGGGAGCTCGCCATCACGGGACCGGGAATTGACGGCAAATGGCGCTTCAGCAATGGCTGGCTGATCCGCCGCTTTCAAAAGTGGCGCATGCGACCGAATGGCCTGGATTGAGTTTTGGGTGATCACGATGAACGCGAATCCGGCCATCCTGATCGAAGCGACGGATGAGCATTTTGCATGGATGCTTGGTGAGGCAGATGGTCCAAACGGACTGTCTCTTCCGCCTCACGGCGTGGATGATCCCGCGACGCTGGCCATGCTGCGAACGGTGGCGGCATCCCAGCGCGCCAGACGCCAGCGAGGGATCTGGCTGATTGTGGCCGACGGCCAGGTTGTCGGACTATGCGGCTTCAAGGAACTGCGCAAACGTGGCAGTGTCGAAATCGGCTTCGGCATAGCCCGCACCTGCCGTGGGCGCGGCCATGCCACGCAAGCCGTGGCACGGTTGCTGATCGAGGCCGCGGCCGACCCGGAAACAGGCGCGTTGACGGCGCAGACAGCAATCAGCAACAGCGCGTCCCTGCACGCGCTTCAGAACAACGGCTTCTTGAAAGTCGGCACCCGGGACGATTCGGAGGACGGGGAGCTGATAATGTGGTGCCGGTCAGCGCGTTGAGAACATTGCAAAATCGAATTAAGCATCCGACCGGTCGACTTACGGCCGCGCCTCGTTGGCGGCCCGCGCGGCAGCATTGGCCGGCTCCGTGTTGAAACCCGATTGCGTGATCACGACCCGATAGACCGCAAGCGTCACGAGATAGCGCGCCGAAGCGGGATCGAGATTGCGCACGCTCACCTGCGCAACCGGCACCTCGTGGGTCAGCCGCGCATAGGTCTGAAGGGCTTTTGGCAGCAACGCGCGCCCATGATAACGAGCTCAGTCCGGTCGGCGTGCCCGGGCAGGTGAGGACAAGCGCAGCGTGAGCAAAACTGGACAGCCGGCCCTTCGGGGGCGGTCTATCATTCCACGCCACACACCAGGGAGAATCGCGATGTCGAAACCATCCATGCTGGCAGCCGGTATGTTTCTGGCCGGCAGTCTTGCTGCGGCCATTCCCGCCGACGCGTCCCACTATTCCGTGGTGTACAGCTTCAAGGGCGGCGCCGATGGCGCAGAGCCTTTTTCCGGCCTGGTCGATGTGGGCGGTACGCTTTACGGCACGACCTGGACCGGGGGCGCCGCCAACGACGGGACGGTGTTCGCGGTGACACCGGCCGGCGGCGAGACGGTGGTCTATTCCTTCAAAGGCGGCGCCGATGGGGTCAACCCCTATGCGGGCCTGCTCCCCGTGGGCGGCGCACTCTACGGCGCCACCGAGACCGGCGGCGCCAACAATCTGGGCACGGTGTTCGCGGTGACGCCGGCCGGCAGCGAGACGGTGCTGTATTCCTTCCGCGGAGGCCTCGACGGAACGCTGCCCGTGGGCGGCCTGATCAAAAAGGGCGCGGTCCTCTACGGCACGACGTCCGGAGGCGGCGACGGCAGCGCCTGCGGCACGCCCGGCTGCGGCACGGTGTTCAAAATCACCACGGCCGGCGTCGAGTCGGTCGTGTTCAGGTTCGGAAATTACGAGCCCGACGCGGTATACCCCTTGGGTACCTTGCTTGCATCGGACGGCGAACTCTACGGCACCACCTACAACAGCGATGACGCCGCCACGCCCCTTGGCGCGGTGTTCGAGACAACCGGCAAAGGCACCGAATCGGTGCTGCATCTGTTCGGCAGCGGCACCGATGGGGCAGACCCCGTGGGCGGCCTGATCGAGGTGAATGGCACGTCCTATGGCACCACGGAGTCCGGCGGCGCCAACGAATACGGAACGGTGTTCAGCCTGACGCCGGCCGGCGTCGAGACGGTCATGTATTCGTTCA
Source organism: Rhizomicrobium sp. (assembly GCA_036266955.1). Taxonomy (GTDB): domain Bacteria; phylum Pseudomonadota; class Alphaproteobacteria; order Micropepsales; family Micropepsaceae; genus Rhizomicrobium. The sequence continues at coordinate 41,766 of DATAWY010000096.1, forward strand.
AGGGCGGCAAGGACGACGGGGCGGGGCCCCAGGCCGCCCTGATCGATGTGGGCGGTACGCTCTACGGCACCACCGGAAATGGCGGCAGGAACAACAATTACAGCTATGGAACGGTGTTCAAGATATCCATGGACGGCAAGGAATCGTTGATGCACAAATTCGGTCCGCTGGCGGGCCCCGACGGAAGCGTTCCCCTCAGCGATCTGATCGAGGTGGGCGGAAAGCTCTACGGCACCACCTATGGCGGCGGCGCCAACGGCTACGGAACCGTGTTCGAGATCAAGCCATAAACTGTCACCGGATTCCTTTGTTCAGGATTCGCCCAGGGATCGGGCACATCGACACCGGCCGTCGTGGTTCGGAGATTTCATTGACGGATGATCAAGCCGCGCCTGCGAGCCGGACGCCAATTCTTTTCTCGCTCGGCTTGATCCTCGTCTATCCGTTGTTTTCCGTGCCGGTGCAGGCCTCGATTCACAACCTGATTCCGAAGATCGGAGAAGTCGATGCGCGAATTGTCACTGAAGCCGCGATCTGGATCTATGCCGCTATCGTTCTCGCAATTGCCTTGTTCTGGGAGCGTCGAACACTGGCAAGCATCCGTTCTTACCGGCCGTCGCCGGCTCTCGGCGATCATCGCGACCCTCGTTTTCATTGCGGTACACGCGCTGCATTTCGACTGGATTCAAGTCGTCCCCATCGCGCCTGTGGCCACCGTTCTCGCAACGCTCTATTTGTGGCGGCACGATCTTTGGGCCAACATCGTCGCGCACATCGCGGTCGACAGCGCGGGTCTCGTCTCGCTTGCGCTCCAAACTCACAAGCTGACGCATTGAGACCAACAGCGGCGAACACTCTCTTGGCGCACTGGTGTCCTAAACCGCAACGTAGTTCTGAAATGCCTGCTCGGCCAAGCGCTTCGAATTTCCCTGTGCGTCGCCCAAAATGGCTGCTGCGTTTATCGAGACGGCGACGAACAAAAGTCCCAACAGCGTTGCTGCGGAACCTCCCGTAACCGAATAGAATCCAAACTATATCTGCATGGCATAGCCGTACCCTTCTCATGAAGGCCCGGACATAAATCGCATTTCCCGGTTGCTCTTGTCCGGTTTATTGCTCGCTGTCGCCGGCGGCGCTTGTGCCAGGATGGCGGCGTCGGACACCGCGGCGATGGCCGCGTCCTGGGAGAACGGATGTCGTGTCGATAACTCTTCCGGCGGCATGCGCGAGACTTGCTTTGCTGGCGGCCGTTTTCCTGTGGCTCGGTGCACCGCGAAGCGCCAGTGCTGCGCCGCCCGACGCCTGCGCCTGGCTGGAAAAGGCGATCGACGCGCAGCGCAGCGGACCCGCCTTCTTGCCGAGCTATCCGACGGCGCAGCTACCAGCGCTGAAAGGAACGGCCTTTCTCTACGACAACGCCGTGGCGGCCATCGCACTCGTCGGCTGCGGGCAGCGCGCGCGGGCGTCGCGCATCGGCGATGCGATCCTTGCCGCCTTGAACCGGGACCGCCACTGGCACGACGGGCGCTTGCGCAACGCCTATCCGGCGGGGTCTGTGGGCAGCGGCGCCGTCAAGCTTGCGGGCTATTGGGACAAGAAATCGGGCAGATGGATGGAGGACGCCTACCAGGTCGGCAGCGACAATGGAAATATGGCGTGGGCCATTCTGGCGCTGCTGGCATTGGACCAACCAAAGGGCGACCGGCGCTATCGCGATGCCGCGGTCCGGATCGGCACCTGGGTAACAAGGTGGCGCAGTCGCCGGGAACCGGGCGGTTTCACGGGCGGTACGTTCGGCGAAGAGCCAAATCCCAAAGTCGAAGCGTGGAGATCGACGGAACACAATGCCGACCTCGCGGCGGCCTTTGCCGGATTGGCCGCCTCCACCGGCGACGGAAAGTGGATCGTTCAAGCGCGTATCGCGGAGCAATTCGTGCGCGCCATGTGGAATGCGAATGGCCGCTTCTTCGATGCGGGCGTCATCGAAGACGGTGTGACGCGTGATCGTCATCTTGCGCTCGATGCTCAGACCTTTCCCCTGCTCGCATGGCCGGGCTCTCGCAAGCGTTATGGATCCGCCGTCGCCACCCTGGAACGCAGGGTTCGCGTCGGTGGCGGTTTCGCATTCGGCAACGTCAAGGGAGGGATCTGGACGGAGGGGACGGAACAGGTCGCGCTATTGCTGGAACTGTCCGGACGGGAAGCCGATGCACGAAGCACGATAAAGGCTGCGCAAAACATGCGCGCCCCGGACGGCAGTTACTTCGCCACCGACGCCACGCAACTCCCCACGGGCCTGCCACTGGACACGGACCAATCGCAGTCTCGCCGGTATTTTCACCTGGCCCATCTGGCGCCGGCCGCGTGGGCCGCTCTCGCGGAGCGGCGCTTCGATCCGTTCGCTGCCGAAAAGCAAATCGCGATAGACGGACGTTGAATCCCGAATGGCTTCGCAGTTGGCGCATCGACCAACACAGAAATTCCATGCGCCGGAAACGGGGAATGCTTGAAGGTTTCGGCCCGACCGTCGGGCACTCGATTGTCAGTCATTCCGAATGACGAGGACAATTACGAGCGCTTCCGGACTCAAAGCTTACGCCCCTTGCCGCCATTCCATAGCTTCAAAATTTCGGATGACGAGAGCGCCCGCTTCCACATTGCGACCTCGTCGATCTCGCCGTCGAGCGTGAAGTTCCGGCCGTCCTGCGAATTCCTTGCGCCGACGAGAAGCGGGTTTCCGCTCGCGCCCACCGACCCGGAAACCGGTCCGCTCCCGGCCAGTTGTCCGTCGAAATACAGACTGATCGTGCTGCCGCTGCGTTCGACAACGAATTGCTGCCATACCCCGGACTGCAGATTCACATCCGCCGACAGTATCAATGCGCCGTCCGCATAGAATTGCAGGCTCGAACCGAGATTGTAGAACGTCCAGCCGGGCCCCGTCTCGCCGGTGAATTTCTCGATCAGAACGGCTTCGTTCTGGACGGTCTGATCGGCCCAGACCTGGATGGTGAAATCTCCTTTGCCGAGATCGAGTTTCGTATTGTTCGCCGTCGCCTGCGCGTAACTTCCCTCCACGCCGTCAAGGCTCAGCGCTCGCCGAAAAGTCCCTTGCCGTAACCCGCGCCGCCGAACAGGGCGAGCGTATTGCCGTTTCCGGACGAGTCGTTGCCATTGCCGTTGAATTGCCAATAGCCGAGCAGATACTTCTTGGCCGACGCGGCATCCGCCACGGATGGATGTCCTGCCGCAAATAGCGCAGCCGCGAGCAGCAATCCCAGGTGACGCCGTGAAATAACCATCGCAATTCCCTTCCATGTCCGACATTCCCCGGATACCCCCGGAGCCGGCGCGCAAAATAGCGCGCATCCGGGACGTCGGAAAGCCGGTGCGGCCGTTCGCGTTGCATGCCCATTTGGGAGCGTGCGTCTCGGCTCGAATTGCGCGTTCGCATTAAGTCATTCTGAATGGATCCAGATCCAGCATTTGACCGGCAATGCAGACCCGGATGTCCAGGATGATCAGGAAAGCCGTTCTTTGGACAGTCGCGATGGTGCTGCTTGGCGGCGGGGCGGTCCGGGCTGCCGAAGCTCCAGCGCCACCGCATCAGCCACCGTCGGGACCGGGCGGCAGGAGTGCTCCTTACGGGGCCGTCGTTGCCCAATCGCTGGGCAGCGGACCGCAATCCTATTGGCTGTTCGAACCGGCGAAGCCCACGCCGGCAAGGGCACCGCTCATTGTCTTCAACCATGGCTGGGGCGCGACGGATCCCAGGAGCTATCAGGCCTGGATCGATCATATCGTCGAGCGGGGAAACATCGTGGTCTATCCGCTCTACCAGGACAGCCTGCGCACGAAAGTCGGGGATTTTACGCCCGACGCCGTCGCGGCGGTCAAGGACGCGATACGGGTTTTGCAGACCGCGCCCGGCCATGTCAGGCCCGAGCTCGACAGATTTGCCATCGTGGGGCACTCGATGGGCGGCCCGATATCGGCAAACATGGCCGCGGACTGGAAGACGTTTGGCCTGCCGGTCCCACGCGCCGTCATGTGCATGGAGCCCGGGAAAACCTGGGGGAGCCGCGCCTCGGCCACGTTCCAACTGGCCGATCTTTCGCAAATCCCTTCAGCAACGCTGCTGTTGACGGTGACAGGGGACGAGGACCGCCTCGTCGGCGATACCGATGCGAAGCGGATATTCTATGAATCGACACGCGTGCCTGCTTCCAACAAGAATTACGTGACGCTGGTGTCCGACAACCATGGACGGCCCGCGTTGAAGGCCAATCATTTCGCTCCGGTGGCGTGGGCGCCGATGCCGGAAGGAGCGCAACAGACGGGCAGCGAGGCCCGCGGACCGCTGCGCGCGTTGTTGAGGCAAAGAGTCGAAGAATGGCTGCGCAAGCGGGCCGAAGAACGAAACACCGACGCCGGCGGAACGCCCGGTGCCACTGATACGAACCGCACGCTTGACGCTCTCGACTATTACGGCACATGGAAGCTGTTCGACGGCCTGACCGACGCCGCCTTTTACGGCAGGAACAGAAATTATGCGCTGGGCAATACGAAGGAACAGCGATTCATGGGCGTGTGGAGCGACGGGGTTCCGGTCAGGACATTGATCGTCTCCAGCCGCCCTTGAACTTCCTGCAATTCCGCGGAGGGGATTCCCCCCTCCCCGGCCTTCGGCCGGCCCTCCCCCACGATGGGGGAGGAAAGAAATGCCACAAACCAGGCCTCGCGGCGCCGAGGCCGCGCGCGGAAATGCCAATACGTCGCGCCATGGGCCGTACAGGCCGTATGCCGCGCCGACGAACCAGAGCGTCATAACGCGCGATACCAAAATCATGGGCGGAGCTCCTGAAGTTCGCGTCGGAGCAATTCGATGTATTTGTTACGGTCGACCGCCACTACGCAGCGTCTACGAGAACGATTTCCGAGTCCTTGAGCGCGGTGATCTTCAGCGTTTCGACATCGGCGATCGCCGCGCCGTCGCGGGCGTCGAGGCGCACGCCGTTGAGATCGACCGCGCCGGTCGCCGCGACCAGATAGGCGTGGCGTGCCGCGCCGATGGGATATTCCACGCTCTCGCCGGTCTTCAGCGTGGCGCCCAGCACGCGGGCATCGGCGCGGATGGGCAGCGCGTCATTGTCGTTGGCGAAGCCGCTGGCGAGCGTGACCAGGCGGCCCGAGCGATCGTTCTTCGGGAATGGCTTCGCGCCCCAGGCGGGCTGGCCGCCGGTCGTCCGCGGCAGGATCCAGATCTGGAAGAGCGTCGTCGTTTCCGGTTCGAGATTATATTCCGCGTGGCGGACCCCTGCGCCCGCGCTCATCACCTGGACGTCGCCGGCGCCCGTGCGGCCCTCGTTGCCCATGCTGTCGCGATGCGTAATCGCGCCCTCGCGCACATAGGTAATGATTTCCATGTCGGCATGGGGATGCGGCGGAAATCCCGTGTTCGGGCGGATCTCGTCGTCGTTCCACACCCTGAGGCTGCCCCAGCCCATGCGGCCCGGGTCGTAATAGTCGGCAAAGGAGAAATGGTGCCGGGCGCGCAGCCAGCCATGGTCCGCGCCGCCGAGGTCTTTGAAGGGTCTGCGTTCGATCATTCCGGTCTCCGGGGCTCCGGCTGCTTCTGCTGCCGAGGTAGATATTGCGCGTGGCCGGGCCGGGAAATAGATAGGCACAACCGGCCGTTTTCAAAGCGGGCCATGCCTGGCCTCGTCGGATTCATGCGCCACTGTCGATCGGACCTAAGTCCGCACGCCGGGTAAGGAGCTTCCGGCGGCCTCGCCATGGACTTCCGGGCGTGCTTTGCGTTGATTGTCCGGGTGCGGAAAGCGATGGCGATGTGGAACTTCGGTGGTGTGGCGATATTGGTGGTCCTTTTGTCCGGAGCGGCGTCCGCTGCCGATGCACCAGGCCCGGTCCCCCCGAACTATCCGCCGGCGGCGCGCGGCGGCACGGTGGACCATTATTTCGGCACCGCCGTGCCCGCGCCCTATCAATGGATGGAGAACATGCAGGACCCGGCGCTGCACCGCTGGGTGGATGCCGAGAACGCGCTGACGGACGGCTATCTCGCGAAGATTCCGGTGCGGCCGTGGATCGTCAGGCGTCTCACGGAACTCTGGAACTACCCGAAGGAAACCGCGCCCGACCAGGTCAGGGGTCCGAGGCTCTTCTTCCGCCGCAACGCGGGGCTGCAGAACCAGTCGGTGCTGTACGTCCGGGACTCCGCCGCGGCCGCGCCGCGTGTCCTCATCGATCCGAACGTCCTCTCCCCAGACGGTTCGATCGCCCTTGCCGATTATGAGGCGTCTCCCGACGGCAGGCTGCTCGCCTATGCGCTGTCCACAGGCGGTTCGGACTGGGAGACGATCCATGTCATGGATGTTTCGACCGGCAAGACGCTGGCCGACGAGGTCAGGTGGGTGAAGTTCTCCAACATCGCCTGGACCAACGACGACAGGGGCTTCTACTATTCGCGCTATCCCGAGCCGCCGGCGAACAACAGGATCAACCAGGAAGTCTTAGACCACAAGCTTTACTATCACACGCTGGGGACGCCGCAGAGCGCGGACAGGCTCATCTACAGCAGGCCCGACCTGCCGCGATGGATACTCGAAGGGAGTGTGAGCGAGAACGGGCGCTATCTGTTCGTGGCCCTGATCAACGGGACCGCGACCGAGAACGAACTTTATTACGCCGATCTTCGCGATGCGCAGAAGCCCGATACCGGCGCGGCGCTGAAACCGCTCTACACGAAGAACGACGCCGAATATGTGCCCGTCGGCGTCGATCGCGGCACGCTCTATCTGCGCACCACGCTTGATGCGCCGCGGCGGCGGATCGTGGCCACGACGCTGTCCGATCCGGCGCCCGCGCAGTGGCGCGAGGTCGTGCCCCAGGGCGAGGGCGTGATCGTGGACGCGGGCCTGGCCCATGGGCGCATCCTGGTGAACTGGCAGGTCGTCGCGACGAGCCGGCTCCAGCTTTATTCCACCGAAGGCAAATCGCTGGGCCTCCTGCCTCTGCCCACTCTGGGCGCCGTCTCGGGTCTGTCCACGCGCAACGATTCCGACAGCATCTACTACGGCTTCACCTCGTTCCTCTATCCCACGACTATCTACCGCTACGATGTGACGACGGCGAAGACAGAGACGGTGTTCCGGCCCGACGTGAAGTTCGATGCCTCGAAATACGATCTGAAACAGGTTTTCTATCGCTCGAAGGACGGCGCGAAAGTGCCGATGTTCGTCGTCGCGGCCAAAGACGTGAAGCTGAACGGCGAGAACCCCACCGTGCTTTACGGCTATGGCGGCTTCGACATCACCATCACGCCGCGTTTCAATCCGGTGCTGCCGGTCTGGCTCGAGCTCGGCGGTGTCTACGCGGTTCCCAATCTCCGCGGCGGTGGCGTCTATGGCGAGCAGTGGCACCGCGCCGGCATGCTCGGCAACAAGCAGAATGTGTTCGATGATTTCGCCGCCGCCGGCCGCTGGCTGATCGCGCAGAACTACACCTCGCCGAAACAGCTGGGCATCCAGGGCTATTCGAACGGCGGCCTTTTGACCGGCGCCTCGCTCGTGCAGCATCCCGAGCTGTTCGGCGCCGCCTATATCGGGCATGGCGTGCTCGACATGCTGCGCTATCAGGATTTTTCCGGCGGCGCCCTGTGGGCGCCGGAATACGGAACCGCGAACAATCCGGAGGCGTTCAAGTGGCTCTACGCCTGGTCGCCGCTGCAGAATATCAAACAGGGCGTGTGCTACCCGGCGACGCTGATAACCACCTCCTGGGACGACGACCGCGTGGTGCCCATGCACGAGTTCAAATTCGCCGCCGCCATGCAGCACGCGCAGGGCTGCGGCAATCCGATCCTGCTGCGCACCACCGGCGCCACCGCCCATGACTACATGCCGACCGACAAGGAGATCGCGCAGACGGCGGATGTGTGGGCGTTCGAGGCGTTTAATCTCGGCATCACCGCGCCGCCGCCCGCGGATGGTTCCCGCTAAGCCCGACGCAATCTTGTCTCTTGGCGATTCGCACGCGCGCTCGGCAATTGGTCATTTCGGGGGCGGATTGGTCGGCAGATAGGGCAGGCCGCCGTTGATGTTGGCGTTCTCGCCCCAGACGCCGGGATCGAAGCCCGCCGGCAATCCAGACTGGAACTGCTCCGTCGTCAATCCCGTGATGCCTGGATCGTCCTTTGGCGCACCGGCGCCTTCTGATTTTTTCCTGATTCCGCTGCTGTCGAGGTGCCAGTATCCGCCGGAAATGTTTCTGCCGCAGCCGTCATCGCCGATCAATCCGCCGCGCACGAAACCGGATGCGTGTTTCACCCTTCGCGACGCAGCAATTTATGTGCACAATATGTGCAAAGCCCCGCCAATGCGCGGGGGAAGTGCCCCGAAACTGCGGAAGGGTCCTTCTGCCGGCGAGGGCACGACGGTGCTCCCGCTTCTGGTCCCTTCAGGCGGTTTGACGCGTCGTCCGCCTTGCGTCAGGTTATTGTCGCGCGATGATCGGGTCGCGCTCGAACGACGAGGAGGGGACCATGAATCTTCGTGCCACGCTGCTGGCCAGCGCTCTCTGTGCGTTTGCCGCCAATGTCGCTTTTGCCGCGCCGTTCAGCGAGGCGCCGCTCGTCAAGGCGCCGTCGTTCCACAAGGGATCGGGGAATGAAGCCGTCATAGAGCCTCCCGTCGCCCATCCGGACGAGACGCCCTGCGTGGTGAAGCTTTATCGCAAGGCACAATTCGGCGCGAGCAATGTCTATTTCGTCTACAACCCGCCCGCGAACTGTCCCGGTCCCTGGTCCACCGTGGTTCTGAGCGTCGATGTGTCGCTGGATGCCGGCATCCAGTACGACCGCACCGGCACGATCTGGATCGGCGGCGTGCCGCTGTGGTTCGGCACCACCGCCGAACCCAATCCGCAGCTCGGACCGTCCTGGCATTTCGAGCGCGACGTGACGGATTACACGTCTCTGCTCGAGGGCAGCAACACCGGCTTCGTGATCATCGCCAACTACACCAACGCCCAGGACACCAGCATCATTACGAGCAGCGGCAAACTGCTGTTCTATCCGGTGCCGACCGGCGACACGGCGCCGGTGGTCCCCGATGTGATCATTCCGCTGGCCGCCGACGGCGGCGGCACGGTCGGGCTCAATACCGGCACCGACACGGTCGCGATCGACCAGACGCTGCCGACCAACATCGCATCCGCCGATCTGGACGTGTTCCTGCAGGGCCAGTCCAACGACGAATTCTGGTACACCTGCGTGCCGAACAGCCTGGCCACGGAACTGGACAGCTGCGGCGGCGGGGCGCTGCGGGAAGGTGAGGTCACGGTCGACGGTTCGCCGGCCGGCGTGGCGCCAGTCTATCCGTGGATCTTTACCGGCGGCATCGATCCCTATCTGTGGGCGCCGATCCCCGGCGTCCAGACGCTGGACTTCAAGCCCTTCCGCGTGCCGCTGACGCCGTTCGCGGGCGTGCTTTCGAATGGCGCGATTGCCCATCAGATCGCCCTCTCCGTCTATGGCGCGAACGGGTATTTTTCCGTGGCCGGGGCGCTCCTGCTCTATCTGGACCACGGCGGCAGCCAGACGACGGGAAGCATCACCGAGAATACGCTCGGCGGAGAGCCCGACCCGGTGGTGACCAACACGATCGCGACGAAGAATGGCGTGATATCCGGCAAGGTTGATACCAAATCGCCGCGCGATTTCGTCATTTCCGGTAGCGTCGTCACATCGGCGGGAAGCGAGCAGTACACGGTTACGCAGAACAGCCGCTTCACGAACGACCAGAAGTTCAAGATCTCCAACACGGTCTACGACCAGCACATCGATCAGCTCACCGACACGACCGTGAATACCTCGGCGGTGACGTCAGGCGGCACCTCCACGCAGGTCAGCAAGTACACCTATCCGTTGACCGTGGACTACGAACAGAGCCCCGCGAGCGGCGGCGACATCCAGGTGCTCACCGACATCCTGCAGGACTTCCAGCAGCGCGTCACCCTGTCGAGCGGCGGCACACCGACAAAGTCCACGCTGCAGGACAGCATCGACACGACGGATACGCTGCTGTTTACCGGCGGAGGAAGTTTGCTCGGAAACGAGGACATGGCCAGCGAGGCGCGCTACAAGACGACGGCGACCGGCGAACCGTGCTTCAAGCGGACGCTCAAGGCGGCGAACAACGTCCTGACGTCGGCGAAAACGGGCTGCAAATAGCAGAGCGGCGCATGGCATAGAAGATACGGGGACGTCATGTCCCCGTATTGCCGTATTATCTGATCTCCAGGCTTCTCCCCTCGCACGCCGCTGGCGTGCGCGAGACTATTTGCCGATCAGCACCTTGATCGTGTTCGTGCCGCGCGGCGAGCCGAGGCCGCCCAGAAGGTCGTAGCCCTTCACGGCGGGATACTCGCCGCTGGCGTTGCCGATGATGTCATGCGTCATCTTCGGGTTTGTGGCGTAGGCCGGATAGAGAATCGGATTGATGAAGCCGATCTCCGATTTTCCCTTGCTCAGCGCCTTCTGGTTTGCAAGCGCCGCAAATCCGGCCCACGTCGGCGAGGCAAAGCTCGTGCCGCCGTAGCCGCCCACGCAGGTGCCGTCGGCGCAGATCATCATGTCGAAATCCGCATTCGCAGAGACGTCGGACACATTGCGAAGCGTCTTGGAGCCGCCGTTTTTCTTGTCGATATAAGGCAATTGATACGACTCGATCTTGATTGTCTGGTCGACAGAAGGCCCTGACGCACTGTCGACCCAGCCGGGCTCCGACTGCCAGGCGCCGCCGGGACCGGTGGTCACGAGGTCGGTGCCGCCGACCGCGATGATGTTCGCATCTTCTTCCGGCCAGGGGCCGCTTGCCTGCAGCGTCACGTTGTCGCCGCTCGCCGTGAACCATGACTGGCCTTGTGCCGCCATCTCCTCATAGATCGGGTTTTCCACATCGAAGTCCTCATTGTAACCCCATGAGGTGCTCAGTGCCTTGCTGGTGTCGTCCGACGCCATCCGCTCCTCGATGGCCACCGGATCGCTCGCGACATAGACCTGGACCTGGTCAAGTCCGGGCGCCATCGAGATGGAATAGTCGATGTCGAGCGTCTGTTCTCCGTCGTTGCAGTTGCCGCAATCGACCGCCGTCCCATCGACGGAGATGCCGTTGACCGGAACATTGAGCGGCTCGTCGAACGTCTGGAAATAGAGGGTGATGTCGCTTGGAATGTAGCCCTCAAGCTCCATCAGCCCCACCGATTGCCCCTTGCCCGTCAGCCTGGCCTTGCTGCCGGTGCCGTAATAGGCGGCGCGCAAATCGCTGCCGATGTAGTTGCCGCCGGGACCCGAACCCGTGCCTGAGCGTTGAGTGCCCTTGGGCGCCTTGACAAGCCTCGGAACCGGCAGCTGGAAGTTGTTCAGCCCCGTGATGGACAGCACCGGCACGTTCAGCGCCAGCGACGGCTCGCGGTCCGGCGCCATGAAATTCCGGTTCTCCGTGGGGTGCCTGTAGAGATTCAGCTTGATGTTCAGAACGCGCTCGACGTCGGACGCGGCACCCTCGACCTGGAAGATGTAACGATTGGGATAGCTGCGTGTAACGGAAAGCCCGCTGTCCGTGAAGAACTTCGTCGCCGCGTCATAGTCGGCCTGCGAAGGCCCGAAGCGCCCGGTGAATTCCGCGACCGAGAGATAATGATGGAAGAGCGCGCTTTGGGGATTGTAGATCCCGGAGTCGAGCAGGTTGCGCAGCTCCGGCAGGTTGCGCATCGGAAGCACGATTTGCAGGCGCAAATGGGTCGACGGGTCCACCGCGCGGACGAACGCGACCGCGTGTTGAGCGACGGCGGGCGGCACGGTGCCCGTCTCAAGCTCTGCGGCGCTGGCGCAGGTCATCGCCGCAAGGCTTATCGTCGACGCGATCAAGGCGGCGCGCAGCGCGCCCATGCAATCTGCCGGTTTCATGGAAGTTCCCTATCGGATGGACTGTCGACCGTGGCCTCCTTGACCGTAACTGTCAAGCGCGCATATCCGGCGCCCGGCAACCTATCGGGGTTCCACAGAACCGCCGGAAGGCACTTATTGCGACTTGAACTGTAACGCGTTACACTTTCTCGCACGAAGTAGGTACGAAATGACGCTACCTGCCCGGCGGACGAGAAAGATGCGCGCAAGCCGGCGCATGCAGAATTCGCGCGAGATGCGCCTCGCCGTTCCTGACGCGCGACAGCCATCCGTCCGGCGGCGGATCGCGGCCCAGGTCGCGAGGCTCGGCCGACGGAGCGAAGACGACGCTCTCGACTGGATCGCGGCGATGTCGGAATTCGATGGGCGGGATGGCTCCGCGAACCGATGAAGCGCGGCGATGTGGTCATTGTTGCCGCGGCGGGCGATTACGGAAAGCCGCGCCCGGCGGTGATCGTGCAGTCGAACGCTTTTCCCGAGTCGCATGCGTCACTCATCATTTGCCAGCTGCCCTCGGAATTATCGGACGCGCCGGATTTTCGCATTGCCGTCGAGCCGGACGCAGCGAACGGACTGCGCGCCCGGTCGCAAATCATGGCCGACAAGCCGGTGACGATCCGCCGCGAGCGCGTCGGGAATCTGCTCGGTTGTCTGAACGCCGCAGAGGTAAGGCGCATGAATGTGGCCCTCGGCTTCGCCTTGGGACTCGCAGACTGACGCCCGATGGCGCAGGCACCACGGGACGAATTGGACGAGTCCCAGCCCTCACATCTGCATGGTCCAGCCTTCGACGCCCATCGCGGCCTGGCGGACAGCTTCGCCGAGGGTGGGGTGGGCGTGGCTGGTGCGGGCGATGTCTTCGGATGCCGCGCCGAATTCGATGGCGAGCCCGGCTTCGGCGATGAGGTCGCCGGCTTCGGCGCCGAGAATGTGCACGCCCAGCACGCGGTCGGACTTCGCGTCGGCTAGCATCTTCACGAAGCCGTCGGTCGCGGCGATGGTCTTGGCGCGCGCGTTGGCGGTGAAGGGAAATTTGCCGGTTTTGTAGGCCGTACCGGCCGCTTTCAATTCCTCTTCCGTGCGGCCCACGCTTGCCACCTGCGGCGCGGTATAGACCACCGCAGGAATGGTGTCGTAGTTCACATGGCCGGCGCGCCCCGCGATGCGCTCGATGCAGGCGATCGCCTCGTCTTCCGCCTTGTGGGCCAGCATCGCGCCTTCGCGGCAATCGCCGATGGCGCGGATGCCTTCGACATTGGTTCGAAATTCGGCATCGGTGATCACGCGGCCGCGGGCGTCGCGCGCGACGCCGATATCGTCGAGACCGAGTCCGTCGGTGAAGGGCCGCCGGCCGATGGCTACGAGAACCACATCGGCATTGAGCGTCTGCCGTTCGCCCTTCGCGCCTTCGACCGCGATGCGCAAAGCTTCGCCCGCGCGTTCCACGCCGGCGACCTTGCTCGACAGAAGAAATTTCATCCCCTGCCGCTGGAGGATGCGCTGGAACTGCTTTGCGATCTCGCCGTCGAGTCCCGGCGTGATGCGGTCGAGGAATTCCACCACCGTCACCTCGCTGCCGAGCCTTCGCCACACCGAGCCGAGTTCGAGCCCGATGTAGCCCGCGCCGATCACCACGAGACGCTTCGGCACGCTTTCAAGCGCAAGCGCGCCGGTCGAGGAGACGATCTGTTTCTCGTCGATGCTTACGCCGGGCAGCGGCGCCACGTCGGAGCCAGTGGCGATGACGACGTGTCTGGTCGCGAGCGTGCGCGCGGTGCCGTCGGGGAGCCTGAGCTCGACCCTGTTCGGCGCGGCGACGCGCGCTTCGCCGACGATGGCTTCGGATTTGTTCTTCTTCAGCAGGAATTCGACGCCGCGGGTGAGTTCGCTGACGCATTTCGTCTTGTGCGCCATCATCGCCGGCAGGTCGAGACTGACATTCGCCTTGATGCCGAGCTTGCCGAAATGCTGCGCGGACAGGTCGTACATTTCGCTGGCGTAAAGCAGCGCTTTCGAAGGGATGCAGCCGATATTGAGACAGGTCCCGCCGAAGGTGCCGCGCTTGTCCACGCAGGCCGAGGACAAGCCAAGCTGCCCCGCGCGGATCGCCGCGTTATATCCGCCCGGCCCTCCGCCGATAATCACAACATCGAAACTGTCAGACATTGGCGTTCAATCCGTTCAAACGAAACTCATGTGAAGTACCCGGCCAATTAACCGCCAGGGCGCAAAGACGCAAAGGCACCGGGAACTTACCAAGGGGGATGCGCCGGGCGTGTAAACAAAAAATCGCGTGCGAAGGCGCGCAATTTCTGGATCTCAGTGTATCCGTGGTGAAGTTAATATCGTTCTGCCTTTGCGTCTTTGCGACTTTGCGGTTCTCTTCCATGTATCCGGGCGCGTCAAACATCGAGGAGAAGCCGTTGCGGGTCTTCGAGGTTTTCCTTTACGCGTACCACAAAGGTAACGGCGTCGCGGCCGTCCACCAGGCGGTGGTCGTAGGAAAGTGCGAGATACATCATCGGGCGGATCTCCACTTTGTTGTCGATGGCGACCGGCCGCGGCTGAATCTTGTGCATCCCCAGAATGCCCGATTGCGGCGAATTGAGGATGGGCGTGGACATCAGCGAGCCGAACACTCCGCCGTTGGAAATCGTGAAAGTCCCGCCCTGCAGCTCTTCGAGCCGGAGCTTGCCGTCGCGGGCGCGGGCGCCGAAATCGGAGATCGCAGCCTCGATCTGCGCGAGGCTCATCCGCTCCGCGTCGCGCAGGACCGGAACGATCAGCCCGCGGTCCGTCGCCACCGCCACGCCGATATCGTAGTAATTCTTGTAGATGATGTCGTTGCCTTCGATCTCGCCATTCACGCTCGGCAGTTCCTTGAGTGCGGCGATGCAGGCCTTGACGAAGAAGCTCATGAAGCCGAGGCGGACGTGATGCTTCCTCTCGAACGTCTCCTTGTACTCGCCGCGCAGCGCCATCACATGGCTCATGTCCACCTCGTTGAAGGTAGTGAGCTGAGCGGCAGTGTTCTGTGCTTCCTTGAGCCTGAGCGCGACGGTGCGCCTGAGCCGGGACATCGGCACGCGTTCCTCGCGGTCGGCGCGCGGCCTGGGCCCCGCAGGCGCGATGGTGACAGGCATTGCAGCGCGTTCGGCCGCGCGCGCTTCGAGCGCTGCCAGCATGTCGCCCTTGGTAACGCGGCCGTCTTTGCCGCTGCCGGCGGCACTGAGGCCCGCTTCCTCCGCGATGCGCCGCACCGAAGGCATGACGGTTTCAGGTTCAGCCCGTTTCACCGGCTGGGCCGGTGCTGTTTTCTGCGCCGGCGCCGGCGCGGTTTGAGCCGGCGCGGTTTGAGCCGGCGCCCTTTGTGGAGGTGCTACAGCTGATTTCTTCCCTGCCGCGCCTTCGGCAATCGCGCCGAGCACGGTGCCGACCTGCACCGTCGCGCCCTGCTGCACGGCGATGGATTCGATGGCGCCATCCGCGGGCGCGGGCACTTCGACCGTGACCTTGTCGGTTTCGAGTTCGAGCAGCGGTTCGTCGCGGGTGACCGCATCGCCCTCCTTCTTGAACCAGCGCCCCACCGTCGCTTCCGTGACGGATTCGCCCATCGCCGGAACCTTGATCTCGATGCTCATGAAAGGTGCCGTCCTTGGTTGCGCTGCACTGCCAGCGTGCGTCCTTCGACAGGCTCCGGATGGGGAGATTTGTACTTGCACAAATGCCGAAATGCCGATGGAAAAAAGATTTCCCTCATGCCGAGCCTGTCGAAGCACGCACCTTGGTTGCCCAAGCCTGGATTATAACTCATATCGCCATCGCCTCGTCGAGCAACGCGCGGCGTTCGGCGTTGTGCTGGCTCAGGAGGCCGGCGGCTGTCGAGGCATAGGCGGGGCGGCCGATGTAACGCGGCCCTTCACTGCGGCCGGTCGCGCCAAGCGCGGCGTGGATATGGGGCGCGACGAACGTCCAGGCGCCCTGGTTGTTCGGCTCTTCCTGGCACCACACGATCCCGGCGTTCGGAAACCGCGCCAACTCAGTCGCGAGTGCGTTCTGCGGAAACGGATAGAGCTGCTCGATGCGAAGAAGCTGGATCCGGTTTTCGCCGCGCTTCTCGCGCTCCTCCAGAAGGTCATAATAGACCTTTCCCGAGCACAGGATCACGCGCGCGATCTCGGCATCCGGCTGAAGCGCAAGGGTGGAGCCCGGATGCGATTGCGCATCGTCCCACAGCACGCGGTGAAACTCCGAGCCGGTCGCCATGTCGGCGAGGTCCGACACCACGCGCTTGTGGCGCAACAGCGATTTCGGCGTCATCAGCACCAGCGGTTTGCGGAATGGCCGATGCACCTGGCGGCGCAGGATATGAAAATAGTTCGCGGGCGTGGTGCAGTTCGCGACCTGGATATTGTCCTGCGCGCAGAGCTGGAGGAAACGCTCCAGCCGCGCGGAGGAATGTTCCGGCCCCTGGCCCTCGTAGCCATGCGGGAGAAGCAGCACGAGGCCGCACATGCGCAGCCATTTCATCTCGCCCGAGGCAATGAACTGGTCGATCACGACCTGCGCGCCATTGGCGAAATCGCCGAACTGCGCTTCCCAGAGCACGAGCGCGCGCGGCTCCGCCGAACTGAAGCCATATTCGAATCCGAGCACCGCCTGTTCGGAAAGCAGCGAGTCGATCGCCTCGAACTCCGCCTGGCCTTCGCGGATATGGGCGAGCGGCACGTAGCGCACTTCGGTTTCCTGATCGACGAGCACCGCATGCCGCTGCGAAAACGTGCCTCGCGAGGAATCCTGGCCCGACAGGCGCACGGGGCAGCCTTCGTCGAGCAGGCTGCCGAAGGCCAGCGCTTCCGCCGTGGACCAGTCGATCCCCTTGCCGCTTTCGATGATTCGCGCCCGCGCTTCGAGATTGCGCGCGATGGTCTTGTGCAGATGAAAGTCTTTCGGCACGGCGGTGAGCGCGCGGCCGACCGCATGCAAGGTTTCGAGCGGAACCGTGGTCTCGCCGCGGCGGTCGCCCTCCGGCGCCGTGGCAAATCCCGTCCAGCGCCCGTCGAGCCAGTCGGCACGATCCGGCCGGTGCGTTTTCGCAGCGTCGAATTCGGCATCCAGCCGCGCGTGGAATTCGCGCTGCATCGACTCCACATCGGATTCTTCAAGCGTGCGCTCGGTGACAAGCCTCGCTGCATAGAGCGAAAGCGTCGTCGGATGCTCCTTGATCGCGCGGTACATGAGGGGCTGCGTGAAGGACGGCTCGTCGGTCTCGTTATGGCCGAAGCGCCGGTAGCAGAACATGTCGATCACGACATCCTTGTGAAACAGCTGCCGGAATTCCGTCGCGATGTGCGCGCAATGCACGACCGCTTCCGGATCGTCGCCGTTCACATGAAAGATCGGCGCCTGCACCATCAGTGCCACGTCCGACGGGTAGGGTGAAGACCGCGCATAGGCCGGTGCGGTGGTGAAGCCGATCTGGTTGTTGACGATGAAATGGATGGTGCCGCCGGTGCGGAATCCCTTGGTACCCGACATGGCGAAGCACTCCGCCACCACGCCCTGGCCGGCAAAGGCCGCATCCCCGTGAATAAGCAATGGCAGCACGCCCGTGCGCGCCGCTTCGTCATGCAGTTGCTGCTGTTTGGCGCGCGCCTTGCCGAGCACAACGGGATCCACGGCTTCGAGATGAGAGGGATTGGCGGAGAGCGAAAGATGCACGTGCCTGTTGTCGAAGGCGCGGTCGGACGACGCGCCGAGATGATATTTTACGTCGCCCGAACCTTCGACCTCGCTCGGATTGGCGCTGCCGCCCTGGAACTCGTGGAAGATCTGGCGGTAGGGCTTGGCCATCACATTGGCGAGCACGTTGAGCCGCCCGCGATGCGACATGCCGAGCACGATTTCCGTGACGCCAAGCTGGCCGCCGCGCTTGATGACCTGCTCGAGCGCCGGGATCATCGCTTCGCCGCCATCGAGCCCGAACCGCTTGGTGCCGACGAAGCGCAGCGCACAAAATTTCTCGAAGCCTTCCGCCTCGACAAGCTTGTAGAGGATCGCGCGCTTGCCCTCGGGCGTGAACGCGATTTCCTTGTCGGGGCCTTCGATGCGGCGCTGCAGCCAGTCTTTCTGCTCCGGATCGTTGATATGCATGAATTCGTAGCCGATGCGGCCGCAATAGGTTCGCGTCAGAAGCGCGACCACCTGCCGGATGGTCGCGGTTTCGAGGCCCAGAACGCCGTTGATGTAGATGGGACGGTCGAGATCGGATTCATGGAAGCCGTAAAATGCGGGGTCCAGTTGGGGGAGCGGCAGTCTGTACGCGAGCTTCAGCGGATCGAGCTCAGCGGCCAGATGCCCGATGACGCGATAGGCGCGCACGAGCTGGATGGCGCGAATGGATTCGCGCGCGGCTGCCTTTGCATCGGCCCCGGTCGCGGCCTTCCCGTCGGACGGCCACCAGCCGGTGAGTGCGCCGATCAGATCGCCGTCGGCGCGTGCAAGACGCGGTCGCAGGTGGGGGGGGGCGACAGAGCCCGCATGCCGCGCGGCGAGGCCGCGCTCTCCAAGTTCCGCGAAAAACGCCCGCCAACTCGGGTCGACGCTGTCGGGGCTCTCCCGCCAGCGCGCGTACAGCTCTTCGAGAAACGCCGCATTCGTGCCGGAGAGGAACGAGGTGGTCTCCAGGATGTCGTTGGAGGCTCGAAGATTGTTCCGGGGTGATTGAGTCGTCATCGCAGTCTCATATTGAGTCGTCATCGCAGTCTCATATAGCGGCGGCCCATTACATTGAAGCGACTCTTCCGCCTCGCTACGCTGGGCACCCCCGCTTCGCGGGGGAGGAAAGAAAAGGCGCGCACCGTCGTTTTCCTCCCCCGGCGTGGGGGAGGTCCGGCCGAAGGCCGGGGAGGGGGACTTGTCACGATTCAATTCGGCAGAAACATGCCCTAATATAGGTGTGCCCGGTGACGATTCCGAGGCGGCAGCGGAGGATCGCGCCCGGTGACGGCCAAACGTCTGTATTCGCTGGACGTGCTGCGCGGGATCGCGGCGCTCGCCATCATCTTCTGGCATTGGCAGCATTTCTTCGCGGTCCGCGGCACCTGGCAGGTGGTGTGGTCGCGTGCGATGCAGCCGGGCTATCTGGTTTTCAAGCCGCTCTACGATCTGGGCTGGGTGGCCGTGGACATCTTCTTTGCGGTCTCGGGCTTCGTGTTTTACTGGCTCTATCTCGAGCCTGTCGCCCGCCGCGAAATCGGCGCCGGCAGATTCGCGCTCCAGCGCCTCTCGCGGCTCTATCCGCTCTATCTCGCGACGCTGCTGGCGGGGGCGGCGATGCAGCTCGCCTTCCACCACGCGACGGCAAACTGGTTCATCTTCGCTGCGAATGATTGGTCACACTTTGTGAAGAGCGTTCTGCTCGTGCAGCAATGGCTGCCGCCGGACGAGATGCAGTCCTTCAACGGGCCGGACTGGGCCGTCTCGATCGAGGTCCTGCTCTACATCCTGTTCTTCGTCGCGACACGCCTGCGCCTGCGCGGCCCCGTTTCGGCCATCTGTCTCGCAGCCGGGGGCGCCATATTCTTTTTCCACGATGGCCAGATCGGTCGCGGTATCATGGGCTTTTTCTGGGGGGGAGCGACGTATTTTGCGGTGCGGGCCATCGTCGTGCGGCCGTCCGCGAAAATCGTGGCGCGGCTCGTTGCCCTGACGGCGCTCGCCGCCTGGGCCGTGGCCATCGCGGATGTCTATCTCGGCTTCATACAATCGCTGTTCGGAATGTTCCCGCTGCCGGTTGCGCGGTTCCTGATCGGCTATGAATATCCCGAATTTCTGATGGCGTTCATTTTCGTCGTCGTGCCGCTGACACTGGCCGCGCTCGCCCTGCAGGAAGAACTGTTCGGCGGCGCCTGGGCGCGTTTCACCTTCCTCGGCGACGTCAGCTATTCGACCTATCTGATCCATTTCCCCATGCAGCTCGCGCTCGCGTTGCTCGCGCTGCGGTTCGGATGGATCCCTGCCGACTTCATGCATGGCTATGTGATGGTCGGATTTTACGCCGCGCTGATCGGCCTGGGCGCGCTGTCCTATACGTACTTCGAACGTCCCATGCAGGCATTCATCCGCAGGCAAACGCGCAAGCAATCACACATTGTCATCCCCGCAAAAGCGCGGACCCAGTAGCGAGCGTCCGCGAGCGCAAATGACTCTCCACAATTCCCATTTGCCGCGGGAATGACAATTTAATCGTTCCGGGTGGGAAGCGCGTCAATTCCCGCCGAGTAGCTCCACCATCGTCGTGCCGAGCGCGGCCGGATTGGGCGAGACGCGGATGCCGGCGGCCTTCATCGCCTCGATCTTCGATTCCGCGCCGCCTTTTCCGCCGGAGATGATGGCCCCCGCATGGCCCATGCGGCGCCCCGGCGGCGCGGTGACGCCGGCGATGAATCCGACCATCGGTTTCTTGATACTGGAGTGACGGATGAAATCCGCCGCATCCTCTTCCGCCGCGCCGCCGATCTCGCCGATCATGATGATGGCTTCCGTCTCGGGATCGGCGAGGAACATCTCGAGCACCTCGATGTGCTCGGTACCCTTTACCGGATCGCCGCCGATGCCGACGCAGGTGGATTGTCCCAGACCCACCACGGTCGTCTGCAACACGGCCTCGTAAGTGAGCGTTCCCGAGCGCGACACGATGCCGACCTTGCCGCGGCGATGGATGTGGCCCGGCATGATGCCGATCTTGCATTCGCCGGGCGTAATGACCCCGGGGCAGTTGGGGCCGATCAGCCGCGTCTTAGAGCCGCACAGCGCGCGCTTCACCTTCACCATGTCAAGCACCGGGATGCCTTCGGTGATGCAGACAACGAGCGGGATTTCCGCGTCGACCGCTTCGAGAATCGCGTCGGCCGCGAAGGGCGGCGGCACATAGATCACGCTCGCGGTGCAATCGGTCGCGGCTTTCGCCTGCCGCACCGTGTCGAACACCGGCAGGCCCAGATGCGTGGTGCCGCCTTTGCCCGGCGACGTGCCGCCGACCATTTTCGTGCCATAGGCGATCGCCTGTTCGGAATGAAACGTTCCCTGCTTGCCGGTAAACCCCTGGCAGATGACGCGCGTGTTCTTGTCGACGAGGATGGACATGATTTCTCCGATAGGCAGCGTTTAGCGGAAAGGATTCATGACGCGCACCGAGCCATAAACCTGTCCGTGATTCAAATCTTCAGAATAGACGACCTCCGCTCCAAGCGATTCCGCGGCAGCGAGAATTGCTCCGTCCCAGTAGCTGATCTTGTACCGTTCCGAGACCACAATTGCGTTCTTGACGAGAGTGGCGTCCGCTGCTGCGCAGGGCTGGAGAGCCAATCGTTCGACCCA
The DNA here is from genome assembly GCA_036266955.1 of Rhizomicrobium sp. GTDB lineage: Bacteria > Pseudomonadota > Alphaproteobacteria > Micropepsales > Micropepsaceae > Rhizomicrobium. The sequence goes on from DATAWY010000096.1 coordinate 63,136, forward strand.
AAGCAGAGCGGTATGCGGACGAAGCGGCACGGACGGCTTGCGCGTAACGTTGACGTAGAATTCCTGGAGCACCTGGGCGGATATTCCGTAGTCGCCGTTCGCCAGAATCTCGGTTGCCCGAACGAACTTACCTGGCGCGTCGTGTCTTCCCGCCGCCGCGTAAATCAGAATGTTGCTGTCGAGGAAATACGCGATCTTCATAGGTGTCTTCTCTGTTCCACTCCCACTGCGGACCCAGTCGCGCCGGCGATTTCCTGGCAAGCTCGACGAGTTCCCGGCGCGCGTTGGCTGCCTTGTCCTCCTGCGTGGCGATTTGTGTAAGATGGTCGCGAACGATGGCGTTGACGGTGGTCCCTCTTTCGGCCGCGTAACGGCGAACTTCATTCAGCACGTGATCGTCGATTGAAAGGGTGAGGTTTCTCATCAGCAGCATCTCCACGGCTACACAGGATATGTGTAACCGTGGGCGGGGGTCAAGCCAGCTTCGGTTCGAGTTTCTTGCAGGCGTCGATCAGGCCGCGGACGGCGTCGGCGGATTTGGCGAGTGCCGTGCGTTCGGCTTCGGTAAGGTCGAGTTCGACGATGCGTTCGACGCCGCTCTCGCCGATGACGACGGGCACGCCGACATAGAGACCGTCGATGCCGTAAGCACCATCCACATAAGCCGCACAGGGCAGGACGCGCTTGCGGTCCTTCAGATAACTCTCGGCCATCGCGATCCCCGCCGTCGCAGGCGCATAGAATGCCGAGCCGGTCTTGAGCAGGCCGATGACTTCCGCGCCGCCGTCGCGCGTGCGCTGCACGATCCGGTCGAGGCGGTCCTGGCTGATCCAGCCCATCTTGATCAGTTCGGGCAGGGGAATTCCGGCAACGGTCGAAAAGCGCGGCATCGGCACCATCGTGTCGCCGTGACCGCCGAGCACGAAGGCCGTCACGTCTTCCACGCTCACCTTCAGCTCCTCGGCGAGGAAATGGCGGAAGCGCGCACTGTCGAGAACGCCCGCCATGCCGATCACCTTGCGATGCGGCAGGCCGGAAAGCTGCCTGAGCGCCCATACCATCGCGTCGAGCGGATTGGTGATGCAGATCACGAAAGCATCGGGCGCATGCGCCTTGAGCCCGTCGCCGACCGCCGCCATCACCTTGAGGTTGATCCCGAGCAGATCGTCGCGGCTCATGCCGGGCTTGCGCGGCACGCCTGCGGTCACGATGACGACATCGGCACCTTCGATGTCCGAATAGGAATTCGTGCCCTTGAGCTCAACGTCGCGGCCATCGATCGGGCCGGACTGCGCGATGTCGAGGCACTTGCCCTGCGGCAAGCCTTCCACCACGTCGAACAGCACGACATCGCCGAGTTCCTTGAGGGTCACGAGATGGGCGAGCGTTCCGCCGATCTGGCCGCCGCCGATCAGCGCGATTTTCCTGCGTGGCATGGGTGTCCTTTCGGGGGAGAGGCGACGGCTAGGTAGCGCCCCGCTGGCAGCGAGGCAAGCCGTGAACGTCAGGCAGCGCGCAGACGTGCATGTCGCGCCACAAGCGCAAGCGGCACGCAAAGCAGACAGAGCGCCGCCGCCACGATGGCGCCCAAGCGGTCCGTCGCGGCGAACAGCACGAGCAGCGAGCCATCGACGAGAACCAGCAGAGCAGGAAGCCAGGGCGCTAGAATGGCGCGAAACGGGCGCGACAAATCCGGCTCGCGCTTCCTGAGCGCGAACCACGCAAGGTCGGTGATCAGGCCCGAACCCGAATTCAGCGTTCCGATAAGCCCGAACACGAGCCGAAACCCGCCCGTTGCGGCCAGCGCCAGCGAGACGAGTGCCGTCAGCACGAAGCCCATATAGGGACTGCCGCCGTCGTTCACTGCCTGGAATGCAACGGGAAGAAGCCGGTCACGGGAAAGCGCGAACAGAATGCGGGGCGCCACCATGATGTTGGCATTGGCGCAGCTCGTGACTGTCACCATCGCGCCGATGACGAAGACAAGCGAAGCCCAGCTGCCGGCGACGCGATCGAGCACGGTCACGAAGGGTAGCTTCGATGCTGCCGTTCCGGCCGTCCCGAGTGCAAAGAGCAGTGCGCCATTGATCAGGATGTAGAGCCCGCCCGTGATCAGGATTCCCAGGAACAACGCGCGTGGAAGGCTGCGCGCGGGTGCGACGTTCTCTTCGGCGAAAACGATCGGAGCCGTCCAACCGGCATAGGCACCCAGGATGAGTTGATACGCACCGACATAAGCAAGGAAGCCCGCCGGCGCGAGCGGAATGGGTGAAATGGAGTGCACGCTTTCATGTGTGCCCAACCACAGCGCGGTACCGACGAAGGCCGCAAGCAGCAGCGTTTTCATGAGACTTGTTACGCCCTGCACGAAACGGCCTTCGCGAAGGCCGATGGCGTTCAGCCCGTAGAGAAGGCATTGGACGGCAAGTGCGACGGCCGTGGTATGGGCCGCGGCGGGCGGCCATAATCCGGCAAGAAAATCCGCGAAAACAACCGAAGCGGCAGCGATGCCGGCCAAGTGAGAGGCATATATCGTCCAGCCGACGATCAGACCGCCCATATCTCCGAAGGCCCGTCGTGCATATACGGGCTGTCCGCCTTCGAGCGGCAGCGCTGCACCCATTTCCGCCAGTATATTGGCGCCAAGCAGCGCGTGCAGCGCGCCCAGCGACCACAGCGCGATAATTACTCCGCTGTCGTGAAGCGTCCCCGCAATCGCGCTCGGCGACCGCAGTATGCCCGAGCCGATCATCTCGCCGACGCCGATGGCCACGCCGAAGCTGACGCCCAGAAGGCGCAGAAGATGGCCACGATCGACCGGCGGTGTCACCAACCACCCTCCGCTCGAGGGGTAGCGTTGGCACACATCTTTTCATGTTTACGGAAACGCGCGGGCGCGCGCCCACTTTTCCTCCCCCATCGTGGGGGAAGTGCCGAGCGCAGCGACGCGGCGGGGGGAGTCGCGCGATTCGCGCGCCGGCTCCCCCTTCCGGTTTGCTCCGCTGCGCTTCGCAAACCACCTCCCCCACGCTGGGGGAGGAAAACCGGGTGCGCGACAGTTGGGCTGAAGGTCCCTGTCGTGTTCATGAAAAAATATCTGCCAGCGCTAGGCTCGAGGGAGGGGCGAAAATCGTGAGCGCAGTTTCGCGCGAACGAATTTCGGAGAAGGGTTATCTCGTCGCCGCGCTGAAATTTGGATGAACGGGAGCAGTGGAAACATCCCCCCTCCCCGAAATCTGCTTCGCGCAAAGGGCGCTCGCAAATTTCGACCCTCCTCAAGGGGAGGCTTGGTTTATGCCTGCACGGTGCCCGCCGGGGCGCTGTCGGGGCCGCGTTCGACGCGCTCGCTGATACGCGCGGATTTTCCGCGGCGGCCGCGCAGGTAATAGAGCTTTGCGCGCCGCACCTTGCCTTTGCGCACGACCTGCACGGAATCGACGAGCGGGCTGTAGACCGGAAACACGCGTTCCACGCCTTCGCCATAGGAGAGCTTGCGCACGGTGAAGCTCTCGTTGAGGCCTTCGCCCGCGCGGCCGATGCACACACCTTCGAATGCTTGCAGCCGCTCCCGCGTCTTCATCTGCTTGGTCTTCTCGTCGAAGGTGGCATCCACCACCTTCACGTTAACCTTCAACGTGTCGCCGGGCCGGAACTCGGGCAGCGGCTTCTTGCCGCGCAACGCGCTCATCTGCTCGGTTTCGAGCTGTTTCAACAGGTTCATGTCCGTCTCCATCGGCGGGTTCGCGCGGGGAAAGGGGCGCCGTATAGCCTACCCGTGCCGGCTTTCATAGAGGGACCAGAGATCCGGTCGGCGGGTTCTGGTGAGCGCCTCGGCCTCGGCGCGACGCCAGCGCGCGATCTCCGCGTGGTGCCCGGACAGGAGCACCTTCGGGATTTCCCGGCCTTCGAACTCTGCCGGTCGCGTATAATGCGGGTATTCCAGGAGGTCCTCTTCGAAGCTTTCCTGCGCGCCGGACGCCTCGCAGCCGAGCACGCCGGGCAGGAGGCGCACGCAAGCCTCGATCAGCGCCATGGCCGCGATCTCGCCGCCGGCGAGCACGAAGTCCCCGAGCGAAATCTCTTCCAGTCCGCGTGCATCAATGGCGCGTTGATCCAGGCCCTCGAAGCGGCCGCAAAGCAGCAGCACGCCGGGCGACCGGGCGAGCGCCGACACCCGGCGCTGGGTGAGCGGTGTCCCACGCGGCGAAAGGTAAATGGCCGGGATTTCCGGGTCGCGATCGCGCACGGCATCGATCGCCGCGCAGGCGACGTCGGCGCGCATGACCATGCCCGGGCCGCCGCCGGCCGGCGTGTCGTCCACCGTGCGGTGGCGGCCGATCCCGTGCTCGCGGATGTCGCGTACAGTGAGAGACCAGACGCCGCGTTCCCGTGCCTGGCCGATCAGCGATGCGTCGAGCGGCCCGGGAAACATCGGCGGGAACAGAGTGAGCACGCTCGCCATCCAGCTCATTCGACGCCCCGCGCTTCTTCCGCCTCGTCATCTTCGGGCTCGGTGACGACAACAGATTTGTCGGCCAGGTCGATGTGCGGAACGAAGTCCTTCGCAAAGGGGAGCAGCAGCGTGCCGCCGTCACCGCGCAGAATTTCGATCACATCGCCTGCGCCGTGATTATGAATGGCGCTGATCTCGCCGATGATACGGCCTTCCCTGTCCAGCACGCGCAGCCCAATCAGATCCGCGTGGTAGAACTCGTCGGGTTCGGTCGCGGGAAGCGCATTGCGCGCGACCAGAAGCTCCACATTCGTGAGCGCTTCCGCGGCCGTCCGATTGTCGATCCCCTTGAACCGAACGATTGCGCCATCGGATTTCGCCGCGCGCGCCGTGGCGATTTCGAGAACGCGCCCTTCCTGCGTGTGCAAAGATCCGTAGGCGGAAAGGCGCTCGGGGAATTCGGTGAAGGCCTTGACCCGGACTTCGCCGCCCAATCCGTGCGCGCCCAGCACGACCCCCAGAAGGATGTCGCCCGTCATACAGCCGAGCGCATTGGCCGCTTAGGCCTGCGGCGCCACGGCGGCCGCAGCCGCGGCGGCGCGTTCCTGCGCCTTCTTCTTCGGCTTTGCCTTCTCGGGATTCTGCTTCTTAAGCGGCTGCACGACGCCCGCGTCCGAGAGAAAGCGATGGACGCGGTCGCTGGCGATGGCACCCTTGGCGATCCAGACTTTCGCCTTGTCGAGATCGAGCTTCAGCCGGTCGGCATGATCGCGCGGCAGGATCGGATTGTAGAAGCCGATCTTTTCAATGAAGCGGCCGTCACGCGCCGAATGGGAATCCGCGATCACGATCGCATAATGCGGGCGCTTCTTGGTGCCGCCCCGCGACAATCTTATTCTCAATGACATGCTGTTGTTTCCTTTTTTCTCATGTTTTGATAAAACAAACAAATCTGTAATGGCCCGCAAATGCGGGCCACCCAGGCGAAATCCGGCCGGCAGCAGCGATTTCGCCCGTATCCCTGTGTTTCGACGAAAGCGGGGGCGCGCTCGAACTGGATAGCCCGCATTGGCGGGCCATGACAGTGAAGGCAGGCGTAATGCGCGCGCATCAGTGCCTTGTGCCCGGCGTGAAGCCTGGCGGCAGTTGCGGCATGCCCCCGCCGAAGCCGAAGGATCCGCGCTTTCCGAGCTTGCCCATCTTCTTCATCATGTCGGCCATCTGGCGGTGCATCTTGAGAAGCTTGTTGATTTCCGAGACTTCGACGCCCGCGCCGCCTGCGATGCGTTTGCGGCGCGAACCGTTGAGAATGTCGGGCTTGGCACGCTCCTTCTTCGTCATCGACTGAATGATCGCTTCCTGGCGCTTGAGCATCTTGTCGTCGAAACCGGCTGCGGCGAGTTGGTCCTTCACTTTTCCGACACCGGGCAGCATCGAGAGCACGCCCTGCATACCGCCCAGCTTGCGCATCTGTTTGAGCTGGTCGGCGAGGTCGTCCATGTCGAACTCGCCCTTTTTCATCTTCCGGGCGAGCTTCTCCGCTTGCTCGCGATCGATCGTCTCAGACGCCTTCTCGACGAGGCTGACCACATCGCCCATGTCGAGGAGCCGCGCGGCCACGCGATCGGGATGGAAGGCTTCGAGCGCGTCGAGCTTTTCGCCCACGCCGAGGAACTTGATCGGCGCGCCCGTCACCGAGCGCATCGACAGCGCCGCGCCGCCGCGCGCATCGCCATCGGCACGCGTGAGAATGATGCCGGTCACATGGAGTCGATCGTTGAACGCCTTGGCGATGTTGACGGCGTCTTGTCCGGTCAGGCTGTCGGCGACGAGCAGCGTCTCATGCGGCTTCACCGCGTCGCGCACCTGCGCCACCTCCACCATCAGCCCTTCGTCGATGTGCTGACGGCCGGCGGTGTCCAGGATCAGCGCGTCGTAGCCGCCGACGCGTGCGGCTGCGAGCGCGCGCCTGGCGATATCGACGGGTAGCTGATTGGCGAGGATGGGAAGCATCGGGACGCCCGCCTGCTCCGCGAGAATTTTCAGTTGCTCCATCGCCGCGGGCCGACGCACGTCGAGCGAAGCCATCAGCACGCGCTTCTTGTCGCGCTTCTGCAGCAGGAGGCCGAGCTTCGCCGAGGTGGTCGTCTTGCCCGAACCCTGCAGACCCACCATCAGGATCGGCGCGGGCGGGCTGCCGAGATCGAGGCTCTCATTCGCGCTGCCCAGCGTCTCCACCAGCACGTCATGGACGATCTTGACGACCTGCTGGCCGGGCGTGACCGAGCGGATGACGGATTCGCCCGTCGCCCGCGGCCGCACCTTGTCGACGAATTCCTTGACGACGGGGAGCGCGACATCGGCGTCAAGCAAAGCGGCGCGCACTTCGGCAAGCGCCAGCTCGACATCGGCTTCGCTCAGCGCGCCCCGCCCGCGCAGCCCATCGAACACACCGCCGAGACGGTCCTGCAGTGACTCAAACATGTTCAGACCAAATCCCTGCTGTCATCCCCGCGAAAGCGGAGACCCAGTGCGCCGTCCCGTACGGGTAAATAACGTCTCTGGGTTCCCGCTTTCGCGGGAATGACACGAGAATTCTTCATCAATCCGCGTACTCCATACTCCAAAGCACAAACGCCCCAGGGGGCGCATCCGCGCTGCCTGGGGGGCGATCCCGGGCCGAGCCCGGGACCGGAAGGCCGATGGGCTCTCCGGAAGGCGTGTGATTTAGGCTTCCGCTGCCCCGAAGTCAAACCGGGCTGCCGGCGTCATTTGTGTGACTGGCCCCATGCGGCTTCACGCCCTATAAGCCCGCCCATGACGGCGTTCTGCAAGATGCACGGGCTGGGAAACGACTTCGTCGTCTTCGACGCGCGCGATCACGGGCTTGCGCTCGACGAAACGACGGCGCGCGCCATTGCCGACCGGCGCCGTGGCGTCGGCTGCGATCAGGTCATCGTGATCGAGCGGCCGAAAATTTCCGGCGATGCCTTCATGCGCATCTTCAATGCCGATGGCGACGAGGTCGAAGCCTGCGGGAATGCGGCACGGTGCGTGGCGCGGCTGCTGATGGAAGAAAAGGACGAAACGGCGATCCGCATCGATACGCGAGGCGGGCTGCTCGACTGCTGCGATGCCGCCAATGGGTGTGTTACGGTCGATATGGGAGTACCGAGATCCGGCTGGCAGGATATTCCGCTCGCGCGGGAGGTCGAAACTGCGGCGTTTCCATTGATGGTGAACGGTGTAGAGTTCGTTGCCACGGCGGTCTCGATCGGCAATCCGCACTGCGTGATTTTCACAGACGATGCCGGACAGATTTCGCTGTCGGAACTCGGGCCGCGGATCGAGTGCCACGACATGTTTCCGGCGCGCGTCAACGTCGAATTCGCGAGCGTGATATTCCCCGGGCGCCTGCGTATGCGCGTCTGGGAACGGGGCGCCGGCATAACAGAGGCCTGCGGCACGGGCGCATGCGCCACCGTAGTCGCCGCGCACAGGCGCGGGCTGTCTCCGCGCGTTGCCGATGTCATCCTGGATGGCGGCGAGTTGAACATTGAGTGGCGCGCCGGCGATGACCATATCCTGATGACCGGCCCGACAAGCCTTGCATTCAAGGGAGATATCGACCTGACTGCACCGGATTACCGCGCATGAGCGCGCCCGAAGTCATAACATTCGGTTGCCGCGTCAATGCGTATGAATCCGAAGTCATTCGCGCACGCGCCGTTGCGGCGGGCCTTCACGACGCGGTGATCTTCAATACCTGCGCCGTTACCGGCGAAGCCGTACGTCAGTCGCGCCAGGCGATCCGCAGCCGTCGGCGCGCGAATCCGGAGGTGAAAATCATCGTCACCGGCTGCGCGGCACAGATCGAACCCGAAACCTACGCCGCCATGCCGGAAGTCGATCAGGTGCTCGGCAATGTGGAGAAGCTTGCGAGCGGCAGCTACCAGGATTTCGGGGTCGGCGCGGCCGAACGCGTGCGCGTCAACGACATCATGTCGGTCAAGGAAACCGCACCGCAGCTCGTGGACGGCTTCAAGGGGCGCGCGCGCGCTTTTCTGCAGGTTCAAAACGGCTGCGATCACCGCTGCACCTTCTGCATCATTCCCTTCGGTCGCGGCAATTCGCGCAGCGTTCCCATGGGTGCCGTCATCGAGGAAGCACGCCGGCTGACCGCGCATGGCTATGCCGAAATCGTACTCACGGGCATCGATCTGACCGCCTACGGCGCGGACCTGCCGGGTGCGCCCTCCCTCGGGTTGCTGGTGCGCAAGCTGCTCAAGCTGGTGCCCGAACTTGTTCGGTTGCGCCTTTCGTCGCTCGATTCGATCGAGGCGGATGCCGAACTCCTGCGCGCCATCGCCGAGGAAGAACGGCTGATGCCCCATTTCCACCTGTCCGCGCAGGCGGGCGACGATCTCATATTGAAGCGCATGAAGCGCCGTCACTCGCGGCAGGATACGATCGCGTTTTGCCAAAGTGTGCGGCGCCTGCGTCCCGAAGCGGCCTTTGGTGCCGATCTGATTGCGGGATTTCCGACCGAAACCGAAGAAATGTTCGAGAACACCCTGGGCCTCGTCGAGGAAGCAGGTTTGACGTTCCTGCACGTCTTCCCGTTCAGTCCTCGCAAGGGCACGCCCGCAGCGCGAATGCCTCAGTTGCCGCGGCCGGTGGTGAAGGCGCGTGCAGCACAGCTCCGTGCAAGAGGCGCCAGGATGCTGCGCGACCGGCTGCGCGGTCTCGTCGGCAGCAACCAGGTGCTTCACGTCGAAGAGCCGGGCCGCGGTCGCACGCCCTGCTACGCGCCGGCGCGGTTTGAGGCGGCGGCGCGAGCGGGCGATATCCTGCACGTTCGTATTGCCGGCGCCGCAGCCGATCATCTGACAGCGACAGTGCTCGCATGAGCAGCGAGGAGAAGACTGCAAAGCCCGGCTTCTTTGCCCGGCTGAAGTCGGGGCTGTCGCGTAGCGCCAATGCGCTCGGCGCGAATCTCACCGGCGTGTTCAAGAAGAAGAAGCTCGATGCCCAGACGTTGGCGGAGCTGGAAGAAGCGCTGGTGCGGGCGGACATCGGCACCATTCGCGCTTCGAATATTGCCGCTGCCGTGGCGCGTGGCCGTTACGACAGCGAGATCGCGGAATCGGAACTGCGCGCCGTGCTCGCGCGCGAGATCGCTGCGCTCCTGAGCCCCGCAGAGGTACCGCTCGCGATCGAGGCCGCGCGAAAGCCGTTCGTGATCCTTGTCGCGGGCGTGAATGGAACGGGCAAGACGACGACGATCGGCAAGCTGGCGCGCCGGTTCAGGGATGAAGGCCGCCGGGTGATGCTGGCGGCCGGAGATACGTTTCGCGCCGCGGCCATCGAACAGCTGCAGATCTGGGGTGATCGCACGGGCGCGGTGGTCTTTGCGAGGGAGCAGGGTGCCGACGCCGCCGGCCTTGCCTATGACGCGCTTGCGCGCGCCCGGGAAACCGGCGTGGACGTTCTTCTCATCGATACCGCCGGCCGGCTGCAAAACAAGGCCGGGCTGATGGCCGAACTTGAGAAGATCGTGCGGGTGCTGAAGAAGCTCGACTCCGAGGCGCCCCATTCGGTTCTGCTCGTGCTGGATGCCACCACGGGCCAGAACGCGATTTCGCAGGTCGAGGCGTTCAAGGCCGCGGTACCGCTCAGCGGACTGATCATGACCAAGCTCGACGGGACCGCCAGAGGCGGAATTCTGGTCGCGCTCGCCGATCGCTTCGAATTGCCGGTCCCCTTCATCGGCGTGGGCGAGCGCGAGGACGATCTTCAGGTTTTCAGGGCGCAGGCCTTTGCCGAAGCGCTGACGGGAGTCACATGAACGGCACAAACAAAACCTCGCATCTCGCCCGGCTGGCTCTCGATCTCGGGCCGCTCATGGTGTTTTTCGGCGCCTACGAGTTTTTCGGGATCTTCGTTGCGACCGGGTGTTTCATGGCGGCCGTGCTGGCTGCGCTGGGGTACGGCTATGTGCGGGAACGGCGCCTGTCGCCGATGCCGCTGTTCACCGCGGTCCTTGTGCTGGTCTTCGGCGGCCTCACGCTATATCTGCGCAACGATATCTTCATCAAAATGAAGCCGACCGTGCTGTATGCCCTGTTCGGCGCGCTCCTGCTGGGCGGTCTGGCGTTCAACCAGCTGTTGATCAAGCATGTGTTCTCGCAGGCGTTCGAACTCAGCGAAGCGGGCTGGCGCAGCCTGACCTGGCGCTGGGGTGCATTTTTCCTCGCCCTGGCCGTGTTGAACGAATTCATCTGGCGCCATTTTTCGACGTCCACCTGGGTCTATTTCAAGGTCTGGGCGGTCATCCCGTTGATATTCCTTTTCGCACTGGCACAGACACCGCTGATCTTGAAGCACGAAATCCAGGCGGACGCGGAGAAATAGGCGCAAAGGCGCAGCTGTTTTGCGGCATCTGTCGTGCGGGCGGGCGGCCGTCGTCCGGAATCGACCGGATTGCTGCATCCGCACAGGAAAGATTCCTCACGATGACGCGCAGGGGACACACCGAAAACCTTGTCGCCCGATATCCGTGCGATTAAGGTTTCCGCAGACCGCCCGGAAGGCGGCCTGACCGAGCGTTTTTTGCCCGGCGTATCACGGGCTGGTTCCGGAAAAACCTGCGGCGGTCCGGGGGAGATATGGTTTCGAAGGGACGGGGAAAAGCTAACGGGAGTTTTGAACTCGCTGGAACACCCGCGCATCTGATGCGGCGGTGCAATCAGTTCTATGGCGATCTTTTCGCGCGCGAGTCGGGCGACAAGACTCTCACCAAGCAGCAATATCTCGTACTTTGTGCCCTCGAACATCATGAAGGTGTGAGCCAGACCGCGCTCGTCGACGCAACCGGCATCGATCGCTCGACGCTCGCCGAGATGGTTCGCCGAATGCTTGAGCGCGGGCTCCTGACGCGCAAGCGTACCGAGGCGGACGCGCGAGCCAACGCGGTTGCAATCACGCCGCTCGGGCGGCGTACCCTGAAAGCGGCGCGGCTCGCCGACGAAAAGGCCGAGCGCGCGCTTCTGGAACCGTTGCCACCCACAGACCGCAGCCGCTTCGTGAAATGCCTCTCCCTGATCGCTGCGGCGGCCGACGCCTATGTCGCCAGCGAGGGCGCAAAACCGCCGCGGAAACCAGGCAGCAGGCGGGTGGTCCCGCGTCCCTAACTAGTTGTCCTTGCGCGTGCGATGGCGGGCAGAATCACGGTGTCCATCACATCGCCAACGATAGGGCCGGCGTAACGCAGGCGGACGATGCCCTTGCCATCGATGACAAAGGTTTCGGGAACGCCATATATTCCCCACTCAATTCCCGCGCGCCCGTCCCGGTCGAGATCGACGCGGCTGAACGGGTTTCCCGCCTCGTTGAGGAACGCGCGCGCCGCCGCCGCGCGATCTTCATAGACCATGCCGTAGAGCGCGACGCCCCTGAGCTGCGAAAGCGCGGCAAGGGCGGGCGCCTCGGCGCGGCAGGGGACGCACCAGGACGCCCACACGTTGAGAACGGTCACGTGACCGGCTCTGAGATCCGCCGAGTTGAACGCTGTCGCCGCACTGTCGAGCGGAGGCAGGTTCGTTGCCGGCGCAGGCCTGTCGATGAGCGCCGAAGGTAGTTCGTCGGGTGGCGGTCCGTTCAGACTGTGAAAGAACAGATAGACGAGGCCGGCGAAAGCCAGGATGGGAAGGACATACAGCAGTCGTTTCATCGTGCGGTTTCGTCCTCGATCCTGCCCAGCATCGTTTTTGCCCGGACATAGGCGCGAAGCGTGAGTGCGATGGCGGCGCCGAGCGCGATCACAGTGATGCCGTAGGCCGGCCAGACGAAACCCGCATAACCGCCCATCGCAAGGAACTGCCTCACCGCCCGTCACCGGCGGCGAGACGAACGCGGGCGCTGCGGCGCAGGATCGCGGTGCGGATGCGCAGAATCCAGAGACTTGCAAACAGTGCCGTGTATCCGATGGCCATGGCAAAGAGCGGCCACAGATAGATCGGCGCGATGGTGGGGCCGCCGGCGCGAAAGATGCTCTCGCCCTGGTGCAGCGTGTTCCACCATTCCACCGAGAAAGTAATGATGGGAAGATTGACCGCGCCCACTATCGCCAGTACCGCCGCCGCGCGCGCAGCACGCGTTTCATCGTCGATCGCGTTCCACAGCGCGATGTAGCCAAGATAAAGAAACAGCAGAAGCAGGAACGAGGTGAGCCGCGCGTCCCAGACCCAGTAGGTACCCCAGGTCGGCTTGCCCCAGAGCGAGCCGGTGACAAGCGCCAGCGCGGTGAACAGCGCGCCCAGCGGGGCGGCTTCGCGGGCCGCAATATCGGCGAGCGGATGACGGTTGACGAGACCGAGCAGGGACGCGAGCGCCATTAACCCATAGGCCATCATCGCCGTCCAGGCGGCCGGCACATGGACATACATGATGCGCACCGTGTCGCCCTGAAGCCGTTCGGGCGGAACGACGGCGAGCGCAAAATACAGTCCGACGGCGATCAGGATTGCAGCTGCGGCTGCGATCCAGGGAAGCAGCAGCCGGCTGGCATCCATGAAACGCCTGGGATTGGCGAGCGCAAACATGGCCGCCCCTCTAGGACCTCGGGCGTAGGCCGGCAAGTCCGGCCTACGCATGGAGATTGAGCCGCAGGCCTGCTGCGGCCGCAAAGGGGGAGAGCAGCACCGCTGCCAGGGAAAACGCCGCCAGAAGCAACAGAGCGCCATTGGCGAACCCGTCGATGGCCGATTTGACGGCGCCCGCGCCGAATATCACGACGGGCGCCAGCAGCGGCAATACGAGGAGCGGCAGAATGAGGCCGCCGCGCCGGATCGACAACGTCAGGCTCGCGCCGATCGCCCCGATCGCGCTGACCGCCGGTGTGCCGATCGCGAGGCCCGCAACGAGTGGGCCGTAGCCGGACGTGGGAAGATTGAAGAGAAGCGCAATGATCGGGGCGAGACAGGTGAGCGGCAATCCGGTCGTCAGCCAATGCGCCACGATTTTCGCAAACGCCACCGCTTCGAGCGACAGGGGCCCGATGGCAAGCAGGTCAAGACTGCCATCCTCGAAGTCGGTCTGGAAAAGCCGGTCGAGCGACAGCAGTGCCGCGAGCACGGCGCAGACCCAGATAATACCGGGGGCAACGGTACCGAGGAGACGGAGCTGCGCGCCGATGCCCAAAGGTACCAGCGTGGTCGCTGCCGCGAAGAACGCCAGAGCCAGGAATGCGTTTCCGCCCGCCCGCGTCGCCAGGCGTACGTCACGTGCGGCAAGGGTTGCGACGCTCATGAAAGCTCGAGTTCGACGCTTCTGACGCCAAGCGGTTCGTGTGTCGCCGCAACAACGATTCCACCGACGGAACAATGTTTCTCGATCAGCAGACGCACGAAATTCCTGCCCTCCGTATCGAGCGTGGAGAGAGGTTCGTCGAAAAGCCAGAGCGGCCGGAACCCGAGGACCAGCCGCGCAAAGGCAAGCCGGCGTCGCTGTCCGGCGGACAGATATTGCGCAGGCAGATCCCGGATCTGGGCCAGGCCAGTTCGGGCCAGCGCGTCCGCTGCGTTGCCCCCGCAGCGAAAATACGCCCGATAAAAGTTCAGATGCTCGAGAGGCGTGAGTTGGGGCTTGATGCCGTCCTGATGTCCGATCCAGCCGACATATTGTCCGCGCTCTTCACCGGAGGTGACGCTGCGCCCCCCATCCAGACGCAGGCTGATGCTGCCGGACTTCAGCTCCAGCAGCCCGGCGATGGCACGCAGAAGCGATGTCTTGCCTGCTCCGTTGCGTCCGCTGACGGCGAGGGTTTCACCCGCCACGACGCGAAAACTCAGGCGCTGTTGTACGAGACGGTCGCCCCGCACCAGCACAAGATCCTGCACGGCCAGCTCAGCGGGCGAATCCACCGCATCAATACATGTGCTGGCCGCCGTTGATCGACAATGTCGACCCCGTGACGAATCCGGCTTCGTCGGCGACGAGGAAGAGCACGCCTCGGGCAATCTCGTCGGCCTGTCCAAGGCGCCCCACCGGAATGCGCGCGACGATCTTCTCGAGCACCGGCGCGGGCACCGCGGCCACCATGTCGGTGTCGATATAGCCCGGCGCGATGGCGTTGACCGTGACCCCCTTGGTGGCACCTTCCTGGGCGAGGGCCTTGGTAAATCCGTGAATGCCGGATTTGGCCGCGGCGTAATTCACCTGCCCGTACTGCCCCGCCTGACCGTTGATGGAGCCGATATTGACCACGCGTCCGAAGCCGCGCTCGAGCATGCCGTCCCATACCGCCTTGCACATGTTGAAGCAGCCGCCGAGATTGGTATCCAGCACCTCGTCCCACTGCACGCGATTCATCTTGCGCATGGTTCCGTCGCGCGTGATGCCCGCGTTGTTGACAAGCACATCGATCGGCCCGAGTTCTGCTGCGATCGTCGTCACGGTGGCGGCGCAGCGCTCGAAATCGCACACGTCGCATTTGTAGGCGGAAATGCCGGTCCGCTCGGTGAAGTCCCGGGCCCGGTCGTCGCGTCCCGCGTAGACGGCGGCAACGTGGTAGCCCGCATTCTTCAGCGAAACGGAAATCGCCTCGCCGATGCCTCTCGTCCCTCCGGTGACGATCGCAATCCGACCCATCCTGCTTCCTCCCTTGATTCTGGTTCGTGATCCAATACGCGGATCATAGCGACGGAAAGCTCAGCGCTCCACGCACATGGCGATGCCCATGCCGCCGCCGATGCACAGCGTGGCGAGCCCCGTCTTTGCGTCGCGCTTTTTCATTTCATGCAGAAGGGTCACCAGCACACGGGCACCCGAAGCGCCGATCGGATGGCCGAGCGCGATGGCGCCCCCATTGACGTTCACTTTCGACGTGTCCCAGCCCAGGTCCTTGTTCACGGCGCATGCCTGGGCGGCAAAGGCTTCGTTGGCTTCCACCAGGTCAAGATCGCCCACGGTCCAGCCAGCTTTCTCCAACGCCCTCCGCGAGGCCGGGATCGGACCGCTGCCCATCACGGCAGGGTCGACGCCGGCCTGGGCCCAGGAAACGATCCGCGCTATGGGCTCCAGCCCCCGTTTCTTCGCTTCGTCCGCGCGCATGAGCACGACCGCGGCGGCACCATCGTTGATACCCGACGCGTTCGCCGCGGTGACGGTTCCATCCTTCTGGAAGGCCGGTTTCAGCCCGTTCAAGCCCTCGTAGGTGACGCCGTCGCGGATATATTCGTCGTCCGACACGACGCGCTCGCCCTTCCGTTCCTTGACCGTGACGGGCACGATCTCGTCCGCAAAGCGCCCGGATTTGCGCGCGGCTTCTGCCTTGTTCTGCGACGCCACGGCGAAACGGTCCTGCATTTCGCGGGTGATCTGCCATTCGCGCGCGACGTTCTCCGCCGTGACACCCATGTGATAGCCATGGAATGCGTCCCACAGCCCATCCTTCAGCATGGTGTCGGTGAATTCGACCGCGCCCATCTTGACGCCTGCGCGCAGATAGGCGGCGTGCGGCGCCTGGCTCATCGACTCCTGCCCGCCCGCCACGACGATATCCGAATCGCCGTTCAAGATCGCCTGATAGCCCAGCGCCACCGCGCGCAATCCCGATCCGCACAGCTGGTTGACGATCCAGCCGGGAACCTCGACGGGAATGCCCGCATTCACGGCCGCCTGCCGCGCCGGATTCTGTCCCTGGGCCGCCGTCAGGATCTGACCCAGTATCACTTCCGTCACGTCATTCGGCGCGACCTGCGCCCGCTCGAGCGCCGCCTTGATGGCGACCTTACCCAGATCGTGAGCCGGCACATTTGCGAACGCACCATTGAAGGAACCTACCGGCGTGCGAACTGCCGACACGATGACCACGTCCGTCATGGAATTGCGCCTTCCTTGTTGGGCCGGCCGCCAAAGTGCCGTGGACGCGGGCAAACGTCCACTGCGGCGAATCGGCCTCGCCCGAGCGCCGGCCGGCGCGCCGGGAGTCGAAGGGCACTGGACAGGGTGCCGGGGGAGTGTTGTGCTGACCGGGCCGGACCGAAATCGCTCCGGGACGCCATGGAAGAGTGAGCGGATCGTGACAGACAGCAAGCCCGATGCGCCGGAGCCGGTGGTCATCAAGAAATACGCGAACCGGCGTCTCTACAACACCAGGACTTCAAGCTATGTCACGCTCGAACATCTGTGCGAAATGGTCAAAGAGGGCACGGAATTCGAAGTGCGCGACGCGCGGACCGGCGAGAATATCACAAGGTCGGTATTGACCCAGATCATCTTCGAAGAGGAGTCGAAGGGGCCGAATCTGCTGCCGATCCGCTTTCTGCGCCAGCTCATCCGCTTTTACGGGGACAGCTTGCAGGCCTTTGTCCCGGGCTATCTCGACCTCTCGATGGAAAGCTTCGCCCGGCACCAGGAAGAGATGCGCCATCGCGTGGCGGAAGCCTTCGGCGGCGGCGGACAGGCGATCGAGGCGATGACGCGCCAGAACCTGGCCCTGTTCGAGAAGACGATGCGGATGTTTTCTCCCTTCGGCGCCCTGTCGCGGGAGCCGGAGTCCGGCCAGCGTTCCAGCAACGATGCCGCGGAGCAGAGACCGGCCTCTTCCGACGAGGTGAACGCACTGAAGGGCGAGATCGAAGCGATGCGCCGGCAGCTGGCCGAACTTGCAAAAGACCGCGGCGGGCGAGGGTAGCGGGCACCCTCGCTCCCGACTACTTACAAACCGTTATCCCCGCGACAGCCACGCTCGCCCGGTGCTCGCAGCCCTTCCACGCGGGAGCGATTTTCGGTTCGCCGAAATAATTTCCCTGGAAGAAGTCGACGCCGAGGCTTTCGAGAAGCCCGGCTTCCTCCTCCGAGGAGACCCATTCCGCCACGGTCTCCAGCCGGAAATGTCTTGCCAGATCCACCAGGGTGCGCACGAAAATCTGGTTTTCCATCGAAGAGGAAAGTCCGCGGACGAAGGCGCCGTCGATCTTCACCATGTCGACGCGCAGCACCTGCAGATTGCGGAAGGAGGTGAAGCCTGCGCCGAAATCGTCGATCGCGACCTTGCAGCCCAGGTCCCGCAGGCTCGAGATGAAGCGCGTGCTTTCCTCGAAATCGTCCAGTGCCGCCGTTTCGGTCAGCTCCACGACGATGCGCCCGGCCACGCTGTTGTTGCTGCGCACGTAATGGATGAAGGACTGGAGCCACGAGGGGTCGGACGCCGTCGTGCCCGAGACATTGACGGCGAGCGAGATTTCGGGGTGTGCGTGCAGTTCGGCGATCGCCATTTCAAGCGCGCGGCGATCGACCTGGCGGATCAGGCCCAGCTGTTCGGTCGCCGGAATGAACTGTCCCGCCGTCGCGATCGAGCCGTCGGCACGGACCATCCGCAACAGACATTCGTGGTGGACGACGCGCCGGTCTTTGGCGCTCACGATCGGCTGGTAGGCGAAGACCAGCCGGTTGGTATTGAGCGCGTCTGCGACCTCATCGGCGATGGCCATCAGCCGCAGGCGCGCGGTCTCCCGCTGCGGCGACTTCGTGTAGATCCAGAATCCGTCCCGGCCGGCGCTGCGCGCGCGGTCGAGCGCTTCCTCCGCCCGCAGCATCGCTTCCTGGCCGGAGCTGGCATCGGTTGGAAGCCACACCGCGCCGGCGCTGATGGTTGCCGCGACCGTTCCGCGCCTCGTGGAAATCACTTCCCGGCGCACGGCATCGCGCAGCCGGTCCGTGACGATCGCCATCTCCGCTTCCGTGCAACTGGCGAGAACGATGCCGAATTTGTTGCCCGCGATGCGGCCGATGACGTCGCTCGCGCGTAACACGGACGCAAGCCGCTCGCCGACCGTGACGATGACCTCGTCGGCTGCCCCGAACCCATAGGCTTCGTTGATCATCGCGAGCCGGTCGATGGCGGTCACGAGATAGGCGCAATGCCGCCCCCCCGTCCTGGCGACTTCGATCGCCCGCGCCAGTTCGGAGCGGAGGCTCGTCCGGTTCAGGTGGCCGGTCAACTCGTCGCGGGTGGCGAGGTAAGTCAGTCTTTGTGCTTCGCGCTTGCGCTCCGTGACGACGCGCAGAAAGCCGGCGAGCCTCTCCGCCTGACCCGAAGCGTCCGCAATTCGTACGCCGCGGATTTCGAGCCAGGCCGTACCCATGGCCGAGGCGGTTTCGAATTCGATCTCGAAGAAATCATCATCGAAGCTGATCTGGCGCAGGATCGTGTCGATGCGCGCGCGTCCGGCGGCGCCCATCCATTCCTTCAGCGATGCACCCCGGCCCATGCGCACCGGATCGCAATAGGTCGACAGCACATCGAGGGCGCCGTCCCAGTCGATCCGGTCGTCGGCAATGGTCCAGTCGAAAGCTGCATCGCCGGCGCCGCGCGCGGCCATCCGCAACCGCTCGAGATCCCCGATCGCGGAGAGCGCGCGAATGCCCTCGACCGATTTTCTCGGCAGCATCTGGTTTGCCACGTTTCCCATCCTGGCCGTCTGGGCCCGTGCACCACCTTGCGCGAAGGCGCATTAAAAAAGCCGAAACTGTCCGGCGCGAGCGAGCCGCTTGCCTTAACGGTTCATTATTCGGGAGCGGTCAGGGCGGGGAGCCGAATTCCGGCGGCCCCAGGCTCGCCTCGCCGATCACCCGGCCATATCCCCGCTCCTGCAGCACGACGGCGACGGCATCATGGGGCGGGCCGATGAGATCGTGGCGCGGCAGATCG
This sequence comes from Rhizomicrobium sp., assembly GCA_036266955.1. Lineage (GTDB taxonomy): Bacteria > Pseudomonadota > Alphaproteobacteria > Micropepsales > Micropepsaceae > Rhizomicrobium. The sequence continues at coordinate 82,305 of DATAWY010000096.1, forward strand.
AGCGACAGTGCCTGACCTTTCCACACGGCGATCGCCCGCACGTCGCGCACCACATTGCGGTAGGTGACGCTGCGTCCCTGATTTTCACCGCCCGCAATGTGCACCGATGTGCGGCTCAGAATGTAGAACAGCCAGACCGTGGCGTCGGTGCCGCTGCGCGCGGCGCCCGGCCCGATCACGATGTGCAGCGTGTCCGGGGTCGTTCTGAGCGTGACCGGAATTTCGCGCATGTCTGCCATGCGCGCGGCGATCGCAGCCTCCACCTGGGCCTCGCGGCTTCCGACCACATCGCTTGTTCCGTCGATGATCATCTGCGGCGTATAGATGCCGCCGCGGCCCATCGCCGCCGCATAGGCCTTCTGGCGGCGGGTGTTTCCTTCGCTGGCCAGCGTGTCTTTCCAGCCCAGCATGTCCCAATAGGTGATGGGCAGGCTCAGCGCGAGAACGTCCTTTCGATCGGCCAGCCGCGCCAGCAACGCATCGGCCGGCGGGCAGGAGTCGCAACCCTGACTTGTATAAAGTTCAACTACTACCTTGCGCTTGGCTTCGGCCTCCCCGGAAACGGCGATCGCCAGGATCGCCGCGGCGACAAGAAGCCCGGGCAGGTTGGGGAGGCGGCGCATCGGCCGGACAATAGGGTCCGTTCCCTTTCCTCTCCAGTCACTTCAACTTGATTTTCGTAAAACGGCCACGGGATCGACGCTCGCGATGTGCCAAGCCGCATCGACAGAACGGCGCGCAAGGCCCATCTGTCTCTGCGTTTCGGCTCCGTTGTCCTCAAAATGATACAATGGGGTCGGAGTTGCAACGCAATTCCGACCCCGCATTCAAGAGTGAGGCGCTTTATCCCGCTCGCTCCAAAGTCACCACTTCATTTCGCAAGCGATTCCTTGAACGAAACAGAGGGTGTCGACCCGCCTGCCGTTTTGCATTTTCCCTTCAGATTGAGGTTGTTCGTCTCACCGGTGGTTCCGTCATTCGCCACGCAGTCGGGAGCGGTCGTCGTGCCATCGGTTGCGGCGATGTTGACGGTAATCCTTGTTCCGGAACTGAAATCGGCCTCCGATCCGCCGCCGGGGCCTACGACATTGAATTCGTTGCCCTGCCAGTAATCGGCCAGATAGACCATGTCATCATTATTCGTCACGCTGTAGGCGTCGCTTTCCGTCATGAATTTGAGCGTGTCGTCGCCGCCCGCAACAGCCGTGCCCGTCAGCGTCAGGTACTTGAGGTCCGTGATCGCCTGCAGGGGAACGCCGGTCGCGTTGCTGTTCGTGTAGCAATCGCCGCCGTCGGACAACCAGCCGCTCGGGCAGGTGGTGTCATAATTGATCAGCCAGTATTGAATGAACACCTCGTTGTAGGGATTGGCGAAATACACGAACTGTTCCCAGTCCAGACAGTCCGGCGGATCCTTCGCGCCGGCGCAGGCCGGAGAGCCCGACATGAAATTCGAGTTGAGCTGAATCGTGTAGGCGTTGGATTCGCCGTCACCGGTTTCGGTCTTGGTCTTGGCTTTGGTAAAAGACCCGGTGGCGGTCGAGATGAACGCCGGGGTGACCACGGCCTGATAGTCGTGGCCATTGCCTACGGTTGCTGCGTTGCCCGACCCGGTCGCTGGAATCAAGGGCACGTGTGGTGCGGCCACGCAAGCAACCTGCTTCCAAGTGAGGCTCGGATAATGCGCCGCGTAACAACCCGTTCCCGGCAGCGGCGTTTGCGAAATGGCGGCGCGCCAGGTGTCCTGCGGATTTGCCTGCGCGGACGTGGCCAGCCCGATAAGGGCGACCGATGAGAGCAGCACTTCCGTCAATCGATTCATGATGTCTTCCCTCATATGTCCCGGATGGTTTCACCAACCTGTAGGAACCAGCTCCCGCCGGGCCTGGCGGTTCCTGCGGTTTCTCGTACGCCCGCCAAGCCGGAGCGATCGGCCAGGGCGGGCAGCGGATTTCCTTGAATCCCCTTCGTTTCGGATACGCCTTCAGTCTCAGATTGAGCCGTAGCCGTCTTGAGACTGAGTCGCAACTGCGGCTGGCATGCCGGAAACCCGGCAAATTGTCAACTGGGAATTCCGGCAACACCCACGGCACGGAATCCGAGTTAACGCGGATTCCGTGCCGTGCGGAAACACCTCTGCCGGATCGCCGGGTCCGAATTCTTTCCTTCCTGCGCCTGCGCGCGGGGTCCTGTCTTGGTTAGCGTGGTCCGTACCGCACACAACGCTTCCGATGAATGCGCCATTCGCATCGCACGATACGCCACGTCCGTTGCCGGGGGGCGCCAGTCGAAATTCGCGGTTCAAAATCGATCGCCGCATTTCGACGTATCGACGGCTGGGAATGGCAGGAGGACCGTGTGGCATGAAACCGACCAACTGCGCTCATCGCGTGGCCCCGGGTTTGTCGTGCACGGTTCCGGCCGCGCAAGCTCAAACCGAGAAGGTGCTGTATTCCTTTTGCAGCCAGCAGAACTGCACGGACGGTGAGGTGCCCGAAGCCGGACTGATCAACGTCTACGGCACGCTTTATGGCACGACAGCGGGCGGCGGCACTTACGGCTATGGCACGGTGTTCTCGCTTGACCTGGAAACCGGCGCGGAAACGGTGCTCTGGTCATTCGGCAGCGGCACCGACGGAACCTATCCCGTAGGCGGCCTGATCACGATCAAGCACACGCACACGCTTTATGGGACGACTGATGATGGCGGCGGCGTGACAAACTGTCCCTACTACTATGGCTGTGGCACGGTGTTCTCACTCGATCTGAAGACTGGCGTCGAGACGGTGCTGCATGCCTTTGGCAGCGGCAGCGACGGGGTCTGGCCGCTCGCTGGCCTGACCAACGTCAAGGGCACGCTTTATGGCACCACCGACAATGGCGGCACTGACTACGAGGGCACGGTGTTCTCGGTCGATCCGACGACCGGCGCGGAAGCGGTGGTCTGGTCATTCGACGGACTCTATTGCAAATCTATGGTGCCTGGACCAGCGTTCACCACCGAAACGGCCCGGCACGCAGTCGGACGGCGCTTGCTTTTGTAATTCCGCGGCGCAAGAGCGGCGATAGCCGACAGACTTGGCTCCAATCGGCGCCAGTGAATGTTGGTCCAGGCCTCCTGTTTCGTGCCAAAGCCCAATGAGCTCCAAGACCCATCCTGTCCTCCATAGTTGACGCACAGACGCGTGTCGCCTATGGGTTTACTAATGATCGAAGTCCGCGAGACTCGGACTTTCTCTGAGTGGCTCTGCGGGATGCTCGGGCCAGGGCGGAGGTCGCCCGTCGGGTGCGCCGCCTGGCGCTTGGCAATCCTGGCGACGTAAAGCCGGTTGGCGAGGGCGTCAGCGAGCTTCGGATCCATTGTGGTCCCGGATATCGGGTCTATTTCGTGCAGCGCGGGAGTCTCTTGATCGTCTTGCTCTGCGGCGGCGACAAGCGCGCTCAGGCTAAGGACATCGCCCTGGCTCTGAAGCTGGCGAAGGAGGTATGAAATGAACATCGAGACGCGGCCGTTCGATCCGGCAGCCTGCCTGGACAGTCCCGAAGCGATGCTCGCCCGTCTCGACGGCGCCTTCGCGGATGGCGAGGCCGGCGAGATCGCCGATGCGCCGGGCGTGGTCGCCCGCGCACGCGGCATGTCTCAACTCGCCGAGGAAACCGGCCTGACCCGCCAGGCGCTCTACAAGGCGCTGAGCAGGACGGAAATCCGGAGTTCGCCACTGTCATGAAGGTCATTCGGGCGCTCGGCTTCCGTCTCCATCCCGAGCCCGCCTCCGCCGCCTGACTATTCGCGGTCAGGATGCCCGGATCAGCGTTCACCCATGTGACAGCTCGGCCCGTCGTCGAACGACGCTTCGTTCTGTAACGCCCCGGAGCAAGTGTGGTGATATCTGACAGCCCCGGTTTCCGTCGGCGCCGGTGACATTGGCCCATGCACAGTATTTCCCCGCCCGTCTATGTAAGAAGCGTTGAGCGGGATCGTGCGCATCTTGCGCGAATCGGCAGTCTGGGGAGACTGGCAAGTCACGCGAATCTGTCGAACTCGCGGTGAGGGGCATCCCAATGGCAAAGCGCAAATCGACGCCGCGTGCTTCGCGGGCAAAAGCAGGCGCGCGCCGGCCGCACAAGCCTCCGGCAGCCATTCCGGCGGAGTTCGTCACGCCGTCTCAAGCGCTCGACTATCTGGCCGGGCCGGAAAGTTCTTCTCTTCGCCCCCATGCGGCCGGCCGCCGGGGCGAGACGCCTTTGGACATGGCCCAGGCGCGCCTGATCAAGGCCCATATCGCGGGAAGGGTCAATCTCGTCGGCCGCAAAGGCGATGTAAACGATCTCGATGCCGTCACGGACGCATTCGATCGTGTTCCGAACGAATTTTTTGCGCCTGGCATCATACTTGGCGACACAATCGTCGCGCCTCCGCGTCGGCGCGGCCAACCCGCAAGCGGAGAATTCTGGCGCGACGTGAAAATGCCGAGAGGGGAATTCGAGGCGGCATTCAAACCCGCGAGGGCGGAGGATGCACTTCTGAAATGGTGGAAAGCAAAAACGAAACAGGACGGCCAACCACCGACGGAATGGGATGCCTATATGCTTTTTGCGCGGCAGCAGCAACCCAGACTCCCCCGGCGATGGCTGACCGAACAGCTCAAG
>DATAWY010000097.1:0-67898 GCA_036266955.1 Rhizomicrobium sp.
GACCCGAGCGCCACATTCCCAACTCGATCGCAACCCTGCGGCGCCGTCTGATCGTCGCACTCGCCAGAACCCTGCCAAGATGTCCCTGCTGCGCTCGAAAAATCCAACGCAACAATCCTCTAATTATATGACGCAGTAAAACTAAGCAACTCCACGATTCCCGAAAACGCCGCCCAAAGCAAGACGATTCTTGCCATGGCGGAGCTTTGCCCGAAAAGGCCCTGTCCTCCCAGCGGCTTAGTCCAGCCGAAGGAGGCGCGCGCCATGCGTTTGCCCGAACAGTTGAGTATTGCCCTGCCCCGAGTCGCCGGACTCAAAACATCGGCTGCGTGGCCTGTCTGGAAAGACAGCGTGCGGGCCGACGTGAAATTTCACCCCCTGCCGAAGCGCCAAGCCGTGCGCCTCTTTCACGAGGCGCGGCGCTTCGAACGGCAAACGCGCATGCCTGGCCGGCAGGACGGCGCGATCGGCCGCAACGGCCTCGCCCTTCTGCAAGCGATGCTGTTCGATTGCATCAATTACGCATCCGGCCGGCTCGATCCGTCTTATGGAACCCTCGCGCGCCTTGCGAATATCAGCGTGCGCAGCGTCGCCCGCGGACTTGCCAAGCTAAAGGCCGCCGGCGTCCTGCATTGGCTACGGCGTTGCGTGGAGGGGTTCAAAGACGGCCGTTTCATCCTTGAGCAGGAGACGAACGCTTATGCCGTGCTGCCCGCCTCGCAATGGTGAGGCTACGCAATGCCGCCCCCAGCTCCGCCGCCCGATCGCGGCACCTGGGGCGATCATCCTCCACATCGTTGCGCGTGCGTGCGGGCCGCGAATCTGTTAGGCTGCCGTCTTTCCATTGTGGAGGCAGCAGCGTGGGTGGAATGATTTCATTGCGGCATCTCGCCGTGGGCGCGTTCGCGGTCGCGATTCTGGGTGCGAGCGTTGCGGCGTCGGCGGCCTCTTCGGCCAACTGGACGCAATTCCGTTTTGGGCTCGGCAAGGACGGAGTGAACCCGCACGAAAAGACCATAAGCGCAAAGAACGTTGCCGGCCTGACGAAGCTGTGGGCCGCCAAGACCAAGGACGACATCTATTCCTCCGCCGCGGTGGTCGCAGGCACCGCTTTCGTCGGGTCCTACGACGGCAAGCTCTATGCCTTCGACGCCACCACGGGTGCGCCCATCTGGACCGCTGCCGCGGACGGTCCGATCATGTCCTCTCCTGCCGTCAAGAAGGGCGTCGTTTACATCGGCTCTCTCGACGACAGCGTTTATGCCTTCGACGCCGCGACGGGGTCGAAAATCTGGTCGTTTCCCACCGGCGATGTGGTCCGATCCTCGCCTGCCGTCCAGAACGGAGTCGTTTATGTCGGCTCCGAGGACGGCAGTCTCTACGCAATTGACGCATCGAGCGGCACTCAGATCTGGGCCGCGCCTGCGGGCAAGATCGACTCGTCTCCGGCTGTTGCGGGCGGCATGGTCTATATCGGCACGCTCGGGGGTGACGTGTTCGCCTTTGACGCGAAGACGGGCAACGAGGTGTGGGAAGCGTCCCCCGGAGGCGCCATCTACTCCACCCCTTCGGTCTACAAGGGTTCGGTGTACGTCGGGTCGACGAACGCCAACCTCTATTCCTTCGATGCCTCGACGGGCGCGGAAAACTGGATGGAAACAACCAATGGCAATCTCTGGGGTTCGCAGGCGGTGGACAAAGGCGTCGTCTATGTCGTTTCGGGAGGCACCGGAAATTACCAGTGCGATGCCCTCGATGCGGCGACCGGCGCAATGATCTGGAGCAGCGCCGATATCAGCGGCGAATTGGGATCGCCGCCGACAGTCGCGAACGGAGTCGTTTATTTCGGCTCGAAGAACGACAGCCTCTACGCGCTGGATGCAAAGACCGGCAGCCAATTGTGGAGCTACGCCACCAAAGGCCAGGTGATCGCCTCCGCGACCGTGGTCGACGGCGTGGTTTATCTCGGCTCGAATGACGACTACCTTTATGCGTTCGGATTGAAGAAGAAATAGACGTACAGCTCACCACGAGCGTAATATTCTGCGCATGATGACGTCGAACTCGTAACTCAACCCGCTCTTAGCCTGTCGTACCGCACAAAATCATAGTCCTGAAGATAATCCCTGATCCGGCCGGCGGCGATCCGCATGTCGGAGACATAAATCGTGAAGTCACGCGGCGATGGCATCGATCGCTTCGTCCAGAATGCGCGATTTCACTTCCGGTCGGAGCGCTTCAGTCATCGGCAGATCGACGTTGACGCCAAGCCCGTCCGCCAAGTCCTGTTTGAGCGCGATAAACTCCAGCAGATCGGGCTTGACGGAGAAATCCGCGATCAGACCGATATCGCTGCGTCCCGTGGCCTCGTCGCGGGCGACCGATCCAAATATACGCAGCCGCGTCACGCGGTAACGCTTCAGCACGGGCTGGAGCGCACGCAATTTCCTTATGGCTTCATCCCGGCGCATGAACTTCAGCATAATCCCTACGGCGCGGTTTTACGAGTCCGCAGCGAGACGCGCGATTTTGCGCATGATGGCGTCGAGGTCGTAGTCCTTCGGGCTGAAGACCGCCGCGACGCCCGCACGCCTGAGCCGCATTTCGTCATCCTGGGGAATGATGCCGCCCGCGACGACTTTGACGTCTGGAAGCCCCGCCGCGGCAAGCTTGTCCAGGATTTCGCAGGCGAGCAGCACGTGCGAGCCGGAAAGAATCGAGAGACCCACGATATGCGGTTGGCGTTGGCGCGCCACCGATACGATTTCATCCGGCGTAAGGCGGATGCCATCGTAAATGACGTCCATGCCGGCATCGCGGGCGCGGATCGCAATCTGCTCGGCGCCGTTCGAATGACCGTCGAGACCGGGCTTGGCAACGAGCAGGGTCAGCCTGCGTCCCAATCGCCTGGATGTCTCTTCCACGCGTTCGCGCAGCGCCATGATGCGTTCGTCATTGCGCGCCGGCGCTTCGGTCGCGATGCCGGTTGGTCCGCGATATTCGCCGAAAATGTGCCGGAGCGTCTCCGCCCATTCGCCAGTTGTCACGCCGGCCCGCGCGCAGGCGATCGAAGCCGGCATGATGTTGTCACGCGCTTCAGCCGCGCGTGCCAGGTCGGCGAGAGTCGAGGTCACGGCGCCCGCGTCGCGCGCGGCGCGCCAATCGCGAAGCCGGGCGACCTGGTCACGCTCCGCTGCTTCATCCGCGACAACGATATCTCCCTTTCCAGAGGTCAGCGGGGAGTTTTCGGTTTCGGTATAGGCGTTCACGCCGACGCGGATCTCGTCACCGGTCTCGACGCCTTCAATGCGCGCCGCGTTGGAGCGCACCAAGCGCTCTTTCATGTATTCCAGCGCAGCCTGGCTACCAGCGCCGCCCAGGTTCAGAACGCGTGAAATCTCCTCGCGGATTTGTTGCGCCAGAAGATTGGTCTTTGTCTCGATGACGTGCGAACCGTCGAAAATGTCGTCATGTTCCAGCATGTCGGTTTCGAAGGCCGCGATCTGTTGCAGCCGGAGCGACCATTGCTGATCCCACGGCCGCGGCAGACCGAGCGCCTCGTTCCATGCCGGCAGTTGCACCGCGCGCGCCCGCGCGCTTTTGGACAGTGTCACGCCCAGCATGCCGAATAATATCCGATAAACATTGTTTTCGGGCTGCTGTTCGGTGAGGCCGAGCGAGTTCACCTGCACGCCGTAGCGGAACAACCGGAGCTTCGGATCGGCTACGCCGTAGCGCTCTCTCGTCACCTCGTCCCAGACGCGCGACATCGCGCGCAGCTTGCAGATTTCCGTGATGAAGCGGACCCCGGAATTGACGAAGAAACTGATCCGTCCGACTGCTTTCGGAAACTCTTCCGGCGCAATTGCCCCGCGCGCGCGGCAGGTGTCGAGCACTTCGACTGCGGCCGCCAATGCGAACGCCGCTTCTTCCGCCGGTTCCGCGCCCGCCTCCTGCAGATGATAGGAACAAAGATTGACGGGATTCCATTTCGGCATTTCCGCCGTGGTGAAAGCGATGACATCGCAGGTCAATCGAAGCGCAGGACGGGGCGGAAAGATATAGGTGCCCCGCGCCAGATATTCCTTGATGATGTCGTTCTGCGTAGTGCCCGCGAGTGCTGCGCGGGGAGCATCCTGCTCGTCGGCCAGCGCCACGTAGAGCGCCAGCAGCCAGGCCGCCGGCGCGTTGATCGTCATCGACGTGTTCATTCGCGCAAGCGGCAGGCCGTCGAAGAGCGCCCGCATGTCGCCCAGATGACCGACCGGAACGCCGACCTTGCCGACCTCGCCTTTGGCCAGCGGATGATCGCTGTCGTAGCCCGTCTGCGTCGGCAGATCGAAAGCCACAGAGAGCCCCGTCTGCCCCTTGGCGAGATTGCCGCGGTAGAGCGCGTTCGAGGCCGCGGCGCTCGAATGCCCCGCATAGGTGCGGAAAATCCAGGGTTTGTCGCGCCTGCCGCTCATCTTGCGTCCATCCTTAGCGCATGGTGCGGCTTGCACCAATTTGGCCCGCGCGGCGGCGGGAGCTTCACGAAACTTTTGTGCCTGCGCGTGCAAACTTGACAGGTACGGCCGCCGCCCGGATGCTGCAACGCAACATTTGCCGCTTCGTGCGTTACGACACGGGGCGAAAGAGGGAACCATGTCGCCAGAGGCAAAGCGCAATCTGGAGGTCTACAAGGACCTTTACGAGGTCGGCGAGATTCCGCCGGTCGGCCATGTGCCGGCGCAGATGTACGCCTGGGCAATCCGCAAGGACCGTCACGGGCCGCCCGAGGAGTCGATGAAAATCGAGATCGTTCCGACCTGGCCGCTCGATTCGCATGACGTGCTCGTCCTCGTGATGGCGGCGGGCGTGAACTACAACGGGGTCTGGGCGGGTCTGGGCACGCCGATCTCGCCGATCGATGTTCATGGGAGCGCGTATCATATCGCCGGTTCGGACGCCGCCGGCATCGTCTGGGCGCTTGGTTCCAAGGTGAAGCGCTGGAAGGTGGGCGATGAGGTCGTCGTCCATTGCAACCAGGACGACGGGGACGACGAAGAGTGCAATGGCGGCGATCCGATGTTCTCGCCGTCGCAGCGCATCTGGGGCTACGAGACGCCCGACGGCTCCTTTGCGCAATTCGCGCGCGTACAGGACCGTCAGCTCATGGCGCGGCCGAAACATCTCACCTGGGAAGAATCGGCCTGCTACACGCTGACGCTGGCCACCACCTACCGGATGTTCTTCGGCCATCGGCCCCATGTGCTCAGGCCCGGCCACAACGTGCTCATCTGGGGCGCCAGCGGCGGGCTCGGTTCCTTCGCGGTCCAGCTCTGCGCGGTGTCGGGCGCCAACGCGATCGGTGTGATCTCCGACGAGTCCAAACGCGACTTCGTGCTGTCGCTCGGCGCCCAGGGACTCATCAACCGCAGCGAATTTCAGTGCTGGGGCGCGATGCCCAAGATCGGCACGCCGGACTACGACGCGTGGGCGAAGGAGGCGCGCAAATTCGGCAAGGCGATCTGGGAGATCACAGGCCGAGGCCGTGACGTCGACATGGTGTTCGAGCATCCCGGCGAGCAGACATTCCCGGTCTCGTGTCTGGTCGTGAAGCGCGGCGGCATGGTGGTGTTCTGCGCCGGCACCAGCGGCTACAACATCACCTTCGACGCGCGCTACGTCTGGATGCGCCAGAAGCGCATCCAGGGCTCGCATTTCGCCAATCTCAAACAGGCCAGCGAGGCCAACCGGCTGATGATCGAGCGCCGTCTCGACCCCTGCATGTCGGAAGTCTTTCCCTGGGACGACATCCCGCGCGCCCATACCAAGATGTGGAAGAACCAGCATCTGCCCGGCAACATGGCGGTGCTGGTCAACGCGCGCCGCCCGGGCCTGCGCACCTTCGAGGATGTGATCGAGGCGTCGCGCAGCTGACGGCGCCGTGGTTCATAACAGCGAATTTAACAGCGATTATCAGCGATTGCCGGCCGGCAACAAAAAACCGGCTGCCCGCCACGGCGCCGGTCGCAGGAAGAGATTCTGCGGGTTGTAATAGCACGTTTGATCAGAATTTGCCAGTTCCGCGTGCCGGAACAAAATGTACCTGGGCGGATGCGTCAACTTGGAGATCCCTCGCGCGAAGAGCCCGTGCGTTCCGGCGTGCTGGCTTACGGGGCAGCGTGGCAAGACGCCGGGGCCAGCGCAAGCTGTCGTGCGTTTTGCTATGACCTCATGTTGGTGTTGGAGAAAAGACGGAGTTCAAGATCGGGAGACGTCCTTCAAATTGCAAATGGATGTTCATCCAAGTGCGCTCGACCTTGTTCATCTCCGTAGTTTCGATCCAGCAGAAGCGAACCGCTCGACCAAATTCTGTTTCGCTGACTTTCCGGGGATTGTCGAGGTGGGCGTTCATCCGCCTTCTGAGATTTCTTGAGAGACCAATGTATAGAACAACACCGGAAAACGTCGCGAGAGCGTAACAGCCAGATGCTTCGGGAACAAAACGCTCCCGGCTCCTGCGAAATGCGTCCTGACATGTCGGTTTCGGCACAAGGTCGGTGATGTTCATAGCTCGAAAGCGGCCGCCATCGACGCCTTGTGAAGCGCTTTCGTCATATCCTGCGCGACGATATTTATTGCGCCGGCGTTCAGGAAGCTGGCCGCACTGCCTGAGGCCCACCATTCGGGGTGACCAACCCCGGCATAGTCGCCTTCCACATTTTCAAAACAGGACCTCAACAGCTTTTCCATGGTCGAGACGGTAAAGCTTCCCTTGTCCTGCAGCTTCACGAAGAATGGGACCGAGAATTTACAAAAAAGTTCGACACCATTGTACTTGAACAGCACGGACGCATTGCCGTCGTCGAGACAGGCGGCGACGGACTTCCAGTAGTTCAGAAAAATCCGTCGCTCCCTGTCAAAGTCCTTGACTATGGACAGCGGATTATTGGCGGTCAGGACGTATTTTTCGATGGCCTTGACAAATGTGCCTTGATTGATCGTCGTATCTTCGGATTCTGAATTCGCCATCAATATCTTGCCCTGCCACGGAGAACCATCTGTTTTATTCAGGTAATCAACGAATTTGATCGCCTTCTGGACTTCGCCCTTCTCGACCGTGTTCAAAATCCATCTTGGAAGACTGGGCAGATCCTCTACATCCAAGGCCTCGGTCAGGCGCGCGATTATTCGCTGCTCGACAGCTTTGTCAACGCTCTTCTGTGTGGTATTTACAATCAGAAAATGGCACATCTGCGCAATCCGCGGAAGGTTTATTGCGATGTTGACCGGAATCGCGAAATCGAGGACGCGCGCATCCTTTTCAGCGGCCATTCTCAGGCCCTCCAGACGATGTTGTCCGTCTACAACGCTGAACGGTCCGACGTCCCGGATATCGAATGTAATGGTATTTTCCCGTTCATTGAACCCGATCGATTTGTCCGTAGCGAGAAATACGGATGTCGGGAGGAATGCATCCCGCCTGTCCTGTCCCTTCACGATATAATCGGCCAACCTTTTTGCGCGGGCGGTGTTCAGCAGCCTTTGAAAACCATTGTCATTGCAGCCGTCGGGGTCGAGCGTCTCGACGCTATAGAAGTTGGGGGACACGAGTTCCTTGACTTTGATGGATGTGGTGTAGAGGACGAGTCCACCCTGGGCGACGCGAGCCGCCGGTATCGTGATTTTTGACATGGTCGAATCCTCGTTCAATGCATCGTCGACGTCCTGAATTTGCACAGCCGGTGACATATCGTCATGCCGATGAAGCGCGCAGAGTGGCTCGATCGTGAAATTCGGCGCCGATACGGAAATGAAGCCGTGGTTCCAGTCCCACATCAGGTCGGCTTTCGCGAGAGCTGCTGAGTTGCCGGCGCGCATACTCTCCTCTATGTATTCTTGGACGGATTGCCCGTCGCGGTAGAGGGAGAAGCGTTGAGCCGCCTTGCTGTTCTCTCTTTTCGCATGGACCATGCGGATTGAAATCTCGGCATCCAGAGGAAGCACGAATGGGCCAGTGTGAGTGCGCGCTGCAGTGGTCATGGCAACATTCAACGGACTGCTGCGCGGTTTCGATAGGCTCGAAACCGGCTCCTCGGACCTCCGGCTAGTTTTGGAACACCTTGATTAAGAATCTGAGAATCCTGGGCGAGGCAGTTTGCAGCTCGCGTGGCAACGCCAGACCATTCGATACCATCCTCCGAGGTGCCACAGGGCAATTCAAAAGATTGGGATCAGAGTCCCAAGGGCATCTTGGAAGACCTGTCACCTGCCCGGCAATATTGGGGTCGAGTGCTGGGCCAGATCGTCCCCGACATTCGCTGACCCGGTCCGCTTTTTCGGGGCCTGTGAAGGTGGCGCCCGCGAAAGCGGACACGCTGGACCGTTCAGGTTGCATGATGTAAGGTTTTGCCCGTCACGCCGCTTCCGCCACTGCATCTTTCGGGGAGAACTCACATGGCCATCGACGAAAACAGACTGCACACTTTTCTGAACAAGGCGGTCGGCGATCTGGGCGCGGCGTTCAGCGCCGTGCTGATGACGATCGGCGACGAGCTTGGCTATTACAAGGCGCTGGCGAAAAGCGCGCTGACGCCCGGGGAACTCGCGCGCGCCACGAATACCAACGAACGCTATGCCCGCGAATGGCTCGGCAACCAGGCCGCCGGCGGCTATGTCGACTACGAGGCCGCGACCGGCGAATATCGCCTGAACGACGAACAGGCCCTGTGCCTGGCCGATCCCGAAGGTCCGGTAGACCTGCCCGGCGCCTATCTGCTGGTGCAGGATCTCTATCACGTGCGCGAACGCGCGATGGAAAACTTCCGCACCGGCGGCGGCATGGAATGGGGCGAGCATCACGCCTGCCTGTTTCACGGCACCGAACGCTTCTTCCGCGCGGGCTACAACGCGAACCTGCTTGCGTCCTGGTTGCCTGCGCTCGACGGCGTGACGCGCAAGCTCGCGCGCGGCGGCCGCGCCGCCGATGTGGGCTGCGGCCATGGCGCGAGCACGATCCTGATGGCGAGAACCTATCCGGATTCCGAATTCATCGGCTACGATTATCATCCCGCGTCCATCGAGACGGCACGCCGGCGCGCGAGCGAAGCCGGCGTGCACAACGCGCGTTTCGAGGTCGCGGACGCCACCTCCTATGACGGAAGGGATTTCGACCTGATCGCATTCTTCGATTGTCTGCACGACATGGCCGATCCGGTCGGCGCGGCGCGCCACGCCCGCGAAGCGCTGAAGCGGGACGGCACCTGCATGATCGTGGAGCCGATCGCCGGCGATCGTGTCGAGGACAATCTCAATCCTGTCGGCCGCATCTATTACGCCGCTTCGTCGCTCGTTTGCGTGCCGGTGTCGCTGGCGCGGAAAGGCCCGGCGCTGGGCGCCCAGGCCGGACAACAGCGACTCCGCGAGATTGTCGTGGACAGGGCGGGATTCAAGACGATCCGCCGCGCCACGGAAACCCCGTTCAACATCGTGTTGGAAGCCCGGCCCTAGGCGCCATGCACGTCAGCCTTTCCACTCGCCTGCAATCTGCCGTGTGGGGGTGTTGATGCGGTTGAAGGTGTTGATGATGGCGATCTGGATGATGAGAGCCGCAAGCGCCTTCTCGTCGTAGTGGCGCGCGGCTTCGTCCCAGACCGCGTCGGGCACCGCCTCGGGCGTGTCGGCGAGGCGCGTGACCGCCTCGCAGAGTGCGAGCGCGGCGCGTTCGGCGTAGGTGAAGTACGGCGTGTCCCGCCACGCTGCCACGGCGAAGATGCGCTCGTCGCTTTCGCCCGCCTCCTTCAACTCGCGCGCATGCATGTCGGTGCAGACGCCGCAGCCGTTGATCTGGCTCGCGCGCAGATGGACCAGCTTGCGCGTGGCGGCGGGCAGGCCGCCCGTTTCCGTGGATTTGTCGAGCGCGAGCAGCGCCTTCAACGCGTCGGGATAGACAAACAGCGGATTCTTCATGCGAGGTTGCAGCATGGCGTTTCTCCGGAGCTCGGTTCAGCTCCGCGACGAAATTTTCAGCCCCGCTGAGGAAACGCCGCCGGCCGGAATTGGCGCCCCGGGAAACGTAATCGTCCCGGGATAATGCCTGGAACCCCGCCTCTCAGATCACAGGCGAAGCGGGGCGCGACCGCGGTAGCGGCGCCAGACATAAAGCCACAGCAGCGCGATGGCGGGGTACATGAGAAAGCTTGCTTCGGTGCCGAGCACGCCGCCGGTCAGCCATGCAGGGCCGGTGAAGCGCACGTCGAGCAGGTGCCCGACGGGAATGCGCGCGCCGTTCGGGGTTCCGATGACGAAGAGCTGCATGTAGTCGTAGGCGATGTGAAAGCCGACGGCGAACCACAGCGTGCCCGTCCGCAGCATGGAGTAGCTCAAGAGCAGGCTCAGCGACACGAGCGTGATTACGTCCCAGATGTTCTCGCCTGTCTTGTAGAAGTAATGATCTGCCGCGAAAACAAGCGCAATGACGGTGGCCGAAGGCCAGAAGCCGATGCTCTCCCACAGGGTCTGCTGGACATAGGATCGATAAAAGAACTCCTCGGCGATGCCCACGCAGATATTGGCGCCGAGCCACGCCAGCGCGGAGATCGCGAGCGCGCTGCCGCTCGCCGCCAGTCCCCGGATTTGCATGCCTCCCAGCGCGATCATGCCGGCGGCGACGGCGCCCGCCATCACGATCCCGGCCACCGCACCTTCGAAGGTCTGCGACCCCAGCGCCCGCGCGATCGGCAAGCCGTAGCTGTCGACGCGGCGGCGCTCATAGAGCGCGAAGACGCCCGTGCAGATCAGCGCGGTCAGGAAGTTCTGCAATTCGCCCAGCGCGATACTTCCGGCCGATAGTCCCGAGGCCGGCTGCAGCCATTCCGCGGCGCGTGTGAACGGCCAATTCAGCAGTGGAAACACAGCCCAGGTGCCCCCGGCATAGAAGATCAGCGCGCGCCAGATCGCTCTGAGCCTTCCGTCGGGGCCCACAATGGCCTTTGCAAGCGTCCTCATTCCCGCTTCCCCTGACACCAATGGACTCTCGCCGTGCTTTGCGGATTCGGCAATTGCCGCGCAAGGGTCGAAGCGAACGGACCGCGGCGCCGCTTGGCCGATCGGCTTCAACTGGACGAAGCCGCTGCAGGAGTTTACGCTTCGGGCGTGAGGAAAATCCCAATGCTTCGAATTGAAGTCGATCGCGAAGAGGATGGGCGCTGGATCGGCGAAGTGCGCGCGCTGCCCGGCGTGCTGGCCTATGGAGCGACAGAACTGGAAGCAAGGATCAAGGCCGAGGCGCTGGCCCTGCGCGTGATTGCCGACCGGATCGAGCACGGGGAACCGGTGCCGAGCGAGGTTCGCGCGGTTTTCGCTTGAGTCCGGGACCCAACGAGGACGGCATTCAGGCTGCGACGGCCTGGGTCTGCTGGGCTGAGAATAGCAACTCGACCTGGGGGTCGTGCCGAATATGATTCAAGGCGAGAAGTTCGGTTGCCGCCGTCGTCGCGCGGCAATTGGCTCGTCGCAGGTTTCCGCTTCGGTGACCGGTCCGGGAATGTCCTCACTATAGGCTGTCAAAACCTTGACTTCGGCATCCTGGTCGGCCTTGGAGACAGGGTTCGGTTTATGTCGCGACGCGTTCATGGCTACCGACCACGCCCGCCGTTGCGCCGACGCAAGGCTTCCACCTCGCCGGTCCTGATGAGGACCACGCCCGGCTCTTCAACCGGCCAATGCAGATATTTGATGCGCGCCATGCTTTCGATGGCGGACCGGTTCGCCTGGAATTTTTCGATCCGGCCTTCTTTGGACAATCCGTCCGCGCCAAAATGATCTTCCAGTGCTTCCCGGCTGACCTCACATCTGACAACACCATTCGTTCCATCTCCGTTGAACATGACGACGTCGCGATCGAAATCGTAATGCGGGCGCGGACTGCTGAAGATGAGATCGATTCCGGGCAGCGCCGACCGTCCCGCGTCAACGGCTTTCAGCATGACATCGCGCGTCGGCAACGAAAGCCGCGCCATTCCGGCAAGAAGCAATTTTTGCCAGCCCGGCCCGCGGGCGATCGCCTCAGACCACGTGTTTTTCACTTCGTCTGGAAACTTGTGGGCAAGAATCGGCAGCAGCGTCTGCGCCTGGTGGAGATCCTTGTCCTGCTTTGCCGTGCCGGCCCGTCTGCGCTGCGAGACGATCAGCTTGTGAATCGCGAACCGCTCAGGCCGCGGGACCTGAACCGGGACGCCCGTGCCGAAGAGCACGGCCGCCTGCTCGGGATCGTGTATCAGGAAATCCAGAAAACGCAGCGGCTCGGCGTCCGTCCCCAGGGCTCGGAGCGGCTGCGGCTCATCCGTATCGGGACCTTCATTCGGTGTGAGGAAGTCGACGCGCAAGCCGCTCCCGGCGATATAGCTTGTCGCCCTGCGCGCGTCGCGCCCGTGGGGGATCGCGCGGAAGCTTTTGTCGACGTGTCTCAGAACGCCCAATGCGGGCAGCGTGCGATCGTCGACGGCAATCGACAGATTTCGGAATTGAGCGATGTCCACATCTCCGGTCTGAAGGGTCGGAACGGGAAGCCTCATGCCCAGCATCGCCGCGTAGGTCTGGTATGCCGAGGTTCCGACGAGCACGCCGCGCAGCCGGAAAACGCCGGCTCTCGCCAGGCCCGCAATGACCTTGCCCATTTCGTCGGGCGGCCTTGGCATCCCGAACGAACGTGTCAGTGTCGACACCAGGGCGCGCCGTTCGCGCGCGTCGTCGTGAGCGTGTCTGTGCCGCGCAATTCTCTCCCGCAATTCAGCGGAATCCGGACCGACGTATTTTTGGGTTCGACCCGCGGCCGTCGCCGTTTGAAAATACCAGTAGCGCCGGTTGCGGATTTCCTTGGCGACAAAAGTGCCCTCTTCCGCAAAGGCGTCGCCGAAGGCCGCCGCCACACTGCGCTCCAGGAGCTCGGCATAGGTCGTCTGAAGGATCAGGGCCGGTGCGGACATCGGTTATACGCAAATTGCGGTTTGCTTATAACACATTCGCCGCTTGGCACAAGGGCGTTATACGCAATTCGCAATATGAGTATAACGTCTGTCTTTGCGGCGATACCTGCCGATGTCGCCAGCGCTCGCGGTAAGGCAAACCACCACTCGTCAGCTGCGCTCCACCGTCTGGACCGCCGCGTCGACCGCGTGGGCGATCGTCTCGGCGGCCGCCCGGTCGATCTCCCCACGCTTCAGGCGCAGGCGGAGCGCACGGGAGGACTACGAAGCGCGTCATGGCAAGAAAGAGTGAAGCCAAGAGCGAGGAGGTTAATCACGGGACCGGCAGTGTGTTCGCCGATCTGGGTCTCCCCGACGCGGAGGAGCGTCAGACCAAATTGCGGCTGGCCTACGCCATCAACCGGATCATCGGCCAGAGCCGTCTGACCCAGGCCGCCGCCGTCGAGCTTCTCAAACTCAACCAGCCCAAGGTGTCGGCGCTCCGGCACTACACGCTCGACGGTTTTTCCGTCGAACGGCTCATGACATTTCTGACGGCGCTGGATCGGGACGTTGAGATATCGATCCGCAGGAAACCCCGCTCCCGATCCGCGGGCCGGATCAGCATCGTCGCCGCATAGAACAGGCGCGCGGCAGCGGCGGTAGCTCGCGACAAGGTCGAACCTTGCCGTCACCACACCTCGATGGTCGCGTCAAATCGTAGGCTGCCTGCGTCGGGAGCCAGACGGCGGCGCCGTCGCCGAATGCCTTGCCGAGCGGCGGCGCCGCGTCCGGCGAAACCGGCTTCTTCTCGTTCTGAATGTCGTAGAGGTGCGGCCGGGAAATTCCGAGCGCTTGCGCGATTTCGGACGTCCCCATTCCGGTTGCCGGTCGAGGTAAAGTTTCGGCGCCTGCCGCCGAAGCCTATTCGTACGGGGCCATTGGGGGTTTGTATCGCCTTGACAGCGCGTCGCAGCCGATGGCGATGGCGAACAGAGCAGGGCCAATGAACTCTGCCAGATGCCACAAGAGCAGAACGCTCCCGGTGACGTAAACCCGGCCATGGTTCCAGTACTCGTAGACCCGGCCGGTAGCAGGATCGGGCCTAGCATGCACCTGACCCATTATCAGGAAGCAGCCGGCACACCAAATCTCTACTGCCAGGCCGCCCAGAACTCTGGAGGCGCGTCGGAGCGCCCCGGATCGTTCATGCGTCATTGCGCCTGCGCCGCTTCCCAATCTTCCAGAACCATCATCCTCGATTACTGCACCAGCCCGGCGCAATGGTACAAGCTCGCGCCGGACAGCAAGGGCCGGTACACCGACGGCAGCTGGAGCCCAATTGCGCCGATGCCGGCCGGATATTCGCCGCTGTACTTTGCGCAACAGGTACTTCCCGGCGGCAATGTCATCGTCAACGGCGGCGAGTACAATGACTGCAAACTGGACTTCAGCGACAACAACGGCGCGCTCTACGATTACACATCCAACAGCTGGACGTCCGTGAGCGCGCCCGCCTGCTGGTCCGAAATCGGAGCGGCCGAGAGCATCATTCTTCCGGACGGCACCTACATGCTTGCCAATTGCTGCGACGATCCGGGCCAGCAGGCACTCGCCTCGATCAGCGGCACGACCGTGACGTGGACGACCTCCGACAGCTGGACCTGCCACATCTACTCCCAAGAGTGCATGCTCGATGATGAGTTCACGCCGCTGCCCGACGGAAATGTTCTCCTGGTCGATGTGAATGTGCTCACCGACGAACGCGATCAATATCGGATCTACGACACGCAGGCGGGGACCTGGAGCGAGGTGGGTACGACGGCGGACTATCTGAACTCCAGCAGAACCGACGAGCTCGGCCCCTCGCCGCTCACGCTGCAATACGGATCGCAGGGAACTGTCATCCAGTTCACCGCCAACAGCACGCTCGGCGTCAACGACATCTATTCGGTCTCGGGAAACACCTGGACCTCGGCGCCGGTGCTGAAGGTCGGCTCGACCATCTATGATTGCTGCGGCGCGCCTGCGGCAACCCTGCCCGACGGCAATATCCTCGTCCAGGCGAGGCCGGCACGTTCGATTCGCCCTCCGGTTTCTGGGAGTTCAAGGTCAACAAGAAGGGCATCGTGATGGCGACCGAGGTGAATGCCACCAGCACCGCCGCCGCCGCATCCTCCTTCGAAAGCAATCTCCTTCCTATGCCCGCGGGCCATGTCCTGTGGGACAACAGCCAGGTCAAGCCCAACGAAGTTGCGGTTTACACGCCGAAGGGCAAGCCGAAGACGGCGTGGCTGCCGGTGGTGTCGAGCGTCAACAGCACGCTCACCGTCGGCAGCACGGGCAACGCCATCTCCGGCACCAACTTCAACGGCTGGGATCTGGGCGGCGCCTATGGCTATAATGCGCAAGCCGCCACGAACTTTCCGGCGGTGCGCATCACCAACACCAAGTCCGGCGATGTCTGCTTTGCCCGCAGCTACAACTTCTCGACCATGGGCGTGTGGACGCAGGGCACCACCAATGCCACGTTCGACATCCCGAGCGGCTGCGAGACCGGCACCGGCACGCTTCAGGTCATCGTGAACGGCATCGCTTCGAAGGGCATGCCTGTCACGCTGGACAGCTGATTGTCGGAATTCGCGCGAAGCAATGGATCATGAGCGGGCCTCGCCATCACCGCACTTCGATGGTGACGACGTCGCGCACATCGCGGCCGCCGTGATGGTCGCCGGGGACGATGAGGCGGATGCCGTCGGCGGGCGCGAGCTTGCCGTCCTTGGCATAGGCGAGAATGACATTCTTGCCTTCGAAATCAGGGTTCCCGGGCAAGCGGGAACCCGGCTAACCGCAATGTCTCCTTATGCGCTGTGGCTGACATTGGCCGCAGGCTCGGCCTTCACCAACGGCCTGCCGCGGCACCTGCCCGACCCGATGCATGTGACAACGATCTTTTTCTTGCCGCAGTTCGTGCCGCTCGGGCTGCTCATCTTCTGGATGATCCGCCTTGCGGTTCACCGGCTGATTTGGGCGCGACGCGATCGCAGGATCACAGGATCATCGACAGAAAAGGCGCTCGCGTCGGGCGGCGCCCGACATATGAATTGATCGATTTGTGGGATTGTTAACCCAAGGCTGGCGGTGGGCGAGGGACATCGATCCCGCGGAAACCCCCTAATGGCGCCGCACCGCCAGCCGCCCACTCCCGCGTGGTTCCCGATCGTGCCGCCAAAGGCCCCGGCCGAGGAAAATCCTGTTGCCATCGGCGCCCGTGCAATTCAGAGATAGCCTCATCCCAGGTTTGTCGAAGGACGCACGGCGATGCTGACGCAGGCTTTCCGCGCGATATACCCGCAGCATGCGCTATTCGAGCCGGTTCTTCCTTTACGTGCCGCTGCTGTTTCTGCTGATGCTGGCGGTGGCGGCGATGCTGCGCTGGCAGGCGGTTGCCGCCGGCCTTGAACGCCGGCTGCTGCGCGTCAACGGGCATGAAATAGCGCCGGGCGTGGCGCTACGCTTCGGCTCGGAAAAAGTCTCCGGATTTCCGTTCAACGTGGATGCATTGCTCGCCGGCGTCACCGTCGAAACCGGTTCCGCACACCGGCCGATCGTCTGGCATACGGAGCAATTTGCCATCCACGAACTTACCTTCGGTCGCGCGCAGCAGATCTACGAGGCTGCCGGCAGGCAGAGCGTGTCGTGGACGGATGCGGACGGCGCCGTGCATCGCTTCGTATTTGTTCCAGGCTCGCTTCGGGCGAGTGCCATCGAGTCCGGCGGCCGGCTGGTGCGTTTCGACCTGGACATCAACGGCATCGGCTCGCCGGATCTGTCAGGCGCGCGCGCGCAGCTGCATTTTCGCAAGGCGCCCGACCGCGACGCGATCGACGTCGTGCTGAGCGCCGATGACCTTCATCTCGCGCCCGCACTGCAGGCGGGGTTCGGCGCCGCGATCAAACATTTGACGGTGGAGGGAAGTCTTGCGCCCGCAGCACCTTTTGCATCCCTGTTTTCGGGAGCCGCCGAATGGCAGGGCGCGCTGGAGAAATGGCGCCTCGATCGCGGCGTTTTCCGGATCGCGACATTCGACGTCACATGGGGTCGGCTGAGCGCAGAGGGGAACGGCAGGTTCATGCTCGACGAGCGCCATCGCCCCCTGGGCCGGCTTGATCTTCGGGTCGAAGGAAATCTGCCTGCGGACGCAGGTGCAGAGGCCCCGCTGGCGCATGCGCTTCTGGAACTGACAAAGACTCCTGCGCGCGACGCGAGGCTGGCACCCGGTTTTTCGATCGACATTGCCGCCGGCAAGGCCGGCGTTCGCCGCGCTTCGTCCCAACAGTCTGCAATCCCGGCAGGTTCGCTCGCTCCGATCTATTAACATTCCGCATACGGACCCGCGGCCGTCTCTGCGACAATCGGAGACACGCCGCGCCACATTCTCACCATGAACCGTAACTATCTCCCGCGCGTCCGAGTGAGGGGTGCCACGTGCACCGAGGACGTCATGCCCGATTACGAGATCCGCTACCTGACCAGCGAGGGCGAACTCGCCCTCATCCATAAGACCCACCAGCTCGACGATGAAGCCGTCGATCTCGCCGCCCTGCGCATGCTGATGAGTTCCGGCCTTTCCCGCTACGAAATCTGGCGCACGGATGAAGATACTCCGACACGAGGCGGTAAAGCGGATTAGACCATGATCCGGGCAAGTGGAATCGCTCGCGACGACTCCCCCCTCCGGTTTGCTCCGCTTCGCTACGCAAACCACCTCCCCCACGCTGGAGGAGGAAATTATATGGCGCACCTCATGTTTCCTCCCCCAGCGTGGGGGAGGCGGGAGTAGCTGTCGCTTCTGCGTCTGGTAATTCCTACCGTTTCGTACGCGGGCGGCCGAAGTTGGGCTCGCCGATGTCCTGTCCGGCGTCGACGATGGAACGGCGGATGGCCCGCGTGCGGGTGAAGAGATTGAACAGCATGTCGCCGTCGCCCCAGCGGATCGCGCGCTGCAGCGCGCTCAGGTCCTCGTTGAAGCGCCCCAGCATCTCGAGCACCGCCTCGCGGTTGTTGAGGAACACGTCGCGCCACATCACCGGATCGGACGCGGCGATGCGGGTGAAATCGCGGAACCCCCCTGCCGAATATTTGATCACCTCGCCCTGCGTCACCGTTTCCAGATCCGCGGCCGTGCCCACGATGTTGTACGCGATCAGATGCGGGACGTGACTTGTGATTGCAAGCACGAGATCGTGGTGTTTCGCATCCATGATCTCGACCTGGCTGCCGCAGCGCTGCCAGAAGGATTTGAGCGTCGCGACGCTCTGCTCATCGGTGCCCGGCGGCGGAGTGAGAATGCACCAGCGTCCGTCGAACAGCTCGGCGAAGCCCGCTTCCGGACCCGACTGTTCCGTTCCCGCGATGGGATGGGCGGGGATGAAATGAACGCCCTGCGGAACAAAGGGCGCTACGTCGCGGATCACCGCCATCTTCACCGAACCGACGTCGCTCAGGATCGCGCCGGGTTTCAGCTGCGGGGCCAGTTCCCTCGCGAGTTCGCCGAATGCGCCCACGGGCGTGGCCAGCACGACGAAATCGGCATCGCGCACGGCCGGCGCCGGCGTATCGTGCAGCGTATCGGCGAAGCCGAGCGAGCGCGCCTTTTCCAGCGTGTCGGGACGATGCGCGAAGCCGGCGATATGCGCCGCAAGCCCGGCGCGGCGCATGGCATAAGCGAGAGAGGAACCGATCAGGCCGATTCCGATCAGCGCGACCTTTCCGAACAAGGGTCGCGAGTCGGCGCTCACGCTGCGCACTGCTGCGTGAAATCCGCGAGCGCTGCCGCCACGCCGCGACAGGCCTCTTCACTGCCGATGGTCAGACGCAGGCAATGCGGCAGCCCATAGTTGGCCACGGGACGTAAGATAAATCCCCGCGCGGTCAGGAACGCATCCGCGCTCTGCGCTTGCTGCGGCGACGCAAACCGGACGAGCAGGAAATTTCCTTCGCCTTCGTCTGTTTGCAGACCGCAGGCATGGATGTTCCGCGCGAGCCGGCTCTTCCATTCCGCATTATGCGCGATGGAACGGGCAACATGTTCGCGATCGCGCAACGCGGCCGCGGCGGCGCGTTGCGCGGGTATCGAAACATTGAACGGTCCGCGTATGCGGTTGAGCGTGTCGGCCACGGCTTGCGGACAGAACGCCCATCCCACGCGCAGCCCCGCCAGGCCGTAGATTTTCGAAAAGGTGCGGGTCATTACCACATTGTCGAAACGCGTCACCAGTTCGGCGCCGGCTTCGTAATCATCGCGCCGGACGTATTCCGCATAGGCCGCATCGATCACCAGCAGCGTCGAATCCGGCAGGCCGTCGTGCAGCCGGCGAATCTCCGTCGCCGAAAGGCAACTGCCGGTCGGATTGTTGGGATTGGCGAGATAGACGAGACGGGTACGCGGCGTCGCCGCGGCCAGCATGGCCGTGACATCGGCGCGAAGATTCGTCTCCGGCACCGCAATGGGAACCGCGCTGTTGGCATGGGCGGCAATCCGGTAGACGAGGAACGCATGCTCGGTGAACAGCACTTCGTCGCCCGGCGACAGATAGGCATGTGCGAGTTGGGAGAGAATTTCGTCGGAGCCGTTGCCGCAGACGACCCGCCCGGGATCGAGATGATGAACCTCGGCGACGGTTTCCCGCAGCACGCGCGCGCTTCCCTCCGGATAGCTCGAAAGCTCCGCGCGTGCAGCCTCATAGGCGGCAATCGCCGCAGGGCTGGCGCCGAGCGCCGATTCGTTCGAAGACAGCTTGATCGCCCCAGGCCCGCCGGGCTCCGGGGAGCGACCCCCGACATAGGCGGTGATATCGAGGATTCCCGGCTTGGGCCTCGGCTTCATGGCGCGGCAGCGGCGTCGAACGGATCCGCAAAACCGCCGACCAGCGCCACACGCTCGATTGCCCCTCCTGCCGACCCCGCCAGGGTTGCGAGGCGCTCGTCACCGACCGCGACGAAGCCCTTGTTGGCGACGAGCAGTCGGCTTGCGGGGCTCTTCGCCGATTCGCGGCTGGCAGCCAGTATCTGTGCCTCGAATCCAGCCTGGCGCAGCAGCGTTTGCAGCCTCGCGCGGCTCATCTCCGAATGACACTCGAGGCGGAGAATGGAGGTATCCCGGCCGGTGGATTCCTGCTCGACCGCGGCGATGGCGTAGCCCTGCGGCAAAGGAACGCGAGAGGCATCGTTGCGGACGAAGGGCAGGCTTTGGGCAATGCGTGGCCCGGGATGTCCGGCGGGCGCCAGCTGTTCCCACCACACCTGGCCGTTTTCCACGCTTTCCGGCGGGGGCACGAGCCCGATCGCAAAGGGATCATCGGCGCAGGCATGCGCGACCGCGGCCGCCGAATTGTGCGTGGTCATCGGCATGACGCAGCCGAAATAGGTTCGCGCAAGATCGTGGAAGCCGGTCGCGCCCGCGCCGCTGTAAACATGCAGCGTGGTTTGCCTGTCGCAAGCAAACAGAATATCCGACCAGATTTGGACCAGCGCCCGCAACGGAAATTCGCCTGAATGCCGCGACAATATGCTGCGCAGGATTTTTGCCGCCTCGGCGGCGCCGGCCGGCGCGGGCGGGGTGGACATTTCGCCCCTGGCGAACTCGCCCAATCTGGCGCGGCGCATCAGGAGGTCGTGGATCTCGCGGTCGATCGACTGGATTTCGCGGCGAGTGTCCTTGTTTGAATCGGGGCGCATGTCTTTTGTCTCAAGCCTGTTACGATGCACGACCGATCTGCCGGGGAGAGCCATAGATAATGGGGAAAAACGCGAAAGCAAAGCCCGGCCGGCCGGCCCGGCTAGACGTCCGCCGGAATGCGCCGCGACATTTCTCTGCGTCGCCGGCTGTCGCATCGGGCCGATGAGACGCAATCCACCAGCCCGGATCGGGCAAACGGAAATACGGCATGGCGGAAATTGGTAGTCCGCAGTTTCTGCGCCCGCTGGCGGCGCCGGCCGCGGATGCGGGACAGGCCGTCAGCTTCGGACCTGCCCAGCCATTGGTTCTCGACTCGGGCCGCGCTCTTGCACCTTTCACCATTGCCTTCAAGAGCTATGGCACGCTCAACGAATCGAAATCCAATTGCGTGCTGGTCTGTCACGCGCTGACGGGCGACCAGTTCGCCGCAAGCCGTCATCCCCTCACCGGCAAGCCGGGCTGGTGGGACCTGATGATCGGTCCGGGAAAACCCATCGACACCGACCGCTTCCATGTCCTGTGTCCGAATGTGATCGGCGGATGCATGGGGACCACCGGGCCTGCAGACCTCGATCCCGAAACGGGCGAGCCATACGGTCTGTCCTTCCCGCTCATCACGGTCCGCGACATGGTGCGCGCGCAGGCCATGCTGCTCGACGCGTTGGGGATCGAGAGAATCCTCTGCGTGCTCGGCGGCTCGATGGGCGGCATGCAGGTCCTGCAATGGGCGGCGAGCTTTCCCGAACGCGTCATCTCGGCCGTGCCCATCGCGGCGGCGGCACGCCATTCCGCGCAGAACATCGCGTTTCACGAGGTGGGACGCCAGGCGATCATGGCCGATCCCGACTGGATGGGCGGGGCCTACGCGAAACATGGAACGCGGCCGGCGAAGGGCCTCGCGGTCGCGCGCATGGCCGCGCACATCACCTATCTTTCGGAAGCGGCTCTGCAACGAAAGTTCGGCCGCACGCTGCAGAACCGGGGGTCGTTCTCTTTCGCTTTCCGTCCGGATTTCCAGATCGAGAGCTATCTCCATCACCAGGGCATCACCTTCGTCGACCGCTTCGACGCCAATTCCTATCTCTACATCACGCGCGCGATGGACTATTTCGATCTTGCCGCGGATCACGGCGGGGTGCTTGCGGAAGCGTTCCGCGGGTCGCGCACGCGGTTCTGCATCATCTCCTTCACCAGCGACTGGCTGTTTCCGACGGCGGAAAACAAACGCGTTGCCCATGCGCTGAACGCGGCCGCCGCCAATGTCAGTTTCGTCGAGATCGCCACCGACCGCGGGCACGACGCGTTTCTTCTCGACGAGCCGCAGATGTTCGCCGCCGTGCGGGGATTTCTGAACTCGGTCGCCGCCCAGGCAGGGGTCGCGTGAGCGCGGCATGAAAGCGCTGCGTCCCGATCTCGCCGCGATCGCGGCCCTCATTCCGTCCGCGGCACGCGTACTCGATGTGGGTTGCGGCGAGGGCGATCTGCTCGAATATCTTGTCGGGGCAAAGCAGGTGGACGGCCGCGGCATCGAATTGCTGCAGCCCAACGTCAATGCCTGTGTCGAACGGGGCCTGTCGGTTGTGCAGGGCGACGCCGATACGGATCTCGCGGATTACCCCTCCCGGGTGTTTGACGTGGTGATACTCAGCCAGACGATCCAGGCCACGCGTTCGCCGCGCACCGTGCTCGGGCATCTCATCCGGATCGGACGCCGCACCATCGTTTCCTTTCCGAATTTCGGCCACTGGCGCATCCGGCTCTCGCTGCTGCTCGACGGCCGCATGCCGCAGACTGCCGCGCTCGGCTATCGTTGGTACGAGACGCCGAATATCCACCTTTGCACGATCGCCGATTTCGTCGTGCTCGCCCGCGACAGCGGCGCCCTGGTCGTGCAAGCCTTTGCGATCAATGAAATGGGCCGCACGCGGCCCATGCGGCCCGCCGCATGGGGTCCGAACCTCTTCGCCGAGGGCGCGATCTTCCTGCTGGCCGGGGCCGGCGCCTCGAAGTAGTCGCTCGCATTCGAATCCTGTCCCCGGCGCCGGCGCCGTACGAAAACCGCCGAAACGACGCCCTGGCAACCGGCCGCCGAGCCGGCCTCCGCTCCGCTCCGTAGGTTCGGGCTGGGCCGTTTTGCCCTGGCCGGCTCTGAGACGGCCATGGTGTGCAAGAGGAGATGCGGAGAGCCGAACCTAGCGGCTATGCGGTGTGCCGCCGCCCGTGGCATCGAGCGAAGCTGCCAGTTGGTTCTTCAATATCTTGCCTGCGGGACTGAGCGGCATCGCTGTAACAAAGAGGTATTCCGAGGGCCTCTTGTAGGGCGCCAGCCGCCCGGCCGCGAAGTCCGCAAGGTCATCAGCGGTGACCCGCGCGCCGGTTCTTGGTTGAATGAAGGCCGTCATCTCCTCGTTTCCGTTGCGCAGGCTGGAGACAATCGCGGCGCGCGATATGGCGGGATGCGCGTTCAACACACCTTCGACTTCGGCCGGATAAACGTTGAACCCGAAGCGGATGACCATCTCCCTGCTGCGGCCCATGATAAAGATGTTTCCATTGTCCGATCGCGCGAGATCGCCGGTCCGAAACCAGCCTTGCGCGTCGATCGCTTCTTCCGTCTCGCACGGGGCACGGTAATAACCTTTCATCACGCCGTGGCTTCGCACCCAAAGCTCGCCGGTTTCACCTGATGGCGCTCGTTGTCCGGATGCGTCTGTCAGGCGGCATTCGACGCCCGGCAACGCGCGGCCGACGCTGCAATCCGATCGCGGCGAATCGAGGGATGTAAGAGTGACGGTGGGAGAACATTCGGTGATGCCGTAGCCGTTGTGGAGCGTTTGTCCGAACAGATTTTCCGCCGCGGATTTGGTCGCGGCGTCCAGCGGCGCGCCGGCGGCCGAAATGAGCCGGAGCGCCGGCGCGGCAATGCGCCCGATCCGTTTTCGCGCGGCATATTCCGCAAGCATGGCGTACATCGAGGGCGTACCGATCACCACGTTCAGCCGTTCCCGTTCGATTGCGGACAGCAATGCGCCCGGATCGAAGCGCGAGACCAGATGAATCTCTGCGCCGTAACAGAGAGACCCGAGCAGCACTCCTGTCAGTCCCAGAATGTGGGAAACCGGCAGGATCGCCAGCACGCGATCGCTGGGCGAAAGTCGTCGCGCTTCTGCCGACGCGCGGGCGACGAACATCAGGTTCCTGTGGGACAGCATGACGCCCTTGGGCCGTCCCGTCGTACCGGACGTGTAGATGAGCGCGGCAACCTCGTCCGTTTGTTCCGCTTCGCGTCTTTCCGCAGCGGCGGCCTCGTTCAGCGGTCCGAGCATGACGCTGCCCATTCCGTCCAGCGCAAGTGTTTCGGCGCCAAGCCTCTCGCCGTGCTGGCGCGCACGCAGCGATTCTTCGGAGGTGAAAACAATGCGGCGGGCGGCGCAGTGATCGCGAACCTCGTCCACCTCGCGGTCCGACAGCCGTGCATTCACGATCACGGGCCAGGTGCCGATCGCGAGCGCCGCGAAATAGACGACGACCGCCGTGCTCGAGTTCTCGCACACCAGCATGAGCCGGTCGCCCGCTCTTATGCCCTCCCGCGAGAGCCCCTCCGCGGCGGCACAAATTGCGCCGTTGAGCGCGCTGTAGCTCCAGCGGCGCCCGCCCTCGACAAGCGCCGTTGCATCGGGCGCCCGCTTTGCCCCATGCGGAATGATGTGGCTGACAAGTGTCGGCTCGTTTTCGGCAAGGCCAGCGCGGGTTCTGCTCATGTACACAGCCCCCTCCGCCTCGCGGAGTTTATCCTCCGGCTGCGCTTTGCGTAGACCGGGGGGCTCGGCATCTCCCCCACGCTGGGGGAGGAAACAAGCAGCTCCGCCGTTTTTTTTCCTCCCCCATCGTGGGGGAGGTGGCCCGAAGGGCCGGATGGGGGAGTCCTCTCGAGAGATTCCGTTTCGCCCGATCGTGATCCCAGGCCAGTCATCACAGAATCAGCCATTCTGTTGCATGGCGTTCGGTTCGACTCTTGCCTTGTTCGCGAACCGGGACCGGTTCCAACGTGTGCCCCGGCCTGGCGCGCGCGCCGCTGGCGGGCCTTGAGAATGCAGGTGGTGAGGCGGGCCGCGGCGTCCGACGCATGTTCGGTGACGATCGTGCGATGACGTCCGGGCACCGTGTGAATGCACAGTTCCTGCACGAGCGGGCGCCAGATCGGTTGCGGATCATCCGGAAACTCCACGTCGCGTTGCGCCGCCTTCAGGAAGGTGATCCTGCCCGGATAGTAATTTGGCCGGTAGGACACGAGCGCGGCGCCGCCCGCTTCGCGCACCCTGAGCAGGGCAAGCGGCAGATCGGAATTGTGGTCGAGCAGCCAGTCGTGCAGCCGGTCGCGCCGCGAGGCGTCGGGATCCCGGTGTCGCGATGACAACCATGCACCCGCTTGCCGGATCAGCAACGGCATTATTTGCTTCAACGGCTGGCGCGCGAATTCGCTCAGCCGGAATAACGCCCGGCGCGCGCGCATCCTGACACGCGAGACAAACGGCCAGGTGCGGGGATGGGCGTAGGCGTCCACCAAAATGAGTTGCGCGACCTCTTCATTCCCGGCGGCGAGGCGCCGCGCCATTTCGAGCGCGATAAGGCCGCCAAAGGAATAGCCGCAAAGCCAGTAAGGGCCATGGGGCTGCACCTGCCGGATGCAGTCGAGGTAAAGCCCCGTCATGGCTTCGACCGTGTCGCGCGGCGGTGAGAGGCCGTCGATGCCCTGCGCCTGCAGCGCATAAACAGGTTCGGGAATGCGGATCATACGACCGAGCGCGGCCAGCTCGATGACCGTGCCGCCGATCCCATGCACGATGAAGAGGGGAACTCCCGCGGTGCCTGGCTTCAAGAGAACCAGCGGCGAAAATTCCGGCGCGGCGTTGGCGGCGATCAATTCCGCGAGCTCAGCCGGCGTCGAGGCGTCGTAGATGGTCGTGATGGGAAGCTTGACGCCAAACGCCTGCTCGACTTCGAGGAACAGCCCCACGGCGAGAAGGGAATCTCCCCCGAGATCGAAGAAATTGCTGTCGCGCGCGATCGAAGACACGCGCAGCACGCGACTCCAGATCGCCATCAGCTGCTCGAGAGGCGCCACGCCGGTTCTGATTTCCAACGCGGCGTCTGCGCTGCTCATGATGCCTTGGCGAGAGCGAGCGGCTGAACGGGCTGTTCGCGGTGCCGCAGGCGGCGGTGCCGTTTGCACTCCACGATCTGTCGGAGCCAGGCGCGGAAAACAGGCGCCGCCGGCGGCTTCCATTTGGCGTCGGGCCGGCGGCGCGGCGCCGGATATTCCGCCATCAGCGATTCGCAGCGCCCGCTCGCGGCGCGCTCGCGGAACCGTGTCAGCAACACCGCTTCCCCGGGCTGGAAGTAGTCCGTCGGAAGCGCCGGATAGGTCTCGCTCTCGCGCGCGAGGTAGCGCCGCACGTCGCGGTGATACTCGCGCCCGAGCGTCGCCGGGTCATATTCGGGATGTCCCTGGCAGAACAGCAGGTCGGTGCGGCCGCGCTTGACGAACAGGTCGACGCCGGCGTGCCGCGCCCAGGTCAGGATGCGGTAGCCTCGGGAGGCAAGCGCGCTCTCGCTCACCTCGTTCCAGCGCGAATGCGCTACGCGCAACGGCTCCGGCAGATGTTCGGTGAAGGCGTCGTGGCCGGCTATCACATGTTCGAAAGTACCGAAGCGCTTTTCGGTCAGCCGCCGGCGCTCGATACCGTCGAAGTGCAACACCGCGGCATGGGCGGCGAGGCAGGAAAACACGGCGGAGGGACCTTCCTGCGCCAGCCAGTCGAACAGGCCGGTCAGTTCGGTCCAGTAGGGCTCGAGCCGCAGATCCGGCAGGCGCGGTTCGGTTCCGGTAATGATCAGCGCATCGAGGCCGGCGTGCGCCAGCTCGGCAGCTTTGCGATAGGCGTTTCTGCGCAGGTGATCGAGCCCCGCCTCGCCCCGCGAAATGCCGGACAGGGAAAAAAAGCTGACCCGCACCAGCAGATCCGGCGCGGCCGCGTGAAGCAAATTGAAGAACTGGGTTTCCGTGCGCTCGAGGGCGCCGTCCGGCATGTTGTTGAGCAGCCCGAGCTCGATGCAGAACTCGCTCGCGCTCGCGCGGCGGCGGCCGGCGCGCGAGGCTGTGGGCGCGGCGACGACAGCCATTCTTACCTCCCGGACACGGCCACGCGCGGGCGTAGGACGGCATCGGCCGCAGCCGCGTCGAGCGCCTGGTCCAGATCGGCAAGGATGTCGTCGATATGTTCGATGCCGATGGCGAGGCGGATCATTTCCGGCCTGACGCCAACGCGCGCAAGTTCCTCTTTGGTCAGCTGCCGGTGCGTCGTCGAGGCGGGATGACATGCGAGCGATTTCGCGTCGCCGATGTTGACGAGGCGCTTGAACAGTTTGAGCGCGTCATAGAAGCGTTTGCCCGCTTGGCAACCGCCTTTCACGCCGAAGGTCAGGAACGCGGGCCCGCGTCCGGAAAGATATTTCTTCGCCAGCGCGTGATAAGGATCGTCCCGCTCCCCCAGATACCGGCACCAATCCACGCGCGGATCGCTCTTCAGAAATTCCGCCACGCGCGCCGTGTTCTCGATGTGGCGTTCCATCCTGAGCGACAGCGTCTCGGTCCCCTGCAACAGCAGGAAGGCAGCCAGCGGCGAAAGCACCGAACCTGTGTTGCGCTGACAGACGGTGCGGCAGCGCGCGACATAGGCGGTGTCACCGTATTGCTTGCTGTAAACGACGCCGTGATAGGCCGGTTCCGGTTCCGTCAGCATCGGAAAGCGCGCCCGATGCTGCGTCCACGGAAAGCGGCCGCTGTCGACGATGGCGCCGCCCATGGTGGTGCCGTGACCGCCGAAAAATTTGGTCAGCGAATGCACGACGATATCGGCGCCGAAACGGATCGGTTTCAGCAGAATGGGCGTGGCGATGGTGTTGTCGACGATCAGCGGCACGCCATGGGCATGGGCGACGCGCGCCAGCGCTTCGATGTCGGCGACATTGGCCGCCGGATTGCCGATACTCTCGCAGAAGACGGCTTTTGTCTGATCGTCGATCAGGTCTTCGACGTCCGCTGCGGCGTCGCTCGCCGCAAAGCGCACGTCGATTCCCTGGCTGCGCAGCACATGTTCGAACAGCGTGTAGGTCGCGCCATAGAGCTGCGGCAGCGAGACGATGTTGGAGCCGGCCGGCGCAATGTTGACGATCGCGTAGTGGATTGCGGCCATGCCCGAGCCGACGCAGAGCGCGCCCTTCCCGCCCTCGAGCGCCGCCACGCGCTGCTCCAGCACCGCGACGGTCGGATTGCCGAGGCGCGAATAGATGTTGCCCGGGACTTCCAGGTCGAACAGCGCGGCGCCGTGATCGGCGCTGTCGAATTCATAGGCGACCGTCTGATAGATTGGCACCGCGACCGATTTCGTCGCGGGGTCGGTGTCGTATCCGGCGTGAATGGCTATGGTGTCGTCGCGCATCGCTGATGGAGCCAGGTCTGGAGCGCAGGGGAGAAACACGCATGAACGGCGCCGAAAGCCTGCTTCACACGCTCGTTTCGGGCGGCGTGGAGCTGTGTTTCATGAATCCGGGCACGAGCGAGATACATCTGGTGGACGCACTCGATCGCGTCCCGGGCTTCCACGCCGTGCCCTGCCTGTTCGAAGGGGTCGCGTCCGGCGCCGCCGACGGCTATGCCCGGATGCGCGAAAAGCCTGCGTGCACTTTGTTCCATCTGGGGCCAGGCCTCTCGAACGCGCTGGCCAATCTGCACAACGCGTGCCGCGCCCGGGTTCCGCTCATTAACCTCGTGGGCGACCATGCAAGTTTCCACCGGCCGCTCGACCCGCCGCTGGCCTCCGACATCGAGGCGATCGCCCGGCCCTTCTCGGGATGGCTGCGCAGTTCGTGCGCGGCGGACGAACTGGGGCGCGACGGCGCGGACGCGATTGCGGCGGCGCGGACGGCGCCGGGGCAGATCGCCACCCTCATCGTCCCGGCCGACGCGGCCTGGGGCGAAGGCGGACGGGTCGCCGAAGTGTCCGCGGCGCCCGCCCCGTCACGTCCCCAAAACGCACGCGTGGAAGAGGCCGCGCGGCTTCTGCGTAACGGCCGGCAAAGCGCCATCGTCCTGGGATCACACACCATGCAGGGCGCCGCGTTGACGGCTGCGGCACGCATCGCCGCGGCGACCGGCGCGAAGCTTCTGGCGACCTTTCCTTTCGCGCGCATGGAGCGCGGCGCCGGGCGGCCCGTGGTGGAGCGGATCGCCTACATCACGGACCAGGCGCTGGCGCAACTCTCCGGTTACCGGCAGATGGTGCTGGTCGGAGCGCCGCCGCCGGTTGCTTTCTTCGGCCATCCCGCGCGCCCGAGCCTGCTCGCGCCGGAAGGCTGCGAGATCTTCGCGCTGGCCGAGGCGGGCGAGGATTGCGCGGGCGCTCTCGAAAATTTGGCAGCGGTTCTGGACGCTGAGGACGCCGAACCCATGCTGCAGCGCGCCGAAGCGCTCACGGCGCCGCAGGGGGAAATCACCCTGGTTGGCCTGTCGCAGGTGATCGGCGCAAACCTGCCGCGCGACGCGATCGTGGTTGATGAATCCATCACCTCGGGCCGCGGCTTGATGTCGGCCACAGCTGCGGCGCCGCCGCATGACTGGCTGGTCAATACCGGCGGCTCGATCGGGCTTGGTGTTCCGCTGGCCGTGGGTGCGGCGATGGCCTGCCCGGATCGGCCGGTGCTCTGCCTCGACGGCGACGGCAGCTTCATGTACACGCCACAGGCGCTGTGGACGGCGGCGCGCGAGAGCCTTCCCATCACCACGGTCGTCTTCGCCAACCGCAGCTATGCCATCCTCAACTACGAACTCATGGCGCTCGGCACCAATCCCGGCCCGCGCGCGCAGGGCGCGCTCGACATCGGCCGGCCCGACATGGATTTCGTCGCGCTCTCCAAAGGCCTCGGCGTTCCCGCCACCCGCGTGCATTCGCTCGACGAATTCGGAACGGCGCTGCGGCGCGGTCTGGTCAGCCGGGAACCGAATTTGATCGAAGTGCCGGTGTAGCGCCGCGCCATGCGCACCGTGCGAGCGAACGCCTGCCCTCGAGCGCGAAGGTCGCGGCGCAAGCTTTGCAGGCGCGCGGGTTCGTGCTAAATTTGGTGTTTCACGACGGGGAGAAAATCATGCGGCGCAGCCTATGTGCCTTTGCAGCGGCCGTCGGGCTGACAGCCACGGGCGCGCGGGCAGACGTGGCCATTTCGAACGCCGCAACGAGAAGCATGACCTGCTCCGGCGGCGTGTGCGCGCCGACGGCGGAAAAGGCTGTGCTCAATATGGGCGACCTCGAAACCCTGCTTGCCTCCGGCAATGTCGAAGTGACGACCACAGGCGCGAGACCGAAAGATCAGGCGGCCAATATCGATGTCGAGGTGCCGCTTGGCTGGTCGGGCGCGGGCGCGCTCTCGCGGACGCATACCAGTCGATCACTGTCGACAAAGCCGTAACGGTTTCGGGCCCCGGCGGATTGTCGATGACGACCAATGACGGCGGCTCCGGCGGCGTATTGCCGTTTCTTGGGAAAGGCCAGGCGACATTCGCCAGCCTCGCAAGCCCGCTTTCGATCAACGGACAACCCTATACGCTGGTCGACAGCATCGCGTCCCTGGCCACAGCCGTAGCCGCCAATCCCGGCGGCTACTATGCCCTGGCGAACGACTACGATGCCAGGGTGGGCGGCGTCTACACGGCCTCGCCGATACCGGAAGTGTTCGACGGTACCTTCGAGGGCCTCGGCAACACGATTTCCCATCTCAGGGTTCGCGACCGTGTAAAATTTGACGCCGTGGGCCTCTTCGCGGAACTGGGAGAGCATGGCGCGGTCAACGGGCTTCGTCTTTCCGGAGTCGACCTGTTGGGCGGCGACGGAAACGCGATTGGCGGAATCGTTGGCGGCGACTCCGCCCACGGCGAGTGCGACGGCTCTCTCGTCAACGATTCGGTATCCGGCACCATACACGGCTTAGGTGGATTTCTTGCTGGAGGCGGACTTGCAGGGTGTGTGGACGCCATCGCCTACTCGTCATCCAGTGCAACCGTATATGCAAAACGGGCAGAGTTTATCGGGGGATTGGCCGGCGGCGGCGGGGGGTCACCTGCTCATACGCTACCGGCACAGTGACTGTCGAGTTTCCAGAAAGCTATTATACTGGCGGCCTCGTCGGTTTTAGTTTTGGTTCGGTCCAGAATTCCTACGCGACAGGCGCGGTGACGGGCGGTCGATATGCGGGAGGAGCGGCCGGCGCGGGGAACTTTTTGTCCACGTCCTATTCGACAGGCGCCGTTTCGGGCGCCTATCCGGGCGGTTTTATTGGATTTGGCGACGATGACTTCAGCGATTATTGGGACGTCACGACGAGCGGTACGGATGTCGGTGTGGGAGAAGGCAATTCAACCGGGGTCACGGGACTCACGTCCCAGCAGCTGCAGGCCGGCCTGCCGGCCGGCTTCGATCCCACGATCTGGGGACAGAATGCAAACATCAACAACGGCTTGCCCTATCTGCTTGCCAACCCGCCGCCGCAATGACGGCTGCGCAACCGGCATGCCGGTTGGGCGATGGTGGCGCGGACAGGCGCCAGCGCGGCGGAAGTCGTCTTACAGCGCGCCGAATCGCTCTGGGCGCAGCAGGGGGGAATCACCCTGGTTGGCCGGTCGCAGGTGATCGGCGCAAACCTGCCGCGCAACGCGATCGCGGTCGATGAATCCATCACCTCGGGCCGGGGCTTGATGTCGGCCAACAGCGCTGCGCCGCCGCATGACTGGCTGGTCAATACCGGAGGCTCGATCGGCAGCGGCGATGGCCTGCCCGGACCGCCCCTTGTTCTGCCTCGAAGGCGACGGCAGCTTCATGTACACGCCACAGGCGCTGTGGACGGCGGCGCGCGAGAGCCTCCCCATCACCACGGTGGTCTTCGCCAATCGCAGCTACGCCATCCTTAACTACGAACTCATGGCACTCGGCACCAATCCCGGCCCGCGCGCGCAGGCCGTGACAGGGTCGTGGAGGCCGTCCGAATTTGAGGCGCGCGTTTGGTAAGTATTTCACGCGGAGCCGCGGAGAAGAATTTCACCACAAAGAACACGAAGGTCACAAAGAAAAACTGTGCGCGAAGGCGCGCGATACTTCTTCGTGCTCTTTGTGTTCTTTGTGGTGAATTCGCCTCCGTGCCACCGTGGCTCTGTGTCAGCATTCTGCGTTCAACACAATTTTGCCCGGTTTGCGGCGCGGCGTGAGCCGGCAATCTGTCTGGGTGATTCGCGATGCGGGTTTTTGGTCTTTTGCTGGCCACGACGGCGGCCTTGGCGCTTGGCGGCGCGGGGGCTGAGGCCGATGGTGTGACGGCCGGCACGCTCAGCTGCCATGTGAGCCCCGGCTGGGGTTATTTCATCGCCTCCTCGCGCGAGTTGCACTGCGATTTCCAGCCGACCGACGGGCCGGTGGAGCACTACCGCGGCACGGTTTCGAAATTCGGCCTCGACCTCGGCTACACCACGGGCGGCGAACTGGTATGGGACGTGGTGGCGCCCGAGACCGACCTCTCCCCCGGCGCGCTGGCCGGCCAATATGCCGGCGCCACCGCGAGCATCACCGCGGGCGTGGGCTTCGGCGCCAATGCGCTGATCGGCGGTATCGAGCACTCCGTCGCGCTCCAGCCGCTCAGCATGGAAGGCAACACCGGCCTCAATCTCGCCGCCGGTCTCGGCGCCATCGAACTGCACTACGAGGCGGACACGTCCGAAGCCGCACCACCCCCGCCGCCGGGCTGACGCAAGCCGCGCGCGGCTCCGGACGAGGAGGCGGCGATGACAAGACGCCGAGGCGGCATTCCGGGCCTTTCCTTTTCGGCATCCTCAAGGTCGTGCGGATCGGGGCTCGCATGCGGCGCGCGAGTTCCGGACGACCAAACTCTTTTACGCGCACGGCACAAAATTGCGACGCTTGCATGTCATTTCAGCCCGGAAAGCCGAACCTCATGAACGCCGCCGATACCATGAAGAAACCCGCGAAGCATGATTGGCGCCGCTTCGATGCGATGACCGACGCGGAGGTCCACAAAGCCGCAATGAAGGACCCGGACGCCCGCCCGCTGACGGAGGAGGAATTCGCGCGAGTGAAGCGCTAACCGCGCACCAGAACCTTGCGCCGGGCGCTCGGGCTCACCCAGGAAGAGTTTGCGTTGCGCTATCACATCCCGCTTGGAACATTGCGCGACTGGGAACAGGGCCGTTGCGCTCCGGACCGGACCGCCAAAGCCTATCTGCACGTGATAGCGCGGGATCCCGAGGGCGTATCGCGCCTGCTGAGAACGGGGCCGAATCAACGCCGCGCAGCGGGAATGCGGTAGCCAAATTCGGCGCCCGGTCGGAGGCGCCACCGAGTACGATGCGCGGCCGCAGGGGGCCTTGAGCGCGTGTGTTCCTCGGAGCATGCGGCTGTCCCGCGACGAATCTGCCCATTGTGTCCCCGCGGCGTCGCCGCCGCGCCGGAACAGCGGCGATCGTTCGAAGCCTGTCCGCCGCTAGTGATTGCCTGAAGGCTGGTTCATCTGTGCGAGCGCGGCGCCAAGTGCGTTCAGCTCCGTGCCGAAGCCGCTCCAGTCGCCCGCCTTCAGCTTCGCGATGGCGCGGTCGTAATGGGCGAGCGCCGTGCGCGCGCGATCGGAGGGTGGGCCGGCGGGTTCGATGTTCTGGGCAGATACGGCCGCCGGCGCCCGTGGTGCGGCCGGTGCGGGTAGCACCTGCCGTTTGAAGAGCGCGGCCAGTGCGCCGGCAAGGGTTTGTTCCATCACCACCCGGTCGCCATAGATGGCGATCACGCGCTTCAGTTCGGGCAGCTGGCCCGACTGCGCGCGCAGATAAAGCGGCGTGACGTACAGGAGCGCATTGCCGATCGGAACGACGAGCAGATTTCCGCGGATGACGCGCGAGCCGCTCTGGTTCCACAGCGTGATCTGCTGGGAGATCTCCGTGTTCTGGTTGATCAGCGCCTCGATCTGGTAGGGCCCATAGACGAGCTTTTCCTTCGGAAACTCGTAGACGATGAGCTTGCCGTACTCGGGCCGGTCGCAGCGCGCGGCGAGCCAGGCGATCATGTTCTCGCGCTGGCTCGGCACCATGGGAATCATGAGGAAGAATTCGGTGCGCTTTTCGTCGGGCAGGCGCATGTTGATGTAATAGGGCGACATCCTGGTGTCGCCCGAATCGTCGTCGATGCTGTCCGGCTGACGGGGGAACTGCCACAGATCCTCGCGATTGTAGAACACTTCCGGCGCGCCCATGTGATAGGCGCGATAGATCTCCGCCTGGATCAGGAACAGATCCTCCGGATAGCGTGTATGCGCCTGCAGATCCGCGGGCATCGCCGCAAACGGCTTGAACAGGGTGGGGAATATGCGCCGGTAGGTGGCGATGATCGGATCGGCGGGATCGCTCACATAGAAACTGACGCTGCCGTTATAGGCGTCGATGACGATCTTGACGGAATTGCGGATGTAGTTGTCGGTATCGCCCTCCATGTGCTGGGCATAGGGAAACCAGCTGCTCGTGGTGTAGGCGTCCTGGATCCAGTAGAGCCGGCCGCCGCTGACGACGATATAGGGATCGTGATCCAGGCTCAGGAACGGCGCGATCGCGTTCACGCGCTCCTGGATGTTGCGGTGGAACATGATCCGGCTTTCGGGCGTGACGTACTGGCTGAGCAGTATGTTGGGATCGCCGAAATTCCAGGCAAACAGCGCGCGCCGCGCCAGGCTGCCGATGGATACGCCGTCCGCGCCCTCATAGGTGCGGTAGACATTCTCGCCGCCCTTCGGATAGTCGAACTCGGGCGTGGTTGTCTTGACGATCACGTAAGGCGCGTCGCCTTCGCCGAAATAGATTCGCGGCTCGCTGACCGGCGGCCCTCCGGTTGCGACGGGCGGAATGTCCTTGAGATAGAAGATGGGCAGGCCTTCCGGCGTCGTCTGCGTTACCGGCGACATCACCACGCCGTTGCCATGCGTGAACAGCACATGGAGATTGACCCAGGTCTGCGCGTTGGGCGGAAGCAGCGAGGAATCCAGCTCCCGCGCCGACAGCGTCACCTGCTGGTAGCTGCCGCCCAGCGTATAGCGGTCGATGTCCGCATCGAGAAATTTGTAGTAGGTGCGGATTTCCTGGAGCTGCGCGTAGGTATCGAGCAGCGGCTGCGGATCCCACAGCCGGATGTTTTCGATCGTCGCATGGTCGTCGACCAGCGACTGCCAGGTGAGCGACTGGTCCGCCGCGAAGGGTTTGACGACAATATTTTCGAGACCATAGGCCTGCCGTGTCAACGCGATGTTGCGACTGATAAAGGGCTGTTCGAGCTTGAGTTCGTTGGGTTTCACATAGATGCGTTCGAACAGCGATGCCGCGGCCGGCAGAAGCGCCAGCGACGTTCCGAGGACCACAGCGGCGGACGCAAGCGCAATCCTGCCGGACCGCAGCCGCACATTCGCGAAGGAGACGATGGCCGCGGCGCCAGAGAGCGCGATGAGCGCGCCGAGGATCGGCAGGCGGACATGCACATCCGTGTAGCTCGCACCCACCACGACTCCGTTGTCGTCATAGAGAAGCAGGTAGCGGTCGAGCCAGAAGGACCACGCCTCGACGGCGAAGAACAGCCCGAGCAGCACGGAGCCGTGCGCGGCTGCCGCGGGCGAGACGAAGCGGCGGCGGGCATCGAAAACGATGCCGCCAAAGGCCCGGTAAATGAGCGCGGCGAGGATCGCGCCCAGCACCAGGACGAGCAGCATCCAGTCTTTCACAGCGACGAACAGGGGAAGCGCGAACA
Source organism: Rhizomicrobium sp. (assembly GCA_036266955.1). GTDB lineage: Bacteria > Pseudomonadota > Alphaproteobacteria > Micropepsales > Micropepsaceae > Rhizomicrobium. The sequence continues at coordinate 35,586 of DATAWY010000097.1, forward strand.
GATAGAAGCTGAAATCCCTGCCAAAGAGCGGATCGCTTCGCCCATAGGGCGCCTGGAAGAGATAGCCGAGCGCCACGTTCCACTCGTCGAGCCAGGCCAGCGCGACCAGGCTCGCCACGACAAGGGCGGCGATCGCGACGAGCACGCGCCAGGGCAGCCGCCGCATCAGCCGATCGATCGCCGCGGCCAGCTGGTCGCTGCGCAGCGAATCCCAGGGCATCGGCACTGGGCGAAGCCAGGTTCGCGGGGCGGCGAAGCGGAGCGCAAGCGCGCCGTTCACCCAAAGGACCGCCGCCGTCGCGAGGAAGACGGCGGCGAACAGGGCGATCTTCGCCGTGATGATCGTCCAGAACACCGGGGCAAAACCGACCGAGGCAAACCACGCCCAATCGACCAGGAACCCGCTTGCCAGCCCCAGCCCGATCAGTCCCGCGACAAGGACCGCAACGGCGAACGCAATTCCTCTGGGCAGAGTCACGTGTTCATTCCCCGCGCTTCCTTAGAGTCCGTCCGGAGACCTTACGAGGAATTGCATAGCTTTAGAAGCATAAGGCGGATGGAAGCGGGTTTGAGGAAGGCGAGGGCATTGCGGTTGAGGGTTTCCCAGTCCTTCGCCAATCGGCGACGGCGATTGAGCCAGGCGATCGGAAAGCAATCACGATTCCGGCCGGTACGATTGCGATCACGAAACCGATCGTAACGCGAAGTCCGATTAACCAATTCCTCCTGCGTCCAGAGCCTATCAGAAATCCCGGCCGCTCTGGCAGCGGTATCCGCAGGCTTCGGTGCAGACGCACGGGCGAAGTGCAGGGACGCTGCCGTGGGCAATTGCCGTAGCGCGGATTGCGCCGTGAGGCGTTATCATCGCGATTGCTTTCGCGCATCGGGCAAAATTGATGCAGGTACTTCCCCCCCATCTTCTGGGCCATTGCGATGAGACGGTACTGGCGGCGGAGGGACTGCTCGTCGCGGCGAAGGACCAGGTCCGCGCGCGCGTCGAACGGGACGGCGCGATATCGACCGATCTGCTCGACCGCGAGCAACGCGCGACGCATGCGCTTGCCTGGTATGCGACGACCATCGAAGCGCTGCGGCAGCTGCCACGCTGGGCGCGCGCGCTGGAGCGCGGCAAGCGGCTCGGGGACATCGAACGGCTGATCCTCGCGGCGGCCTTCGGCGAATATCTCGCGCAGCTCGCGGGCGGAATTCCGATGAGCCAGAACGAGATCGCGCGGCCGGGCGATTTCGGCCTCGGCGCCGACGATGTCGCGGGCTTTCTCACGCCGGTGGTGCGCGAGATGATTGCGCTCGGCACGGCGCGCGAGACGCGCGCGGCCATTGCCGAGCACCTCACCGGCCATGCGGAGGCCATCCATTTCGGCGATCCCGGGCTCGACGAAACGATGGCGATGGTCCGCGAGCAGTTCTTCCGCTTCGCGCAGGCGAAGATCGTTCCCTGCGCACAAACCTGGCATATGAACGACGAACTCATCCCACTCGATGTCATCGCGGAGATGAGCGCGCTTGGCGTATTCGGATTGACGATCCCCGAGGAATATGGCGGCGCGGGACTTTCCAAGACCGCCATGTGCGTCGTGTCGGAGGAATTGAGCCGCGGCTACATCGGCGTGGGCTCGCTCGGCACGCGGTCCGAAATCGCGGCGGAGCTCATTCTTTCAGGAGGCACGAACGAGCAGCGCGCGCATTGGCTGCCGCTCATCGCGAGCGGCGCCAAATTGCCGACGGCCGTGTTCACCGAGCCGGATACCGGCTCCGATCTCGGCGCGCTGAAAACGCGCGCGCAGCGGGACGGTGACAGCTACCGCGTCTTCGGCAGCAAGACCTGGATCACCCATGCCGCGCGTGCGGATCTGATGACGCTGCTCGCACGCACCGATACTGGCTCACGCGACTGGCGCGGGTTGTCCATGTTCGTGGCCGAGAAGCCGCGCGGCAGCGACGCCGAGCCGTTTCCCGCAGACGGCATGACCGGCAGCGAAATTCGCGTGCTCGGCTATCGCGGCATGAAGGAATATGAGATCGGCTTCGACGGTTTTGAAATTCCGGCCGCAAATCTTCTGGGCGGCGAGGAAGGCAACGGTTTCAAGCAACTGATGCAGACCTTCGAGTCCGCGCGCATCCAGACGGCGGCCCGTGCCATCGGCGTGGCGCAATCCGCGCTCGATCTGGGCCTGAGCTATGCGCTGGCGCGCCGCCAGTTCGGCCGCGCCATTTTCAGTTTCCCGCGCGTGGCCGACAAGCTGGCGATGATGGCGGTGGAGATCGCCGCGGCGCGCCAGATCGCCTATGCGGCGGCGCGGGCGAAGGACGAGGGACGGCGCTGCGATCTGGAAGCGGGCATGGCGAAGCTGCTCGCCGCGCGCGTCGCCTGGTCTGCCGCCGACAACGCGCTGCAAATTCACGGCGGCAACGGCTTCGCGCTGGAATTCCCGATCAGCCGCGTGCTCTGCGACGCGCGCATCCTCAACATCTTCGAGGGCGCGGCAGAGATCCAGGCGCAGGTCATCGCCCGCCGCCTGCTCGAGCGCGGCGCCAATTGAAGGGCGAATTCCCCGCGTGAATTCGAATCTCGGCCCATGTCCGGAGTTCGAAGCCCGGGCGCGTCAAGTTCACGGCGGATTCAAGGGTTGAACCGCCAAGACACCAAGACGCCAAGAGTAACAAATAGATTTTCCACGGAGACACGGATGTCACGGAGAAGGGAATGACGCGCGAAAGCGCGCAATTTTTCTGACTCCGTGCCATCCGTGTCTCCGTGGTGGATTCGCTCTGGCTACCTTGGCGTCTTGGCGCCTTGGCGCCTTGGCGGTTAATTATTATCCAGGCAGAGGTTGCGAACTTATGGCGCAGAACATCAAAGCGTCTTGCGGTTTAGAGCGGGTTTCGATGAGATTGAATCATTCAATGTCATTCCCGCGGAAGCGGGCATCCAGGAGGAGCCGCCCGTCGCTCGCCCCTGGATGCCCGCTTCTGCGGCCATGACACTTTTCGGTTCTACATGACCGGAATCCGCTCTAATAAAACCGACCGTCGCGGCTATCGCCGCATCAAAAGGAACGGTATTGTCATCTTGGATGTGGGGTCGTTCGGGGAATTTCGGCTGTAGAGCCGCGGAGTCATGAGCTTGCCGGGCTTTCGCGTCATCGCCCTCTGCGCGGCCGCCGCAATTGCGATCGCGACGGGGAGTCCGGCACAGGACGCCCCGGCGCCGCCCGCGCAGGCCGACGTTTCCGGAACGCCGCTGACCGGGGACCAGCTGGATCAACTGGTTGCGCCGGTCGCGCTTTATCCCGACCCGCTGCTGGCCGATGTCCTGACGGCGGCCACCTATCCGCTCGAAGTCGTCGAAGCCGATCGCTGGATCGCAGAGCCCGACAATGGCTCGCTCAATGGCGACGCGCTGACCACGGCGCTCGGCGCCGAGGATTGGGACCCGAGCGTCAAATCTCTCGTGCCGTTTCCCGACGTCCTGCAGATGATGGACGCGCATCTCGACTGGATGGAGAGCCTCGGCGAGGCATTTCTCGCGCAGCCCGACGACGTGATGAATGCGGTGCAGCGGATGCGGCGCCGTGCGCAAAACGCCGGTGACCTCAATTCCCCAGCCGACGAAACCGTATCAAGCCAGGACGACAGCATCGTGATTTCTCCGCCCTCGTCGGATGTCATCTATGTGCCGCAATACGATCCCTGGTGCGCGTTCGGCGCGTGGCCCTATCCGCCTGCCGCGCCGTATTATTTCTCGCCATGGCCCGGCGATTGCGCGCCGGCGGACGATTTCGTCTCTTTCGATGCTGGAATTGCGTGGCCGTTCATGTTCTGGGACTGGGGCTATTTCGACTGGCGCGATCATCAGCTTCGCATTCATCGCGACAGATACGACCGCTTCCATCCCGGCCGCGAACCGAAAGACAATGTATGGAAGCACGATCCGGCGCGTCGGGACGGCGTGCCCTACACCGATCCGCGTAATAGTGTGCGGTTCGAGCCGCGGGCGGACGATCATCAATCCTTCCGTGGGTATGGCGGCGGGACTGGCGGCGTCGCCGCGGCTCCACAGCCCGGGCATGCGGCTCTGCCCGACGACAGGCACGGCTTTGTCGAATCGCCTGAGCGCGAGCGCGCGGTTGCGCCGGCCTTCGAGGAATTTGATTCGGGACCAGCGGTGCGCATGGAGTCGCAACGCGGAATGATAAGCCGGCAAGGCGGTTCGGGAGGATTCGGGCGCGGTTTTGGCGGGCACGCTCCAGGTGGTGGCGGACCACCCCGAAGAGGGCATTGATGGCCCGACACGACCAATCCCCTGTCCAAGAAATCTCCATGGCCCTGTACCGGACTTTGGCGATAACGGCGCGTGTAATCGGGACCGCGGCGGTGTGCTGGTGCGCGCCGGCGATCAGTGCTACGGCGCCGGCGCCTGAAACTTTCGGCAGCCCCGAACAGGCCGTCGCCGCGCTGGTCGCGGCGGCTCGCTCGAATGACGCCGCAGAACTCATCAGGATATTCGGACCGACGGGGACCGAACTCGTCAGTTCGGGCGACAGCGTGGCCGACAGGGATGCGCGCGCAAGATTTGTGGCCCGCTACGCAGCGCAGCAACAAATCCTGCACGATTCGGCGAACAAGGCGACGCTCGTGGTCGGCACCGAGGAATGGCCGTTTCCCATCCCGCTCGTGCGCGAGGGCGGGTTCTGGCATTTCGACTCCGCGGCAGGCGCACAGGAAATTCTCGACCGCCGAATCGGACGCAATGAACTGAATGCGATGGAAGTGTGCCGCAACTATGTTCGTGCGCAGCGCGAATATGCAGCGGATGTCGAACTCCGGAAGCTTCCGGCTGAGTATGCCCAGAAATTCGTCAGCAGCCCGGGCCGTCACGATGGCCTCTACTGGCCGGCCGGACCGGGTGAAAAACTCAGCCCCATCGGACCGCAGATGGCGCACGCCCGCGCGGAAGGTTACGGCACGGCGGAAGCCGGCGCGCCGCCCAAACCCTATCACGGCTATTACTACCGAATCCTGATGCGTCAGGGACCATCCGCTCCCGGCGGAGCGCGCGACTATGTTAACAACTCTCACATGACCGGCGGTTTTGCGCTTCTTGCATTCCCCGCGGAATATGGAAACTCGGGCGTGACGACATTCGTCGTCAACCAGGACGGCATCGTCTTTCAGAAGGATATGGGCCCCGACACGGCTTCCATCGCCGGAGCCATGACGATGTTCGATCCCGACCGGACGTGGAAAACCCGATAATATCAGAGGCTCCGATTCCCAACTCGTTGCCCAGGCTTGTCCGGGCCCGCAAATGCGGGCCGCCCGGATTGGATATGCACCGGCGTTTCAGCCGCGCCGGATCCGGACGATCACGTCCACACCCGCCAGCGCCATTCCGGGCGGCGGGGCGGGGAGCCCCGACACGGCAATGTGCTCGCCGGAAATGTCGATCAGGGCGCCGTCGTCTTCGTCATAGAAATGATGGTGGGGATCGGTGTTCGTGTCGAAATAGCTGCGCGAGGGGTCCACCGCGACCTGGCGCAGCAATCCGGCCGCGGTGAAGTGGTGCAGCGTATTATAGACGGTGGCGAGCGCCACCCGGCAGCCGGACTTCTCGGCCTCCTGATTCAGCAGTTCAGCGGTTACGTGCCGGTCGCCCCGCCCGAACAGGAGACCGGCCAGCAGGCGCCGCTGACGCGTCGGCCGCAAGCCCACGGCGCGAAGCCGGTCACCCGGGTACGCCAATTCCGCCATCGATTCTTTTCTGCCTGCCATGGCGTTTATCCGGCCCTTGCGCGGCTGACACTCGTGCCGCATCCTTGCTAGGTTATGCTTCGGCCCTGCGGATTGGAAGTTTTCTAATCTGGAGGAGATCTCTTCAACGCGGCCCTGCTTGTCAAGGGCTGACGACTGGAATGGCTTAAAATGCTCGGACGCAAATCGAGTTTTGATCTGCAGGGGTTGCTCGCCTGCGCGCGCGGCGAACTTTTCGGCGAGGGCAACGCCCGCCTGCCACTACCGCCCATGCTCATGTTCGATCGCATCACCCGGATTTCCGACCGGGGGGGCAGTCAGGACAAGGGGGAAATAGAGGCGGAACTGGAGGTGCGGCCCGACCTGTGGTTCTTCAAATGCCACTTTCAGAACGACCCTGTGATGCCGGGTTGCCTTGGACTGGATGCCATGTGGCAGCTGGTGGGTTTTTTCCTGGGCTGGCTTGGCGGGCTGGGCCGCGGACGCGCCTTGGGGGTGGGCGAGGTCAAGTTTTCCGGCATGGTGCTTCCGAACGCCGCCCTCGTCAGCTATTATATCGATCTGAAGCGCGTGATCATGCGGCGCCTGGTGGTGGGGGTGGCCGACGGGATCATGAAGGTCGACGGCAAAGTCATTTACGAGGCCAAGGATTTGCGGGTCGGCCTCTTCACCGAGCAGGCGCAGGCCGCCTTGGCCGCCGCGGCAGCGCCAGCCTGAATAGGCCTCTCCGGTCTGCCGCCGCCCCGGGGGAGCGTGAATGGACAAGGGAATTCGGCAATGAGGCGCATCGTCGTCACCGGCATGGGCATCGTATGCTCGATCGGAAACAGCACCGGCGAAGTGGCGCTTGCGCTCCGCGACGGGCGTTCCGGGATTGCCTTCGCCGAAACCTATCACGCCATGGGATTTCGCTGTCAGGTTCATGGCAGCCTCAAGGTCGATATCGAGACCGCAGTCGACCGGCGCGCGCGCCGGTTCATGGGAGACGGCGCGGCCTACAGCTTCCTTGCCATGGAACAGGCCCTGGCCACTTCCGGTCTTGAAGAGAAAGACATCGTCAATCCGCGCACGGGCCTCGTGATAGGCTCGGGCGGGCCATCGACCAGAGCGATCGTTTCGGCGGCGGATACGGCGCGCACGGAGCCGGTGAAAGGGCCCAAACGCGTGGGCCCTTTCGTGGTGCCCAAGGCGATGTCGTCCACCTGCTCCGCCGTGCTTTCAACCTGGTACAAGATCAAGGGCGTCAACTATTCCATCAGCTCGGCCTGTTCGACGAGCGCCCATTGCATCGGCAACGCGGCGGAACTGATTCAGTGGGGCAAGCAGGATGTCGTCTTCGCCGGTGGAGGCGAGGAACTCGACTGGACCCTCTCCGTCCTCTTCGACGCGATGGGCGCCATGTCCTCGCACTTCAATGAAACGCCGGAGCGGGCATCGCGGGCTTTCGACAGGCAGCGCGATGGCTTCGTCATTTCCGGCGGCGGTGGGATTCTGGTGCTGGAAGAGCTCGAGCATGCGAAGGCGCGCGGCGCGCGAATCCATGCGGAACTGGTGGGATACGGCGCCACTTCGGACGGCTACGACATGGTGGCGCCTTCCGGCGAGGGTGCCGTGCGCTGCATGCGCCAGGCGCTCGCCACAGTGAGCGGCCCCATCGACTACATCAATGCACACGGAACATCCACACCGGTGGGCGACGTGACCGAGGTTGCGGCCTTGCGCGAGGTGTTCGGGTCGCGCATTCCCCCCGTCAATTCCACAAAGTCCCTGACCGGCCACTCGCTGGGTGCGGCCGGGGTGCACGAATCCATCTACGCCCTGCTGCAGATGCAGGGCGGCTTCATTGCCGAGAGCGCCAACATCGAAGAGCTGGACCCCGAGATCGCGGACGCGCCGATCGCCCGCTCGCGCATCGACGGCGCGAAAATCGAGCGTGTCCTGTCCAACAGCTTCGGATTCGGAGGAACCAATGCGACGCTCGTCTTCGAACGCTACCACGCCTGAGGCCGGCGCAGTGGGCACGCCATGATGAATGGCAAGGAGCTGATGCACGGCCGGCGAGGCCTCGTCATGGGCGTCGCCAATGATCATTCCATCGCCTGGGGCATTGCGCGAACGCTGGCCGGCCACGGTGCGGAGGTTGCGTTCACCTATCAGGGCGAAGCCCAGGCGAAGCGGCTGAAACCGCTCGCCGCCTCCATTGGCGCCACGATCATGCTTCCGGGCGACGTCGAGGACGACGCCCAGCTCGACGAAGCGTTTGCGGTTCTGCGCGCGGAGTGGGGAACGCTCGATTTTCTCGTGCACGCGATCGCCCATTCCGACAGGAACGAACTCAAGGGCCGGTATGTCGATACGACGCGCGCCAATTTCGTCCGTAGCCTGAACATTTCCTGCTATTCTTTTACCGCGGTGGCGCAGCGCGCGGCGCGGCTCATGGTGCCGCAGGCGCTGGGCGGACACGGCGGCGCGCTTCTGACGCTGACCTATCTGGGAGCCAGCCGCGTGACGCCAAATTATAATGTGATGGGCGTCGCGAAGGCCGGACTTGAAGCCAGTGTCCGCTACCTCGCCGCCGACCTGGGAGGTGACGGCATCCGGGTGAACGCGATTTCCGCCGGCCCGATGCGCACGCTCGCAGGTTCCGTCATCGGCGAAGCGCGCGTGGTTTTCCGCTGGAACCGTGCGCACAGTCCGCTCAGGAAAAACATCGAACTCGAACATGTCGGCAACGCGGCGCTCTATCTGTTGAGCGACATGTCGGCGGGGGTTACCGGAGAAATCCACTTCGTCGACGCGGGTTACAACATCATCGGCATGCCGCCGAGCGCAGATTTGCGCGGCTGGATCGCTCCGGGCGGCGACAATGGCGATTCCGAAGAAGCAGAAGGGGAAAAAGTCCATGCCAACGCGGGGATATAGCATTCTGTTTGCAGTATTGGCGGCACTGGCGACCGCGCCGGCTGCACAGGCAGGCTGGCAGAACGAGGTGTCGCCCTACGACGCCGGGCGCCTGGCAAAGCTCGACGAGGCACGGGCGAAGGGTCTGGCCCAGGCAAGCCCGGGCCGGGATATCCGCCTCATTCGCGCGGTGCTCGATCCGCAGCCGCAGCCGGTCTCAGCCCGTGAACTGCAGGGCGATTGGCGCTGCCGCACGATCAAGCTCGGCGGCATGACGCCCGACGTTGTCTACTCGTGGTTCCGATGCCGCATCGACGAGCGGGGAGATCGGCTCGTTTTCGCAAAACTCTCCGGTACCCAACGTCTGACCGGCTACCTCTACCGCCGTGACCCCGACGGTTTCGTCCTGCTTGCAGGTTATTCGGTGAAAGGCGAACCACCGCACCGCTATTCCGGCAATGGTCCTTCGGCGGGTGCGGCCGCGACACCAGACGACGCCGTGGGGCTGCTCGTCGCCACCGGTCCACGGGCTGCGCGGATCGAATTTCCGTATCCGGTGCAGGAATCGACCTTTGATGTGATCGAGTTGAAACGCTGACGCGCCTCGCAAATCCGCCAGTGGCCGGTTATTCCGCAACGCCGCTCGCGAAAAAACTCGGCATCAAGCCGGGGTGTCGGATTTGCGTGATGGGTGCCCCGACGGACTACCGCGAATGGCTCGCCCCGCTGCCGGACGATATTTCCTTCCATTCGAGGGCTCGACCGGGAGATTGCGACGTCGCGCATCTCTTCGTTCATTCAATCGACGAACTCGACCGGAAATTGCCCGTTGCCCGCAAAGCGATCGCGCCGGATGGCGCCATCTGGGTTTCATGGCACAAGAAATCCTCAGGCATCCCGACCGACATCACCGAGGATCGGGTGCGTAACCGCGCCCTCCGAACGGACCTTGTGGACGTGAAGGTCTGCGCCGTGACCGAGATTTGGTCAGGTCTGAAGCTCGTGGTGAGGAAGCGCCTTCGCTGAACCGGTATCGCACCACGACCACAACCTGCTGCCCCCGAATAAGGGGGGGGCCGCGGTTTTCCTGCAAAAAAAGTTAGGAGACGGGAGCGCGACGATCCGCCTATAAGGAAACGTGTCCCGGGGCTCGGTGATGGCAATATTCACTTTTGACGACAAATCCATGAGAATGCGGATGGGCTTGGGGGCTGCCGTGGTACTGCTGCTCTGCATGTGCCCCGTGCTCGCCCAACCCGCCGGACCAATGCCGTCGCCGCCCAATGGCCGTCCCGGTTTTGGCGGGAACCCTGGCATGGGTCCACCAGGGGGCATTGGAGAACGTGGCGGTCCGGGCGGGGGCCAGGAACAGAACGCCGGAATGGAACAGTCCCCTTCAGGCATTACCTTGAATTTCGTCAACGCCGATGTCCGCGACGTGGCCAAGGCGGTTCTGGGCGATTATCTCAAGCTCAATTACGAAATCGCGTCCAATACCATCGGCGTGGTGACCATCCAGACGAGCCGACCGTTGGAGCGCGCACAGGTCCTGCCGGCGCTTGAACAGGCACTGGGTCTCGCCGGGCTTGCGCTTGTTCACGCGAACGGCATTTACGAAATCCTTCCCGTCGTGGACGCCCGCAAGCAGGCGGCGTCGACAGTTCCGGCCCGCACCACCAACTCCCTCGGCTACGGTCTGGAAGTGGTGCGTATCAAATATGTGAGCGCGCCGGAATTGGCCAAGCTTCTTGAGCCGCTCGCCGCGTCCGAGGGCACGATCCGCGTCGATACCTCGCAGAACGATCTCATCATCGAAGGCACCGCCGAGCAGCGTCAGACCCTGCTGGACGACATCGCGCTATTCGATACGGATTGGCTTTCCGGCATGTCCTTCCAGCTGTACGAGCCGAAGCATATGGACGCCGACGAACTCGCGAAGGAACTGAGCGATCTGGCGGGCGGAAAGGACAGCCCGATCGAAGGCGTCATTCGTTTTGTCCCCATTGACAGGCTCAACGGCGTGCTGGCGATCTCCCCGCAGCAGCGCTACCTCGACCAGCTGAAGGGCTGGGTCGACCGCTTTGATGTTCCCGGCGAAGGCAACGACAAGAAGATTTACGTCTATCGGGTCCAGAACGGACGGGCGAGCGACCTCGCGGCCACGCTGAGCCAGACGCTCTTCGGTTCCGGCTCGACTCAGCAACCCACCACGCAAAGTCAGGGCGGTGGCGCTCAAAAGAGCCAGACATCCACGTCCAGCTCCGGCAACAGCAGCAGCAGTTCCGGTCAGAGCGGCAGCTCGGGACTGGGCAGTAGCAGCTCAGGCTTCGGAAGCTCGAGCACCTCCGGGTCAAGCACCTCGGGTTCGAGCAGTTCCGCCCTTGGGCAGAGCGGCAGTTCAAGCGGAGGAACATCGCTCGCGTCGAACCGGTCCCAGAGTCCGGCCGTGCCCTTTCAGCCCGTGACCACGCCGATCGTACAGACCGCGACCGGCAAATACGAGACCATCGGCGGCGTCTCGCGCGAAAACTTCAGCACGGTCAGCATCACCGACGACGAAAGCAACAACGCGCTGGTGATATTGGCCACGCCGCGCGAATATGCGGTGATCCAGGACGCCTTGCGCCAGCTCGACGTGGCGCCGCTCCAGGTGCTTCTCGAAGCGGCCATTGCGGAAGTCACGCTGACCAACAACACGCAATTCGGCTTCCAGTATTTCTTCCAGCCGAACAGCACGAACAACAGCACGAGCACGTTCACGCTGACCAACGGCTCCACGACGACCACGCCTTCAGGTCAGAACGGGTTGTCGGTGCCGCTCGTCGCCAGCCTGCCGGGGTTTTCCTACATGTTCTCGAACGGCAACAGCCTGAGCGCGGTGCTGAGCGCGATCGCCTCCGTTACGCATGTGGAGGTTCTGTCGGCGCCCGAGGTGCTGGTGCTCAACAATCAGACCGCGAAGCTCGACGTGGGCGACCAGGTGCCGATCGTCACGGCGACGGCCACCAGCACGATCGATACCGACGCTCCGGAGGTGAACAGCGTGCAGTATCTGTCGACAGGCGTGATTCTCACGGTAACGCCCCGCGTGAACAAGGGCGGGATGGTGATGATGGATATCGATCAGCAGGTTGCCGAACCGACCACCACGACGACCTCGAGCATCAATTCGCCGACCATCCAGCAGCGCGAGATCACAAGCTCCGTCGCAGTGGCGGACGGCGAAACGATCGCCCTGGGCGGACTCTTCAGCAATCAGGTGAGCACGAGCAAGTCCGGCATTCCCTGGCTGCAGGACATTCCCTACCTCGGCCACCTCTTCACCGATACGAGCGATTCCGTGAGCAGGGACGAACTGATGGTGCTCATCACCCCTCACGTCGTTGACAACATCCAGAAAGCACGGGCGGTGACCGATGAACTTCGCCACAAGCTTCCTGAAGTCCAGCCGTTGTTCGAACAAAAAGGCTGAACCGGGCATGAAGCGGCCGGACGAGCGCGGCTGGGCCTTGATCTCCGTGCTGTGGACCGTTTCAATGCTCGGCATGATGGCGGCCGCGACCCAGGATCTCACCGTGACCTCGGTGCGCACGGAGCGGCGCGCCCTGACCCGTGCCCATCTTGATGCCGATCTGGACGCTGCCACGGTCCGGGCGATCCTTGCACTCGACGATGCCCGCCCGGGCGAGCGTTGTCGAATCGATGGCTATCCCTTCCCGTTCTCGTACGACGGGGTGAACATGACCGTTTCGGTTCAGGACGAAGACGGCAAATTCGACCTGAACGAAGTCGATGACGACACCATCGAGCCGCTGTTCGAATCGGTGGGAGTCGATTCGAACACGGCGAACGTGATCGCCGACCGCATCGTGGAATGGCGCACCGATGCCACCAGCAACGACGCACATACGCTGCACGGGGGCACCGACGCGGACTACGCTGCTGCCGGACTTGCCTGGCGCCCCCGCCACAACGATTTTCAGACCGTGGCGGAACTGCAGCTCGTGCTTGGCGTCACACCGGCCCTCTACGCGCGCGTCCGCCCGGCCCTCACGGTGTATTCCAAGGACGACAGTCCGGACGAGGATGTCGCGCCACGAATTGTGCTGAACGCACTGCATCCGGGAAATCCCGGGCAGGTGGACCAGATCCTCGCCCAGCATGCCGGTACATTTTCGCAGTCCAACCTGCAAACAAGTGGAACCACCGGAGACAGCAGCGGCGCCACCATTTCCACCGGCACCGATCTCTCGGGGCGGGCATTCGAGATCGATGTCGACGCTACCTACAATGGACGACACGAGACCCGGCGCACGGTCGTCCTGATGACCGGCGACAGCACCAAACCCTATCTCGTCCAGCACTGGGAGTAGCCCGGACCTGGCTGGACGAAGGTGCTTGGTTGAAAGCGAGCCACGTGCTACAGTCCTGAAGTCTGGCGAGCGAAAAAGGCGAGGGTGTCATGAAATCAAGTCCGTTTCGGGGGTCGGCGCGCTTCGCCGGTGCTGCCCTGCTTGCACTGCTGATTGCCGGCTGCAACCAGCAACAGAAGGCGCAGCGTGAAACCATGGCCCGTGGCGGTCGGCATGCATTTCGCACAGCCTGCACCGACGACATCCAGAAATTCTGCGCAAATGAACAAAAGAAAAAGCGCTGTCTGAAGGACAACATGGACAAGCTCAGCGACAGCTGCAAGGCTGCCCTCGCCGAGCGCGGAGGCGGCAAAAAGCGCGATCAAAACGCCGCAGGCGATAACGACAAGGACTGAGAGTCGCGGCGACCGTTCCGGGGCGTGCAGGCGGGTCTTCGACCCGGGATCGCGCGCGCCTTCGTGTGGCGCGAAGGACCACGCGTGGCGCGCAACCTGCAGTGACCGCCTCCTGTCCTCTCGGTGCGCACAGGCACCATTTGGTAGCCGTCCCGGAACGCCGGATTCCGCCACAGCGATCCGCCCGCAAGGCAAATTCCTGTCAAGGATTGTCGGGGAAGCAGGATGCAATGCTCAACGTCCGACTCGCCAGAGAGGGAATCAGTTTGCCGGCGACCGTGGAAAATTGATACGAGATTTGAACCTGCGCGAAGCCGGCGACGGTGCCGCAAGTTGCGCTCTGGGTCGGCGTGATGTCCCCGCTGGGAACGGAAATGCCCCAGCCGCTCGCGACGTTCTGGACATAGCTGATTGAGCCCGACGCGCTGTAGGTGCCGCCCGAGTAGCAACCGCTTTCCTGGACGCCGATGCAGCGCGCACCCTGGACGGCGCTCTCCTGGAGAGCCTCCAACGTCCAGCAGGCGCGGCCGAACCCGTAGACGCCAAGCGCCAGCGCCAGAAACGGCACCGCAACGCGAATTCGATCGCGGCCGTGCCGCCGATCGCGCGCCGGAATGGAGTGTTCGGCGTGGGCGTCATTGGACCTGGATCGCCGCGTTCTGCTTCAGCGTGGTGTTGACGAGGAATCCGTAGATTTTCAGCAACGGCACGTAATTGTAGCTTGCGGTGACCGTAACGAATTTGCCCGCGCCGCCGCCGCAGCTTTGCTGCGAGGTGTATCCCGTTCCCCAGCTCCAGTTCGGCGGAGAACCGGTCAGGCAGTAATAATCGTTGGCATTGGCAGCCGTCCCTCCGGACATCGCCTTGCCGTTGCTCACCGTCTCGGATGGACCATCGTTCATGACAACGGTGTCGTTCGCCCAAGCCGTCCCGTTTGCACTTTCGACGGCGGTGGCGATCGCTGTGGCCAGCGCTGCGCCTTGTGTGGCATTCACGTTTGCCGCATTGAGCGCGGCATATTCCGCCCCGGCCGCAACGGCCTGGTCCAGCCGATAGTAGCTGTAGAGCAATTGGCCGGGTCGGCCGCTACTTCGATACGTGGAGCTGGATGATCTGCAGGGCGATCTGATTGAAAGCGGTGATTATCTGTCCCGACGTCGTCAGGTCGAAATAGTCGCCCGGGTTGCTCGCGCAGGTCTGGAGCGGCGCAGAATTGCCCTGCGTGCCGTTGAGATCGACATAGACCGCATAAATCGTGATTCCCGCCGACTTCATATTCGAGCATACTAGGGCTTCGCGCGCATCGGTCGAGGGATCCTCGTCGCCGCCGTTGCCGGTCCAGCGGTCCTGCGTATTGAGGCCATCGCTGACGATGATGACGATCGGGGTCGTGTCGGAGGGCATGGCGCCCGGATCGAAGGGCGCGCTGTTGGTCAGCGTCATCCATCCCATAGCCAGCCCGATCGGCTGATCGGTCGTGCCATTGGCGACCATGCCGCTGATCTCGTTGTCCAGCGCGGCATAGCCGCTCTGCGACAGGACGTCCGTCAACGGCATCATCTGTTCCGGACAGGCGAGCATCCAGCTATTGGCCGGCGTATGCGCATACAGAGCTGGCGGCGCCGCGGGAAAAAGGGTCGTCACGTCGCTGCTCGCCGGCGCCGTGTTCTCCACGTCGTTGTTCTGGTCGCGGTCCATCACGCAACCGGTCCATTGCGAGTGCGTGGGGTTGTCGGCAACCCAGTTGCAGCCCGAGGTGCCCGGCTGGCAATTCTGTCCCTGTGCATTCTTGTATGCACCATCGCCGGCACCGACGGCGTCCCAGGGTACAAAGGTGAGCCAGGACGCATTCGCGTTGGACGTGCCCACGCCGACGCCCGTTGTGAACGGCACGATCGATACCATGATGTCGCCCGGATTTCTCGCGACGCCCTGCAGAAGCGAGAGGAGCTGGCCGGCGGCGGTCCGCAGGGCACTTATTTTGCTGACGCCGTATATGTCCTTCTCGGTCATCGATCCCGTGTTGTCGAGCACGAGCGCAAGCCAGACTTTGGTCGCCGACCATGTCACCTGCGACGCGTAGGCAACGTTCATCGTGCCGAGCCCGGCGAGCTGCATCAGAACGGTGGGCATGGGAACGGTGTCGGAAACACTCACGGTATCGGTGCCCGCAGTCACCGTTACGGGTTGCGGGTTTCCGAACGCGCTGCCGGCCTTGTAGTTGGCATTGAAGTATTGCTGGGCGAGCGCCTGCATCTGCGTTTGCGTGAGGTTTGGCGTCGCGCCCACGGCGAGCGCCGCCGCATCGAGCGCTTCTGCAAGGTTCGTTCGCACCACCATCGCGCGACCGAGATCGACCCCGACACCGGCAGCGACGGTGATCGGAACCAGCGCGAGCGCGACGATCATCGCCGCATTGCCCCGGGAGGAACGGCACAAGCGCGCGGCAAGCGACGTCAAAGTGATCAGGCAACGGCGCAGCGGCATTGCAGCAGCCCTATCGAAGCCTTCTTCCTTTGCCCCAGGTTCGATTCAAAAACCTTCCTAATTTTCAGGAATGGTTACGAATGCGTAAAGAAATATTACCGCTTCGATAACATCCAGCTTCGGTCCGGTGAAGGAAGCAATATCCCCTGGAGTCCGAAATCCTGGTTAATCGTCGGACAGCAGAATTAACACCTTGTTCACGAATACTCCTACTTCCGCTTCGCGATGTGTTACCGGCGGGTTAAGACATTCCGAGCAGATGAAGGGGTTTGCGAATGAATGCCGTAAGCACGTTCGATACGCATGAGCGGCTTCCGCTTCATCGCCGGGCCCGGCGATGTCGCTCCGGGTCGGCCGCTATCGAATTCGCGTTCATCGCTCCTGTGCTGGCACTATTCCTGTTCGGAATCATTGAAACCGGTGTCATCTTCTTTGCGCAGTCCACACTGCAGAATGCCGCCGACGACGCCGCGCGCCTGGTGCGCACCGGACAGGCCCAGAACCAGGGCATGACGCGATCCCAGTATGTGGCGCAGATCTGCAGCGAAATGTCCGGCCTCATCGGCAGTTCGACCTGCGTCGCCAATCTGCAGGTCGACATGGAGTCGTTCAGCGATTTTTCCAGCGCGTCCTACAACAACGTGCTCAACAAGAATGGCAGCCTCAACAACAGTCAGATGGAGTATCTGACGGGCAGCGCCTGCGATGTGGTGCTGGTTCGCGCGTTCTATCCCTGGACGATCATGACGCCCCTCATGGCGCCGCTGCTCGAGAACATGCCCAACGGCCAGTATCTGCTGGCCGCGGCGGAGGCCTTTCGCAACGAACCCTATGCGAGTGGAGCGACATGCTGAACCGGCTGAAACAACTGACGCTGTCGACCAGGGGCCTCGCCGCCGTTGAGTTCGCGATCCTCGCGCCGGTGCTGGCCACGCTTCTCCTGGGCACGATCGAAATCTGCAACGCGCTCGAATGCCGCCAGAAGGTGACGAGCGAAACCGCGAGCATGGCAGACCTTGTTGCCCAGGCGTCCTCGGTATCCGGCGCCGACCTGACGAATATCTACAACGCCGGCAATTCGATTCTCTATCCTTTTGCGGCGAGCAACGCGACAATCGTGGTTTCGAGCATCGTGAATACTCCGAACGGGACCGACACCGTGGCGTGGAGTCAGAGCTACAACGGCGGCACCACGCTGCAGATCAATTCGGTGGTAACGGTGCCGCCGGGCGTCATCTCTGCCGGGGGCAGCGCCATATTCGTACAGGTGACCTACAACTACACGCCGCCGTTCGGAGACTTTATTTTTGGCAACATCGCCATGGCCGACGCCTTCTATTGCCACCCACGGCAATCGATCTCCGTGACCTATACGGGCTGAGCGCTGGCGGAATGCTCCGGGGACCGGCCTACTGGGGCTGTGGTTGCCGCGCAGCCTCGGGGCGCGCGTTGCGAACTCTGATAAGCCCCTCCTGCGCGACGGAGGCGACGAGACTGCCGTTCACGGCATAGATCAGGCCGCGGTTGAAACCGCGCCCGCCAGACGCGCTCGGACTGTCCTGGACATACAGCAGCCATTCGTCCGCGCGGAACGGTCGGTGAAACCACATCGCATGATCGATGCTGGCGATCTGGAGACGCCGGTCAAACCAGCCGATGCCATGCGGCAGGAGCGAACTCTCGAGCAGCGTCAGGTCGGAGGCATAGGCAAGCACGCATTGGTGGAGCGCTACATCGGCGGGCAGGCTGCCCGTCGCACGTACCCAAACGGCGTGATGCGGTGGTCGCCTGGCGGAACGGAAAATATCCTTGCCGTCCACGGGTCGAATTTCGATGGGACGCTTCCTCAGAAAATGCTCGCGGTATTCCTCGGGAATGCTCGCGGCATGCTCGCGACGAAACTCGTCCTCGCCCGGCAGCGAATCGGGAGGAGGCACGGCGGTCGCGTCGATCTGATGCTCAAGGCCGATTTCCGGAACCTGAAAAGAGGCCGACATGTGAAAGATCTGCCGCCCGTGCTGGATAGCGACGACCCGGCGCGAACTGAAGCTTGTTCCATCCCGGCTGCGGTCCACTTCGTAGAGAATGGGGATTTTCGGATCGCCGGGGACGAGAAAATAGGCATGAAGCGAATGGCAGGTCCGCGCTGTTACGGTGCGTGCGGCGGCGGTGAGGGCCTGTCCCAGCACCTGTCCGCCGAACACCCGCTGGGAGCGGTCCTCGGGGCACCTTCCGCGGAAGATGTTGACTTCGACGGGCTCAAGATCCAGCAGCGAGATCAGCCGCTCGATGGGCGAGTGTTCGGGAGGCGAAGCGTGCGGGACCATCGCGGCCGGGGATATCGGGCGTCGGGCCGGGAGGCAAGCCGTTCAAATCCTTGCACATCGAAAGAAGCCGCCTCGGGAAGCTCTTTGAATCAGGCGGTTTCCGGCTTAGATAACCTCCCTGAACGTCCGAATCGCGAGGCGCCCTTCGCAATCCATGGCCAGCAGTCTTCTTGAACGCGCTGCACACACGCGGCCACCCCGCACCAGGCGCGGCGCGCTCGAGCGCCTCTTCACGCTCATGTTCAAGGGATTTGTCTACAATCAGATATGGGAAGATCCCGACGTCGATCTCGAGGCGATGGAGATCAGGCCCCATCACCGGGTTCTGACGATCGCCTCCGGCGGCTGCAACATCCTCAATTATCTGGCGGCCGACCCTGAAAAGATCATTGCCGTCGATCTGAACCCCAATCACGTTGCGCTCACACGATTGAAACTCGCAGCCCTCAGGAATCTGCCGGGGTACGAGGAGTTCTTTCGCTTTTTCGGCGCGGCCAACGACAAGGCCAACCGGAAGGCTTTCGACAACTTCCTCAGTCACCGGCTCGACCTGGAAACCCGCCGCTATTGGGAAAAGCGCATCCCGCTGCACGGGCGGCGGATCAACATGTTTGCCCGCAATCTGTATCGCTACGGGCTGCTCGGCCGCTTCATCGGCGTGCTGCATGCCGTCGCGCGCCTGCACGGAAAACGGCTCGAAGGGCTAGTGACCGCGCGCACCGCGGACGAGCAGCGCGCCCATTTCGAAAGCACGATAGCTCCGCTCTTCGACTACAAGTCGATCCGGTTCCTGTCGCGAACGCCCGTGTCCCTCTATGCGCTCGGGATTCCGCCGGCCCAGTACGACGAGCTTGTCGCTGCCTCGAACGGCGACCCCGCCGCCGTCCTGAGGCGACGCGTGGAAAAGCTCGCATGCGACTTTCCGATCTCGGGGAATTATTTCGCATGGCAGGCCTTTGCCCGGAGCTACGATATCGAGAAACGCGAGGCGGTGCCTGCCTACCTGCGGAAGGATGTCTACGATTCAATCCGTACGCGGACGAATCGCGTCGAAGTGCACCACGCCTCGCTGATCGATTTCCTCACGACGCAGCCGGCCGCAAGCCTGCACCGCTACGTGCTCCTCGATGCGCAGGACTGGATGACCCCGCAGGTGCTGGCGTCCCTGTGGCGCGAGATCGACCGGACCGCCCATCCGCTCGATGCAAGGGTGATTTTCCGGACGGCCGGCGAAGACTCGCCTCTGCCGCGAAAGCTGCCGCAGGAATTGCTCGCGCCGTGGCAATATCTCGAGAGCGCGAGCCGCTCCTTTCACAGCCGCGACCGTTCGTCGATCTACGGCGGCTTTCACGTCTATTGCCGCCCGGGCGGCCCCTGATGGCGCATGCCGCCGAACGACAATCCCCATGGCGCCCTGATGGACCGCGTGTATGGCCGACAGCGGCATTTCTACGATCTGACGCGCCGCTATTATCTCTTCGGTCGCGACCGCCTCATCCGCGGGCTTGATCTCGCCCCGGGGTCCAGCGCCGTCGAAATTGGCTGCGGCACGGCCCGAAACCTCATCGCGATTGCCAGGCGCTACCCCGATGCGCGGCTGTTCGGGCTGGACGCATCCCAGGCCATGCTGGAGACGGCGAACCGGGCTGTGGCCCGAGCCGGACTTTCCCGCCAGATCACGCTCGTCCAAGCTTACGCCGAGTCGCTCTCCCCACAGGTCTTCGGCGAACAGGCCAAATTCGACTGCGCCTTTTTTTCCTACAGCCTTTCCATGATTCCCGATTGGCTGCGGGCGCTGGCGGCGGCGAATCGGGCTTTGTCGCCCTCGGGACGCCTTCACATCGTCGATTTTGGTGATTTTTCCGGTCTGGGAAGGATCGGTACCGCAGCAATGTTGGCCTGGCTCCGGCAATTCCATGTCGAGCCGCGAGCCGAAATCCTGCGAGTGCTGGAGCAGCAGGCTGCGGAAACGGATCACACCCTCTGGGTGTCACCGGGCCGTTACGCTTTCGTCTGGAACGCGCAGCGGTTTCCTGACGTGGCTTTAACGGATGTTGCAGGCCAGCCACACGCGGAGGGGAATCCCTGAAGCCGTGCCCGTATGCAGTTGGCGCGAGTGGACATTGCTGGTAGCCATCCTTCAAAGTTGTTTTCGCTATCTCTGACGCGTCGGCAGGGTCTGCCTGCCCGTCGGTAGTTTACACGGGGGTTTACGATGAAAGCTCGAAAGTTGGCTCTGGCGGGAGTAGCCCTCATCGCCTTGGCGGGTCCCGCGTCGGCGAGCGACGCGCAGGGTTGGTATCTCGATATCGGGGCCGGCTGGGATCACATGACACCGCTCGAGGTGCCGCAGGATCCGCTGCTGAATTCCGCCGGAAAGCCGATCGACAAAATCCACACCGGCGGCTCGGCCCTTGTCGCGGGCTCCATCGGCTTCCGGTTCCCGGACCGTGTTCGGCTGGAGACGGAAATCGGCTGGGACAATCCCGGTGTCGATGCCACCGGCCCGACGACCGGGGGCAATGCCCAGACCATTTCAGTTCTTGAAAACGCCGCCTACGATCTGCCGCTTACCGACCGGTTGGATTTCTCCTTGGGCGCCGGTGCGGGCATAGGCGTCAGCGCCATGAATATTCCCCTCGCGGGCGGCGGCCACCTAGCTTCCGGCGTCAACAAGGGCTGGATGTGGCAGGGTTTCGCCGGCTTCAGCTACTCGCTGACCGACAACGTCGACCTGACGATTGATTGGCGCTATCGTTCGCTTTCGGTCAATCGGTACTATTATTCCGATGTTGGGGTTGCAAGCGCAAGTTCTACTGGTGCCATCCAACACGGCGAGCAAGTACGTGACATGCAGGAACAGGCGGTACTGTTCGGCATCCGCTATTATCTCTGGGCTGCGCCCCCGCCACCTCCGCCGCCTCCGCCACCTCCGCCGCCCCCACCACCTCCACCACCCCCACCGCCCCCGCCGGCGCCTACAAAGACATTCATTGTCTTCTTCGACTTCAACAAGTCGAACCTGACTGCGGAAGCGCAAGCCGTGGTCGAGGAAGCGGTCAAGACGGCGAAGGCCAATGGGTTCGTGCGGGTGCTCGTCACCGGTCACACCGACACGGTGGGCTCCGACAGCTACAACCAGGCGCTTTCGGTGCGTCGTGCCAATTCGGTCAAGGACGAAATGGAGCATGAAGGCATGGACGGCTCGCAAATCGAGATCAAGGGCGACAGCTTCCATGACCCGCTCGTGCCGACGGGACCGGGCGTCCGCGAGCCGCAGAATCGCCGCGCCGTCATCGATCTCGGTGGCGGAAGCTGACCTTCGCAAGTTGAACCAGTACAAAGACGGGGCGGGCTCGATCGAGCCCGCCCTTTTTCTTTGTCCAGCCCCCGTCTTTCGGCGGTGATTTGGCCAGCCCGGGAACCGCACTCCGGAAACAGCGACGGGGCCGCGAGGCCCCGTCCGATGCATGCTTTTTCCGAGTTTCTATTGGCCCGTGGCGACCCGTTCCGGGTTGGGCCTGGGCACGACATCGGGCTCGGCCTTGGTGCCAGCCAGACCCACAGCCACGCGAAGCCGGCAGGAATCAACTGGGCTGTCTTCGACAACCTGAACGCCGGCGACGAAGCTGCTCAACGATGGCTTTTGGGGCGTCAAGGCTGCCGCGAATGCTTCGCCCGCCTCACGGCAATAATCGGGGTTGTTGCGGATGCTGCGCATGGATGAATGGTTCGCGAGCCGGGTCTTGAAGGCGTGATACTCGGCTTCTCCCCGCGCCCCTCGGTAGAGCCGCCGGAACATGCGGGCGAGCGTGGCGTCCGCCACGCGCAGTTCGGGGCCATAACTCGTCTGGAAGGCATTGAAGTGCGGGACTTCATTGCAGGTCAGCGCGGCAACCATGAGTTCCTGCTGTATCATGGCAGCCTGGATCGCCGTGACCTCGTCGGGCTTTGCGCAACGGGGCGCCCCCAGGGCATTGGCGCTCATCGCGAACGCCGCAATGCAAGCCGCTCCAGCCGCCGTCTTTCGTCCCATGACCGTCACCACATTGTCCGATTAACCGATTCACTCTAGCATCGGACCGCGCGCGACGCGATCCCCCGTTGCTGCCAAGCTTAAGAATTTCTCTCCGCATTCGGACAAACAAATGCAAACCGACTCCGCGCCGCCATCCGTCGATCTCTCCGGGGAACCGGTGCACTGGGATTTTCGCGAGGCCATGTCCTATGGCGATTACCTGCGGCTCGGCGAGCTCCTGTCCTGCCAGCAGCCTCTGACCGCCGAGCACGATGAGATGCTGTTCATCATCATCCACCAGGCATCGGAACTCTGGATCAAGCTGTGCCTGCACGAGATAACCCGCGCCATTCGCCAGGTACGAGCCGACGAACTGGGGCCGGCCTTCAAAATGATGGCCAGGGTCGCGCGGGTTCAGTCCAATCTCATCCAGTCGTGGGAAATCCTGTCGACAATGACGCCTTTCGACTATTCGAGTTTCCGTTCCGCACTGGGAAAGTCTTCAGGCTTCCAGTCTTTCCAGTACAGGATGCTGGAGTTCCGGCTTGGCAACAAGAACCGCCACGCGGCGCGCGTGTTCGATGCAAATCCGGCGATTGCTTCAGCGGTAGCGGCCGCATTGACCGAGCCCAGCATCTATGACGAATCGCTGGCGCTGCTCTCGCGCCGGGGTTTTCCTGTTCCACAGGAGAAACTCACGCGCGATTTTTCCGAGCCCTATGTCGCAGATCCCCGCGTCACCGATGCATGGCGGCTCGTCTATCGGGACGTCGAACGGCACTGGGATCTGTACGAACTGGCCGAAAAGCTTGTCGATGTCGAATACCGGTTTCATCTCTGGCGCTACAGCCACATGAAAACAGTCGAACGGATTCTCGGAGCCAAGCCCGGCACCGGCGGGACGTCGGGTGTTTCCTATCTCAAGAAGGCGCTCGATCTTCGGTTCTATCCCGAACTCTGGGACGTGCGCACCGAAATCTGAGCCCCGCAGGAGATGAGGCGGAATGAGCGCGTCTGCGAAGCCGATCCTTCTTCAGGCCGCGAAAGTCTGGACGCCGGGATATGATGGAGCGCGGACGGGCCTGGCGGTACTCGTCGAGGCCGGACGCATCGCCGAAGTCGGGCCGACGGAAAATTTCGCCGGACTTCGTATCGCCGAACGCCTCGATCTGTCTCACGCAACTCTCTTGCCGGGTTTGATCGACGCGCATTCGCATCTCTTTCTGTACCCTTACAATGAAACATCCTGGGACGATCAGGTCCTGAGGGAAGCCGAAGCCTATCGCACGCTCAGGGCCGCGAATCACGCGCACGCCACTCTCCGGGCCGGCTTTACCGCCCTGCGCGATCTGGGCACCGAGGGCGCCGGTTACGCCGATGTGGCCATCAAACGTGCCATCGAGGAGGGTATGATTCCCGGGCCTCGCCTCTTCGTCGCCACACGCGCCATTGTCGCCACGCACTCCTATGGTCCGGCGGCGCGTCGATTTCGGCCCGATTGCTGTCTGCCCCAAGGTGCGGAGGAGGCGAGCGGCGTTGAGGAGATCATGGGCGCAGTGCGAAACCAGGCGAGCCGCGGCGCCGACTGGATCAAGCTTTATGCGGACTATCGCACCGGCCCGAACCGCGAAGTGCGTCCGACATTCTGCGAGGCGGAACTGCAGGCGGCCGTCGGCGCCGCGCATGATTCCGGCCGTCCCGTGGCGGTCCACGCGATGATCGACGAAGCGATGCGTCGTGCCGTCGAAGCCGGAGCCGACACGATCGAGCACGGCTACGGCGGCACAAGGGAAACCTTTGCCTTGATGGCGAAGAAGCGGGTCGCGTATCTGCCGACCTTGACCGCACCCGAAGCCATTGCGGAATATTTTCATGGATACCATCAGGGCGCGGCGCCCGGCGGACAGATGGCGCTGGCGCACGAGGGGTTTCGGCTTGCGCGCGCAGAAGGCGTCATCATCGGATGCGGCAGCGACGTCGGCGTGTTCGCCCATGGCAGCAATCACCGCGAACTTGCCTGGATGGTCCGGCTCGGAATGTCGCCTGTCGAGGCGCTCACCGCCGCAACGCAGGTGAACGCGACGATACTGGGAAAGGCGGACGAACTTGGCCGGATTCGCGCGGGCGCGTGCGCCGATCTGATCGCGGTCAGCGGCGACCCGACTCGCGATATTGCGGCTCTTCGCGACATATGCTTCGTGATGAAGGACGGCGCGATCTTTCGCCGAACGTAGGAGCGCCTGAATGGATACGGCCCGGCTAGGGAAATTCGTGGAGCAGATCTGGGAGGACGCAGCACTCCCGGCCCTCACCGAATACATGCGCATCCCGAACAAATCTCCCGCTTTCGATCCGGAATGGGAGGCGCATGGCTACATGCGCGACGCGGTCAGGCTGATGGAAAGCTGGGCGCGCGAACATCTGCCGAAGGGAGCCGTGCTCGAGATCGTGCAGCTGCCGGGCCGCACGCCGCTGATGTTCATCGAGGTCCCCGGCGATTCGAAGGACACCATCCTGCTCTACGGACATCTCGACAAACAGCCGGAGATGGCGGGCTGGACGGAAGGTACGGGTCCCTGGATGCCGGTGCGCAAAGGGGACAAGCTTTACGGCCGCGGCGGCGCCGATGACGGGTATGCGATGTTTGCCGCCCTGTCGGCGCTCCTCGCGCTCCAGGACCTGGCGCGACCGCATGCCCGATGCGTCATTGTGATCGAAGCGTGTGAAGAATCGGGAAGTCCCGACCTGCCCTTCTATGTCGATCACCTCGCCGCGCGCATCGGCGACCCCTCGCTGGTGGTTTGCCTCGATTCCGGTTGCGGCGATTATGAGCGGCTCTGGCTCACCACCTCGCTGCGCGGCATGGCCGCCGGCTCTCTGACAGTCCGCGTACTCGAGGAAGGCGTGCATTCGGGAGATGCCTCGGGCGTCGTGCCGTCCAGCTTTCGCATTCTGCGCGAACTGCTCTCGCGCCTCGAAGATCAGGACACCGGCGCGATCCTCGCCGATGCGCTCCATGTACGGGTGCCGGCGCAGCGCATCGAGCAGGCGCATGAGGCCGCGCGCATTCTGGGCGACAGCCTCTACACCAAATTTCCTTTTGCCGGGCACACCGCGCCGGTGACCGCGGAGTTGGCAGAGCTCGTTCTCAACCGCACCTGGCGGCCGCAGCTGGCCGTGATCGGAATGGATGGACTGCCCACGCCGCAGAATGCGGGCAATGTCCTGCTACCCTACACGACGGCCCGTCTCAGCCTTCGCCTGCCGCCGACACTTCGCGGATCGCAGGCCGGCGCCGTGCTCAAGCAGGTCCTGGAGGCAGCTCCGCCCTATGGAAGCGAGGTCAGCTTCACGGGCGGCGAGGCTGCCAGCGGCTGGAATGCGCCGGAGCTCGCACCCTGGCTTGAGAAGGCCGTCACGCGCGCCTCGAAAACCGCATTCGGTCCGGCACCTGCCTATATGGGCGAGGGCGGAAGCATCCCCTTCATGGCCATGCTGGGCGAAAAATTTCCGAGCACGCAGTTTGTGGTGACAGGCGTTCTCGGCCCGCATTCCAACGCCCACGGACCCAACGAGTTCTTGCACATCCCGACCGCCAGGCGAGTCACCATGGCCGTGGCTTCGATCATCGCCGATCAGTTCGGTTCGTAAGCGCGGACCGGGATTTTCATCTCCGGCTGGGCAGCGGGATGCACCTCACAGCCTGCTGCTGCGCATGACGCTTGCGCGCGGCGCGCCCGCGGTCCGGCGCCCGAATGTTGCCCCGCCGTTGCGGTCGCAAAAGCCGAGCGTTGCGATGTCGGATTCCGTGCGGCCATTCACGTTTGCATGAGTACCGTGCAGGTACCACTCGTTCCGATTGAGATGGTGGGGAAACGAGGCGCCGTCGCACAACACCAGTTCCCGCGCGGCGTCGCGCCTGTGCCTGTAGAACAAGTACATGTCTGGTCTCCTTGCGCTCCTCCCCGTTCGACCTTTCTGCCATATAGGCGTGAATTCGGGATTTACGCCGCAAATCGGCGAACGACGTACACGAAGGCTTTCCGCAACGCCCCGCAAGCTGTTCAAACCTGTTCGATTGTGGAATGGGCGGCAATGGCAGCCAGAAAGACATCGCTGAACTCTCCAAGCTTGGCCGCGCCGACGCCGTTCACATTTGCAAATTCCGCCCTGTTGCGCGGCCGCCGCGCCGCCATATCCAGGAGCGTCCGGTCCGAAAAGATCAGGTAGGCCGGCAGGCGCCGCTCTTTCGCAAGTCTCAATCGCAGGGATTTGAGCGAAGTAAGCAATATATCATCGACTGCGCCGGCCTGCGGGTCACCTGCCTTCCCCCGGACCCGCGCCAGCTTTTCATAGGGCCGGTAGTGGAAACTGTCAGCGCCGCGCAACAGCGCGTGTCCCTTCCCGGAAACGGAGAGTCCGCCAAATCCTGCGATGTCCATTTCTAGCCAGCCCCCGGCAATGAGTTGGCGGACGAGCGCGTGCCATTCTTCCTTCTTGCGTTCCGCGCCGATGCCGAAGGTCGGGATGCGGTCGTGTTGTGCCGCCATAATCCGCTCCGTCGGCACGCCTCTCAACACATCGACGATATGTGCCGCGCCATACCGCTCTCCCGTGCGCTTGACGGCCGAGAGTATCTGCTGTGCCAGCAGCGTCCCTTCGACCAGTTGAACCGGACGGATGCAGTTGTCGCAGTTTCCGCAAGGCTGGGGCGACTCCCCGAAATACGAAAGCAGGATTTGCCGCCGGCAGCCCGCCGCTTCGCAATAGCCGATCAGCGCATTGAGACGCTGATGTTCGCGCCGCTTTCGGTCCTCGCCGGCATCCTCCTCATCAATGAAGAGCCGGCGCATGCGGATGTCGGCGAGGCCCAGCAGCAGATGCGCCTCAGCCGGCGCGCCGTCGCGTCCGGCGCGGCCGATCTCCTGGTAATAGGCTTCGAGGCTCGACGGCAGATCCATATGGAACACAAAGCGCACGTCGGCCTTGTCGATACCCATGCCGAACGCGATGGTGGCCACTATCACGAGATTTGGTTCCGTCATGAACCGGTTCTGATTGGCTTCCCGCACTTCCCTGCTCATGCCGGCATGATAGGGAAGGGCGGGAATTCCATGTGCCGCAAGCAGCTGCGCCGTCTGTTCCGTGCGCTTGCGCGACAGGCAGTACACAATCCCGTTCTCGCCCGCATGATCCTTGAGAAAGGCCAGCAGTTGCCGTTTGGAATCCTGCTTGCCGCGGACGGCGAGCCGGATGTTCGGACGGTCGAAACCGAGCACCAGCGTTTCCGCGCGCCCGTCGAACAGCTGCTCCACGATGTCCGTGCGCGTGACGGCATCGGCCGTTGCGGTCAGCGCAGCAATCGGAACCTCCGGAAACAATTCCTTCAGGCGGCCGAGATCGCGATATTCCGGACGGAACGAGGGACCCCATTGCGAAATGCAATGGGCTTCATCGACCGCGATGAGCTTTACCCCGAGTTTCGCCAGGGCCTCGAGCATGCGCGCGGTCATCAGCCGTTCGGGGGAAAGATAGAGAAGGCGCGTTTCGCCACTGGCCACGCGCCGCCACACCGCGACATTGGTGTCCCGCGACTGTGCGGAGTTGATCGCCTCGGCCGCCACGCCCGCAAGCCGGAGCGACGCCACCTGGTCCTGCATCAGCGCGAGCAACGGCGAAACCACGATCGTCAGTCCGTCGCGCATCAGTGCGGGTATCTGAAAGCACAGCGACTTGCCCGATCCGGTTGGCATCACGGCGAGCACGCGGCGGCCAGCCAGCAGCAGATCGATCACCGCTTCCTGTCCAAGGCGAAATGTATCGAATCCGAAAACGGATTTCAGAACCTGGTGCTTGGAGTCGTTCACTGTTACCTGCCGATCAAAAAAAACTCACCGGATCGACATCCACCGTCAGCCGCACGGCGCTGGGCAGTTTCACGCGATCGAGCCAGGCGCGCAGGTAGGATTGCACATCCACGCTGCGTTCGGCCTGCACGAGCAGGCGTTCGCGCGTCTGGCCGCGCAGGAGCTGGTAAAAGGCGGGCGTGGGTCCCCAGACTTTCACCCCGCGCGCGTTCGGCGCCGCGCGGCCGAGCGCGCGGCCCGCTTCGCGCACGCACTCCCCGTCGCGGCCTGAAAGAATGATCGCGGCCAGACGCCCGAAAGGCGGCGCCGACACGCGTTTGCGCGCGGCGATTTCCTGTTCGAAGAACGCGTCGCGCTCGCCGCTCGCCAGCGCCCGCATGACGGGATCGTCGGGATTGCGCGTCTGGATGAGGACGATCCCGGGGCGTTCGGCGCGGCCGGCGCGCCCCGACACCTGGTGCAGCAGCTGGAACGTGCGTTCGCGGGCGCGCAGATCGCCGTCCGAACCGCCCAGATCGGCATCGACCACACCCACCAGCGTGAGTTGCGGGAAGTGATGACCCTTGGCCACGATCTGCGTGCCGATCAGCACATCGGTTTCGCGCTTCGACATGGCGCGGATGGCGGCCTGCGTTTCGAGCGGGCCATGCAGCGTGTCGCTCGATGCGATCGCCGCGCGCGCGGCCGGAAAAGCCGCTGCGAATTCCTCCGCCACGCGCTCCACGCCCGGCCCGCAGGCGACCAGCGTTTTCTCGGCTTTGCATTGCGGGCATTGGAGCGGCGTTCCCATCTCGAAGCCGCAATGATGACAGACAAGGCGCCGGTGATAGCGATGCTCCACCAGCCAGGTCGAGCATTGGCCGCAGACGAGCTTGTGTCCGCAGGCTTCGCAGAGTGTGAGCGGCGCATAGCCCCGCCGGTTGAGAAACAGCATCACCTGTTCGCCACAGGCCAGCGTCGCCGTGAGTGCCTCGCGCAGCGGCAGCGACAGCCAGGTGCCGGGTTCCACGCGCGCATGGCGCAGATCGATCAGCCGTATCTCCGGCATCACCGCGGCCCCGTGCCGCCGCGCCAGTTTCAGCCAGTGATAACGCCCGCTCGCGGCGTTGACGTAGGTTTCGAGCGACGGCGTGGCGCTGGCCAGAACCACCGGGCATTTCTCGATGCGCGCACGCACCACCGCCATGTCGCGCGCGTGATAGACGACGCCATCTTCCTGTTTGTAGGCCTGTTCGTGTTCCTCATCGACGATGACGAGGCCGAGCTCCGCAAACGGAAGAAACAATGCAGACCGCGCGCCGATCACGACGCGCGCCTCGCCCGAAAGCACCGCGCGATAGATGCGCCTTCGCTCCTTCGGCGACAGGTCGGAATGCCATTCCGCCGGGCGGCAGCCGAAACGCGCGGCGAAGCGGTCGAGAAACTGCACCGTCAGCGCGATTTCCGGCAGCAGGATCAGGACCTGCCTCTTTTGGCGCAGCGCCTCGGCGACCGCCTCGAAATAGGTTTCCGTCTTGCCCGAGCCCGTCACGCCGTCGAGCAGCAAAGCGGAAAATTCGCGCGCGGCGACGCAGTTTGAAATCTGTTGCGCCGCCGGCGCCTGTTCGTGATTCAAGTCATCAGGCGCGAAACCGGGATCCGGAATCGGCAGCGGCGGGAATTCCGGCAGGCTGACAGCTTCAAGCGCCCCGGCGTCGATCAGTCCACGGACAACCTGCGGCGTAACATTGGCTTCCTCGGCGAGCGCAGCGACGTTGCGCGCGAGCCCGTCTTCCGCCAGCGCCAGCACGCGCGTGCGCTCAGGCGTCAGACGCGCGGGCTTAGTAGCACCGCGCACGAAAGCCGTTCGCGGCGTCTCGTCTTCAAAAGCTTGCCGCGCCCGCAGGGCCATCGCGAGCACGATACCGGGCGGCGACAGCGTGTAGCGCGCCGTCCAGTCGATGAAATCGCATAGTCCTTCGGGCAGCCGCGGACCGCACGCCAGCGGCGCGGCCTGTTTCAGGCGCGCTTCGTCGACCGTGCCATCGCCATCGCCCCAGACCACCCCCAGCACCATGCGCGGGCCCAGCGGTGCCGCGACAATGGCGCCGCGCGGCAGGGCTGCTTCGAGCCTGTAATCATAGACGCCGCCAAGCGGCAAAGGCAGCAGCACGCCGGCGCGCGTGACCAGAGAAGCTGCAGCGCGGGGCTTCAGGACCGCTTCGCTCATGGCTACAGTTTGCGAAGGCGATTCCCTGCGGTCAATTGCGCGAAGCGGCAACGCGCGCAGGCACCGCTTTCGGAGGTGCCGCACATGGCCAGATCCGCCGAAGAATTGAAGAAGGAGTGGCTCGCCACGCTCACTTATGAGCGCCGCATGAGCCCGCACACCCTGCGCGCCTATGGCGACGACATGGATCGCTTTCTCGACTTTGCGCAGGACCATGTGGGCGGCGCGCTCGACGAACGCAAGCTCGAGGCGCTGCGGCCCGCGGATTTCCGCGCCTTCATCACAAGCCGCCGCAACGAAGGCCTCGGCGTGCGCGGCGTGCGCCGCGCCATGTCGGCGCTTAGAAGTTTTTTCCGCCACCTTGCGCGCGAACAGATACTGGACAATCCCGCGCCGAAGGCGACCCGCACGCCGAAGCTCGCGCGCACTCTGCCGCGGCCGCTCAGCGAGACCGACGCCGCGCGCACGCTCGAAGAAGCGGCAAACCACGACGTGGCCTGGATCGCCGCGCGCGACGCGGCGCTGCTCACCCTGCTCTATGGCGCGGGCCTGCGGATTTCCGAAGCCCTGGCACTGCGCCGCGGCGACGCCCCCTTCGGCGAATGGTTGACCGTGCTCGGCAAGCGCAACAAGGAACGCGCGCTGCCGGTGTTGCCGATCATGCGCGAGGCGGTGGATCATTATGTCGCCCAGCTTCCCTTCGCGGTCGCCGCCGACGGCCCGCTGTTCCTGTCGCGCCGCGGAAAGCCGATGGGCGCCCGCGACGCCCAGGCGCTGATGCAGCGGCTGCGTGGCGCGCTCGGGCTTGGCGAACGCGCCACGCCCCACGCGCTGCGCCACTCCTTCGCCTCGCATCTCCTCGCCAATGGCGGCGATCTGCGCGCGGTGCAGGAGCTCCTCGGCCACGCCTCGCTCTCCACCACCCAGACCTATACGGAGATCGACACCAGGCGACTGCTGGAGGTGTATAGCCGCGCCCATCCCCGGGCGGGCTAATTCGAAAGCCGGTAGACTCGCGGAGAAACTCGCCTCATAGTTTCGCACCATCTTGAAACAAAAAGGGGATTTCCATGACGAGCCTGATCAGCAAACCAAGTTCCATGTTCGCCCGTCTGCCCGCAGGCATTGCTTCGGCTGCGCTTGTGCTGGGCATCGCCGGCTTCGCGGCTCCGGCCACCGCAAAGCCAATCCGGGAAGTGACCCTGGCGACGCCCGATGAGGCATTGGCCTATTGCCAATCCGGCAAAATGCCTGCGGGGGACATCGCCTATATCGCCGGTGGGCCTGGGCTCGCGCAGTATGGTCCCGACCAGGACTGTGCGCAGCAAGTGCCGACCAAAGGGAAAGTCACGAAGTCCGTTCAGGTCGTCGGCACGAAAGTCTCGGAATGCAAGCTTGCGAGCGCCAAGAAGGCAATTGCGTATTGCCAGAGCGGCGACATGGGTGAATGGGACATCGACTACATCTCGGGCAAGGTCGGCTTGACGCTATCCGGGCCCGGCTATGGCTGCGACACGGGCTTCTCAACCAGCAGTATCGGCAACGCCATCTGCAAATAGCACTCAAAGCGGGCCGGGTTACCGAGGGCCATGCCGCAGCGGTGCCGCTGCGGCATCGGCGCGGCGGGCAAGAGCGTAAGCGCCGCGTTTGCGAGGCGGCAGGCCTGCGCGAAATGCGGCCTGGCTTCCCGCCGACCATTCGAAAAATCACGAAAAATCACCGGCGACAGGATACATATTACAGTAACAGGGAAATACAGGGACAATTCCTGCCCGCGCCGCCGCGCCCGGATGCACAACCTCGAAAAGTCTTGAATTTTCAACCGGTTAGTCTTACTGAGTCAGAAGCTGAGTCAGAATGCCGCGGATTGGCCGGATACGACTCGGCTAGGTTGAGGAGATTCGTTTTAAGGCGGAGAGCCTGGATGGATCTTCTGGAAAGTTCCGAGAGCGCGGCGCGGTTTT
>DATAWY010000098.1:0-76346 GCA_036266955.1 Rhizomicrobium sp.
CGAAAACCGCGCCGCGCTCTCGGAACTTTCCAGAAGATCCATCCAGGCTCTCCGCCTTAAAACGAATCTCCTCAACCTAGCCGAGTCGTATCCGGCCAATCCGCGGCATTCTGACTCAGCTTCTGACTCAGTAAGACTAGCCTCCTCGTCGAGCCTAATCGTTTAATTTACGCCTGCGGCGGCATTTGAACGAAATACCTTCCAAACGCTGTCTGTGGACAGAACCGGAAATTCACACTTCGCCGTGCATGATGATGCACGCGTCGAAGGGTGCATCACATGATTTCCGTTACTCGCCGCAACCTGCTTGCGACATCCGCAGCCGCCATGGCCGTTACAGCCGCTACGACCGGAGCCGCTGCCAATCCGGCGCGCCGCCCCGGCGCAAACCTGCTGACCACGATCACGCTCGTGAACACGAGCGCGAACGCCACGGACCCCGGCACGGTGACCCAGCTTATCGGATGCCCGTTCAAGAAAGGCGACATCGCCCAGGGTACCTGGCCGCAGTTTCAGCTGGCAGACGGAACGGCGGTTCGCTGCACAATTCTCAACCGGCTGGCCAGCACGTGGAGCGACGGCTCTCTCAAATTCGTGCCGGTGATGCTGAGCATTCCCGAATCCGTTGCGGAAAACGGAACGATGACGGTCAATGTTTCCTCGGGAGGCCAGATGCCGCCTCCATCGCCGAGAAAGCTTTCCGATTTCCGCAACAGCATCGATCCACAGGTACAGGTGGATGGGCTGGACAATCTCGAAGGCACCTGGGTGATGAACCTGAAAAAGGCGATCAAGGCCCACACCAAGATCGTCAGCTACGGCAACGGCGCGGCCGGCGCCGTATGGAAAGTCCGCGCCAATGCCCAGCAGAACGGTGCGAACCACGGCCAGCTCGTGTGCGATTTCTACATCGCTTCGCTGGCGAACCCGGACGGCTCCCTAAAGGGATTGCGCATTCTGGGCAAGGTCAAGCTCCCCTACTACGATACGACTGCAACGATGAACTGGATGTCGTTTTCCCGTTTCCAGCTGTGCTCGAATTCCCAGGGCACGCTCATCCGGGACTGTTTTGGAGAGAATTTTGGATCCAACCGGGCCTACACTTTCATCTGGCAGTCCGGTGCGGTCTTCGATGCAAATTCCGGCTATAGCACCGCCAATTATGGAGATTATGGCTTTTGCACCCGGCTGAGCACGACCGGAACATTGCCCGCCGGCCTGTCGGCCGGCGTCAGCTATTTTACCGGCAACGTAACCTCCACAACAATCGGATTTTCTACCTGCGCTTCAGTTCCCAGCGCCTATCTCGTATCAGCTACCGATGCCGGCTCGGGAACGCAGACTGCAACCCCCTATCCCTATCTGGTGTATTTTGGTGCTCTGTTTACTGCCGGACCCACGGGAATGTGGGACTTCGTCCAGGGTGCTGGTACTGACAGCGATGACACGCCACTCCGGTTCCAGGTGGACCAGCAATACTGGGTTTCGACAGGTCTGATTCCGTCGTACGATATCACGGTTCAGGCGGCCAACAATTCGCCCACCAGCTACTGGCCGAACTGCTCCGAACCTGTAACCCGGTATCTAGATACCACTGGTGACCGCGATGACCTCGGCATCTGCCCTGCTTGGTACGCGCGCCACTTCCTTACCCAGGCGGCCGTTGACGAGCAGGTTGTCCGGATCGTGAGTCTGATTGGCGGACATGCGTTCTCAATCGGCCTCGAGAGTTCCGCAACACTCAGTTTTCCTGCCGTAAACAATGGGTCAAACAGCAAGGGCGCATCCTATCGCGGCATGCCGAGCCCCAATCCCAATTTCGTGTGGGCGCCGCAGGGCGGGCTTACCACGAGCGGCTTCACCGACACAACCAACCCGATGGTTCAACTCGCCGGCTTCGGCATGCAAAACTCAACGCACATGCCGCAATTCAACTATTACCCTTACCTGTTCACGGGAGAACCGTGGCATCTGGACTGCCTGCTCGAACACGCCAATAACGCGGTGTACCAGCGTTACTCGAATCTTGGCACGGCCGTAATCAGCAAAACGTCATATGCTCTTGGTAACCTCAATGACGGCGGCGGAGAGAGAACACTACAGGTACCGTCTTCGCCCTGGCACTATGGCAATACGATCGGCTGCAACGCATCGTCCGATCGCGGTGACGCATGGGCCAGCGCGCTGGTGGCCGCCGCCGCCGGAATAGGGCCCGACAAAAATCCCGACTGCGTTTCGTACAAGAAATACTTCAACGATATTAATTCTGGTACTTGGCAGGCCGCGTCTGAAATCATCCGGGCGCTTCCTCGATTTGCTGCCAAGGCGGGCCTCTGGAATGTTCCGTACGGCCAAAGCTACTATTTTGCGGATTCATGGCAGCTGGGATACCTGGGAGCGGCCATCGCCCTAGCTTTGACGGCGACGGAGGACGCCAATGCCTTACACGCTTTGGATACGCACGTGAAGTATTTCGATTTTGTTTCCGCCCAGTTTGGAGGTTGGCACGTCGGATCGTACATGGCGGTAATTAAGATGAGTGATGATGCAGGCGCTGCGCTGGTAACCGGCTCTGATCACATCGCGTTTTGTGGGCCGAACATTACCTGGAATGTCGGTGGACCATTTATATTAACTCCGTTCAGCAATTATACGCCTAGCGACGGCGACGTCATAGTATTTGCAGACACGACCGATGCGAACAGCTTTGTCACTCCCGCCGGCTATTCGAAGTATAAACCATACTACATGATCGATCTCGGCAATAACACATTTTACCTTTCCCACAAGCCCGGTGGGTCACCGCTGTCGATCACCGATTCGTACGACGGATCAGACCCATTCTACATCGTTTCCACAACCCCCCCTTCCACCGGCAGCATAGCTGCAATTGGTGATCCTGCGAGCTACAATTCCATAGCTCTTGGAATGCTGAACTACGCCGTGGCCGCGGGCGCCCGTGTTTCATCGGCGACGATCGTGGATCTCGCGTACCGGAACCAGCAGGCCGGAACTAACTACGCAACCGATCCCAAATGGGCCTTCACGAACACCTTCGTTCAGAGCCGTGCGCGCCGCCCGCGCTATTCCCGGCGCTTCACTGGCCCGCAACGGCAGGGTTTGCGCTGACCCTGTCGCGTTGCACGGGCCGGTCCGTCAGGGCGTAAATCCCGCCGGGGGCGCCGGCTACGGGCACCCCTGATTGCTGTCCTTGCGGCGTCGGCCGGCTTTACAGTTCTCGGGGCTCCAATCCCA
Source organism: Rhizomicrobium sp. (assembly GCA_036266955.1). GTDB lineage: Bacteria > Pseudomonadota > Alphaproteobacteria > Micropepsales > Micropepsaceae > Rhizomicrobium. Next base: position 3,256 of record DATAWY010000098.1, read on the forward strand.
GCAATAGCCATAACTCCTTGGCAGAGCAGAGAAATGCCATTTTGGCACACGACTTGCTTCTGTTTAATGCACGGCCCCCATTGGCCTGGAGGAGAGCGTCATGAACAAGCTTCGATCTTCGATTTTTGCGGTCGCCGCCGGCATCGCCGCCCTCGCGAGTGGCCCTGCCTGGGCGGACCTCGTGGTCTGGGTGGGTACAAACGGTGGTGTCCCGAGCAATTGCCTGGTGGCCAATCCCGATTGCGCGGCCGTGTCCAACAATAAAATACTCAATGCCTCGGGTGAATACACCGACCTTAGCGGCGACGATTGGACGTATTCCGTCACAGTAACGGGAAACAAAGACCTGCCGCTGCCAGACATTTTCAACGTCAACAACATGGACCTAACGGGTACGGGATCTCTGACGCTATACGTTACCGAAACCAATCTGAGTTATGGCGCAGCCGTGAATTTCCTGTCGAGTTTCAATGCGGAAACGGTGACCGATGTGAACGAGACCCGCTCTCTCTACCTCGATAGCACGAATTCGGGTTTGACTTCGACCCTGCTCGGCTGCGTCTCGACTGACGGTGCAACAGGTTGCGCCGCCGAAAACGTCGGAAAGGCGGTTAACATACTGCAAAACATTAAAGGCCTCACCGAATTCTCCCTGACCGAGGAAATTGTGGTGACTTCCACCGAACCCGGCGACGGAACCCTCCAGTCCGAGGATAAAGAAGAGGTTGTTCCTGAACCGATGAGCCTGTTGCTTTTCGGCTCCGGCCTTCTCGCTCTTGGCGCGGTGAGCCGCCGTCGTGGCAAAGCTGCAAAACCGGCCTGAATTCGTTCATAGCCGAAAATGGGGGGCAGTGCGGGTTCGTGCCGCCCCCCATTGCGTTGGCTACAGATCAGTACCTCACGGCGTCAAACGCCGAAGCGTTTGCGCGTTGCCCTGGCAGCCGATTCGAGAAATAGACCCGGCCCTGGCCTCGCAAAACGGTACGAACACAGGTCATAGCGCTCGGTCTTGAGGCTTGTCTTGAGTCGGTTTTCGCCACCCAGAAAATCGTAGGTCTGCATCCCTTCGCGCGCGTCCTGTTCCATCGCGAGCAGGTGAGAAACGTAGCCGGGCCGTAGATCCGCGAACACACCGCCGAAGCCGCTCTGATAGGCGCAGACGTGCCCCTGCCGGCGAAAATCGTAAAGATAGCCGAGCACATGCGCGCCCGCGGATATGCGCCGCATCCGCACGCGTCCCTCCGGAGTGTCGGCGTCGATCAGCGCACGGTGGAAGATTTCGAAGAATGGAAAATGAAAGGCATGGCGGCGGCCCCTCCGCGTCCAGGACGCGACATGCAGTGCTTTCAATTCTGTAAACCACGCGAGCGCCTCGACCACGGACGTCGCCACTTCGATACGCAACGGGCCCAGTGCTTCGCAATCGCGAAAATTGCGGCGCAACTGCTGGCGCGAGTTGGCGCTGAGGCGCGCGAGGATGGCATCTCTTCCGCCCGGCGGCAGCTCGCAGGCGAAGGCGGTCATCGGCGTAACGGAATGAAGGAGGCCGCGCGGCGCTTCGTCGGTCGCGCCGTCCGCGATGCCGGGCACCACCAATTCGTCGACTTCCGTCTGCCGTGCGAACCAGCCGAGGAACGCCGGCCATAGCTCGCGCTGCGCATCCGCGCACGCCACGAAGTCATTGTGCTCGATGGTGATGCAGTCGAACGCCGGGTCGCCGGTGGAATTGAAATGGAGCTGCCGCACCTTGAGCACGGCGCGCCGCCGCTCGGTGCGCGGAACAAGGATCGCAGCCCCGACCACCTCGCCATCACGTTTCGCGTTCAGCAGAAGCGGTCGCATACGCTCAGGCAGGCAGCTTAACCAGGTGCCGATCCATGCCCAGGAGATGAAAAAGGAAACGTCGCTCCCCCGTTCCAGCCTTCGCCACAGCGCCTCCACGAATGACAACGAAGCTACCGGTTCACAAGTAATATTGATCTCAGCCAAATATTTCGGTTGGTATGGCATTTCAGTCTAGCCAAACATTTCTGGCAACGACAGGTGTTATTTTAAAGCTGGTTGAATAACATAGTAGGAAGATAACGCACAAAGTTCTTCATGGCTCATGTCACGGTACGGCTCGGCCAGTTGTAAGTTCGAAACGATATCAAGCGTGCGCGCGCAAATTTCTGAATCCATCAAAACCGTCTGATAACCACTCCTCTCAAAAATAAACTTGTATTCGTGATGTCGAAGCCTATTCTCACCTGTGCTGCCGGACAGCCAATTTAATAATTGGTACTTGCGCTGTGACCATGTCAAGAAATTGATACGACTTATAGACTTATCGCGGTGTTCATAGTGATCGCTATTATCAATTGCGTGCGCCATGAGTCCTGTACCCTTGAGTTTTGGTCGGAGCGCTCTCAACAATGATTCCAAGTGCTCTCTCGGAATATGTTCCAAAACTGCTCGAGATATAATCATGTCGAGACTATCGTCCGGAACCTCTTCGTGAGAAAAGGGAACAATGTATGAAAAATCAGACATGTGTAGATTTAGAAGCACCTCTCGAGCGTCGTCTATGAGGTCAAATTTGTTGCGTACGACTTCGAACTGAGATAGAATAATGTTTTTTGCCGTGTCAAAGGTAGCTTCGTCCATATATTGTTCAAGGTCTGTCAAATAGATTGTGCTCGCACCAGACAATCTAATAATGAGTGGAAACATTGGAAACCAACCAGTTCCTATCTCCAAGACCGAAGCCTCAGAAAAACTGACACCGCACTCGCGCAACATACGATTGATTTTGTCCGCATCAGCAAGCGTGGAGGCGATGTTTGATCCATCTGGCTCGTATCCCGCAATTTGCCGCTTTACCTTTCTTAGTTGATCCATGAACGGTAAACGCTTCACTATGCCCCGCCGAAATAACTGAGCTTGCCACTGCATCAAGGCACCAAAACAGAATTAGCGAAAAAACAACAACTCGGTCGCTCCGATTGCATCATGGCTTCTGTTTGGCCTCAGTGCCGCCCAGTTTCGCGAGAAGAACCTGTGCAGCAGTTCTTGTGTTGGATTGAACACCTGAACCCACGAGCTTTTCAAGCACCGCCAGCGCCTGTGTTGCCTTTCCCGTTTTCGCCAGCACCACGGCGTAGTGATACTGGATCGTGCCGTCGGCGGGCTGGCGGGCGCTCGCCTGGGCGAGGTATTTCGCGGCACCGGCGCTGTCGCCCTGCTCTTCCAGGATCCAGCCCAGCGTGTCGGCCACCGAGCCCGAGGCGGGCGCGAGCCTGATCGCCTTCTCGGCCGTGGCGCGCGCGCGGGGATCGTGCTTCCAGTCGTAGAGCCAGGCGAGATTGTTGAGGATTTCGGGATTGTCGGGCTTCTGCGTCGCCAGCCATTCGTATTGCGTGAGCGCCTCATCCAGCTTGCCCGACGCGCTCTCCATCGCGGCCAGTGCAAAGCGCGCGTCTACGTCGGTCGGGTGCGCCGCCGTCCACGCATCGAGCAAAACCGTGGCCTTTTCCGGCCGGTTGTCGCGCTGGTAGAGCGCGGCCAGCCGGACGACCACGGGGCTGGACGGGCTCTTCGCCTGCCGCTTTTCGAGCAGCGCGATCGCTCCGGCGCGGTTGTTGTTGGCGTCGAGAACCGAAGCGGTCATCAGCGCGGCGGCTTCGCCCGTCCTGTCGCCGGTCATCGCCTGGCTCGCGGCCAGCGCCGCGACCGTGCCTTTGGCCAGATAGACAAGCGTCACATACGCACCCTTGAGCTGCGGGCTGCGCGGGTCGAGCTGGGCGGCGCGCAAGGCGAGCGGCGCCGCCGCGACGAAGTTCTTGCCGGCGGCGAGAACCGCAGCGTAATGGGCGAAGATCGGCGCGTAGGTGGGAAATCTCGCGGCCGCGGTCTTGTAGGCCGCCGCGCTCGCCGCGCGATTGCCCGACGCGGCGTAGAGCTGGGCCAGCGCGTCCGCCACCGAGGCGTCCTTGCCGAACTTTGCCTCCAGCGCCTTGGCGCGGCCCATCGCCTCGGGCCATTTCTTCCGCGCCTCAAGAAGGGCGATGATCTGCAGCGAGGGCCGCGGATCGGCGGGCGTGGCGTTCTGCGCCTGCGTCAGCAGAGCGATGGCGCCGTTATCGTCCTTCTGGCGGACGGCCATGTCGGCGAGCGCCTCGAGGCTTTCCACATCCTTCGGGTTGGCGCGCAGCCGGTCCAGATAGAGCGCCTTCGCCTGTGGGGTGCGGTTGGTCGCGAGATAGACCTGCGCCAGGTCGCGGCGCGCGGAGGCGAGATTGGGGTTTTTGGCGAGAAGAGCTCTCAGCAGCGTCTCGGCGCCCGCATAATCGTGCTGCGCGATGCGCACGGCCGCCAGAAGCTCCTGATAGGTCGGGTTGGCGGGATCGCGTGCGACCAATTGCCGTGCCGCGGCTTCGGCCACGTCCAGCTGCCCCAGCTGCAGCGCCTCGATCACCACCGGCGGCCCCGCCACCAGGCTGCCCTTGCCGCCCTTGAAGATGTCGCTCAGCGCGGCGAGGCTGCCCTCGCGGTCGCCGCCGGCGGCGAAATCGGTCAGCGCCCGTTCGGTGGCGAGCGGCGCGCTGCCGGGCGCCTTTTGCGCGGCCTGCGCAAATGCCGCCTTGGCCTTGTCGAGATCGCCATGCGCGATATAGGCCTGCCCCAGCGCCGCCAGCACGTTTGCGTCATTGGGCGCGAGCTTCGCCGCCTTCTCCAGGTCGGCGATGCCGCCCTCGAGATTGCCGCGCTTCAGCGCGATCGCGCCGAGAATCTGCCAGGCCCGCGGCTGATCGCCCGCCTGGGCGATGTACTTGCGGGCAAAGGCCTCCGCCTGATCCAGCTGGTTCAGCCGGAACTTCACCTCGGCCGCGACGAGATAGGCCGGCGGCAAACTGCTCATCGCCCCGCGCAATTTGTCGAGCAGCGCATCGGCGTCCTTGTATTTGCCGCGCTGGGCGTCGATCGTCGCCTGCAGATAGACCGCCATCACGCTGCCTGGTTCGAGCTTCTGGATGGCCGCCAGGTCCTTTTCCGCGGCGTCGAGATTGCCGCGCCCGGCCTCCAGCTCCGCACGTTCGAGCATCGCGCGGACATCGCGCGGGTTGGCGGCGATCACGGCGGCGAATTGCTGCATCGCCCCGTTGGCATTGCCGCGCATGGCGAGGATCAGGCCCCTGGCGTCGAGCGCGTCGGCGTTTCTGGGATCGAGCTTCAGCGCCTGATCGTCCTTCTGCGCCGCCGCATCAAGCTTATGCTCCTGCATCAGAAGCCGGGTCTCGCCGATCAGCGGCAAAGCCGATTTCGGATCCAGCCGCTCCGCGTCGGCAAACATCGCGCGGGCGCGATCGGTCTCGTTGAGCCCCATCTCCGCCATGCCGCGATAGGTCCGCACGATGCTTTCGATCTTGGCGGGCCGGTTGCCGGCGGGCACGTTGTTCAGAAGATCGCCGAATTCGCCCATTGCCAGCATCGCCTGCGCCATCAAGGGCGCCGTCGCCTCGTCCTTCGCGCCGCGCATATGCGCCGCGAACAGTTCCGCCTCCGCCGCATTGGGATTGCCGAGCTTCAGATAGACCTGCGCGAGTTCGAGGCGGATGGCCGTATTGCCCGGCGCCGCCTGCGCCGCGTTGCGCAGCTGAATCTCCGCGCCGCGCAGGTCGTGCGTCTTCTCGAGCTGATGGGCGCTCTGGAGATAGGCGGCGGCATCGTCGGCCCGCGCCGCCGTTGTCCCCGCAAGCGCGGCCGTACCCAGGAGCGCCGCAGACCAGAGCGCGCGCGCCCGCGCCCCCCTGCCCTTTTCCCAGCCATCGTTGCGCATATCCTACTCCTTCGACGCCTGCGCGGGCTGAGCCGCCCGCGGCACACCAAGCCCATGTTCTGAAAGAAGATCGTAGAGCGTCGGCCGGCTCACGCCCAGCAGGCCGGCCGCTTTCGATATATTCCCGGCGGCTTCGGCCAACGCAAGCTCGATGGTCTCCCGCTCCGCCCGCGCGCGCGCCTCGCGCAGGTCGAGGGAGCGCACGGCTTCGGGCTGGCCGAGGTCGAGATCCCCCGCCGTGACCACGGCGCTCTCCGCCATGATCGCGGCCCGCTTCACCCGTCCCTCCAGCTCGCGCACATTGCCCCGCCACGGATGCTCACGGATGGCGTTCGCGGCCTCGTTGGAAAAGCCGCGGAACGAGCGGCCCAGCTCCTTGGCGAATTTGCGCAGGAAGAAATTGGCGAGCAGCCGGCCGTCGCCGCCCCGCTCCCGCAGCGGCGGCAGCGCGATCGCGATCTCGTTGATGCGGTAAAAGAGATCCTCGCGGAAGCGGCCTTCGGCGATCAGTTTCGCAAGGTCCTGGTTGGTGGCGCTCAGCACGCGCGTGTCGATGCGGATCGATTGCCGCCCGCCCACGCGCTCGATGACGCGCTCCTCGAGAAAGCGCAGCAGCTTGACCTGGGTGGCAAGCGGGATGTCACCCACTTCGTCGAGGAAAAGCGTTCCGCCATTGGCGCTCTCGATCTTGCCGATGGTCTGCTTGATCGCGCCGGTAAAGGCGCCCTTCTCGTGGCCGAACAGTTCTGCTTCGAGCAGTCCCTCGGGGATCGCGGCACAATTGATCGCGACGAAAGGCTTGACGCGGCGCGCGCTCAGGCGATGAAGCGCGGCGGCCACGAGTTCCTTGCCGGTGCCGCTCTCGCCCGTGATGAGAATGGTGATGTCGGTCCGCGCCAGGCGTTCGACATCGCGCAGAACCTTCTGCATCACGGCACTGTTGCCGAGAATACCCGTCACACCCGTCTGCGGTGCGGCCACGGCAAGGCGCCGGTTCTCCTGTTCCAGTTCGTAGAGCCGCGCCGCGCGCCCCACGATCAGCTTCAGGAGATCGGGGTCGGCCGGCTTCTGGAAGAAATCATAGGCGCCCGCGGCAATGGCGCGGCTCGCATGCTCGCGGGACTCGTTGCCCGTGACGACGATGATCTTGGTTTCCGGAGCCGCTTCGAGCAGCTCGGTCACGGCCGCCAGCCCCTCGCTGGCGCCATCGGGATCCGGCGGCAGGCCGAGATCGACGATGGCGATGCCGGGGCGCTCACGCAGCGCAATCTTCCTGGCGGCGGCGCGGTCGCCCGATTCCAGAACCTGGTAGTCCGACAGCAGCCAGCGATATTGCGAGCGCAGGCCCTCGTCGTCCTCAAGGACAAGAACGCCGGGCTTGCCCCCGCTCATGACGCGGCTGTCTCCATCGTTTGTTCGACCGTCTCGCCGAGGTCCGGCAGCAGGATGCGCATGGTGGTTCCACGGCCCGGCGCGCTGACGACCTCGATCTCGCCGCCCGCGGCGCGCACGAGGTGCCGCGCCTGATAGGCACCCATGCCATGGCCCCGGAGCTTGGTGGAGTGCAGGGGAACGAAAAGGCTGTTGCGGACGAAATCGGCGCTCATGCCGCTTCCCTTGTCGGCGACCTCGATCACCGCTTTCCCGCGCTCGCTCCGCAAACCGATCACGACCTCGTCGCCCCCCGCGGAAGCCTCCATCGCGTTGGTGACGAGATGCGTCAGCACGGCGTGCAAATCAGCGGGCACGATGCGCACTTGCGCCGCGTCCGTGCCGATCCGCGCGCGCACCGGCGTATCGCGGCGGTCGAGTTCGCCAACCACCTCTGCGATCGCGTTCGCGGGATTGACGAGTTGGACAGCTTCGGGCGCGGGCGTGTCGGGGCGCAGCCTGTCCACCAGCCCCCGCAGCTTGTTCGCGGCGTTCTCCATGCCGCGGACCATATCAGCCCGGAACTCGGCCTGCTCGCCAAACCTGGTAATATTGGCGATCATCAGGGCGAGCTGTCCGGAGACATTTTTTATGTCATGGATGACGAATGAAAATCTGCGCGAGTAGTCGATCAACGCCCGGGATTCCATAAGCGCGCGCGTGGCCTGCTCCTCCTCGAGGTAACCCGCCACCTGCTGGCCGATCGCGAGCAGGAGGTCATAGCTCTCCCAATTGAGGGTGGCCGGCGCCCGTGGCGGCGCGAGGACAATGAAGCCGATCAAACGGTCGATTTTCACCAGCGGCACCGCGAGCCAGACCGCAGCCGCATCGGCCCAGGCTGGACGACATCCATTATCGCGGGAAAAATCCTCCACCTGGTCTCCGCCGCGAAATGCGGCCACAAACCGCCCGGAGGCGGGCTCCACGGCCGACATGTCGAGCGCCATGCTGAGAACCTGCGCGGGCCTGAATTCGCCCGCGCCATCTGCCAGCCACAGGGCGCCTCCCGGGCTGTCGACCACGTCGGCGATTGCCCGAATGGCGCGAACGGTCAGGGGTTCGCCGGCCGCCGCCGAAGAGAGCGTCGCGATCGTTCGCAACCATTCGGTGCGGTAATCGTAGCGGGTTGAGAAAAAGTTCTCCGCGATGAGACGCCGCACACGGGAGCGAAAGCTCTCCGTCGACAACACGGTCAGGAGCAGGATGATGCTGCCGCAGAAAAAGCCGATTTCCGAGATGCTCGCCCATTGTCCCGGAAACCGTCCGATCAGGCCTGCGACACCTGCCGCGACCAGGAGAAACACGCCGGCCGCCGTCAGGGTGGCGCCGTGGAAGACAACCCGGCGCGAGACATGGATGTCGATCTTCCAGCCCGGATTGCGCGCCATGGTCAGCACCAGCAGCGGGACGATCAGGGCAAGAACGATGCCGCGGCCTGCGAGCAGCGACGGCGACACTTCCCTCAGCACCACGGCTTCGCAGAACACATAAAGATCATAGGCAAACATCGCGCCGATGCCGATGCACAGCGGAACTACGTTCCAGCGACGCCCCGGCGAGGTGTTGCGGTACAGATTCTCCACCATGAGAATTCCACACACGGACACAACCACGCGATCGAGAATCTGCGACGGAGCGAAGGCCACAGGACTCGCTGCCGAGAAGAAGAAGCGGCAATCGTTCGCAACGCTCGCCAGCCCGATTGCGGCCGCAACAATCGGAAGCCATGCCGCTCCGCGTACCTCGTCCTGCTTTCGGCGCGCCGTCGACAGAATCGAAGCAAGAAGCACAAGCCAGCTTCCGCTGCGCACGTTTTCAAGCGCGTGCGCCGCTCCCGGCATCCACCACGGCTGAACGGCAGCCGCGACGGCCCAACCCGCCGTTGCTGCGGAGGCCACGAAAACCCGCAGGCCGAATTCCCTCGGCCGGCGATTGATCAGCATCAATGCGATCAGGGCAATGAATGCCGCTGCGCCAATTCCGTAGGAGACCGCGAACAGCATGGCAGCGTCACTATACTGCCTTCATTCAGCAGTTTCCATTGTTTCCTGCGGCGTGCTAACGGGCGCCTTCGCCGCGCAGCACCACGCCGACCGTTTTCAGCAAAATAACGATGTCGAGGAGAATGCCGCGGTTTTTGACGTAATAGAGATCGTAGGACAGCTTGCGTCTGGCGTCTTCCACCGAAGCCCCGTAGCGAAAGCTGACCTGCGCCCAGCCGGTGATGCCCGGCCTGACCGCATGCCGATAATCGTAGAATGGGATGGCCTCGGAAAACCGGCGGACGAAGTAGGGGCGCTCCGGTCGCGGACCGATCAACGCCATTTCGCCGCGCAGCACATTCGACAGCTGAGGCAGTTCGTCGATCCGCAGCTTGCGGATGACCGCCCCGACCGTCGTGACCCGTACGTCGCGTTCGCCGGCCCAGGCGGGAACGCCGTCGCTCTCTGCATCCTGCCGCATGCTGCGGAACTTGAACAGAGTAAACGGGCGCCCGTTCAGTCCCACCCGTTCCTGCCGGTAAAGGACAGGGCCGCCATCTTCAAGTTTTATGGCAAGGCTTGTCAGCAGCAGCACCGGCGCCGTTGCGATGAACCCCGCCAACGAGAGAAGCACGTCCAGCGCTCGCCTCGGTCGCTCACTCCATCCGGTGGTCTCGAATCCACGCGACAGCGCGATCCATTCCTCCCTCAGACTCTCGATGTAGATGCGCTGATCTTCGCGCTCGCAAAAGTCCAGATAGTCCGTGACGCGAATGCCCGAAACTTTGCAATGTGCGAGCATTTTCCAGAGCAGCGGGTCGTTACCAACCGTGATGACGATCTCGGATGCGCGCAGACTCGAAACCGCCCTGGACAACGCAACGTGAGAATCTGTTGCATCGGCCCGAAAATCCGGATCGAATCTCCCTACGAGCTGGAATCGCAGATTGGAATTTCTTGCGAGGCTGTTCAGCTGGGCCGCGTCGTCTTCCGTTCCCACCACGACAATTCGGCGCGTCATCAGCCCGCGGCGGTAAATCTGCCGATAAGCGAGGCGCAAAATCACCGCACACACGAGCCACGCGCCGGTGAGCATTGCCGTCCATTGCCAGCGATAGGGGTAGATGGGTATGGATGTGCGTTTGGCCAGTTCCCCCGTCGTCCACACGGCCAGCACGAATATGGGCGCGGTCAGAATCACAATGCGCCACAGCATTCGCCTGAAGTCGATTACCGCATCGGCCTGGTAAAGCCCATTGGCGTGCATGAACGCGACAATGCCCAGCGAAAGAAGCATGGCGAACGGCAGCAAGCCAACGGCGAAGAGTCCCGGACGCGGAAACACAAAATAATACGCGGCGTAGCAGCCCGCCGCGACCAGCGACGCTTCCAAAACGCCGAAGACCACCCACGATGTGGCGACGTGTTGGCCAAAAATGCGACGCATAGCCCCTGCCCCCCGCCTCGACCCTAAAAGTCCCGAAACCCCTAAGGTACAACTTGACGTACCCTGTTGTCGGTTCATTGACAATAGATCGACCGCGAGTTGCTAGTAAAAAAAACGTAAAGATAAGCCCAGTTGGTCTTAACCCTAACGAATATAAGCCAATTCTGTGTCAAATGATCGGTGGAGGGCACGTCCTGCGGATGAATGTGGCACCCCTGCCTACCCGGCGCCTTCGGCCGCAGGTCTTTTGGCCTTTCGACGCGCTATCCTGTCGCAAATGGTCAGGCCCGGCATCCTGGGCGGCTGAGCCCCGGGTTGTCCACACATAGCTTTCGTCCAGCTTTCCAAAATTAATATATTGGTAAGGTTCCGAGGCAAACATCGTGCGTTGCTTTGTCGAAGGATTCTTCATAGTCGATGCGCCAACGTGCTCTGCCCTTCGTCGTCGGTTTCGCGCACCAGTCGCGGGATGCGCGCTTGCCTGTCTGGGCTTGCGCGACGGTTATCCTGGGCGTCTCCGCAGCAGGCTATTGGCTGGTGTTTCGACTGATCGAGGCGCTTGGCTCTTGGTAGAGCCACACAGATAAAGCTCGAGAGGTTCGGTCGCCGCGAGGAGCTGTCCGGCCGCCGCCGCGTAGGCAGGTTCATCGGTAACGTCCGCCGAAAACGCGACATAAGCGGGAACGCATCTGCTTCCGGCAGCATAGGCGTGGAGCTGTTCCCATTTCGCGTCCCAGATGTTCGATACCATCCGGCCGCCGACGTCGTAGAAGGACCATACGACCCGCTTCTCGGTTCCCCGCAGCCACCGCGAAACGCGGACGGAAACATGTCGGTCGGCGAACGCCAGCGTCCCGCTCCTCGACGAATCAAAACTCCACTTGCGTTCGTCCGCGTCGCGACTGTTGGAGCGAATCAGATTGTTGTCTGGTCGTTGGGTGGCATACAGCGCCACGAACTCGTCGATCCGATAGGTTCCATTACTGAAAGTCCGCAGGAAGCTTCGCGCCGGCCTCGCAACGAGCGGCTTCCAGTCGGAAGGCGATGTCACCTCCCGCCACGGTAGCGCAACGCGGGGCGCCGATTGCGGCACGAATAGCGGACGCGGCGCCTCCAGGACGGTCGCAGCAGCGACGCCCGAGGCAGCCGCGAGAACATTGGCAAGACCAACCACCGCAATACGCCAAGGAAGCTTTTGATTGGTCGCAGCAGCATCGTATCCGGATGAAGGCGGGCTCGGATCCTCGCACCGGTCGGAAAACAACTGACCGATAAGAACAAGCAGTATGAGAACAAAGGAGAAGAATATCCATCCATAGATGATATGATCGGCGAGGGCGGCTGCGGGATTGCCGATCCACTGAGCGGCTGCGATGAGCCCCAGGGCACGGAAGCCGTTGGCGATGACAGGAACAACGGCCGACAGCGCAATGAAGACCAGCCGCCGCAAACGGCTGCGGTACGTGATGACGGCGAAAAACACGCCGAAGGCGACCGCGGCAATCAGAAAGCGCAACCCCGCACAGGCTTCCGCGACGGCAAAAGTTCCCGCCGGTATTTCGATCACGGCTCCGTTGGAAAACACCGGAATACCGAGGACGTGGAGGCCAACGACGGCGAATTTTGCCGTGAAAGCCTGCAGGGCCGGGATCAGAAACGCACCACTGGGCACAAGGAAGTAGAGGTAAAGGAACGGTGCGGCCAGCCTTCGATAGCACGCCGCTCCCAATGTGCCGAACAACGCCACCTGGAGCATGGTGAGAACGACAAACTGTCCGGCTTCAAGAATGCCGGCGAGCGACGTGACCAGCCAGGACGCCGCAAGGGCAAGCATTGGCGCCACCGCCCTCAAGTCCGGTAGAAAGCCGATGCCTTCGAGCATCTGGCGACGCTGCCAAACCATGAAAAGGCTGATCGGCAGAATGAGAAAACAGTGATTGAACGTAGGCGAATCGGTCCAGACACGAAAAGCGCCGATTGCGTCATTCCAAAACAGGAGGGCAAATACCGCGAGAAAAAAAATGACGGTTCCCGCCGCAATCAGCGCATTTCGGCTGCTCCCCGCAGGCCACGCAGAGACATTCACGCGTTGAGACGTCACGGCACGACCCCGGTCGGACGCAGTTCACCGCGCTTGACGGCATGCTCGGCGATTGCGCGGCAAGCCGGCTCTTCAAACAGGGCATCCAGTACCTTCAAGTTCTGCTGCCAGGAATGATCCCGTTCGACGCGTTTGCGCGCCGCAAAGCCTATTTCGCTGCAGAGACCCGACAGCGCCTCCGAGACACGATCCGCAAACTCGGACGGATTGCTCGCCATCAGCACTTCCCGTCCCGGAATCGCGCTCAAGCCCTCAAGGGCGGCCGGCGTCAAAATGACGGGCCTGGCCATGGCCATGGCCTCCAGGACCTTATTCTGAACGCCCCTTGCCATCCGCATCGGAGCGACCACACAATGCGCGTTCGCAAGGTAAGGGCGTACGTCCGCTACCGCACCTGCGACCCTGACCCCGGGTTCTTTTGCCAGACGGCGAACGCCGGCAACGGGATTGGCTCCTGCAATCCAGAATTCCGCCCGCCCGCACGCCTGACGGATGGCGGGGAACACTTCGCCCGCAAACCACTGGACCGCATCGACATTGGGCCGATAGTTCATCGCCCCGGTGAACACAATGGGAGAACTGCCGACGGAAAACGGGCTGGCAAAGACGAGAGCCGGATCAAACACATCGAGGTCGACCCCGTTTTCAAGAAACCCGACCAGACCAGCCGCCTCGGGCATCAGCTCAAGAAATAAATCGGCTTCCGCTTTTGACACGAAAAGCGCGCGCTCGCACGCGGCCACGGCCCTCTTTTCGAGAGAGTGTACACGGCGCTGCTCCAATCGATAAAGCAGACGGACCGGCCAAACAGCGAAGCTTGCATAGGTGCCCCATTTTTCGGAATCGACATCAACCATGTCGGTCACGACACGTGTTTCAGATTCGGAGTCCTGCACGTAAGGCGACATGGCGGAGCAAAACACAAACACATCCCGGATATTACAGCTGACGGCAACATTCGCCACCCAAGCGCGCAGGTGTGCATCCTGATAGATCGCCTCGCTGAACGATTGTCCAAGGGCAATTGCCCGCAACGCCCTTATGGCTTTCCTTGCCGGTGGAAGCGGAACACAGAAAACTTCCGCGCAAAACTCGCGCAATGGCGCCATATAACGCTGCTCGCTCGGATCATCTACGAAACACCCCAGGTATATTTTGAAGGAGGATGATAGATGGCGCAGAATGTGGAACGAGCGAATCTTGTCTCCCTTGTTGGGGGGGTAGGGAATTCTATGCGCCAGGAAGAGGAGATCGCGCACAGGCGTCAGCCAATCGACCGCACAATGGCGGGTCCGATTAACTTGGTAAGCGAAAGCGGGAGACGTCGCCAAAGACCGATTGCCACGCGATATCTGGGATTTAGAGGATTCACATCCCGGATCTCCTTCGCATTTATCGGCAAATATTCATAGGAAAGTCGCATTGGTTCAAATCCCCAGTTGTGCTTGAAATCATAGGAGCCGGTACCGATCTTGCTGCGCCCGAAATCGAAAATGCGATAACCCCGTTCGCAGGCCCGCCGCATCACTTCCCAGTACATGAAATCATTGCCGGCAAGGGCACGTGCCCGAATCAGCCCACCCCCATAATATGGTAGTACTTCGTCGCGGAAGTAAAAATTCATGACCGATGCGATTGCGCGCTTGCCGTGGGAGACGGTGACCACATCGCAAGCCTGGCCGAACTCATCCTTCAATAGCTGAAAATAGCGTCTGGGAAACACGGGGCTCCCGAGCCTGCGCACGCTTTCGGCGTATATGTGATGCAGCCGGCCGACATCGTTGTCGATTTCGCTCTTCAGCCCGTTGGCGATGCCCTTCCGTACCATGGCCCTTTGTTTCCGCGGTATTGCCTTCAGGTTTGCGTCCGCTTCCGCCGACATTGCGCGGCGAAACGTCACGTAAAGATTGTCTCTATTCAACCAATTTGGCTGTGACACGGTCGTCGATCGGAATTCGACGCAATCCACTCTCAGGTTTCGCGCAATCTCCAGGGCCGCTGCGGCCAGGAGGTCGCGCGCTTCGGGAAGGTCCGCCACGATACCTCCGTGCACACAGAACGCATTCGAGATCAGAGAATTGCCGAAAATAAGGCTTCTGACTTGAGTAAGCGGCAGCACCCCCCGGATTTCCCGGTTCCGCCGCGCGACGAGATAGAAGGTCCGGTGCCCGAATGCCTTCTCGATCACCCGCCTCCATCCCGAAAGATGAAAGAACGTCGCTTCCGGGACGTTCCTGACGAATGAGTCCCATGCCCCCTCTTCGCCTGGTTCCAGTCCTGAGACGCTTATCCCCTCCATTCCATGAACTTTCGCGGACGTGCCTCGCCGGCTGTCAGATAGTTTTCGTCAATCCGTCCCCAGGCGAAATCGCCAAGCAGCCGCGCAATACGGCGCTCCATCGCTGCGATGTTGAGATGGTGGCGCAACTGCGACTTCATCGACGCCCCCTCTATGCGAGGCTGGCCGACATCGAACTCCCACGGATGGCAATAAAAGACACACGGCATCGCGTCCAACCGGTTTACCCGGTCGATGAACCAGCGCGAGAGTGCATAAGGCATCAGCCTGAAGTAACCGCCGCCGCCGCACGGCCGGTTGGCTCCGAGAAGCCGCACCGTGGCGACAGGAATCTCCACGAAGTCACACGTTTCCAGTGGATGAAACGGCGTTCGCGGCGCCGTCGGCATTCCGTACAGGTCGTGGGCTATCGGATAAATGCTCGAACTGTAGACGTAACCCTCTTCAACCAAAATTTCATAGGTCCACCAGTTCTTGCGCCCGATGGAGAAGGTCGGCGCCCGGAAACCGCGGACGCGGACGCCGATGCAATCCTCGAGGATCCGCTTGGCGCGCCGTACATCGTTGCGGAATTCGTCCTGCGTCTGGACGGAGGCCATTTCGTGCCCATGGCCGTGACTGGCTACTTCATGGCCGTTTGCCTGAATGCTCCGCACCAGCAACGGAAATCGTTCAGCAACCCAGCCCAGGACAAAAAACGTCGCGCGCACATCTGCCGCTTCAAGAATCCCGAGCACGCGCTCCGTGTTCTCTTCCACTCTCGAGGGGCGGTCTTCCCAACTCTCCTGATCCACAACATCCTTGAACGCTTCGACCTGAAAATAATCCTCGACATCCACGGTAAACGCATTGACGCACGGATCCGCGCGCGCACCCGTCCGCACACCCGCCAACTCGACAATGCGCGAGGTGCCCCGCTTCGTATCTAATTCTGCCGCTAGCGTCATTGTTATTTCACATCTGCCGCCGGAAGGTATTTGAGCGCCAGGTCGAGAACACGTACGATTGCCCTGTCGTGTTTGTCGGTCTTGCGTTCGACCCTTTCCAGCCGCGACCGAATCTCATCGGTTCCGGTTAGCGGATCATGGCGGATGCCGCTTTTTTTGGGGGGCCAGACCAGCACGCTATCCGGACAACCGAGTTCTACCGCCATCTCCCGTGCAACGTTGGCCACCGCGGCTCCGTCGATCGCATGGCTTTCCTCAAGATATCCAAGCAGCAGCAGACGCGAACAGAGCGAATTGATGCGTCTCGGGATGCCACCCGAGTGTCGGTAAATCTCTTCGAATGCGCCGTCGGAAAAGCTCGGATCGCCGGTCCAGCCCACGCGGGCAAGCCGGTGCTCGATGTATCTTTGCGTGTCTTCCGCATTAAGGGCACCTAGATGACAAGATGCAATCACGCGCTGGCGGAGCTGCTGCAGTTCCGGACTCGAAAGTGCAGTACGGAATTCGGGCTGACCAAGGAAGATGCCTTGAAACGGCGCCCGCGCGCCTACGTTCAGATTGGAGAGCATGCGCAGTTCTTCGACCGCTTCCAGCGTAAGGCTTTGGGCCTCGTCGACAATCACAAGAGGATGCTTGCCCTGAGCCTGGAGTCCGGCGAAGAACTGCTTGACCCGGCTTATCAAAAGACCCTTTTCCATCGGCTCGTCGGAAATCCCGAACGCACTTGCGATCATGTAAAGCGTGTCGTAACCGCCGAGTTGCGTCGTGACGACGCGCGCAGTGACGTATTCGCCGGGATCAAGCGTCGACATAAGATGCTCGACCAGCGTGGTCTTGCCGGCGCCGATCTCGCCCGTGACGACGACGAATCCCTCCTGCTGCGACAACCCATATTGCAGAAAGGCCATCGCCTTCCGGTGCTCGTGACTTCCGAAGTAGAAACGGCTGTCCGGCGTAAGCTGGAATGGCATACTACTGAACGAGTAGAAGCTCTGGTACATCATCCTATCTCAATTAAATGTCTTGTGAAGTCCGATTGTAATGACGTTTTGTACATAACCGCTCGTGCTTGGATGGGCGTCACGGTATATAAGGTCATAGCGCAGAATTATGGACAGGGATTGCGACAATATTTTGGTCAGTCCAAGCGTCCCGTTGTATATGCCGGCATCGCCCTGGTTCGAATGGTTATAGCCCGCCGACATGAGCCCGGACAGGTCCGGCGTAAACGGCCGGGACCACGAAAGTATTCCGCCGGCGCTGGTCTCCGTCTGCCCAACCTGATCGTTGAACACCCCCCCTATCGGAGTCAGCTGCGTGCTCTGCAAATAATAGATCGTCAACGACAGGGGATTATCGTCGATGGTCGTACGCGCCGTCGACCGGAACGACTTATTGCGGAAAAGTCCGTTTTGAAGGGGAAGCGCATTGTTGATGTCCGTCAGTGGAACGCCCAGAGGCGATCCGCCCGCCTGTTCGCCGGGGCCCGCATTAAGCACCGGATCGTCGAGCGTGCCGATCAGCGTGCTCTGATTGAAATTCACCCCGGCCGCAGCGCCGTCCGGCCCGACTTGCGAAACGCTGTCGTTGCCGGTGACCGCTTGCTGCGAATTCGAGATGGAATCCGTGTAAGCGGCGTAGACGTTCGAGAGATCCGTCAGCTGCCACCAGAGTTCGCCCGCAAAGTCGGACTTCAGGTTGTGACGGCCATAGGTCAATAATACGTAGGAGTCTGGATTGGGCCGCAAACGGGTACCGATATCCCATATCGGGTCTTCCCCGTCGATTTGGGGAAAATCATTGTCGCGCAGCTGTTCGTATCCTGCTCCGAATATCGCAGAAGCGTAGCGTGTCACTTCATATTCGTTGATCAGTTCGCCGTCGAGGTTCGTGTAATCGCCGGAACCGAGGGCACCGCTGTCGTTTTCCATTCTGCTGAGCGAGACATCGCTGGACAGCCGCGGCAGCAGCGTACCGGCCATCCTGAAATCTTCGCGGGCGTTCTGATCGGTCGAGGGCGTGATCGGTCCGATATCGACGCCTGGCGTCTGGATGGCGCCCGTATTGTCGTCGAACCAGACTTGCCCGATCTGGTAGCGCAGGACGTTCACCGCGAAGTCTCCTGCCTGGGTGTACAGGTAAGGCGACGCACTGACCGAGTAGGTTTTGGTGGTTGTTGCCATCTGGGCGAGCGCGTTCTGCAATCCTCCGCCTTCCCGCGACAAATCGTCCATCAGGCCGTTTATGCTGAGGTAAAGTGTATCGGGGATGATCGTGGCTCGCCCGTTCGCATAGCCGTATCCCGAAAATCCGTCCAGCGCCGCGTCGCTGGTGTCGCGGCGGTACACGCCGGTTGCGGATATGATTCCGGAAAGACGTGTCGAATCGGCCGTGCCCACAATTCCGGCCGAAAACAGCGACCCCAGATCGGCTGTGCGGCCTTGGGCGGTGTCCTCAACGTTATCGGTCGCGATTTCGTCGATCCCGAGGTTCGCTGTCAGGCTCCAGGGAGGCGCGTTTGGCGCCGATTGGGCCATCGCATGCGAGTAGAGGGTCGAATACGCACCCGGCGATGCGGTGCCGCCTCCGCCGTTGGCCAGACCGTTTTGCGGAGCGCTGCTCGTGTTCGGCGGAAGCGGCGCAACGATCCACGGCGTCGAGAAATAGTCGACCGTTTGACCCTGCGCCTGGCATTGAAAACCCAGCACCAGCCCGCAGACCAACGACGCAATCGCAAGAGACCGTATTCGGCAGCGTAACTGCATGCGAGGCCCCCTCAGCGCGTCCCCGGCGGTCACTGCGTATTGCGATAGGCGTAGCCGTAACCTTTGAATTGCTCCGTCAGCGCCGGCGCCGCCTTGTTAAGAATGAAATTCACGCTTGGACTTGAATTAAGCAGGCGCAGCGACGCCTCGATGTCTTCCCGGCTGGTCTGGTGCGCTGCAACCACAAAGAGTGTCTGGCCGGCCAGCGCCGACAGGATGGACGGCTCGGTGCTCGTCAGACATGGCAGAGAGTCGATTATGATAAATCGTCTCGCATCTTGCCGAACCAGCTCATCCAGGAGGTCTTTCATTCGCCGGCTCGACATGATTTCGGGAATCTGCCCGGTTTCCTTGCCCGTGGGGAGCACGGAGAACCCGGGCACGTTTGTCTCGAGGACAACGTCGTCCAGTCCTGCAGACTTGCCGGAAACCGTCTCCAACCATCCCGATGCGGCAGAAATACCGAGATACTTCATCAAGGACTGCCGATAGGCGTCGGCATCCATAAGCATCACGCGCGCGTCTTTTTCGTAGGCAAGCGCCAGTGCGAGATTTACGGAGGTAAACGTCTTGCCTTCTCCTGCCCGCGCACTGGTCACCAGAATGATGCGGCTGGCTGCAGGATTCGCTACATCGGCCGAGCGCATTGCGTTGGCCAGTACATGCCGCTTCAGAGCACGAAATTCCTCCACGGTTCGAGAAAGCCCGCTGGAAGGAAGGACGATGCCGTTTGCAGCCAGGCTCGTCGGGCTGATGGTAACCTGCTGCAGGCGCGCAGGCGCCGGTTGCACGAAATGCGGTGGCCGCATTCTCGGCTCGATCGCTTTGCCTTCGTCGAACGGCGAACTCCGCGCGGCGCCGTCATCGAGCGCGGTGGCGGAAGTAATAGGCGCCGATCCGGCGGACCGCAAAGTGGGCCGTTGCAGCCTTGCGGCGGCCCTCTGAATCAAATCTGGCGCGTGATCCTCCATTTCACCACATTCCCTTGGTGATGTGGGCCACGCGGAAGAGCAGACCGCCGTAGACGAGCAGGACACCAGCCAGTCCCGTGACGAAGAGGCCACCGGCCGCTCGTGCAAATATTCCTGCGTGCCTGGCTGCCCGCACGAACGTAACCGCTCCGATCACGGGAAGCCCCAACTCGCGAAGGCGCGCGGGCGATCCGAACGTGGGATGAATCTGGGCGAGGCCCAACGGCGCCGCGATGCCTGCAGCCAGACCGAGCAGCGTAGCGAAGGTGAACAATACCGCCCGGTTTGGAAAAGCGGGGAAGAGGGGAACTTCCGGCGGATCGACGATACGGAACTGCGTCCGGTCGGCGCGGTCATCCGCTGCCTGG
Source organism: Rhizomicrobium sp. (assembly GCA_036266955.1). Classification (GTDB taxonomy): domain Bacteria; phylum Pseudomonadota; class Alphaproteobacteria; order Micropepsales; family Micropepsaceae; genus Rhizomicrobium. The sequence continues at coordinate 23,385 of DATAWY010000098.1, forward strand.
GAGAGATTGGCCGATTCGCGCCGCTTCACGAGTTCGTCGTAATTCGCCTTGACGACGTCGTAGTCGCGGTCGATGTCCTGCGACTTGGCCTCTATTTCCGGCAGGTTTCCGCTCAGAGCCTTGGCGCGATTGTAATCGGACATCGCGGTGTCCAGGCGATTCTTCAGCGTGGGGAGGATCGTCTGCGCATCCACCAGTTTGAGCCGCAGCTGTTCATAGGCCGGATTCGATATCTGGGTCTTGCCTTCGTTTGTTCCACCCGTCTTTTTCTCGGCGTCGACGTCGGCCTGCAATTCCGCCACGGAACGTTTCGCCGCGATCACGTCCGGATGTTTGTCTGTGTAGAGCAGTCGCAGATCGGCAAGATTGCGTTTCGCCTGCGCAAGGCGGGTCTCCGGCGAGGCGACAACGATCTGGCCGCTGTTGGAAACTGTCGGCGCCGAGGTGACGCTGAGAAGCTGCGGGACCTGCGCCATCTGCGCCGCAATCGCATTGCGCGTCGCCACAGCATCCGCGTACTGCTGACCAAGCTGGACGACCTGCTGCTGCAGGACGTCGGGGCGCGCGACGCCGGAGTCCGTGAAATAGTTCGCGTATTTCTTGCGGAACGCCGCCCGCTGCTGCTCCGCCGTCCGCAGTTGAACTTCGTACTGGGCGATCTGCCCGTTCAGAAATGCACGCGCCTTGTCCATTTCGGCGCGGCTGCTGTCGGCTGCTTTCTCGGCGAAGATCGTGAGCAACGCATCGACGACGTTCTTGGCGACACGCGGGTCGCGATTGACGTAGGAAATCGACACCAGATTGTTGCCGTCCGTCGTCACCTTGATGTCGCCGGCCAGCGCGCTCACCAGCTCTTCGTGCTGAACCGCGGTCATCGCAGCCCCGCCCAGATTGGCAAGCACGATCACCTGGTCAAGATTCGGCCGGCTCAGCAAGGTCTGACGCAGATATCCCTCGCTCTCCGCCGGAGACGTATCGACCACCAGTCCCTTCAGGAGCGGCGTCAGAATCCCGTTCACGTCCAGGAACGCGCGTGCGTCGGACTCGAAACGCTGGGGAACGAACATGACGCCCGCCCACCCTGCGATGCAGACGAGCCACGTCACGGCCAGGACCAGCCACTTACGTTTCCAGACCGTGATCGCCTGTTCCAGAACCAGAGTCCGCAGGCTTTCGGTTCGGTTATCTGACGCGGCCATTCGCAACTCCCCCATTTCTCAGGGATTGTTCCTTGTCTTTGCGTATCCGGAATTTCATGGCGGGCTAGAAAAAGCGCTGTGGAATGATGATGACGTCGCCGGGCTGCACGGCCACGTTTTGCGTTACGTCGCCGTCTCGAATCAAGCCATCCAAGTGCACATGATAGGTCTGCTGCACGCCGTTTACGACCCGTACGATCACGGCGCGATCCCCATCCGCATACCGTGTCAACCCTCCCACGGCGATCATCACGTCGAGGAGGGTCATGTTCGTGCTGTAGGGAATCGCGCGCGGCTGGACCGCTTCCCCGATCACGCGTATCTGCCGGGAAACCGGCCCCACGAATTGCGTGGGCGTAACCGTGACCAGCGGGTCCTTTATGTAGGGCTTCAGCTTATCCTTGATTTCGTCGGCCAGATTCATCGGCGTCTTGCCCGCCGCAACGACGTCGCCCACGAGCGGCATCGATATCCTTCCGTCCGGCCTCACGGGCACATGGTTGCTCAGGTCCGAATTGTGCCAAACGACGATGTCCAAAACGTCGCCCGGTCCGATCCGATAATCGCTCGCAGAAGCATAGGAGGCCGGGCCGGGCGCCAGACTGACCGTGGGGAGGGTCTTTTCCGACGAACAGCCCGCTACCAGCAACATCGCAACGAGCGCTATCAGAACTCGCAAAGAAAATCCTGCCAATTCAACCCCCAACTCCGTCCGCGCGGAAAAAGCCTCTTCCCTTACCGTTTGGGGCGACACCCAAGTTCCAGCCCACGTTCCAACAGTCGGCCGGACATGGCCCGCAGCGGTCGATATCTCTCACAAACCATGCTAGTTGACAAGCAGTGTCGAAGTTCTTGGTTGCCAGGCTGCGGCCGCGTCGGGTCGGGCGCAGCCCATCGAACCCTGTTAAACTTTGGAAACGCTACGCGCCGATGGTCAGCGACACGGAAAATTGCCGGCCCGGTGGAGCCCCCATCCGCGTTCTGACTTTCACCACGCTTTACCCCAGTGCCGCGCAGCCCAGCCACGGAATCTTTGTTGAAAACCGCCTGAGACATCTTTTGGCAACCGGCCGCGTCCAGGCCCGGGTCGTCGCACCGGTTCCATGGTTCCCGTCCACAGCCTCTGTCTTTGGCCGGTACGCCCTGCTGGCGCGGGCGCCCCGATCGGAGAACCGCAACGGCATTCCGATCGCCCATCCTCGTCACATTATATTGCCGAGGTTGAGCATGCCGTTCGCACCCATTTCGCTCTTCGCCGCGACGCTTTCGCTGATTCGACAGCATAAGCGGCTGGCCGACTTCGATCTGATCGACGCACATTACTTTTATCCCGATGGCGTTGCCGCGGTGCTGCTGGGCCAGGCCGTTGGGAAGCCGGTCGTCATCACTGCCCGCGGAACGGACATTAACCTCATTCCCCGTTATGTCATTCCGCGCCGCCTGATCCGTTATGCCGCGCAGCGCGCTGCCGGCATGATCGCGGTCAGTCAAGCCCTGAAGGATGCGATGGTCGCCCTCGGCATCGCGCCCGAGCGCATCGCCGTATTGCGCAACGGTGTCGATCTGGTGATGTTCAGGCCCGGCGATCGCGAAGTCTCGCGAGCTGCGCTCGGCATAAACGGCCGGATATTGCTGTCGGTGGGGCACCTGATCGAGCGCAAGGGGCACGATCTTACAATCGGCGCTCTTTCCCGCCTGCAGGGATATACCTTGCTCCTTGCCGGCGATGGACCAGAGCACGCACGCCTGAGAGCACTCGCGTCAACCCTCGGTGTGGCCGATCGCGTCCGGTTTCTTGGCGCCGTTCCTCACCAGGAACTGGCCAATCTTTACACGGCTGCCGACGCGTTGGTTCTTTCCTCCAGCCGCGAAGGCTGGCCGAACGTGCTGCTGGAGGCGATGGCCTGTGGGACGCCGGTCGTTGCGTCGGCGATCTGGGGCAATCCGGAAATCGTCTCCCGCCCCGAGGCCGGCGTACTGATGCGCGCGCGCACGCCGGAATGCATCGCGGAAGCCGTGCAGACGCTGCTGCGGGCATCGCCGCGCCGGCAAGCCACGCGTGCCTTTGCGGAACGGTTCAGTTGGGACGACACATCCGCCGGCCAGATTCAGCTGTTCGAAAGAATACTTGCGCGATCGCGGGACAGCGGATCGATCGTTTCCCGGTAGATCGATCTACCGTTCTGCGCGCCGCGTTTTCATCCTATCGCGCGCGAGCGCCGCACGAATCCTCACGGACGTCGCAATACCCCGCCATTTGCGCGGATTGGCTGCCTCGATGCCCCATCGCTCGCGCCTCGAAGTCAGCCATAGCTTCTTGTAGGCGTCATCACCGCGGCCGAAATCAATTTCGGACGGACGGTCTGTCTCCAGCACGGTCCGCATCATCTCCATTGTCAGCAGTGTGCCGGGCGACAACGCGTCGGAATTCTGCACATGGACGAGTTTATAGATTGTCGCTCTTCCAGCCCAAACGATCCAGAACTGGCTCGCGACGGGCACGCCGTCGATGGACAATACTCCGAACCTGAGTGCGCCCAAACGGGCGGCCAGACGGATCAGGTTGGGAATGAAAAGCGGGTACGGCTCCGCGGCCTTCCAACTCTGCCCGTGCACCTTTTCATAGTCGGCGATCAGCGGCTCGGGATCGGCGCCCTTGCCGCAAATCCGGAACTCCGCTCCCGCCGATCTCGCGACTGTTGTACGCTTCCGCTTCCACGTGTTCCGCAGGAGCGACGGCCGTGTCGAAACAAATTGCGAAAACGCCATTCCCTGGGTTCCCTCGAACCAGTTCGCCCAGGCGAAATAGGGTTTGGCCACCAGGCCCGCTGCTCGCATGCCGTCCAAAAGCGCGGAATATCTCGCGCTCGCCGGGTCCAGCCCTTCGAGTCTTATGCTGTCCAGCGGCCCGGCCGACGAAACGAGCTCTCTCGAAAATGCGTATACTGCCTGCGTGTCCGCGTGATCGCCGAGCAGGTCGAATTCGCAACTATACAAATTCGTGCAGCTGTGCAGCGCCGCTTCGCGCGGCCCCTGCCGGCAGGCCATCGCGAGCCGCGCGTCGTCGGTTACTACAAGACTTGCGTGGAATCCTGCATCCAGACCACACTCGCCGACGAGCCGATACCAATCGGGCAGAACAAAGAAACTCTGCTGCCCGGATTGTTGCAACAGAAGCCTGACATTCTCCGGCAGCGTCGAAGGATCCGCAAATCTGTAGGATTTCATCTGGACATTGACAGGTGCGCGCGACCGGCACGCATTGCCGCGGCCCCGAGCGCACTCACGCGCCGGGCATTGTGCTCCCAGGTATAGCCGCGCGAAGCAATGAGGGCGCGGGCAGCGCCGCCCAACCGATCACGAAGGGCGCCGTCCCGGGCAAGCGACAGGATCGCCTCGGCCATGGCCTCCGGCTGGTCCGGTGGAAATAGCAGCCCCGAAACGCCTCCTTCAAGGACTTCGCGGATATTTGCCTGATCAGGCGCCGCTATGGCCTTTCCTGCCGCCATATATTCGAAGAGCTTCAGCGGCGAACAATATTCGACGCAGCGTGGCAGCAGAGCAATGTCGAACGCAGCCAGGCGATGCGCGAGCGTGTCCCGTTCGACAAGCCCGGCAAAGGTGACGCGATCGGAAACGCCGAGTTCCCGGGCCAGCGCCAGCAATTCCGGAACGGCCGGTCCTTCGCCCAGGATCAACAGGTGCAGGTTTGCTGGAACGTCAGGCCGCGCCAGGAGGCGCAGGACGCAATCCAGCCCATGCCAGTCGCGTACGAAGCCGGTAAATCCCAGCACAAGCTTGTCCGAAAGGTGCGGTTCGTTCTTCGGCGCCGGCGTTTCGGCGAGGTAGGGGAATTTTTCCGGATCGATCGCGTTGGGAATGACCGCGATTCGCCGCCCGTCGGTTCCGGCCGCGCGGATCTCGTCGCCCAATACTGTCGTCACCGGCAGCACGTAATCGGCATTTCGCCAGACCCAGCATTCCAGCCATTTTGCGAGCCGGGAAAGCCCGAGCCCTCCAAAACTCGTCCGCTCCCGCGCCACGGGCGCGTTGACTTCGAGCAGCAGCGGTACGCCCCAAAGTTTGCTGTACCAGACACCTGCCAGCAGATACAGATTGTAGCGTTCATAGATAAAGTCCGGGCGAAACTTTGCGCAGATACGGCGCAGGCGCAGCCATGCCGGCAGGTTGTAACCCAATTCCAGCAGTTCGTAGATCGTATTGGGCGCGAGCTTCTTGACCAACGCAAGAAGCTTCGGATCGTGTCCGAAAGAGGCGCGGGCGAACGCCTCCGGCCCCACGAGCAGAACCTCGTGGCCCTCCCGGCGCAACGCCGCGATCAATTCCTCCAGATGGACGGCTTGGCCGTCCTTGGAACGGATACGGTGATGATAGAGGATTCGCAATGGCCCTCAGCTTCGGATGGTTGGATCGACCGGGAAGCTGCCCCTATCTTCTCACTATCCGCGGCGCAAGCGAGGGATCAGCCGGCCGTTCGCCGTTCCCATTCAAGAGCGGAGGCGACGATCGTATCCAGCGAAGCGAATTTGGGCTGCCAGGCCAAAGTTTCCCGCAGACGCGTCGGATCCGCCACGACAAAAGCTGCATCTCCTGGCCGCCGCGGCGCATTTCGTGTCGGGAGGGTCCGTCCCGTCACCCGCTCGATGGCGGCGATCACGTCGCGGACGCTGGCCCCCCTTCCGTAACCGCAATTGAGAACCGATCCGGCGCCCCCCGCGCGAAGGTGATCCAGCGCCAGGATATGAGCATCGATGAGGTCGCAAATGTGAATGAAATCGCGTACCGCCGTACCGTCGCGCGTCGGGTAATCCGTGCCGTAAATGTCGAGGTGATCGGCGCGGCCGACCGCGACCTGGGCCGCCCGCTTGATGAGGTGGGGTACTTGTCTCTCGGGCTGACCGGTGCGCCCCCGCGGATCGACGCCTGCAACGTTGAAATAGCGAAGTGCGATGTACCGTAACCCATGCGCAAGCGCGGCATCTTCGAGCATCCACTCGATCATCAGCTTGCTGCGTCCGTACGGGGTCAGCGGACGCGTGGGCGCCGCCTCGGCGACGGGTGCCGCATCCGTGATTCCATAGACGGCGGCCGTGGAGGAAAAGATGAATTGCCCCACCTGGGCACCCACGCAGGTTTCGATCAGCGTGCGCGCCACGGCTGTGTTGTTCTGGTAGTACTCCAGCGGTCGCTCGATCGACTCGGGCACGGAGATGGAGCCGGCAAAATGCAGGACGGCTTCCACGTCATGATCGTGGATGACTTGCCGCACCAGATGGAAATCGCCCGCGGAGCCGGTAACGAATTCCGCCTCTCCGGGCACGAACTCTCGAACCCCGGAAACGAGATTATCCAGGACGACGACGTTTTCGCCCCGGTCAACGAGCGCATGGGCAGCGTGGCTGCCAATGTATCCCGCGCCCCCCGTGACAAGTATGGACATGCGAACCCCGGCCCCAGCCGGAATTCAGATTTCACGAAGACAGCTGAAATTGCAAAGAAAAAATTATGCCTAACAGCGCGATACCATATCCTCACCCCCGGTTCACTGCGCTACCCATTTTGTAAATCGGCGTGCAATTGTAACCCTTACGAGGGGCAATTGGCGTCCAAGAGCGCAGGCGATGGCGCTGCCCTTCTTGTGCAGCGCAAGATAGCTGCGCTCGGTTTTTTGCAATACCCAGGATCTCTTCCCGCAGCGCGAGGAATCTGTCTTCGGGAAGGAAATCTGGAAGCGCGGCAAGATGCCCCGGCATTCTTGTTGCGGAAGCCATCGCGAGTGTTTCTTCAGTGCCGCTCTGGATTGCGACCTGGCCCGTCCGAAGGCTGCCGTCGCGCCTGGGGAGTGGTACCGCTACTCAAGCTGCCGCACTGCTGCGAACCGGTGAAGCACGAGATCAACCGCTGTCCGCGTGCCGAGGTCGCACAGCGGGTCCGTTGTGATGATGAAAATCGAAGGCGCGGCCACCGATGGTTCTCGGCGTCGGGTCTCCCCGCGAACTGTCAGATAGACCAGACGAACGCGAATGTCATCGCTGCAACGGCGATGGCGGGGACCATGATCCAAAGGTGCAGGGGCGGGGATTCGAGGAGAGGGCCTGCGCCACGGGAATAGGCTGGGCTCACATTGAAGCTGAATTGTCTCACAGGGCACCTCCATATTCTGTTCCGGGCCGGGATCATGGCCGCGGTCATGATCCGACACAGCAATGATCATGCCGCGGGCGCGGCCCAAGGGCATGTTGATCTGCAGGATCGCGACCGCGAACTGCGTGCCTTGAGCGTCGGAGTCCGGCACGCGGTCCGGCCCTGTCGGCTCGCCGTTGAACCCGCGCCGGAGCGGTTCATTCCCGGCGAAGCGCTTGGCGAAGACGGCTCAGTACAAGACCGGAGTCGCGAAGGTCGGCCGGAAAGTCCGAACCGGAAAAATAGCTCCATTCATCCGCGCGCGCCTGAACAACGCCGTCCCGGCCAGCCAGAGCAACGTCGGCATGACCGGGGTGGCACATGACAAGGCAACCGTCGTCGGCGCCCGGCAGCATCCTTCCGAACAGATCCCGGTAGGGGACCGCTTCGCGGAAGGTGCGCACGCCGCGAAATCCGCGATTGGTTGCCACGCCCCCCTGCTGCGCCAGGCGGGCGAGCGGCCGCGATGCACAGGCGAGGTAGGCCGATTCAAGGCGGGCGGGCCGGTGCCACATCGCCGCGTCGATCGGTTCGATCGTGGTGCGGACATAGGCGTCGATCCGGCTCGCCACGCGCACAACAGCCTCGCGCACCACCGGCAGCACGTGAACATGCTGGTGGCCATCGATGTAGTCTGGAAGCCGGCCCAGGGTGTCGGAAAATCTGGCGACCTGCTCCTCCAACGCGGTGAGCATGCGCGCCAAGGGAGGCGGCCGCAGATGGGCCTCCAGGGCGACGGCTGACAGGGAGCGGTCCCTGGTCAGGGTGAAGTGCAGACCGATGTCGACCTGATCCAGGTACGGCTTGAGGAGCGGTCCATCGTCCGCAAATTCCGGGAAAACCACCATGCAGCTCGTCGCGGAGAGACGCTGCCGTTCCAGCAATTCCCGAATTCCGAGGCTGACGCCGGGTGAGAACCCATAGTCGTCCGCGCAAAGAACGATACGCTTCGCCATCGCCCAAACCGAAGAAACCTGCGGAAAATCGCCCAGGCCCCAGCGAACACCTGCACAAACTCACGCGTTACCCTTGAGGTCAATAGTGAGGTCAAATGCCATGGCAGCCCGGAGGTCCAGCCGGAGTCGCAAAAAATCCGCAAAGAAGGGCACAAATGCACGATGGTCCGGACGCGTGACGCAACAGAGCAACGCGCTTGACCTCGAAAGCGGCGTATTCACCTGGTCGGATCCCAGGCGGATCGCTGCCTCCCTCAAGCGCTCGGCAGAACAAAGCACACGACGCAAGGCAGACCCATTCCGGTCGGCACTCTCCATGCTGACCTTCTTTATCAATCGCGGTGGCAACAATCTGCCGGCCGGGCGCAAACGCGTTCTCGACCGCGCAAAGGCCGAGTTGCGGCGGCAGTTCGGGCGCGCTTGAAGCGCGCGGTTCCGCAGACTAGGTTCGCGCCACACCAACACCAACCGCTAATGGACGTCAGGCCCAACGTCGTCGCCGCCATCGGAAACACGCCGCTGATCCGCCTGAGGCGCGCCTCCGAGCAGACCGGCTGCGAGATTCTGGGCAAGGCCGAATTCCTGAATCCGGGTCAGTCGGTCAAGGACCGCGCGGCGCTTTTCATCGTCAGGGATGCAATTGAAAGGAAGGCGCTGCGGCCGGGCGGACTCATCGTCGAAGGCACGGCCGGCAACACGGGCATCGGTCTGGCCGTCGTCGCCAATGCGCTGGGGTTCCGCACACTCATCGTCATTCCCGAAACGCAGAGCCAGGAAAAAAAAGATGCACTGCTCCTGCTGGGCGCGAAACTGATCGAAGTTCCCGCCGCTCCGTACAAAGACCCGAACAACTACATAAAACAGTCCGGCCGGCTCGCCGCGAGTCTGGCGAAGACGGAGCAGGCCGGCGCAATCTGGGCCAACCAGTTCGACAACACCGCCAACCGGCGAGCCCATATCGAAACCACGGGACCCGAAATCTGGCGGCAGACGGAAGGCAGGGTGGACGGTTTTACCTGCGCGGTCGGGACGGGAGGCACATTGGCGGGCGTCGGGATCGCGCTGAAGGTGCGAAATCCCGCGGTGAGGATTGCGGCCGCCGATCCCATGGGCGCCGCGATATACAGCTGGATCAAGACCGGCACACTCTCGTCGGAAGGCTCGTCCATCACCGAGGGAATCGGCCAGGGGCGCGTGACGGCCAATCTCGACGGCGCCCCCATCGACGACGCTTACCGGATTTCCGACAACGAAGCGCTGCCCATCCTGTTCGATCTCGTAACGGAGGAAGGTCTCTGCCTCGGCGGATCGAGCGGTATCAACGTCGCCGGCGCCATCCGCCTCGCCCGGGACATGGGGCCGGGTCATACTATCGTGACCGTGCTGTGCGATCTGGGCACACGGTATCGCGCAAAGCTGTACAACCCGGAATTCCTCCGCACCCATGATCTGCCGATTCCGCCCTGGCTTGCCCATGCGGGCGCGACCCGCCATCTTCCCCAACCTCAATGAAGCCGGATTGTCCCCTCGTCTCGACCGAATGGCTCGCCCAACATCTGGGCGCCCCCGACATTCGCGTCGCCGACGCATCCTGGTACCTCCCGCAGGCGGGACGCGACGCGAGGGCAGAATATCAGGCGGCGCATATTCCGGGGGCGGTGTTTTTCGACATCGAGGACCTTTCGGACGAGGCCAGCCCCCTGCCCCATATGCTGGCGCCGGCGCCCAAATTTTCCAGCCGGATGCGGAAACTGGGTCTGGGCGACGGCAATCTCATCATCGTCTATGATGGTGCGGGCCTCTACTCCGCTCCGCGAGCGTGGTGGATGCTGCGCGCGATGGGGCACGAAGAAGTTGCCGTGCTGGACGGCGGCTTTCCCAAATGGAAGCGTGAAGGCAGGCCGATCGAAGATCTGGTGCCGCAGCCCTATCCACGCCACTTTACGCCGCGGCCGAACAACGCACTTTCGCGCAACTTCTCGCAGCTCATGCACAATCTGGAAACGGCGCGGGAACAGGTCATCGATTTGCGCGGCGCCGGTCGGTTCGCCGGCCGGGAAGAGGAACCGCGCCCCGGCGTCCGCTGTGGCCACATCCCCGGCAGCGTGAACATGCCCTACTCCGAAGTGACCTCGAGCGAGGGCACGCTGAAGCCGCAGGACCAGCTTCTGGAGATTTTTTCGCGTCGTGGCATTGATCCCGGGCGCGCCTGTGTCACCAGTTGCGGGTCGGGCATCACGGCTGCGATCGGCATGCTCGCTCTTGTCGCGGCCGGTGCACGAGACGTAGCGCTCTACGATGGCTCCTGGTCGGAATGGGGCGCCCGCCCGGAAGCACCCATTGCGACGGCATGACAAGCCCCAAGCTTCCCCGCCGCATTCCCACCGTCGTGACCTTTCTTGAAATGAAGGCGCGCCCTTCGGCAATCCCGCCGCAGCCCAGAGGAAAAATCGCGCTGTTGCGCGCGCATCGCCCGCCCGTCCATTTCTACCGTTACCTGTACGACGCGATCGGCCGCGAGTATTACTGGGTGGACCGTAAAAAAATGAGCGATGCCCAGCTGGCGGCGTTGCTCGGCGAGGAGCGCCTCGAGCTCTACGTGCTTTATGTCGATGGCTGTCCCGCAGGGATGGCCGAACTCGACTTCCGCGACGCAGCGGTCGCCAACCTCGCCTATTTCGGGCTTGTGCCGGAATATGTCGGGCGCCGGCTCGGTTTTTTCTTTCTGTACCACACGTCCGTAAACGCCTGGGCCAGGCCGATCTCGAAACTGCTGGTTAACACCTGCACGCTCGATCACCCGCGGGCACTGCCCCTCTACCAACGGTTGGGCTTCGTGCCCTACAGCCGCGAGGACCGCTTCATCGAACTGTTGTGAAGGAGTTCCCGCCTGTTTCTTTCCGTTTCGGAACCGGGCAGACTGGAGGTCGAGATACGGGAGGACGCCACAAAATGGCCAGCGACAGCACTGCCGCGCCAACGGAAAAAACGCTATTCGGCCATCCACGCGGCCTGACCTACCTTTTCACGACAGAGATGGCCGAACGCTTCTCCTACTATGGGATGACGGCGTTCCTGATCCTCTATCTCACCCAATACCTTCTTCTGCCGGGTCACCACGACAGCGTAATCGGATACGACGCGGTCAGGCACGCGCTCGAAGCGATCGTCGGACCGCTTTCGGTCGAGCGGTATGCGTCCCTCGTCTTTGGGCTTTACACCGGACTTGTCTATCTCACACCGGTGCTGGGCGGTTTCCTCGCCGATCGCGTGTTCGGTCAGCGCTATTCCGTCGTCGCCGGCGGAATCATCATGGCGGCCGGTGAATTCATGCTGACGCAGGATTCACTCTTCTTCTTTGGATTACTGGCACTCATCGTCGGCAATGGCGGCTTCAAGCCCAACATCTCGACGCAAGTGGGTAATCTCTACAAAGCGGGAGACTCGCGTATCGATCGTGCCTATTCGATCTTCTACGTGGGGATCAACATCGGTGCGACGCTGGCGCCGCTTATCTGCGGCACCCTGGCGCAGGAGGTCGGCTGGCATTGGGGCTTTTTCGCGGCGGGCGTAGGAGTGTCCCTCGGCGTCCTCGTCTATTTGTTTGCATTGCGCACGCTGCCCCCGGACCGCGTCACGAAGGCGCGGCGCGCCGGCACCGCCGTCCAGCGCAAGAAGCTTTCAGCCGACGATTGGAAGGCGATTCTCGCGCTGGTCGCACTGTGTCTTCCCGTGGCGCTGTTCTGGATGGCCTACCAGCAGCAATCGATAACGATCAACCTGTGGGCCGCCGACTATACCGACCGCATGTTCGTCATACCGGGCCTCGTGCGCTTCGACATGCCGGCGTCCTGGTCGCAGTTCATCAATCCCGCCATGATTTTCGCATTCACGCCGCTGGTGGTCGGCCTATGGGCGTGGCAGGCGAAGCGCAACCGCGAGTCTTCCACGGTTCTCAAAATGGCGACCGGCTGCGCGCTGCAGGCAATTTCCTATCTCATCATGGCGTATGTCGCCTTCATCACCGGCCCGCACGGCCACGCCAGCTGGCTGTGGCTGCTCCTGTTCTTCACCGCCTTCACGCTGGGCGAATTATACCTTTCGCCGATCGGCCTTGCCCTCGTCGCGCGCGTGGCACCACAGCAGGTGCTCTCGTTGATGATGGGATTCTGGTTCATCTCCGTGTTCATCGGCAATATTTTCGCAGGTTACATCGGCGGTTTCTGGGACACGATGAGCAAGCCCGGGTTCTTTCTCGTGTCGGCTGCCATCGGTGCGGTCGCGAGCGTGATCATCTTCCTGTTCAACCGGCCGCTCAGGCCCGTCATCGAAGGGCGGATGGGCCGGCTGCTGACGCCGGGGCCGGATCTTGCCACCGAAGAAGCCGTGCCCGCAGAGTAGCGGCTCTCGTCGAGGTGCGCGCGTGATCGAGGGTACGGGTTTGAGGAAAGAAACTCTCGCCGTTCATGCAGGCCGCATGAGCCGAGAGCATTTCGGTGTAGTCAACACACCGGTTTATCGCGCTTCGACGATCCTCTACCAGAACCTTGCTGCGCTCGAAGCCGCGGACGCGCCTTACATCTATGGCCGTCTCGGCACGCCCTCATCCAGGAGCCTCGAAGAGGCCGTGACCGCGCTCGAGGGCGGAGCGCGTACGGTGTTGTGTTCCTCCGGCCTGAATGCGGTCGCGACCGCCATCCTTTCCGTCTGCAGTGCCGGCGACCATCTGCTCGTCACGGACAGTTGCTACGGGCCCACGCGCAGCTTTTGCGACAGGACGCTGCGACGGCTGGGGATCGGGACGACCTATTACGATCCGATCATCACAACCGGAATCGCAGCACTGTTCCGCCCGAACACCACGGCAGTGTTCTGTGAAAGCCCTGGCTCTCTCACCTTCGAAGTGCAGGATGTGCCCGGGATCGCCGAAGTGGCACATGCGCGGGGAGCTTCGGTTCTGCTCGACAATACCTGGGCCACACCGCTCTATTTCGAGGCGCTTGCGCGTGGCGTCGACGTTTCGATCCAGGCCGCGACGAAATACATCGGCGGCCACGCAGACGTCATGATGGGTTATGTGACGGCCAACGAGACCCATGCGCAGCGACTTGCGGACACCCACCACGAACTCGGCCTTTGCGCGAGCGGCGACGACTGTTTCCTCGCCCTGCGCGGATTGCGTACCATGCCCCTCCGCCTCGCGCGTCACCAGGAGACCGGGCTTGAGCTTGCGCTCTGGCTTACGAAGCAGTCGGCAGTCGCTAAAGTGCTTCATCCCGGCCTGACCGGTGATCCCGGACACGCGATCTGGCGGCGCGACTTCAGGGGAGCGAGCGGCCTCTTCGGCCTGGTACTCAAGCCCGTTGCGAAACCGGCGCTGTCCGCGTTCCTTGACGGATTTGAATGCTTCGGTCTCGGATATTCCTGGGGCGGCTACGAAAGCCTCATCGTTCCGGCCAACTTTTGCCGGACCGTCCGTCCGTTCCCGGCCGATGGGCCGGTGCTGCGTATCCATGCCGGGCTTGAAAATCCGGATGACCTTCGCGCCGATCTCGAACGGGGATTCGAACGTCTGCGTGCGCCGGCGCCGGCCTAGGCCGGGCCATGGGCTGGATGTCGAGGATTTACTACCACGCCTACCAGGACATTTTCATGGGCAGCCGGATCGATGCCTATCGCACGCTTCTCCGCCGGCTCAAGGAATACGGCTATCGATTTTGCACCATGACGGAATTCATCCTCGAGGCAGGTCGCAATGAACGATCCGGATCTCCGGTCTGCCTGCTTCGCAACGACATCGACAGCGATCCGGCAGGCGCGGCGCAGATGTTCGCCTGTGACCGCGAGGAAGGCGTGCGCGCAAGCTATTTTTTCCGGCTGACAACTTTCTGCCCGGCATTGATGAAACAGATCGCGGCCCAGGGCGGCGACGTCGGCTATCACTTCGAGGAAATCGCTACCGTTGCGAAGCGGCTGGGGCTCCGATCGAGACCGCAGGTCGACGCCCGGCTCGATGCGATCCGCGCCGAATTCCGGAGCAATGTCCTCCGGTTCGGCGCGCGAGCGGGACTGCGGCCGCGAATGGTCGCGTCGCACGGCGACTTCATCAACCGGCGGATCGGAGTGTCCAATCAGTATCTGCTGACAAGACCGCTGATGGACGAACTCGGCATCATCGCGGACGCGTATGACGAACGCGTTCACGCGAGCCTCGATGCGCGATTTTCGGATTGGCCGGCGCCGCGGTGGTGGCAGCCCGCCGATCCGGTGCAGGCGCTGCGAAGCAGGCCCGCGACGGTTTCGATCCTCGTCCACCCGCGCCAATGGACATGCAATCCCGTGCTGAACATTCGACTTGCCGCCGCGCGGATCGTCCAGGAATCGGCGTGGCGATGGAGCAGCGCGATGACCGCCCGGCGGACCGGGCCGCTGTCGCTGCCGGCAGGCCGATGACGCCGGCGGCCGACCCGCACTACTTTACGGAACAGGCCTTGCGCGACTGGACGAAGATCGGCGCGAGACACCGTATCCGCGACGAGTATTTCCTGCGGTCGATCGAACCTTTTTTCACGCCGGGATCCATCCTGGAGATCGGTGCGGCGACAGGGCACATCTCAGAGATATTGCGGGAGCGCGGACATGACATAACAGCGTCGGACGTCTCTCCCCGCTTCGTCGCCGCCATGCGGGCGCGCGGGCTGCGCGCTGAAATCGTTGACGTGACCGGCAATATCCGCTCCCAGACGGGACAAAGCTTTGCAAACATCTTCGCGCAGAACGTCATCCCGATGATACGCCGGGAACATGCGACTCTGACTGCGGTCCTGTCGGCCCTCCATGACGCGCTCACCCCTGCGGGGCGGCTGATCTGCGTCGGTGCACACCCGTGGCGATGCGAGAAACCAGGTGAATTCTTCCGCCCGCGCGAACAAATGGAAATTGCGAGCGCTTCCGGGTTTTTTCGCCCCATCAGGATATTTCCCCATCAGGTCGTTCCGACCTCGCTATACAGGCGCTGGAACGGCGCCCTCCTGAACCTGCTCGATTTTCAGGCCGCCAGGATCGCGGCCGTGCGGCTGGTCTGGGTGATGGAGAAGATCGGATAGCGCGGTCTATTCGAACATCGTTCTCAAATAGGCATTGAGAAACTTCCCCTGCGGATCCAGTTGGCGCCTGAGCGCGCAGAAGTTCTCGAACTCCGGATACAGCCTGGACAGATCTTCGCGCGATCGCGTGTGACGCTTTCCCCAGTGCGGGCGGCCCTCATAGGCCCGGAAAACGGTTTCGCAGGTGTCGAAAAGCGGCGCGGCGTCGACCTTGTGGTACTGATGCACGGCGATGGCGGCGCTGTCGCGCCCGTAGAAGGGGCTCAGCCAGACATCGTCGGCGGCGACCGTGCGAAATTCCAGCGGAAATCCGGTATTTATGCGCTTCTTCCGGATTTCGGCGACGACTTCGCGGACGCAATCCGCGCCGCGCTCGATCGGAACGGCATATTCCATCTCGTTGAACCGCACCGGACGCGGACTTGGAAACGCTTCATGGCTCCAGCGGACGCTGGCGCTACCTGGCATCATCCTGGAAAACAGCGTGTGCGCCGGCCCAACCAGGAACGAAACATAGGGAAGCACTTCGTTGATGCCCGCGAACACGCGTGCCTCCGCGTCGTAGCGCAAGCCCCGCAGGCCCATCTCCTCGGGGCTTCGCGGGTCGGGCACGGATTTGGCGGATTCGTTCAGCGTCTTGCACACCGCGACGTCCGAATAGGGAAACCAGAAAAACTCGAAATGGCGATTTGCGGAGACCAGCGCGTCCAGTCTGCCGAACAATTCCGCCGATCCCAGACAAAAGCCGCTCTCGGCGAGCCGGTATTGCGGCCGCAGCGCCATGGCGATTTCGGTCATGACACCAAACATCCCGAGCGCTACCCTGCCTGCCCGGAACACTTCGGGATTTTCACCGCTGGTACAGTTCAATACGTCGCCGCCGGCGAGAACAAGCTTGAAACCGGCCACGTCAGACGAAAGGCTGCCGAGTTCCCTTCCGGTGCCGTGCGTGCCCGTTGCTATGGCTCCGGCAAGCGTCTGGCGGTCGATATCGCCCATGTTGCGCAGCGCCAGCCCGTGGGGATGAAGGGCCGGACCGATCGCCCAGAGCGGCGTAGCCGAAAAGAATGTCGCCGCGGCTGGCTGCCGCGACAGGGTTCTCAAACCGGCGAATGCCGCCAGATCGAGGAAAACGCCGTCGCTGGCGCAGAGCGGCGTGAAGGAGTGACCGCTTCCGGGTACCCTTACCGGAACCGTAGCGCCACGGACGATCGCGGCAAGTTCGACTTCATCCTGGGGCGCAAGGATTTGCCGGGGCCTGCACTTCACCGCGCCCGACCAATTGGACCATTTCCCGTTGACGATTTTCATGTGTCGAGAGTTGCCCGGCCTTTTCCAATGGCGACCCCGGCAGGAATCGAACCTGCGACCCATTGCTTAGAAGGCAATTGCTCTCGTCCGCTGAGCTACGGGGCCATCCGGTGGTGAAGTATCAGCTATCGCCCGCAGGAATCAAAAGCTGCCCGCGCGCCAGAACCTTTCCTCAATGCGTCCAGGGGACTTTCCGGTCAAACCGGAAATTGTCCGAATAGGATTTTGGACGCACCTTGGCCAGATGGGGTTCGAACACCTGGTAGGGAATCTCGTGTCTGGCGGCATAGGCCACGGCTTCCTCCCTGGTATCGAACTCCAGAACGATCTGGCTGCGCATATCGGCCGAACTTGTCCAGCCCATGAGGGGTTCGACGGTGCGTGGCCGCTCGGGCTCGAACTCAAGAACCCAGCGTCTGGTGGCCGCGCGGCCGGACTGCATGGCGGTCCTTGATGGCCTGTAGATCCTCGCCAACACCAACGCCTCCTGTCCACCGGTTTGACTTACATAATCGCCGGCATTCGCACATGCAAAAGAAAACCGGTGAGGACCAATTTGGTCCGCACCGGTCGATGCAATCGCTTTAACAGCTTTGTGGGCTTGTTGCGAGATCTGGAAGGCCACAGCGCTAAGCCGGTAACCACCCGAATAGGTTGTGCCGCAGAGATTCCCGGAATTGTCCTCGATCAGTGAATTCTCGGGGTAGTATCCCGTCGTATCGACTCCGTCGTCGCGGCAGAAGCTGAACAAGACCGTCTCGCCGCCCGCCTGGCGCGATCTTGAACACCGTGCCGCAACCTGCTTGTCTTGCACGGTTAGGTGCGGTTCCGCACGACTATTGCCGATTTATTGGTCGGGGCGGCGTGATTCGAACACGCGACCCTCTGCTCCCAAAGCAGATGCGCTACCAGGCTGCGCCACGCCCCGAACATTGAGCCGGTACGGCTGAATCCTAACATACACCGCCACCCGAACCCAGCAATGGCCGCCGTTTTCATTCCGGTCCGGAGGGCATTGCCACAATCCGACGGACGCGCCCCAAGGCCAGGTCGACGCCCTATGCTCAGGTCGATGTGGCTGGCGGGTTTTCCGAGGTCATGATTTCTGCCGCGAGCTCGCCCTTCGGACCGTCGCCCACGCGCACCCGCACTTTCTGCCCCTCCTTCAGTTCGCGAATGCCGAACCGGCGCAGAATTTCCATGTGCACGAAAATATCCGGCGTTTCCGGACCACGTGAAACGAATCCATAGCCTTTGCCGCGATTGAACCATTTGACGGTCGCCTCGAACACAGGACCGCGGGGAAGGACGTTGAACCGGGTCGGGCGTTGCGTCGGCTGGGGCTGCACCGGAGCCATCGAGTTGTCGACCATCAGCAGCCGCCGGGCCTGGAGGCCTTTCGGTCCCTGGACCGCTTCGCAAACCACCCGCGCCCCTTCCTGCGCGATCTTGAAGCCGGACTGCCGCACGCAGGTCTGGTGCAGCAGAATGTCTCCCTGCGGTCCCGCCGCAGGCTTTATGAAGCCATAACCCTTTGCGAGATCAAACCATTTCACGCAACCGGTCACTTCAAATGCTTCACCCGGACCGCCGGGCGGCGTGACATGCGTTTCCATCCCGTCCCCCGCAGTACCCCTATGAATAGGCAGCGAACTTGATAGATGTTAACACAACTGTCACGAAGGCGGAAGCAGAAGCTACGATTTGAACAGAAATCTTTTGCGCAACCCCGCGGAACCGCTAAGCCGTTGCATCAATTTGGATATCCCGGGATCTGAGCTGGACCAATGGAATTCACCGGCCGCTACGTCATCCCGGCTGCGCCAGAAAACGTCTGGGCGGCCCTGAACGACCCTGCGACCTTGCAGGCGTGTATTCCCGGTTGCGAACACCTCGCCAGGGTGGATGCGCAACGCTTTGACGCGATCGCGTCACTGCGCGTCGGCCCGGTCAAGGCGACGTTCAGGGCCGTCGTCGAGCAGAGCGAGCTTGATCCGCCGCACCGCTGCGTGCTCACGGGCGAAGGGCGGGGAGGCGTTGCCGGATTTGCACGTGGAAAAGCCGAGGTGGTGCTCGTCCCGGAAGGAAAGGCGACTGTTCTTTCCTACAGGGCCGGCGCAACGGTCGGCGGCAAACTCGCGCAGCTGGGCCAGAGACTGATCGATGGCGCCGCAAGGCAGATCGCGGACGACTTCTTCGCCCGCTTTGCGGCGCAGCTGGCGATCACGCCAGCGATATCCGTCGAGGCTGCGTCGCTCGCACTACCGAAAACCGGGTCCGAGCCTGCCGCGCCGCAAGTTCCCGACTCTGCAGGCGAGATTCGGCGCGAAGGCCTCGCGCCGGAGATATGGGTCATCGGACTGGTCGCCGTGATCGTGATCCTGCTGGTCCTCTTCGGCGTCGCGTTGTGACGCAGCCAGCCGAGTGCCGGCAAAGACCTGTTCAACAGCCGGTGCAAAGGGAGGCAGCATGACCCTTGTCAGCCTGACGGTGAACCGCGAGGCTGTGAGCGCCGAGGTGGAGGACCGCACGCTGCTCGTCTACTTTCTGCGCGAACAGCTACGCCTCACCGGCACCCATATCGGCTGCGACACCGGCCAGTGCGGGGCCTGCGTGGTTCATGTGGACGGTCGAGCGGTGAAATCCTGCACGATGTTCGCCTGCCAGGCCCAGGGCGCGGAGGTGACCACGATCGAAGGCTTGGCCCGGGATGGCCGCCTGCATCCGGTGCAGGAGGCCTTTCGCCAGCATCATGCGCTGCAATGCGGCTTCTGCACGCCGGGAATGATCATGACCGCGATCGACATGATCCGCCGCGGCAGGGCAAACGACAGGCCGATGATCCGGCGCGAGCTGGAAGGAAACTTCTGCCGGTGCACGGGCTATCACAACATCGTCGATGCGGTTGCGGCGGCAGCGAAGCAGATCGGGGAAGCGGCGGTATGATTCCCTATGCTTTCACGTACCACCGGCCGCGTACGCTTTCCGAAGCCGAAGCGCTGTTTTCGCAGGCGCAGGACCCGAGGTTTCTGGCTGGCGGACAGACGCTGATCACCGCCATGAAGCAGCGCCTCGCCGGGCCCTCGGATCTGATCGATCTGTCCGGACTGCCGGAGCTGAGTTTTATCGCCGTGCGCGACAACGAGGTGATTGTCGGCGCCGGCACGCTGCACTGCGAGATCGCCGAGTCGGCCGAAGTCCGCCGCGGCCTTCCCGCGCTCGCCGCGCTTGCCGAAACCATTGGCGATCCTGCCGTACGCCACAGGGGTACGCTTGGCGGTTCCCTCGCCAACAGCGACCCGGCTGCCGATTACCCTGCCGCGGTGCTCGGACTTGCTGCCACGATCACGACGACCAGGCGAGACATCGAGGCCGACGAATTTTTTTTGGGCATGTTCGAGACGGGGCTTGAGAAGGGCGAGATCATCAAACAGGCCGCCTTTTCCATCCCGTTGCGCGCCGGCTACGCCAAATTACCCAATCCCGCGTCGCGTTACGCCATCGTGGGCGTCTTCGTCGCTCAAACCGAAACCGCGGTGCGCGTCGCGGTGACCGGCGCGGCACCCTGCCCGTTCCGCATCGCGGCGATGGAGGAGGCGTTGTTGCGCCGCTTCCATCCCGATTCGATTGCAGCGATTTCGGTTCCTTCCGAAGGGCTGAATTCAGATCTGCACGCCTCGGCGGAATACCGCGCCCATCTTGTGGGCGTGATGGCGAAGCGCGCGGTCGCCGCAGCGCTGCGGTCCGGTCCGGCAGATGAGGACGCAACGTGACCGCTGACGACAATGTGCTGGAAGCGGCCGAGCAATGGCTTCGCCGAGGGCATCGGGTCGCCCTGGCAACGGTAACCAAAACCTGGGGCTCGGCGCCGCGGCCAGCCGGGAGCGCCATGGCGATATGCGACGACGGCTCCTTCGTCGGTTCGATTTCCGGCGGCTGCATCGAAGGCTCGGTAATCGAATCGGCAGCCGATACGATCCGCACCGGCGCCCCGCGCGAGCTTCGGTTCGGCGTTGACGATAAGACCGCCTGGTCCGTGGGACTGGCCTGCGGTGGGCAGATACATATTTTTCTTGAGCGCATCGATTGAACAGCTCTGCCGCACGATCATGAAGCGGGACACGCTTAAAGCATTGCGCGAGGCCCGGACGGCCGGCACGGTCGCCGTGCGTGCGATCGATCTCGAAACCGGCGAAGAAAAGCTGTTCGAGCCGGGCTATGACAGCTCGGCGCTCGGATGTGCCGCCGCCGTAGCCGCACGAGCGGACCGGAGCGGCATGGCGGATGTGCAGGGACGTTCCTGGTTTCTGGAGGTCCACAATACTCCCCTCGACCTGCGTATCGTCGGCGCCGTCCACATCGCTCAGCCGCTCGCGCGGATGGCAATGCTCGCCGAATACCGCGTGACTGTGATCGACCCGCGCAGCGCCTTTGCGACAGTGGATCGTTTTCCCGGCGTGGCGCTCTCGCATGACTGGCCGGACGAAGCGCTCGGAAAGGATCCGCTCGGTCCGCGCAGTGCGTTGGTCGCCCTGACCCACGATCCGAAGATCGATGACCCGGCACTGCTCGCGGCACTGAAATCGAACTGCTTCTACATCGGCGCCCTGGGATCGAAGAAAACGCACGCGGCAAGGCTGGCGCGACTGCGGAGCTGCGGATTTTTGGATGATGAGCTTGTGCGCATTCTCGGTCCGGTGGGCCTTGCGATCGCAGCGCGCACGCCTGCGGAAATCGCCATTTCGATCCTGGCGGAAATGACATTGAGGCTGCGCGCGGACGGCGGTTGGGAGCGATCCGCCATCCGCGCGACAGCCGACACGGGGATTTTCCCCCGTTCCTAGTTGCGGCTTGCCACCTTGCTTCGCCGCGACGATGTCATCTCGTCCTCCGTGATCACGCCGTCATTGTTCTTGTCGAGACGCGAAAACAGCTTTTCCTGCGACGCCGCGAATTCGGCGAGCGTGAGCTTGCCGTCGCGGTCCCGGTCAAGCCGTTGAAACACCCGCGCCGAGATATCGCGCGACTGGGCCGCGAGCAGCTGATAGTACTGTTCCGGATTGAGGCTGCCGCCCTTGGCTATGGCGTTGAACTGCTGCTGCGTGAGCTTGTCGAATTCCGCACGCGTGACTTTTCCATCCTTGTTCAAATCATAGGAAAAGCAGAGGCTGGAGCGGCCGCGCGAACCGGAGCCGCGGCTGCCGGAACTGCTGCTGCGGGCGCGCGGCGCGCTGCTGTCGGACCCTCTGCTGCCGCGTGGCGAGGAACAGGAAATCACGCCGCTCCCGTCCCGGTCCATCTGTTCGAAACGGTCGCGCTCGGATGCCATGTATTCATCGAGCGTGATCTTGCCGTCGCCGTTCCAGTCGATGCGGTGAAAATTCTCCGCCGCTTGGTCGCGCAGGTCCTTCAGATGGATGCCCACATACTGATCGAGCGTCATCATGGGCGCCCCCTTGGTGGCCACGGCAAATTCATGCGCCAGCGTACGGTTGAACTCGTCATGCGTGACCTTGCCGTCCTTGTTGGTATCGAACTCGGCGAGAAACTTTTCGGCAAACCGCCCTCGGCCGGTATAATTCTGGATGTCGGGACCGTTGTTGCTGCGCGCGGCAGGCGCGGCGGAAGAACCGCCCATCTGGGCCACCGTCACACCGGTGCCGATTGCAAGTGCGGCACCCAACAGCAGGCCATATCGAACCGTTCGTTTCATGGAAGTCATCTCCTCTTGGCGCTCCCCAATGCGATGGAGTGATACGAGCCTGTCCGTCGCGGAACTTTGTCCGGCACCTGTCATTTGGTCGCAATATTCCGTGCCCGCCCCGGCTTCCGCGACAGGTTGTGACAATTTCCGATTGCGCAAAGCCGGCCGGGGCTGCATCTTCGGCCGGGGTGACAAAATGCTCAAAGACGAAGCCAGACCGCATGTGCTGATCGTCGAGGACGCGCGCGATATCCGCGAGCCCCTCGCCCGCTATCTGCGCGAACACGGCTACAGGACGACCACCGCGGCCGATGCCCAGGTGGCACGCAAGGTCATGAAGGGGGCGGCGATCGATCTCGTCGTTCTGGACATCATGATGCCCGGCGAGGACGGCTTGAGCCTGTGCCGGTACATCCGCGAAACCTCGCAGATCCCGGTGGTGCTCCTCACCGCACGCGGCGAGGAGGTGGACCGGATCATCGGCCTTGAGATGGGCGCGGACGACTATATTCCCAAGCCGTTCAGCCCGCGCGAACTGGTGGCCCGCATCGCCGCCGTGCTCCGCCGCACCCAGGCTCTGCCGCCCCGCCAGAAGCCGCCGGCGGCGGAGCGCATCCGTTTCGGCGAATGGACCCTCGATACCGGGCAGCGGGAGCTCATCGACAAGGAAGGGATGGCGACGGCGCTGTCGAGCGGCGAGTTTCGCCTTCTGAGCGCGCTGATCGACCGGCCGAAGATCGCGCTCAACCGCAACCAGCTGCTGGACCTGACCAAGGGACGCGACGCCGACCTGTTCGACCGCAGCATCGACAATCATGTGAGCCGGCTCAGAAAAAAAATTGAACCGGACCCGAAGAATCCGCGCTATATCAAGACCGTCTGGGGCGGCGGATACATGTTCGCAGTGGAACCCGAGTTCGGATGACGGTTTGGCCACGGCACTGGTGGCCTCGCACATTGGGCGCGCAACTGGTCGTAGTGGCGGCCACGGCCGTGATCGCCTCCAATTTTGCCGTCGGCATCTGGTTTGTCACCGCCCAGGAACAGCTTACCGAAGCCGCTGTCACGGAACGGCTGCTGGATCGCGGCGTCTCGGCCGCCACGCTGCTGAGCGGCATACCGGCGCGCGAACGCGAGGCGGCCGTCCAGGCGATGAGTTCGGGCCCCTGGCGCTTTCGCCTTGTGTACGGCAAGCCGGTGATACGGCCGATGACCGACGAGGAGGCGCGTTACGCGGCGCGTGTGCGGGCCATGCTGCCACCCGAGCGCGCCAAACAACCCGTCAGCGTCAGCTTTCTTAAAGGTCAACTACCGCCCCTCGTCGGACAACCGCCGGATATCCCCAGAAGCGGGACGATCGTTGAGGTGACCTTGCCGGTTGTCCGGCGCACACAGCTGGTCACCGCCTTCTCAAGGCCCGCCCCGCAACCTTGGCCGCTCCAGGTGGTCATCGCCGGTCTCGTCGCGCTTCTCACGACATCCGCAGCCGCTGCTTTCGTCGCGCGCCGCGTCGCGCGGCCGCTTTCCCAGCTCGCCGCCGCGGCAACGGAGGCCGCCGATGGTGGTCAGGCCCCACGCGTTCCGGAAGAAGGTCCGGACGATGTGCGACGGGCGGCCCGCGCCTTCAACCGCATGACCGACCAGGTATCGCGCACGCTGGAGAGTCAGCGCCAGCTGCTGTCCGCGGTCGGCCACGATCTGCGCACGCCGATCACCGCGCTGCGCATCAATTCCGAGTTCATCAAGGACGAAGAACTGCAGGAGCGCATCCAGAAGAATCTCGAAGAACTGCAGGAGCTGACCGAGGCGGTGCTGTCGTCGGCGCGCGGCGCGGGCGGGGAAAAAACGCGCAAGATCGATCTGGCCGCGCTCGTCGAAAGCCTCTGCACCGACCTGGACGAGATGGGGGAACCCGTTTCATGGTCGGCACACTCCGCGGCGCCGCTCTGCTGCCGCCCCAATGAAATCCGCCGCGCGGTGCGCAATCTCATCCAGAACGCGGTCGCCTATGGTCGTCGCGCCGATGTCTGCCTGGATGCCGCGCCGGACCGCTACGACATCATCGTCGAAGACGAAGGTCCGGGCATTCCCGATGGGGATCGCACACGCGTGTTCGAACCCTTCGTGCGCCTCGATGCCTCGCGCAGCGCGGAGACCGGCGGCAGCGGATTGGGCCTCACCCTGGTCAAGGCGATCGCCGAAGGGCATGGCGGCCAGATTGCGCTGGAGAACCGCGGCGACCGGGGCCTGCGCGCGCGGCTCACCCTGCCCCGCGAACATGCGACAGCCTGACCTGCCCATGCGAGTCGCTGCGATCGTGCTCGCCGCGGGAATGTCCACCCGCATGGGATCGAACAAGCTGCTACAGGAAATCGACGGCGAACCACTCATTCGGCGCGTCGTACGCATAGTGGCGGAAAGCCGGGCTCGTCCCATCATGGCAGTATCTGGCCATGAGGCCATAGACGTGGGCCGCCAGTTGGTGGGTCTGGTAAATGGCACCGTCTACAATGGCGACTTTCGCGACGGGTTGGGCAGATCCATCGCCGCCGGCATAGGGGGCCTGAACATGATGGATGAGTGCGGCGGCGCGCTCATCGTGCTGGGCGACATGCCTGCAGTTACGTCCGGTCTCATTGATCGGTTGATTGACGCGTTCGATCCCGGACGGGGCCGCGCAATCTGCGTCGCCGCGCACGCCGGCAGGCGTGGAAATCCTGTGCTTTTCGCCCGACGTTTCTTCCCGCAATTGATGGAGCTGACCGGCGACGTAGGTG
Organism: Rhizomicrobium sp.; assembly: GCA_036266955.1. GTDB lineage: Bacteria > Pseudomonadota > Alphaproteobacteria > Micropepsales > Micropepsaceae > Rhizomicrobium. Next base: position 48,642 of record DATAWY010000098.1, read on the forward strand.
CCCGGCAGATTGTCGCGCAAAACGACGACGTGGTGGTCGAGGTCGAAGCCGGCGATGACGGCCCCCTCGTCGATATCGACACGCCGGACGGGCTTGCGGGTTTTCTTGCCAGATGAGCGATCCCCTCTACCGCAGGGACTTGTTGCGCCTCGCCGCCGACGCACATGGCGCGGGAAGGCTCGCCGATGCCGATGCGACGGGTCACGCGTTCAACCCGGCCTGCGGCGACCAGGTAGCGGTCGACGTTTCGATCCACGCTGGGCGCATTACGAACATTGCCCTTGACACGAAGGCGTGCGCGCTGGCGCAGGCGTCGGCGTCAGTCCTCGGTGCTGCGCTACGAGGCGTGGATCGCGCCCGCGTAATCGAGCTGCGCGCCCAGGTCGCTGCAATGCTCGCCGGAGGACAGCCGCCCCCGCGCCCCTTTGAAGCCTATGGTGCATTTCAGGGTGCCATCGCATATGACAGCCGACATCGTTGCGTTCTTCTTCCCATCGACGCTGTGCTTGACGCCTTGCGTGGCAGCGTCGCTTCTGATGAGACAAGCACATGAGCACCGTCGAAGAAGCCCGGAAGTGGTTCACCGAGGACCTGCGCGTGGCCGCCGGCGTCAGGTCGCGCGCCGTGATGGACGCTTTCGCGACGGTGCCGCGCGAAAGGTTTATCGGACCTGCGCCCTGGCGCGTCGGCCTGCGGCTGATGAAGATGGGCGCGAACCCCTTCGTCTATGAAACATTCGCCGGCGACGATCCGCGCGTGCTCTATCACGATCTGGTCGTCGCGCTGGACGAGGAAAAAGAAATCAACAACGGCCAGCCGAGCCTGTGGGCGCGGATATTCGATGACGTCGATCCCCGACCCGGCGAGCGCCTTCTCCATATCGGCTGCGGCACCGGCTATTACAGCGCGATCCTTGCGGAAACCGTGGGCGAAGACGGTTCGGTCTTTGCCGTTGACGTCAACACCGCGCTCATCCACCGCGCCAGAGCAGCGTTGTCGCCCTGGCGCAATGTCACGGCTGTTTGTGGAGACGGCGCAAAGCTGGATGGAAAATCATACGATCTGATCGTCGTCTCGGCCGGTCTCACTCACCCCCTTGGCGCCTGGCTGGACGGCTTGACGCCGGACGGGCGCCTGGTGTTTCCGCTGACCGCGGGACGGCCTGGCGTGCACCACGGCAGTGGCGCGATGCTGCTTGTGTCGCGCGCCAGTGCTGCCACGTTTGCCGCGCGTTTCCTCGGTCCCGCGGGATTCATTCATTTCGAAGGCGGGCGCGACCAAACTGCCAACGAACGGTTTATCGAAGCGCTTCGCACGCGTCCGAATGGTGCGGGCGATGTGCGCTCGCTTCGCCGCGACTCCCACGACGTGACCGAAACCTGCTGGGTGCATTGCGACGGCTACTGTCTGTCGTCCGAGCCGCCTTAAACGGGAAACAGCACAGCGCGGCCGGCCGGGAGCGGTTGCCTCGACCGCCGCCGGTGATGGACGTGGCCCGCGTGCTCGAATATCGAAGCCGCCGCCACGCATCGGGTCCCCGTCCGGAGATTTTCCATGGACATTCCATTCGTCACGTTCAAGCTCGACGAACCATGGACGATTTCCGCAAATTGCCGTGCATTCACACCAGCACCCGCGGGATACAGGAATGCCCCGCTCGGATTCGTAACCCTGGAGGAAATGAAGCTTCTCCTGGATTCCGACGCCGTCAAAGCCGAAACACGCGCGCGGCAGGCGCTGGAGGCGCATCCCGACGAGCCTCAGGCACTCTGCCTGCTGGGCGAAGTTCTGCTGAGACGGGCCCGGTACGAGGCCGCCAGGTCGATACTGGAGCCCCTGGTCAAATCACAGCCGCAGCTGGCCAGAGCCTGGCGTGCCCTTGGTATCGCGCTGGCCCGCCTTTGCGAGCGCGAGAAGGCGATCGCTGCTCTTGACCGGGCGGTGGATTTAGCGTGGCGGGACAACGATATCTGGTATGAGCTGGGCGATCTCCTGCCATTCGGCGGACTCCGGCCACGCGCCGATTCGGTGATGAAATCGTCTACCGAATCGGCCCTTGCGCAAGCCGAGACGCTGCTACGGAAACAAGGATTCGCTGCCGCGGAGACCGTTCTGCGTGCAGCTCTCGAGGAATGTCCGAACGACGTGCGCGCGCTGAAACTGCTCGCGGACGCCGTTCTGCATAATTCCGAACGCTGGAGGCAGTTCAAGCCGCTTCTGGAGCAATGCGTTGCCCTCGCTCCGGACTACGCCGCCGCGCGTTTCCGCCTCGCCACAATGTTGCTTACACACGGGGAATGCCGCGCCGCGCTGCCGCACATGGAAAAGCTCCAGGAGTCCGATCCGTCCAACCTCTTGTACCGGGCACTGAAGGCCCTGGCGCTGATGTGGAGCATGCAATTCGACCGCGCCGTCGCCGAATTTGAATCGTTTATCGAATCCTGTCCGCATCTGCCTGGATTATGGCTCGAATACGCCCGGCTGCTCCATGGTGTCCGGAGCGCGAAGGCCGCTGCCGCGTACAAGCAGGCGATCAAACTGTTGCCCGGGCATGCGGATGCGTATCTCGCACTTGCCTATGCGAAAACATGCCCCATCGACGATGAAGTGATCGCGTTGATTCGTGCGCAGCTGGCGCGTCCTGATCTCGCCATCGAGGAGCGGGCAAAGCTCCATTTTGTGCTTGGACGGGGGCTGGAGGAGTCCCGCCGCTACGAACAGGCATTCGTGCAGTTTCAATCGTGCAATGACATCCTGTTCGAAGCCAGGGAATTCGGCATCGAATCCAGTGCCGGCTATCTGTCGCGCGCGGAAGTCCTGTTCAGGCCGGCATTCTTTCGCCCCCGCGCTGGCGCGGGATGCCTCGAAAGGGGCGCCATATTCATCGTGGGATTGCCGCGTTCGGGTTCGACGCTTCTGGAGCAGATCCTCGGGAGCCATCCCTCGATACAGGCGCTTGGCGAGCTTGATTGCCTGCCGCAGATCGCGCAGCGACTATTGCCCGAGCCTCCGGACGAACCGAACGGGGTTTATCCGTTCACGCTGGGAGGGATGGATGCTGCCCGCTTTCGCGCGGTCGGCTGGGAGTACATGGCAGCCGTACACCAAGTTTGCCCGAATGCGCCCTTCTTTACCGACAAGCTTCCGGGAAACTTCATACACGTCGGGCTTATACACCTGGCATTGCCCCACGCGAAGATCATAGATGCGCGGCGGCACCCGCTCGGTTGCTGTTTTTCCTATTTCAAGCACTATTTCCCGTCGGGACATCCGTTGCGCCTGAAATTGCGCGACGTGGGACGGCACTATGCCAATTACGTCGAGATCATGTCGCTGTTCGACGACGTGTTGCCGGGCAAGGTGCATCGCGTCATCTATGAACAGCTGGTCGGCAATCTCGAGCGGGAGGTACGGCGCCTGCTCGAGTATCTCGGCCTGCCGTTCAGCGAATCCTGCCTGCGGTTCCATGAAAGCAAGCGCCATGTCTCGACCATCAGCGCCGACCAGGTGGCGAAGCCGCTCTACGACTCGGCCGTCGAGCATTGGCGCCATTACGAACGCTGGCTGGGCCCGCTGAAGGGGGAATTGGGCTACGTTCTGGACGCCTATCCGGACGTACCAAAGTTCTTTCCGCGCGTGCAGGCGAGATCGAAGCGGCCGCTCAGGCTGGGTGGTACAAATCCGTTCGCGCTGGTCAAAGGCATACGCCAGCCGCCCTTTTTCACTCCCGCGCAATCCGGCGTTTCTTCTTCTTCTTCTTCGTCATCATCGCCGGCCGCCGCCGAGCCCTTCACAAAGCGCCGGCGCGACATAAAGCGCCGGCGCATGAGAAGCCCGGCGATCAGGACTTCTCCTTCTTGAGCGCAAACACCGTGCCGCCGCCATTACACGCGGGCAAGCCGTGCCGCGTAGGGAGATACGGTAAGGACGCCGCCCCTGGCATGCGACTCGCCGCTTCCGATGGAAAGCGGCGCCGCGGCAGCAATCAGCGGATCGCGGAAAACGGCCTCCGCGGCGCTCATGTTGAAGATACACAACACGCGCTCGTTCTCGTATGATCGCAGGAAGGCAAGCACCGGCGGAGCTGCGTCGAGAAATGTGATGTCCCCGAATCTCAGCGCCGGACTTTGCTGCCGCGCGGCAATCAGCAGCCGTGCACAGGAGAGCGTCGAATGCACGTCGATGTCCTGCTCGGAGACCGCCAGTGCGTGGTGCGACGGCGATGGCGGGAGCCAGGGCGTGGCCGCGCCGAAGCCGTAGTTCGGCGCGTCGGCATCCCAGGGCATGGGCGTGCGGCAGCCGTCGCGGCCGCGGCTGAGCGGATAGTAGAGATCGCCGACGGGATCCTTCAGCTGGTCGCGGCGCAGTTCGGCCTCCGGCAAGCCCAGTTCCTCGCCCTGATACAGAAGAACGGTCCCGCGCAGCGAGAACAGAAGCGCCAGCATCAGTCGCGCCAGCGCGGGCGGCGCGTCCCTGCCTCCGAAACGCGTCAGCGTGCGCACCACGTCGTGATTGGAGAAGGCGACCGAGGGCCAATGATCGGGATGGCGCGCCAGGTTTTCGTAGTGCCTGCGGATGAAAGACGGATCGAGCCGGTGCGCTTCCAGCAAGGGAAAACTGTAGCCCGAATGTAGCCCGATCGTGGGTTGCGCAAAGCCGCCGCAGCGCTCGGGCTCCTCGGCGAATTCCCCCATCACGAAGCGATCCGGATAGCGCTCGACGCGCCGCCGGATCTCGTTCAGCACCGAGATATTGGCCTCGAGATTGCTGTCGTGACAGTGAAACTGGAGATTGGGCGCGTGCGCCCAATGCCAGGCGCTGCGTTCGGCGTCCGGCACCGCCGCATTGTCCGCAAGAGACGGATCGTGAAGAAAGGCGTTCGCCACATCGAGGCGAAAGCCATCGACGCCGCGTGCGAGCCAGCGGTCGAGCACCTCCTGTGCCGCCTCGCGGACCTGCGGATTCCACCAGTTGAGCTTGGGCTGCTGGCGCAGGAATTTGTGGTGATAATATTGCCGCCGCGCCGGATGCCAGGACCAGGCCGGACCGCCGAAGGCCGAGAGCCAGTTGTTTGGCGCCGTTCCGTCTTCGCGCGGCGGCGCCCAGACATACCAGTCGGCCTTCTCGCCCCCTTCCAGACTGGCGCGGAACCAGGGGTGCTCGTCCGACGTATGCGCGAGCACCTCATCGGTAAGTACTCTCAAGCCCCGCGCATGCGCCTCTTCGAGCAGCCGGCCGAAATCGGCCTCGCTGCCATATTCCGGATTGACGGACTCGTAGTCCGAGACGTCATAGCCCCAGTCGCGATTGGGCGACGGATGGATGGGCGAGAGCCAGATCGCATCCACCGCGAGCGAGGCGATGTAATCCAGCCTCGAAATCAGTCCGGCGAAATCACCGACACCGTCGCCATTTCCATCGGCGAAGCTGCGAACATAGATTTGGTAGATGGTCGCGCCGCGCCACCAGTGCGCGCTCACACCTCGCTCAGCCTTGCGACGATTTTCGAAACCAGGCCGTAATCCCTGGCCTGCTCCGTGGACAGCCAGAAATTCCGTTCGGTGTCGGATACCACCTTCTCGTAAGTCTGGCCGGTTTCGCGCGCGATGGTTCGGTTCAGCCTTTCGCGCATCTTCATGATTTCCTGCGCCTCGATGGAAATGTCGGACACCGGGCCGGCGACGCCGCCCAGCGGCTGGTGGAGGAGAAAACGCGTGTTGGGCAGCGCGAAGCGGTTCTCGCGGTGCGCCCCGATATAGATATGCGCGCCGGCGCTCGCCACCCATCCGGTGCCGATCATCTTCACGCGCGGGCCCACGAAGCGGATCATGTCGTGGATCGTGTCGCCGGATTCGACATGGCCGCCGGGCGAGTTGATGACGACGCGGATGTCGCCTTCGCCTTCCGCCGCATAGGCCAGAAGCTGCGCGGTCACCCGCTCGGCCATCTTCATGTCGACCTCGCCGAAGATCAGCACGGTGCGCGCCTTGAACAAAGCCTGCGCCACCGGCGAGGTCTGCGGCTCCGGTTGCGGCGGCGTGTTGGACTTCTCGTCTTCGTTGGACCGGGGCAAGGCAATCTCCTGGTGGGATGGTGGGCGGCGCATTGCTACCCGAATTGCGGGGGCGGAGGCAAAAAAGGCCTAACGCGGAGGTCGCAGAGGATGCGCGGCGGGCGCGGAGGAAATATGGCGCGCCAAGCGCGCAAGTTAAACCCCGCGTCCCCCGCGCTTCCTCCGCGTCCTCCGCGTTAAAAACCGTTCGCCAACGCCTCCACAGCTTTCGACAGCACAGGCCCGATTTCGGCATGAACGACCAGATCGACAATCCCGTCCTGATCGGTCGGCTCCCGGTTGATGATCGCGAGCCTGGCGCCGTTCCGCTTTGCCAGCAACGGAAAGCCGGCAGCCGGGTACACAACGAGCGAGGAACCGAGCACCAGAAAAAAATCGCAGCCCCTGGCCGCCCGTTCGGCACGCTCCATCTCCGCCTCCGGCATCGCCTGGCCGAAGGAGATCGTCGCGGTCTTGAGGAGGCCGCCGCAGGCGGCGCAATCGGGCGGCTCGCCCTCGGCTTCGAAATGGAGACGAATGGGTTCGAGCTCGACGCGCGCGCCGCAATCGAGACATCTGGCGTAGCGCGTGTTGCCGTGCAGCTCGATCACCCGGTCGGCCGGAACGCCGGACAATTGATGCAGATTGTCGATGTTCTGGGTGATGACGTGGCTCACCGTGCCGCGCGCCACCAGCGCCGCAATGGCCGCGTGCCCCACATTCGGCCGCGCCCCGGCGAACGTCTCCTCCATCGCAAAGCGCCGCCGCCAGGCCTCTTTGCGCATCTCGGGCGAGGAGACGAAATCCCCGAAATCGATGGGCGCCATCTGTGTCCAGATACCGCCCGGCGAACGGAAATCGGGAATGCCCGATTCGGTCGAGATGCCCGCGCCCGTGAAAACGACCGCATTGCGCGCCGCCCGCAGCATCTCTGCGAGGCGGGCGGCGCTGTCTTCGGGCCTTACTTCGCCACTCCGCAATCGGGCGAAATCCATTTGCCTTCGAAGGACGTGGTCATGTTTTGCGGGCGGCCGCCGGCGGTTCCGCTGAAACTATAGCTCCCGGAATAATGCGTGTCGCCGTCATAGGCCATGGTGATGTGGCCCTGACCCTCCATGTGGCCCTTGCACGCCATGTCGGCACTGAAACCATGCGCGTCATGGCTCATATTCGTCATCGTGCAATCCTGGGCGTTGCGCATCGGCGGCGGCCGGTCGGCGGCCACTTCCTCCGCGGTCATGCAATGCTGCGACGTGAATGTCTGCGCATCGGGCATCTGCATGCCCATCGCCTTCATGCGCGCCATCGCCTCGGGCGGAATCTGCGCCGCCATGCCCGGCATGCTCATATGGGTGGTAACTTCCCAAAGCCCCACCTTGCCATGCGCCGCCAGCGCCACCAGCGGCAGCGCCGCTACGCCCACGACCAAACCCGTTGTCAGAATTGCGCTCCGTGACAGCATTGTCTGCTCCCCTTCCTGGCGATCCCCCGCGGATCGCCTGATCCGCAGTGTCGCATGCGCACGGCGGGGTGCAAAGCTGGGGGCGTTTTGCTGCCGGAACGGAATCACCGCTCCCCCCTCCCCGGCCGGAGTTTATCCTCGGGCCGGCCTACGGCCGGACCCGGGGGGCCGGACCTCACCCACGTTGGGGGAGGAAAGCAAAGGTGCGCGCCTTTTCTTTCCTCCCCCAACGTGGGTTAGCGTTGGCACATATTTTTTCATGAACACGACAAGAACCTTCAGCCCGACTGTCGCGCACCAACTTTTCCTCCCCCAACGTGGGGGAGGTGCCGAGCGCAGCGAGGCGGAGGGGGTGTTGCATCGAGACGCTACTTACTTGTCCAGGTGCTGCAGCGGCGAGCGCCGCTCCTTTGTCGCTAACATCGAAATCGGTGCCGAAGCCCGGCGTGCTGGCGCGGCCAGGGCTGAGCCGTTCGGCCCCACCCGAATAAGCAGGTACACGCGCCCCGCCAGACGCTGTACAATCATCTCCGGCGCAGGGAGGGATACCGATGCCCATGGAGCTGAAGATCAACGGCGAAACCAGGTCCGTCGATGTTCCCGCCGATATGCCCTTGCTCTGGGTGCTGCGCGATGTGCTGGGGCTGACGGGCACCAAATTCGGTTGCGGCGTGGCTCTGTGTGGCGCCTGCACGGTGCATGTCGACGGCAAGCCGGTGCGGTCCTGCCTGCTGCCCGCAAGCGCCGTCGGCAACCGCGCCGTCACCACCATCGAGGCCATCGGCGCCACGCCGGCCGGCGCCAGAGTGCAGAAGGCGTGGCTCGACGTTGAAGTGATCCAGTGCGGCTATTGCCAGTCCGGCCAGATCATGTCGGCGGCTGCACTGCTGGCTGCGACGCCCGATCCAGACGACAGCGACATCGACGCGGCAATGTCGGGCAATATCTGCCGTTGCGGCACCTATGTGCGCATCCGCGAAGCGATCAAGCGCGCCGCGAAATCGCAAACCGCGCCGGGAGAACGCACATGAGCGCGGCGGCACAGTTTGCGCCGTCGCGCCGCGCGATCCTCGCCACCGGTCTCGCAGGCGGTTTCGTTCTGGCCTTTCATATGCCGGCCGCCGGCGCCGCAGCGGTGAACGACATCGAGGGTGTGCCGCCCGAGCCGGGGGCGTTCGCGCCCAATGCCTTCATCCGCATCGACCCTGCCGGCAGGACCACGCTCGTCATGCCGCAGGTCGAGATGGGCCAGGGCGTCTACACCTCGATTCCCATGATCCTCGCCGAAGAACTGGACGCCGACTGGAACGCCATCGCGCTGGAACACGCACCCGCGAACGAGAAGCTCTACGCCAATCCGGTGCTCACCGTGCAGGCGACGGGCAACTCCAATTCCGTGCGCGCCTTCTGGCTGCCGCTCAGGAAGGCGGCGGCCCAAGCGCGCGCGCTGCTTGTCGCCGCCGCGGCCAAACAATGGAACGTATTCCCCGACAGCTGCACCACGGACAGCGGCAGGGTGTTTCACAAAGCGAGCAACCGCTCGCTTTCCTATGGCGAATTAGCGGCGAGCGCCAACGGCACGCCGCCCGCCAATCCGCCGCTGAAACAGCCGAAGGATTTCCGCTTCATCGGCAGGCCGATGAAACGCCTCGACACGCCAGACAAATCCGACGGCAAGACGATCTATGGCATCGACGTGGTGCTGCCGGGGATGAAATTCGCAACACTCGCCGCCTGCCCGCATTTCGGCGGCAGGCTCGCGCGCATCGACGACACCGCTGCAAAAAAGCTCCCCGGCGTGCAGCAGGTCGTCGCGCTCGACGATCTCGTCGCCGTGATCGGCGATCACATGTGGGCGGCCAAAAGCGGGCTCGATGCGCTCGACATCGAATGGGATCCCGGACCGAACGGTCACGTCGATACCGCGCTGATCCGCGCCGACATCCACAAGGCGAGCGAGCAGAACGGCCTCGTCGCGAAGAAGATCGGCGATGCGGCCAAGGCGCTGGCGCGGGGCGACCGGTTCGAAGCGCATTATGAAATGCCCTTCCTCGCGCATGCGACGATGGAGCCGATGAATTGCACGGTGCATCTCACAAACAATTCCTGCGAGATCTGGATCGGCACGCAGATCATGGCGCGCGTGCAATCGACGGCGGCGGCCACCGCCGGCCTGCCGGTCGACAAGGTCATCGTCCATAATCACTACATCGGCGGCGGCTTCGGCCGCAGGCTCGAGCCCGACATGGTGGTGAAGGCCGTGCGCGTCGCGAAGCATGTCGACGGGCCGGTGAAATTCGTCTGGACCCGCGAGGAGGACATCCAGCACGATCTCTATCGACCGCTCTATTACGACCGGCTGACGGCCACGCTGAAGGATGGAAAGATCGACGGCTGGCATCACCGCATCACCGGTTCTTCGGTGGTGGCGCGCTGGCTGCCGCCCGCCTTCAAGGCCAATCACGGCATCGATTTCGACGAGGTGGACAGCGCCATCGACGTGCCCTACGCGATTCCCAATCTCGTCGTGGAACAGGTGCGCTGCGAGCCGCCGGCGGTGCCGACCGGCTTCTGGCGCGGCGTCGGTCCCAACAACAATGTCTTCGCGATCGAAAGCTTCATCGACGAGCTGGCGCGGAAAGCCGGAAAGGACCCGGTCGAATTCCGCCGTTCCATGCTGACGAAGGTGCCGCGCCTGATGGCCGCGCTCGATCTGGCGGTGGAGAAATCGGGCTGGGGAACGCCCCTGCCCGCGCGCCAGGGCCGCGGCGTCTCGGTGCAGATTTCCTTTGCGAGCTTCATTGCCACCGTTGCGCATGTGGAGGTGGACGAAGGCGGCGACGTGAAGCTGCATCGTCTCACCACCGCTGTCGATACCGGCATCGCCGTCAATCCCGACACCATCGTCGCGCAATTGCAGGGCGGCATGATCTTCGGCGCAACAGCCGCGCTTTATGGCGAGATCACGATCAAACACGGCCGCGTCGAGCAATCGAATTTCAACAACTATCGCATGCTGCGCATCGACGAGGCGCCGGCGATCGACGTGCAACTGATCAAAAGCCGCGAACCGCCCGGCGGCATCGGCGAAACCGGCGCGACCACTTCGACGCCCGCGATCCGCAACGCCATCTATGCGGCGACCGGCATTCCACTGCGGCGCATGCCCGTCGATCGCGACGTTCTGGCAGGGAGGAAACAGCCATGAGTTTCTTCCGCATCATTCTCGCCGTCCTCGCGATCCTTGTCGTTGCAGGGCTCGGCCTCTTCGTCTGGATCGTTTCCGGCCCAGGCCCGATGGATTTCGCGGGCGGCCATAAAATCGCGCTCGCCGATTATCACGCCGGCAATCCCACCGGTGTTCCCGCCTCGCTGGCGAATCAGAGCCTCGTCAAGCGCGGCGAATATCTCGCGCACGCCGCCGATTGCGTCGAGTGCCACACCGCCAAAGGCGGCCGCGAATTCGCGGGCGGCTTCGCCTTCACCCTGCCCTTCGGCACGCTTTATTCGACCAATATCACGCCGGACAGAGAGACCGGCATCGGCTATTACAGCGACGCGGATTTCCTCAACGCCGTGCATCGCGGCATCCGCCGCGACGGCCGGCCGCTTTATCCGGCCATGCCGTTCGCCTCTTATACTTACATGACCGACGCCGACGCGCTGGCGATCAAGGCCTATCTGTTCAGCCTGAGGCCCGTGCACGCACCGCATCGCGCGGATGCGCTGGCCTTCCCGTTCAATCAGCGCCCGCTGATCGCGCTGTGGTCGTGGGTGTTCAATCCGGACACGCGTTTCCAGCCGGATGCAGGCCGCGGCCCCGCCTGGAACCGCGGCGCCTATCTCGCCGAGGCGCTCGCCCATTGCGGCGAATGCCACACCCCGCGCAACCTCGCTTTCGCGCTCGACAACCGCAACAAATTTGCCGGCGCCCTGACCGGCGGCTGGCGCGCCTGGAACGTCACCGGCGACCGCGACACCGGAATCGGCGCCTGGAGCGATGCGGATCTGCTCGCCTATCTCGCACAGGGCCACGCTACCGGGCACGGCACCGCGAGCGGCCAGATGGGCGAAGCGGTCGACAACGGCTTGGCCGCCATGACGCCGGGCGATCTGCGCGCCATCGTCACCTATCTGCGCAGCGTGCCCGCGCTCTCATCGCCCGATCTGCCCGCCACGCTCGCCCCGCCCGCGCCCGCCTCGCCCAGGCAGGGCGGCGCGATGGCGGACGCGTTCGGCCGGCACGTCTTCGAAGGCGCCTGCGCCGCCTGCCACGGCTGGACAGGCCAGAGTCCGCTCTCGCCCTTTGCGACGCTGACCGGCGCGCGCGCCGTCAACGATCCCAGCGCCGTCAACGTGGCGCAGATCGTGATCTCGGGGACCCATCGCAAGACACCCGCAGGAGTCTTGTCCATGCCGGCGTTCGGCGCCGCCTTCAGCGACACCGAAATCGCCGCGGTGGCGAATTATGTGACAGCGAGGTTTGGGGCGAAGGGGTCGAAGATTGGACCAAAGGACATCGCCGATCTGCGGCGGCAGATTGCGCAGCCTTGAGGCCCGAGTATAACTCAGCGGGTATGCCCCCGGATCGGTCGCAGGCCCGCTTTGGTTGGTCTCTACATTGCCGCCGCTTACCGGTTCACGGCGTCCACATCGTTCGCAAATCCAGCGGTGACGCTTGCGCGATCGCTTGCCGACAGCCTTGCGGGCATCGCGCCGTCATCGATGCCGAGGATTCGTTTGTCGGCAACTACAGGGCGCAGTCGTGGCCGCGCCGTTCGTGACCTATCTGTTTGGCACTGTGGAATCTCCCTCGCACAACTCCGGCTAATCGATGTTTTCGGGGATCAGCCGTTCAACAACGACGACATCTTTCCAGGCGCCATCGAGTTTGCCGTGCTTCATGTGGACGCCAATCCGCGCGAAGCCCATTCGCTCCAACAAGCTCAGGCTGGCTCGGTTCTCCGGAAATACACGAGACAACAGCTTCCAAAGCCTGGCGTCCTTCGACGCCGCGATCAGGGCTTCCATGGCAACGCGCCCCACACCTCGCCCCCTGTGTGAGCGCCGCACATACACCGAAAACTCGGCGATCCCGCGATAGCAGCGACGATCTGCATAAGGGTGCGCGACGGCGTAACCTACAATTTCATTTGCGCGGTCGATAACCGTCACGAAGGCGTTTGCAGTCCCGAACCAGGGTTCTATGTCGGCTGCCGTTCGTGGGTCGGTTTCGAATGTCGCAATGCGATCTTCAATTCCCTGCGTGTAGATCTCGGCTACCGCAGGAGCATCGGCGGCAACGGCGGGTCTGGCAATGAATTCAGCCAGATTTCCCCCTCCAACTCTCGGAAAATAAGTTGAACCAGATTTCTGACGGCCAGGGTGTCCGGTTCGCTGATTTTGGTTGTCCGTTCGCTGAGGAGTGAGATGAGCGCGAAACAGCGCATCGATGATCGGGCAATCCGGCACCTCGTTGCCACTGCACTTGGCGGCGATGGAAGTCATCGCACGTTCGAGCACTCTAAGGTCCGCGATCTTCTGCCGAATGTCGGCGACGTGCTCCAGCGTCAGCGCGCGCACCTGCGCGCAGGTGTAGCTGTGTCCGTCCACGAGGTGGAGCAAGTTGCGCAACTCTTCCAGGCGGAAGCCCAGCTCCCGCCCGCGGCGGATGAACGTAAGCCGCTTCAAGTGGTCTGCCGTGTATTGACGATATCCACCCGCACTGCGCGCGACGCGGGGCATCACGCCGATGCGCTCGTAATAGCGGATCGTCTCGATGTTGACCGCGCTCTCCTGCGCCAGCGTGCCGATGGAAAACTCCGTCGTTGGATCGGCTTTGGCCATGCGAGAAATCCCTTGAGTCTGTAGCCGCTACAGGGTCCAGGGTCAGGCTAGACACCAATACACAGCAGGGCAAGGCAGGCATGAACGAAAAGCCGCAAGTTTTGGGCGCGACCGGCGGAGCCTTGGGTTTAAGCGCCTTGGCGCTCGCATTCGGGGCGTGTTGCGTGGCTCCGTGGGCCGTTACGGTGCTGGGAATATCCGGCGCCGTGCTGCTGGCGCGGATGGCGTTCATGCAGCCCTTTGTTGTGGCGGCCACGCTTGCGCTTCTCGGTGCCGGATTCTGGTTTGTCTACCGCCGCCGAACGGCTGCCGCCTGCAATGTTGCCGAGCAAAGGCGATTGCGCTGGTTGGTTTGGGCGACGGCGGTGATCGTGATCGGAACAGACTTGGCGTCATTCGCGATAGGCCATTTACAATGAGGATGCGGATGTTGTCCAAGGCTGTCGCTGCGCTCGCGTTCGCCTTTAGCCTTTTCTCTGCGACCGGTTGCGGCCCTGGCAACAGCACGCATGCCGACACATCCGTTCGCTTCGCGGTGCTCAATGGAACGGACCAGCTCCTGCGGGACGATTTCAATCGGGATCGCGGATATGTGCGACTTATGTTTCTCGTGGACCCGATTTGTCCGGACTGTCTGCGCGGGCTGGCAGATATGGGCGATGACGTGCTGGCGAAATTGCCCAAAGGGGCGCGCGTCAAGGTCTACGTGGTGTATGAACCCGTGATCGGCGGCAAGGACGCGAATATACCAGCAGCGGCCGACTTGCTGCACAGCACGCTCGCGAAGCACTATTGGAATCCCAGCGGCGATTTCGGGCGGCAAATGTCGCACGCATTGGGTTACCGGAACGGATCGCGTTGGATTTATGCATGGGATACATGGATGATCTATCCGCCCGATGCCGTGTGGACCGGCGCGAATCCGCCACAGCCCGCATTCCTGATGCATCAACTGGAGGGTCTGCAAGGCAACCCCAAGTTCCCGTTCCTGGATAGCAAGGTATTCGCCGCCAAGGTCGATGCCATTATCGAAGCAAAGGCACCCGCCCAGTGACCACCGGAACTATCGCGCCGTTCCTTGGTTGCGAATTGACCTGCCCGAAATGCGGCGCACGGCATACCGAAACGATGCCGAGCGACGCCTGCATCTACTTCTACGAATGCGCCGGCTGCGGATTGCTACTGCGGCCCAAGCCCGGTGACTGCTGTGTGTTCTGTTCTTATGGCTCGGTGCCGTGTCCGCCCATTCAGATCGGGCGCGCGGGCGGCGGGATTTCCGATTGTTGTCGCACATGAACGCCGCAACCAACGACTGGCTTCGGCAGCCTCTCACCGCATTTCTGTGGTGGTGCCTGCCGCTGGGTCTGGGGTTCTCGATGAATTTTCTTGCGGTGCCGCCGCGCACCGCCGCCCTTGTGTGGACTGCATTACTGGTGTGGATGGGAACGGGCTGTGTATTAAATGCGCGTCGCTGTCACCGTCTGCATTGCTATATTTCGGGGCCGGTATTCCTGTTTGGCGCTGTTGCGACCGCGTTGTTTGCAGCCCAACTGCTGCATGGTCGTCTTAACAACGCCATCAGCATAGTGCTCGTGCTGGCTTTGCTGTCATTTGTGCCTGAAGTTATTTGGTCTCGGTACAAAAGAGCCCAACACTAAGCGAGCATCTGCCCCCTTCGACCTCGGCACATGGCCCGATTCGCCCGCATCGTCATCAAGAATCCGGCGACAGACTCCGGCGACAGGATATGCATTAAAGCAGCGTTGGATGCTCATGTGGCTTCGGCTTGCGGCCGGAACCGCGACGGGAGATGGGACGGCACAGCCTTATTTCGAGATCGCGCACGAAATCCTCTGCGGCGAGCGGACGGCCGGTGTTCGCCGAAGCGAAGCTTCAGCTTCGCGCAGGCAGGTTTCCGCGCGCCGTCTCATGGTGGGGATAATCCTTGATGACGATGCGGGCGAATCGGGCCATGTGCGTTCATCCGCCAGCCTGCCGTCATGGTCCTTCTGGATGTGTCCCGTTCGTGCAGGGATTTGTTTCGATCCCTCGCAATTCGACCATACGCGACAAGAAGAGAGATTTGCGTATCCCGTCGCCGAAATCTTTAGTGTGCCCGGACCTTTGCCGCCCCCCGCAACGTGGGATCAAACCAACGCTTGCCTTGGTGTTCGTCCCAGAGTAGCTTAACCATAAGGTGAGCGGGCTCCCTGGCGCCATTCAAGTCGCTGCAGAAAGCTCCGGCGGCGTTTGCTCGCTCTGTCATTGAATATTTGAAAGCAGGTTGGCCATGCGGCCTCGCTATGATCAACGCCTCATCACCGGCGGCATCGGATACAACATGCCTCAGGAAGCCCCGCACGCGTTTGCGCAGGCAATCGTTGACGTTGATCACTTCTGATTTGTGTCGGAAAGACTGCCTAGAAGGTAAGGGCGATGGAGGTTCCCTTCCATCGCTGCTCCGCCAAGTTTTCGCCTGAAAATCTGCCATCTGCGTTTCTCGACCTGCCGGTATTGTGGTAGGGACGCGTATTTCTACGCCCCCCGCATAGATACGTATGTGCGGCTTTCCCGCATACGGCTCCCACCCTGGATGTCTGACGATAAATCGCTGATAGGGCCAGGGATGAAGGACGCGGGGTTTTGGGAGCCAGTCGTCGGCCAGTTGCATCATCGTCTGCCATGTCGAGCCATCTTTCTGGCTGCGCCGGATGAATGTGCGCTGGCTGGGATTGGCAACATGGTGTCGGAACGCCACGATGGTCCAACTGTTGGTCGGTATCGTGTGGTAGTTGAAGAAGCCGGTGACGGCCTGCCTGAGCCATTTGCCTCGCTCGCCGGTGGTGTCAAGTTCCGACGACAGGATACGCAAGCCGCAACCATGATGCGCAATGCGTATCATGTTACCCTTACTGGTTGCACCCCGGAATGGCCGTCGCGACCTGGCCAAACCAACCCCCGGCCACCTTCCTGTCGCCGCTTGGCCGCTCACCGCACCGTCGACGCCCTGCCCGGGCTTCAAAGACGCCCAGAATTGCTCTATGGTCCGCTCGGGCACAGAGTCATCCGGGGAATGTCCGTCGATATTCCGGGCAGACTCGCCAACCGCTGCGTTGGAGCGGGCTTTTCGTTGTCGTCAACCAGGGGGTACGCCATGAATGCATTGTCGCTTCTCAAAATTGGGCTTGTTGTTTTCGGCATTGCCTTTCTGCTGACCTATCCGCTCGCCATCGTGTGGCCCTCGGGCTGGGCCTGGCATGAAGGTGCGCCCTATTCGAACGACTACTACATGATGATCGTCGGCGTTTACGCGGTGCTGGGCATTTTCCTCATCCTCGCCGCGCGCGATCCGCTCGCCAATCGCAGCCTGATCTGGTTCACCGTGGTGTCCAGCCTCGTGCATGGCGCAATCATGGCGCAGCAGTCCTTCGGCACGACAGGCGGCATGACTCACATGGGGCATCTGATGGGCGACGTCCCGGCACTCTTCGCCATCGCCGTGATCCTTGGCGGCCTGCTCTGGAGCGCCGACGCGCCGGTTAAGGCTCGCTGACTGCCTGATGGAATGTGTTTGCCACTATTTGGTGGAAGGATTCCACCCTCCCTCAGGGGGAGGGTGGTCCTTTCGGCGGCGGCAGGTTCAGTTCTTCGCACAGTTTCGCGAAGCGCGGATCGTGCCGGTAGGGCAGGATAAACGGATCGAAGAGCAAGCCCTGGAGCCCCGGGTCGTTCGCCGCGCGCGCGTGCTCCAGCCATTTGAATACATTGTCCGCCTCCTTGCGCAGCGCATAGGTTTCGGCGATCTGAAACGGCCCATCCTGGCTGTATTTGGCGATGAAGTTTTTCAGTGCCGCATCGGCAGCGGCGCGGTCGGTGCCGATCTGCAGCGCCTGTGTAACGGCAATGTCGTGGTACAGTCCGGCCGGTTCGCGTTGGGCATCCGCCAACGCTGCCCTGGCATTTCCGCGCAGGATTTCGATCTGCGACAGGGTCGCGTAAAAGTTGGTGCCGTCGGGCAGTAGTGCGATGGCATTGCGGATTGCCGTTTCGGCCTCGTCGAGGCGGCCCAGCGGCAACAGATCGAGGGCAAGGTCCAAGTAGAAACCGGATCGCAGCGGATCGAGCTTCAAAGCCTGCTGCAAGAGCGGGACAGCTTCGTCCGGCCGGCCGAGGCTCGCAGCCATGTTGGCCAAACTCAGTTTCGCGGAGGCGAAGGCGGGCGCCAATTCCAGGGCGCGGCGAAACTGCGCCTCTGCGGCGGACCAATTGGATTCATCGAGAAGCACATTGCCAAGGGTGTCGTGCGCCAATGCGAGGTCCGGCGCCAAAGCCACCGCCTTTTCGGCCTGCTCGCGCGCTTGCGGCAGAATCTGCGTCAGCCCGGTGGAAGAACCCGAATCCGCAGCCACATTGATTTCCGCAGTGCTGAGTCTTGCCCAGGCGGCGGCATAACCGGGGTCGAGCTTGACAGCACTCTTGAAAGCCGCGACGGCCTTGCGCTGATCATCGGGCGTTGTGCGATGCGAATAGAAACTGCCCTCCAGGTAAGCGTTGTAGGCAGCAAGATTGCCGCTGGGCGGGCGGTCGCTTTGCGGCGGCGGGGCATTGCTGCCGCCAAGCAGTATCGCCTTCAGTGATTTGGCGACGGCGCTGGTGATGTCGTCCTGGAGCTTGAACAGATCTTTGTAGGGCCGGTCGTAATGTTGCGACCAGATCGCCGTGCCGTCCTTCACCGCGATGAGTTCGGCGCTGATGCGCACGGCATCGCCTGCACGCTGCACGCTGCCCTCAAGCAGATGTGCAACGCCGAGCTTTTCGCCGATAATGCTCACCGGCTCCTTGCTGTTGCGGAAATGAAAGGACGAGGCGCGCGCGATGACCTTGAGTCCGGGGAATTGCGACAGCGCATCGATGAAGGCTTCCGACAGACCGTCGGAGAAATAGAGCGCATTGGCATCGCCGCTCTCGTTCACCAGCGGCAGCACGGCGACGGATTTTTCCGCGATGACAGGCGGCGCCGACGATGCAGGCTGGTCGTGTCGAACGAAGCGGTCCGTCAGCAGCAGCACGACCGCGACGGCGAGCACACCGATGATCCAGAAATCGAGCCTGCGGCCGGTGGCTTTCAGGATGGATTTGTCGGTATCGACCTCGCTCTCGCGCCTGATGCCCTCAGGCGTGAACTCATAGAACCAGGCGAACGCGACCCAGAACGGAAAGCCTATTGCCGCAGCGACCAGAAACCAGCGGGTCGCGCCTTCCGGTGTGCCAAGCGACGGTCCGAGCGCAACGATGCCCTGAGCCAGCGCCCATACGCCCGTCACATAAAGGATGGCCGCACGGATGACATTGCGCCGCTGCAGCTCGCGCAGGACTGTCGCCACCACGTGCCGTCACCCCCGGAAATCCCGCACGGCCATTCAAGACCCGGGGCAAAGGGTCGTCAAATCCGCCGCACCGGCCCACCCTCCCCGTGAGGGCTAGCGTTGGCACATATCTTTTCATGTTTACGGAAACGCGCGGGCGCGCGCCCACTTTTCCTCCCCCATCGTGGGGTGCCGACCCCGGATCAAGTCCGGGGGAGGCGGAGGGGCGAGGCGCGCGATGCGCGCGTTGACTCCCCCCTCCGGTTTGCTCCGCTGCGCTTCGCAAACCACCTCCCCCATGCTGGGGGAGAAAAACCGGGTGCGCGACATTCGGGCTGAAGGTTCTTGTCGTGTTCATGAAAAAATATATGCCAACGCCAGCCGTGAGGCAGGAGCCTGCCCCCGCGAAGGCGCGGGTCGCGTGGCGACGCAGCGGCTGGTTCTGTCGCTGCTCGATGCGGAGTGCGCGAGGAAGCACGAGCCGGCGCCGGATCGAAACGAAGCGGATCCGTTTTCCCTAGTTCAGGGAGAATCTCAGGGAAGCGGAGAAGATTTCGCGGAGGCGGCACTCCGGGCGGAGCAAATTTGCGCCGCAGTGGCAGCTGACAGAATGCCGCCCGCGGCGCCGGCGCACACGGGTAAGTGGGCGGCGTTGCCGCCGGAACGTCAGCCTGCGCATAATAGCGGGCCTTGAGGGGATCCGGATGTCCAACACTCATTTTCGCGACGAAGACAAATTCCATGCGATCCGTTCGGAAGACGTGGAATGGAAGCCCTTCCCCGCCTTCCCGCCGGAAGCGCGGCTGGCCGTCCTCGTCGGCGATCCGCGGGAGCCGGGGCCTTATGTGATCCGCGTCAAGGTGCCGATGGGCACGAAGCTGATGCCGCACAAACATCCGGAAGACCGCATCTACACCGTGATCTCGGGCGTGTTCTATATCGGGCTTGGCGAGCGTTTCGACGAGACGCGCCTGTCGGCGTTCGCGCCCGGAAGCGTGGTCGTTCTTCCCGGCGGCCAGCCGCATTTCCACTGGGCCAGGTCCGGCGAGTACATCACGCAGGTGAGCGCGATCGGCCCACTCGGCCTTGAGTATGTCGATGCCGCCGACGATCCGCGCCGTCGCAGCTGAGCGGTGGGTATTCGGCAGGCATGGTCAGATGCTTCGGGAAAAGAATTGGCACGCGGAGGCGCGGAGCCGCAGAGGAAATTCACCACCAAGACACAAAGGGCACCAAGCAGGAAATTGCGCGCTCTCGCCGCGCTGCGCGCGCGGCGCAGCGGGCCGCGCGCGGCAAACCTTGGTGCTCTTGGTGCCTCGGTGGTGAATTTCCTCTGCGGCTCCGCGGCTCCGCGTGAACCTTACCTTGTATTTGCAATGACTGAATTTCGTGGCCGTCGGGTGGGTACGTCATGAGCACCGATTACGACGTCATCATTATCGGCGGCGGCGCGCCGGGCGAGCATTGCGCGGGCGCGCTGGCGGATGGCGGTCTGAAGGTCGCGCTGGTCGAGCGCGAGCGGGTCGGTGGGGAATGTTCCTACTGGGCGTGCATTCCCTCCAAGACATTGCTGCGCCCGGGAGAAGCCGCGCGCGGCGCGAACGAGGCGGCGGGTAACGCACAGATCGACATTCCAGCGGCGCTCGCCTGGCGCGACGAGATCGTTTCGAACTACTCCGACGCGGGCCAGCAGCGCTGGCTCGCCGACCACCGCATCGCGCTCATTCGCGGCCGCGGCCGGCTGGCCGGAACGGGCGTGGTCGAGGTCGATGGCGTTCGCTACACGGCGGAACACGTCGTGCTGGCGACGGGTTCCGAGCCGATCATTCCGCCGGTGCCGGGCCTGCGCGGCCTCGAAGGCATCTGGACCAATCGCGAGGTCACGGGCATGAAGGCCATCCCGCGCCGTCTGCTCGTGCTCGGCGGCGGCCCGGTGGGCGTGGAGATGGCGCAGGCCGTCCGCCGTCTCGGTGGCGAGGTGGCGCTGGTCGAGGGTGCGGACCACGTCATCCCGCGCGAACCGCGGCCGCTGGGCGAAGCGCTCGGCGAGGTGTTGCGCCGCGACGGCATCGAACTCGCGCTGGGCGTGCGCGCCACCGCCGCACGGCACGACGGCAAGAACTATTTCCTCGAACTCGACGACGGCCGCACGCTGAGCGGCGACCGGCTGCTCGTCGCCACCGGCCGGCATCCGCGCGTCGAGGACCTCGGGCTTGAGACGGCCGGCGTGAAATTCGACAGCCACGGGATATCGGTCGATACGCATATGCGTGCCGGCGAGCGGCTGTGGGCGATCGGCGATGTCACCGGCATCTGGCAGTTCACCCACGCCGGCAAATATCAGGGCCGCATCGTCGCCGCGAACATCCTGGGCGAGCCGCACGAGGCCAATTACGAAGCCATGCCGCGCGTGACCTTCACCGATCCGCAGGCCGCATCGGTGGGCGCGGCCGAGGCAAAATTCAACGCGACCGCGCGCCTCTCCAATGTGGCGAAGACCGCCGCCTACGCGCGCGACTACGCCCAGGCGAACGGGTTCATGGCCCTGCTCAGCGACGGCGAGCGGCTGACCGGCGCCTATGCGCTCGGCCCCGAGGCCGGCGAGTGGCTGCAACAGGCCACCCTCGCCATCCGCGCCCGCGTGCCGCTGGCCGTGCTCATCGACACGATCCAGCCTTTCCCGACATTCTCCGAGATCTATCTGGATGCGCTGAATGCGCTCGACCGGCAGATCAGGGCGTCGCGGCACTGACGGTACTTCCTGTCCGAAGGCGGGTGAAGAGGCTTTTCCTTCCGCACAAAATGATAATCCGGAGCGACCCACCAACATTCGAGTACGTCCGCTTGGGTTGAGTCGTTTAGAGGACTTCCCCCTCCCCGGCCTTCGGCCGGACCTCCCCCCACTGGGGGAGGAAAACAAAAGAGGCCGCGTTTTCTTTCCTCCCCATCGTGGGGGTGCCGAGCGCAGCAAGGCGGAGGGGGACGCGACGTTTCAATATGAGCGGAATCCGCTCCAAACCAGCGGCACGTGAGCCTGCGCGGCCGATTTGATTCCTCAGCCGCGGCAAGGCCCCGTCCTCAACAGAAGTTGATTGTCCTTGCGCGACGCGCCGGGGGACACTCGCCGCGCGAGCGGGGAGATGCACATGACGGATCTGGGCCGGATAGTCTTCGGGATTGCCTTCGCTATTCTGGGCGCGCTGTTTCTCGGCTTCCACGATTTCGCGCTGACTTGGATCCCGAAGATCATTGCGTGGCGCGACGTGCCGGCAACCGTCATCGGCGTGCTGCTTCTGGCGGGCGGCGTCGCGCTTCTCGTTCCGCGCGCGGCGGGACCCTCCGCGCTCCTGCTCGCGGCCCTGCTGCTGGTCAGGTTCCTCTTCCTGATGCGCTTCGTCGTGGCGGAGCCGCTGGTCGAAGGTCATTATGAGGAGGCCGGCGAAGCGCTGGCCCAGATTGCGGGCGCCTGGACGATATTTGCGATGCTGGCGCCCGATCGGACATCGCGCTTCGGTGGCATCCGCGCGGGGCAAATTCTTTTCGCGCTGGCGCTGCTGCCGTTCGGGCTTTCGCATTTCTTCTATCTGAATATGACGGCGCCCCTCATCCCGTCCTGGATTCCGTTTCACGTGCCGCTTTCCTATCTCACGGGCGCGGCTCACTTCGCGGCCGGCATCGCCATCCTCATCCTGGTGCTGCCGCGCCTCGCGGCGACGCTGGAGGCCGTCATGGTGAGCCTCTTCACGCTCATCGTCTGGGTGCCGGTCATGGTGGCCGCGCCCATGACCCGCGCCAACTGGAGCGAGATCGTGACGTCGGCCGCGATCTCGGGCGCGGCCTGGGCCGTGGCAGGCTCGTTCGGCAGAAAATCGTGGAGCCTGGCGCGCGGATAACGGCAAGACTTGCCATTGCACGTGGCAGACTCAAAATGAATGCGATATCGTCACAATGGAGGACATCCGATGACAAGCGAAATTGCCGTGCTGGCTGGCGGCTGCTTCTGGGGCATGCAGGACCTTATCCGGCGTCTTGATGGCGTGATCTCGACCCGTGTCGGCTACGCGGGCGGCGATGTGCCCAATGCAACCTATCGCAATCACGGCACACATGCCGAGGCGATCGAGATCGTCTTCGATCCGTCCAGGATTACCTACCGCCGGATTCTGGAATTTTTCTTCCAGGTCCACGATCCCACGACGCGCAATCGCCAGGGCAATGACACGGGAACAAGCTATCGCTCCGCGATCTTTCATACCAACGAGGAACAGAAGCGCATTGCCGAAGACGCCATCGAAGACGTCAATGCGTCCGGCCTGTGGCCGGGAAAGGCCGTGACCGAAATTGCGCCGGCGGGTCCCTTCTGGCAGGCCGAGCCCGAGCATCAGGATTATCTCGAGCGCTACCCGAATGGCTACACCTGTCACTTCATCCGGCCGGACTGGAAACTGCCGGTGCGGGCTAAGGCGGCCAGCCGGGAAAACGTATCGTAAGCATCATTGGACGTCCCGGTCATCCGTGGCGGTCGCGAAACGCAAAGAGGGAACAACACAAATGCGTGACATGCGTATTTCGGGCGTCGCCGCATTGACCGCGGCGCTCGCATTTTCCGCAGCCGCTCCGGCCATGGCCGCGAAGATCACGGTCTTCGATGTTTCGGGAGCCACGGAAACCTACGCCGACGCCGTCAACGATCCGGGCACGATCACGGGCTGGTATCTCGACAGCCAAAGCAACGCGCACGGTTTCCTGCGCGCGGCCGACGGCACGATCACGAGCTTCGATGTTTCGGGCGGCACCGAGACCCAGCCGGACAGCATCAACGACAAGGGCGCGATCGCCGGTTATTTCCAGGGCACGAGCTTTTATCAGAGTTTCGTGCGCGCGGCCGACGGCACGATTACCACGTTCTACGATACGGGCGCGACGACCGTGGCCGCCATCAACGACAAGGGGGCGGTCACCGGAAGCTGGCAGGATACCAGCCAGGTGTGGCACGGCTTTGTGCGGGCGAAGGACGGCACGATCACGAGCTTCGATCCCGCGGGCTCGATCGCGAGCTATCCGTTCGGCATTAACAAAGCTGGCATGATTGCCGGGTACTATCTCGACAGCAGTGAAGTCTATCACGGCTTCGTGCGGGCGGCCGACGGCACCATCACGAGCTTCGATCCGCAGGGTTCGGTTTATACCGCCGCGAACGGCATCAACGACAAAGGCGCGGTGGCCGGCTGCTACGCGGATTCGAGCGACAAGTTTCATGGCTTCGTGCGCACCGCCGACGGCACCATCACGAGTTTCGATGCGCCGGACGGGACCGGCGGCACCTTTGCGAACAGCATCGACGCCAAGGGCGCCGTCGCCGGCTACTACGTGGTATTCGGCGGCGGCTATCACGGGTTCGCGCGCGCGGCCAACCGAACGCTCAAGGAATTCGATCCGCCGAACTCGACTTTCACAAGACCGGAAAGCATCGCCGGGCACGCGGCGGTGGCGGGCTATTTCTCGGACACGAGCGGCGTGTATCACGGATTCGTGCGGGGAAAGTAAACGCGCGAAGCTGCGGGAACCCACCACATCGGTCGATCGCCCGATGTGGAGGTATGTCTCCAGACCAGATGGGCACGCGGAGGCGCGGAAACGCAGAAGGGGTTCACCACAATGAGCACAAAGGACACGAAGAAGAAAGCGCGGTTCGCGTGCAATCATTCTTTGTGCTCTTTGTGCTCTTCGTGGTTTAATAATTCTGCGCCTTCGCGTGAACCATTTACGGTCGAAATCGCACTGCTGAGACCATGCGATATCGTATCAGCGCTGCGAGACGGAAGGGGCAAGCGATTCAACTTGAAGCCATTGGGCACTAGAGTATTATCCCGTCGAATTGAATCGTTGGAGAGTACTCCCCCCTCCCCGGCCTTCGGCCGGCGCTGCGCGACGCCGGGCCGGCCGCCGCCTGAATGGCGCCGCAGTTCGACTGGGCGCTTCGGGAATTATTGCGCGCGGCCGGCTGCACGTTTGCCCGGCAGGGCAAAGGCAGCCACGAAATCTGGCACAGCCCGATTGATCTGTCGCTGGAAGCGACGGCAATCGAAGGGTGGAGTCGCCGTGAAACTGGAAGGGTTCGGCCCCGCTCCCCTGATCCAGTATATCGTCACGACCGATCCGCCAGTCGAGTTTCAATCGCTTCCGTGGCTGCACCTGAGGCTTCGTGCTGCTCGGGCAGAAGCGCGTCTCCTGGAGGTAAATCTGTGATCGGCCGAAGCCGCATATCGGAGAAAACTCCATGAAGCCGAAGCGACCTCCTGGCCGAAATCCGGCAGTGCCGCAGGACCTCCAGGCGGTCTCGGAGCGGTGTTCCTATGAGGGCAGCCGCGAGCACAAGGACCGCCGGTCGTGGCTTTGGATTGCCGCGGGCGCGGAGGAAGCCGGGCGACATCGCAACCATATGCCCGATGGTCACGGATGACGAGCATGCCTTCGCCACCCGATGGGTCCAGGAGGCAATCAGAAATGGCCAATTCGATTCGCAGGATTGGCGCAATGGATTTCCAAGGTACATCTGGTACCGTGCAGCCAACGGCTCATACTGGTTCGGATTCCTGATGAACGAGGGAGCCGGCGAGGTTCCGCAGGCGCAATACAAGGGCTGGCCGATTTCCGAGAACGAATGGCATGGGATTTTCGGTTGAGTGGCAGGATCCGGGCGTCAGTTCGTCGTCCGAGCTTCGGGCCACATTTTGCCTGCTGGGGATTGACGTAGGCGGCAGCTGCGTCAGCCGGTTCTTCGACGAGCGCTACAGCCGCGCGCATGACCGCATCGCGATGCCGGCCTACCCCCCGGCACAGGGGATCGCCCGTTTCTGGTGGCCGCTCATGGCGGGGCGATCCGGAATATTTCTCTTGCGGCGTTTTCGCGACGGGTTTGCATTGCCTGATGTAAGGTTCGAACCCGACGGACGTTTTGTCGATATCCAGGTCGAGCCGTTTGAATATGAAAATCCGCACGTTACCTTTGTTCGGCGCGCCAGAGAGCGCATCGGTGTCGATGAATTTCAACGCAACATGGCCGAATTTGTTGAATCGGTGATAGAGAAACTTTCTGACAGCAAGGTCAAAAATACCTGGCTGGAAGAACGCTGGTCACATATTCAGGATAGTCTGGAAGACGACGAAGAACGATTATTCTGCGAAGCGGCGGGGGCGGCAGGCATCGATCCATACACATGCACCGACGCCGAGGCCGGCTCGATCGAAGCGGTGGGAGAGTTCTTTGAAGGAGATGCACTACAGGAATTTCTCGCGAGCCAGAAAAACCAGCATACTGCGGAAACTCTTGATTGGCTCAGATCCGCGGAGGCGCAAGTTGGAGACAATGCCGCGCTTCCGGACATTGCGGACCTTAAAAAAGGAGTTCAAGAAAAGGGAGCGGCTCCGGTTTCTGCATCGGAACGCCCGTGGAAGATCGGATACGCGATCGCGGACCAGTGCCGCAAGGCGATTAATCTTCGGGAGGATCGCATTTTTGGCGATGTAACGGATATTGCGAAGCTCTTTGGCGCACGCAACTTTCACATTGCTTCGGGGAGGATACCGGGACTAAGGGCCGAAGTTCGCAACGGGGGCCATGCACCAAAAGTAATCGTCGCTGAATTGCCTGACCCGCGAGGCCAGAACTTTGCGATGATGCGCGCGATCGGAGATTATCTTGCCTTTGATTTAAGAGAACGTGCTCCAATTACGGACACCTATTCCTATCGCCAGGCAGTCGGACGAGCTTTCGCGGTTGAAATGCTTGCACCAGCTGAGACGATTCTCGAGATGGAACGCACCGGGATGAAGGCGGACGAAATCGCCGCCCGGAGAAATGTTTCCGAGGATGCCATCGCTCACCACCTGGAGAACCATAGAGCGTTGCAAACGGCGTGACAGGGCCCGGTGCGGTGATTGCGCCGAGAACCCGCCCGGATTCGTCGTGCGGATCGAGGTATAGAAGGCAGCCTGGGATAATGGTTATCGGCTCGAAGGCCAGCTCACACAGTTTGAAGGCTGGCCGTGTTTACAATGTGCGGCCGGTCCGGCGTGCGTTTCCTGGATGCACAGGAGGAATTGCCCGCTTGCTACAGATGGGCTGCGTACCACCATGAAGCAGATCACGCTCCGCGAAGCCAATCAGCAATTTTCGAGGCTCGCGCGGGAAGTCGAGGAGACGGGTGAGCGCGTAATCGTGCTGCGCAATGGCAAACCCGCGGTGGAGATCGTGCCCACGGCAGAGAAGCGCGCGCGCCGGACGCTGAGCCCCAAGCAGCGGAGCGCGCTTGCGGCGTTTCTGGATGCCGCGCGCCGACGGCCCGGAAATTCGAAAGGTGAACGCCGCTGGACGCGCGACGACCTGCATGAGCGGTGAACGCTTCACGCTCGATACGAACATTCTCGTTTACAGCACCGATGCGCGCGACCTGGGCAAACGGGCGAGTGTCTGGGCGGTCGAGCAGGTGCATCAGTTTGGCGTCAGAAGGGCGGCAACCCGACCGACGCGAATCAGGAATTTTAGACTGGTTTGAGGGCGTAGAAAGCGCCCCGAAAGCTGTCTGGGGCCTCAGTCAGACTCTTTCGGTCTATGCTTGGCGTGGCACGGGCAGTCTCGGAACGTTCACTGCCGTATTCGACGTGAATGCCCCTGCGATTCCCGAGCCCGCCAGCCTTTCTCTCCTGGTGGCCGGACTGCTTGGCGCCGGCCTGATGTTCGGACGCCGCAAGGTGAAAGCAGGCAAGAGGAATACGAGGAATAGAGGAATATAGAGGAATACGGATCGCGGTAGGGACGCGTATTGCTACGCGCGCCCCGCACAGAACCGTACGTGCGGCTTTCCCGCATACGGCTCCCACCTTGGATGTTTGACGACGAAGCGCTGAGTGGGCCAGGGATGAAGGATGCGGGGTTTGGGGAGCCATTGGTCGGCGAGCTTCGTCATCCGTTCCCA
>DATAWY010000099.1:0-36864 GCA_036266955.1 Rhizomicrobium sp.
AAACCCTCGTCGCCGAAGTCGCCGCCTGGCAGCACAATCGCAACAAGCATCACGCCAAAGCCGACTGGCAATTCACAACAGCCACCGCACGCGTCAAGCTCAAGAGGCTATACCCTCAGTTCGAGTGACTCGGGCCACTAGGCCGGCCGATGCGCCCGCGACCGGCCTCCCGGCCTCGATATAGCGACCAAGGACGAAAGGAACAAAAGATGTAACGCGGAGGCCGCGGAGGATTCGCAGGGGACGCGGCGAATGATTGCGCCTCGCGCGCGGATTTGTACCTGCGACCACCGCGCATCCTCCGCGGCCTCCGCGTTAAGAAACTATGTCTTCCGCACCCGGTGCTTGCCTTTGGTGAGCGCCACGATCATGCCGCGCAGCGTCTGGGTCTCCTGATAGGAGAGGCCGGCACGGTGGAGGGTGGCGCGGATGGCGCGGCACATTCCGTCCACCTTGTCGGGCGGATAGAGAAAGCCGCTTGCCAGCAACTCGCGCTCCAGATGCTCGAAAAACCCCAGGAGCTCCTGGCGGGTCGGTTTGCGCTGCAGCTGCCCGTGCTCCAGGCGCGGGGGCGGCGTCTGGTCCTGGGCCCGGAACCATTCGTAGCCGGCGATCAGAACGGCCTGCCCGAGATTGATCGAGGCGAATTCGGCCGTCGGGATGGTGATGACGGCATCGCAGAAGGATATTTCGTCGTTGTCGAGCCCGGCGCGCTCGTTGCCGAACAGGATGC
Organism: Rhizomicrobium sp.; assembly: GCA_036266955.1. GTDB lineage: Bacteria > Pseudomonadota > Alphaproteobacteria > Micropepsales > Micropepsaceae > Rhizomicrobium. Next base: position 734 of record DATAWY010000099.1, read on the forward strand.
CGGTGCTTTGGCCCTCCGCACAGGCGGCGCGCAGCCTCTTCGCCGCCTGCTCCGGCGTGAGCACTTCGCGGGTAATACCCCGCTCGCGGGCGGTGGTCGCATAGACGAGGTGAAGATCGCCGATTGCGTGCTTGACGTCCCCGAACAGACGCGCGGTTTCCACCAGCCCCGCCGCGCCGGCCGCCATCGCGACTGCCTTCTGGTTCGGCCAGCCCGCGCGCGGCGCCACCAGGCGCAGATCCTCGAGACCGAAATTCGCCATCGCCCGCGCCGCCGCGCCGATGTTCTCGCCGAGCTGCGGATGGGAAAGGATGATGGCGGGCGGATTCATCTGCGAGGTGCGGAAAGAGACACGTCGGTTCTGAGTTTTCCTCTCCCATCGTGGGGGAGGTGGTTTGCGATGCGAAGCGGAGCAAACCGGAGGGGGGAGTCGGCGGGCGGTGCGCCGCGCTCCCCTCCGCCTCGCGGAGCCTGTCCTCCGGCCGCGCTTCGCGCGAACCGGGGGGCTCGGCACCCCCACGATGGGGGTGGAAAACTGGGCGCTTGCCAGCGCGCCAATGCAAACACGAAAAGCTGTGTGCTCACGTTAGCCGCTCGCGGGTGAGGAAAGCAGTGGCGCTTGCGCTTTGACGCCATCCCGTACGCCCCGCTATAGCGTCCGCCGCTTGCGCTTTCTCCGAGGCAATTCATGGACAAGATCAAGGTTGTAGGCCCCGTTGTCGAGCTCGACGGGGACGAGATGACGCGGATCATATGGGATCTGATCAAGAAAAAACTCATCTTGCCCTATCTCGACATCCAGCTCGACTATTTCGACCTCGGCATCGAGCATCGTGATGCGACGAACGACCAGGTGACGATCGACGCGGCGGAAGCCATCAAGCAGGTGGGCGTCGGCGTCAAATGCGCAACCATCACGCCAGACGAGGCGCGCGTCGCCGAATTCCACCTGAAGAAAATGTGGAAATCGCCCAACGGCACCATCCGGAATATTTTGGGTGGGGTCATCTTCCGCGAGCCGATCATCTGCAGGAACGTGCCGCGGCTGGTACCCGGCTGGACGCGGCCCATCGTCATCGGCCGCCACGCCTACGGCGACCAGTATCGCGCGACGGATTTCCGCGTGCCCGGTCCCGGGAAGCTCAAAATCGTGTTCGAGGGCAAGGACGGCAAGACGATCGAGCATGACGTGTTCGATTTCCCTGGCTCCGGCGTGGCAATGGCCATGTACAACCTCGACGGTTCGATCCGCGATTTCGCGCGCGCCTCGATGAACTACGCGCTCGCGCGCAAATACCCGCTCTATCTCTCCACCAAGAACACCATCCTGAAAGCCTATGACGGCCGTTTCAAGGATCTGTTCCAGGAGGTGTTCGATGCCGAGTTCGCGCCGCAATTCAGGGATGCAGGCATCACTTACGAGCACCGCCTGATCGACGATATGGTGGCCTCGGCGCTGAAATGGTCCGGCGGCTATGTCTGGGCCTGCAAGAATTACGACGGCGACGTGCAGTCCGACACGGTCGCACAGGGCTTCGGCTCGCTGGGGCTGATGACGAGCGTGCTGATGTCTCCCGACGGCAACACAGTGGAAGCCGAAGCCGCGCATGGCACCGTGACGCGCCATTATCGCGAGCATCAGAACGGCCGCGCGACATCCACCAATTCCATCGCCTCGATCTTCGCCTGGACGCGCGGTCTCGCCCATCGCGCCAAGCTCGACGGCAACGCGGGGCTGGCAAAGTTCGCGCACACGCTGGAGCGGGTGTGCGTCGAGACCGTGGAAGCCGGATTCATGACCAAGGACCTCGCGCTGCTCGTTGGCCCGGATCAGGCGTGGCTGACGACGGAAGGCTTCCTCGACAAGGTGGACGCCAATCTGAAGGCGGCAATGGCCTGAGGCCATGCGCGTGGCGCAGGGCGCGCCTGCGATTTTGTTCTTGATTTGTTCTGAACGCACTCGTACACTCGTTCGGCAATTCCCGGGAGGCAGCAATGATCGGATATGTAACAATCGGCGCGTCGGACACCGAGAAATCCGGGCGGTTCTACGATGCGGTGATGGGCGCCATCGGCAATGAGCGGAAGTTCAACGAAGGCGGCTGGATCGGCTACGGCAAGAAAGGCGAGGACGGTCACGGCGTCTATGTCTGTCCGCCTCATGACGGGAAGCCGGCGACCGTTGGTAATGGCACGATGATCGCCTTCGTCGCGCCGTCGAAGGACGCCGTCCACAAGGCCCATGAGGCCGCGCTTGCGCATGGCGGCACGGACGAGGGCGCACCCGGCCCACGGCCGCCCGAATCGACCACCTTCTACGGCTGTTACCTGCGCGACCCCACCGGCAACAAGATCTGCGTCTACGCGAAGGGCCCGTTCGCCTGAGCAACCCCTCACCCGCTCCCGAGCGGTTGAGAGATTTCGTCTCGCACGCCTCCCCCACGCAAGGGGAGAGGGGTGCGCTGGTGCAATGCTTTTTCCGGTTGCTCGCGCGGCACGCCAGCATTCCCTTCTCGCCTTGGGGGACTTGCACATAAATATCAGCCAGCACCGCTATTCCTGTGCAAGTAAACCGCTTTCCCTGAGCACCAGAGGATGGCCGTCGGCTTCGGCCAGGCTTTCAATTTCGGGCCGGCGCTCCGGAAAGCCGGTGCCGATCGCATGCATGGCAGCGGCGCGAATGGAGGGATTGCGATTCTGGCGCGCGACATCGAACAGCAATGACGCGCACGTCTCGTCCGCAAAATGTCCTACCGCTTCGAGAAAGCTGGCGCGGCGCCCTATTTCATTGTCGTTCATGATGACGAGCGAGCTTGTTTTCAGATCGAAGAAATATTGCGGCACCTCGACGATCTCCCTTTCCGCGACCAGGAGATTCAACGACATGGAAGGCTCGTCAGGTGGAATCTGGACGTGTATGTCCCGGCTGGGCCGGTAGATCATGCCCTTCCCCATGGGCAACATTGTGTCCTCAAGGAAGGTTATTTCCACGAACTCGCCGTTATAGCCCCCGATGGAACGCGAGTCGTATTCGAAAATACGAGTCTTGTAGCCTGGTCCCGCCAAGCCAACCGTGAGGAGACTGAAATTGTGGTCATGTGCCCGGTCGTAGGAAAAAATGCGGGCTTCCTGCTTGATCTTTCGAGAGCTGCCGATAGGAGGCAACCAAATGTTCAGCCGCAGCGAAAACGGAGGATCCCGGTGAATGGTGAAGGACTGCGGCGCAAAACTCGCAAGATTGCGTTCGCCTGCGATGCGCTTCAGCTCTCCGAGCAGAGCATCCCGAATGAATTCGCGATTTGCGGCCAGCCTCTGCAGTTTCTCCGCGACGCTCTGCATCGTCTCGACCGCGTTGCCCTTATGAGCTTTCCGCGCGGCGGCGATCAACTCCTCCACCGCAATCGGTGTGGCGTCGGCAATCGCTTCGTATGATATCGCCACCTTCAGCCTCCCGTGGTTCGGGCGGCGGCATTCATCTCGAGGGTCTTTTCGACCGCGCGCTGAATGGCAGGGTGGGGATCGTTCTTCAGCCGTTCGAACGTTTCTCGAGTCTTCTCGGGTGCGAGCCGGCTGATCATTTTCAGCGTCTCCCACCGCACGTGAAAGTGCCGCGACGCAAGCCCCGTTTCGACGAAGTCCTCGTCGACCGGCGCCCCCAGGCTCGTCAGCATCTGCATGACCGTCGCGACCTGGCTTGAAAAGCTGTCGAGGACGGTAACTCCTTTTGGGGTGCCGGTCTCCCGGTCGAACGCCCATTCATAGTCGCCGAGGGACTCGGAATGCAGCCGGAGTACAAAACCTGTGGTTCCTTCGGAACGCCAGTCCAGCACGTCTTCAAATCCGTTCCGCTCGAGCGACTCGCCGGGCGGAAGCTCGAACTCGTCGCGCCGGACGAGCCGCATATCCGGATCGTAAACATCGTTCCGGATCGGGCGGTCGGGATTGTACCGGCTGACCTTGAGCGGCACGGGCCCGACATTGCGCGCCATATAATGTTGCGGATAGAGATAAAGACTGTCTGGCGGGCGGTCGATCATGGCCAGCGATAGGGCATAGCCCCTGGTCACGTTGATGGTCAGGGTATTGCGATCCCGGAAGACGAGAAAGTCCTTTTCGTCGAGGAGATCCTGCACGCGACGAGTACCCCACCCGTTCACGAAGGAACGATCCATCTCGGCAAATATCGTTCTCGCGGACCAGAATGTCTCGCCGGAGCCTGCTGTAAGGAGGCGGTCAAGCTCGCCAATCAGGCGGTAGAACTTGTCGGTATCGTGGGACACAAACCGCTCTCGTAGTTATCCCAACGCGCGCACATATCCGAAGCTGCAGAGCAGCATTCTATGCCGAGAATGCAGCCCCTTGGCTGCTCCGCACAAGCAAAAATATGAAGGCGCCCCCAGCAGACCAAATCCGAACCATAGTCTGGATCTGAAGCGGGAGGCGGCTTCAGCAACAGGTCAAGCGGCAACCACTATTGGGCGCGGGATACAAGGCTCTCGACATCGCCCGCGCCTTGGGGACGGATGAACGGGTGGAATGTGCCGTAAAGGCAGCCGCAGGGCATTCCACTCATGGAGTCGAAGCCCCCGATCGCAGTCAGCTCCATATCCAGATCGGCAATCGTCATTTCGCTGTTCATGAACTTTCTCCGCGCGGCCAATCCCAATCGGGCAGACGGCACTTTCCCGCGCACAGCATCGCCATCCCGAAATCCAGCCCCAAACAGCTAGACTCAACCTTAATGTAAGAAAAATTTAACCAAGGTCAAGGGTTCCGGACAGGGTCCTCGGACAGATCGTCGCATCTATCTCAGGGGCACTGTTTTACCGGGGGTAAAGCTTAATCCGCGACACTCACGGCGCGTGGGTCGATGAGCGCGCACCAAAAGGACCTTATGAGAAAGCACCGTGCCAAGATCAGCGCCGGATAAAGAGCACGTTGGGAGCCCTCCCACACCAAGGACGGGTAGGGCCGCTGCGGGCTGTGTCCGCCCGGCCGCCGCCGCGGGACCGATCTCCCGGCTTTATCGCGTCTTGCCTCCGCTGTTCTTCGTGGCTGTTTTGATCCTCGCGGGTCTTCATCCTAGCGTCGCCCATGCGGACGGGGCGCGTCAGCGGGATCGGGATGAATTCGGTCGGCTCGTTGCGCAGGCGCGGAGTCTGATGATGTCACGCCCGGACATTGCGCTGAGTACGGCGCGACGCGCCGAGTCTATCGCAGAACGGCACCAAGCTGCGCCACAGGATCGCAAAGCAGTCGCAACGGCCTTGTGGCTCGAAGCGGAAGCGCTGAACCGCACCAACCGCAACACGGAAGCCCTTCGCGCCGTGACCAAAGCCTCGGAGCTTGCCGCAAGCGGCGGCAAGCTCACGAAGCTGGATGGCGATCTTGCTGCCTCCCGCGGCTTCATTGCCGAAACCGGCGGAGATTTCGCGCATGCCTTGAAGGATTATCAGCGGGCGCACGATATTTTCGCGCGCCTGGGGACCAGACGCGGGCAGGCCATCGCCTTGCTGGATCTCGGCGGCCTATATGACAAGGCCCGCGATTTCGAGCGCGAAATCCGGTACTATCGCGAAGCCGCACAGGTCTATTCCGGCGACCCGGCGATCGCGTTCGGCGCAGCCGACAACCTCGGGTTTGCATATCTGCAAATGCGCCGCTACCCCGAAGCGATCTCGTATTTGCAGCGGGCGTTGGGAATCGCCGCGTCTCTGAAGAGTCCGCTCCTTGAATCGCAGGTCCTCAACAATCTTGCCCTCGCCTATGCCGGAGCTCAGAAGCTCGGGGAGGCGGAACGCGCGGCGGATCGTTCGCTCATGCTCGTGTCGAAGAGCGACCCGGATGGCGAGGCGCGATTTGCCTGGGCAGCAAAGGCCGATATCGATTACCGGCGCGGCGCTTTGGACGCCGCGGTTGCGGCCCTTCAGAAAGTCTTTCACGGGCTTGACCTGAAGACCACGACGCCACGGTTCCTGAGTTTTCACGACATTGCCTATGAAGTTTTCAAAGCAAAGGGCGATCTGGCCCTTGCCATTGCGCATCTCGAAGCCTTCAAGAGGCTGGACGACGAGGGCCGGTCGCTCGCCGCTTCGGTGAATCTCGCGCTGCTCGGCGCGCAATTCGATTTCGCGCGGCAAGACCTGGAAATCGAGCATCTCAAATCGGCAGGGCTCGAGCGTGACATCAACCTCCGCAAATCGCAGGCCGAACTCCAGGCAATCTTGTTCTCAGGCATTATCGCCGTCACGATTTTGCTGTTGGGCTGGTTCGGCTGGCGCCATGCCATCCTCAAAACCCACCGAAACGCCATCGCGCGGAAAAACGTCGAGCTGGTCAGTTCCTTGACCGAAAGGGACCTGGAAATTGAACGGCGCAAGGAGGTTGAATGCCATTTGCGCCTCGCAATGCGGGCGGCCGAGCAGGCAAACCGAGCGAAAAGTCATTTCCTTGCGAATATGAGTCACGAACTGCGCACGCCGCTGAACGCAATCATCGGCTTTTCCGAACTCATGCTCTCCGGCCGCATGAAACCGGAAAAACTGCAGGAATATGCGCGCGACATCATGGGTGGCGGGCGTCATCTTCTTGCTGTTCTGAACAATGTCCTGGACATGGCGCGGATCGAATCGGGCAAGGTTGCACTTGAGGATCGCGTCATCCGGCTGGGCAGTGTCGTGGATCACGCCCTGTCAGTCCTTGGCGGCCGGGAGGCGCACGCCGGCAGGGAACTTCGCACATCCGGCGACGGCAACATTCTGGTGCGTGGAGACGCTGTGAGACTGCAGCAGATCATTATAAATCTTGTTTCAAACGCAGCTAAGTTCACTGGCGAGGGCGATTTTATCGAAATTCGTATCGAATGCGTTGCTGATGGCGTGGATATCATCGTTCAGGACAATGGGGAGGGTATTCCCGCAGACAAGCTTCCAATTGTCCTGGAGCCATTCGGGCAAGCTGATAGTACCTATGCGCGTTCGCGCGGGGGCGTCGGCCTCGGGCTGCCTATCGTGAAATCGCTCGTCGAACTGCACGGCGGCCGGTTCACCATCGAAAGCGAGTATGGGCGAGGCACGATCGCGCGAATTCATCTGCCCCAGGAGCGCATCGTGGATCCGGACGCCATTGTGGCACAGACCAGGGAGTCTGTGCCGCACACCGCACGGGCGTGATCCCCATTCGAGTGCATATTCCAAGCGCCCCGAATGCACGGACTTTCGAAAAGCCAGGTTCGTCCAGGACGCTGTCCTGTGCCGAAAAGCACTCGAACTTCTGGCAGGCGAGTCTGGCTGGGTTCCAACGTGCGCCCTGCTACGCCACCGGTGCCAGGTCGGCGAGGCGGCGCGAGATGGTATCAAGCGCGGCTTGCGCTTTCGTGCCGTCGGGACCACCGGCCTGGGCGAGGTCGGCGCGGCCGCCGCCACCCTTGCCGCCAAGCGCTTCGGCGCCGCGCCGGGCGAGATCGACGGCGTCGATGCGGGTCTTGAGATCGTCGGTGACGCCGACCACGAGCGAGGCCCGTCCCTCGGCGACCGCGATCAACGCCACGACGCCCGAACCAAGCTTCGCCTTCGCCTCGTCGGCCAGGCTTTTCAGGTCTTTCGCGCTCACGCCGTCCACTAGGCGCAGCATCGTCTTCACGCCGGCGATGTCCTGAATCTCTTCGGCCGCAGAGCCGGTGCGCGCAGGGCCGGCGAGCGCGAGTGCCCGCCGCGCGTCGCCAAGCTCGCGCTCCATGCGGCGCCGTTCCTCGGCCAATTGCGCCACGCGCAGCGGCAGTTCCGCGGGACTTGTCCTGAGCGCCGCCGCCGCCTCGCGCGCGATTTCAGCCTGGTGGGACAGATATTTCCGTGCGCCTTCGCTCGTCAGCGCCTCGATACGGCGCACGCCGGCCGCCACCGCGCTCTCCGAAAGAATCGTGAACAGGCCGATATCGCCCAGCCTGCGCACATGCGTGCCGCCGCACAATTCGACCGAATAGGGCTTGGCGTCCGCCTCGCCCATGGTGAGCACGCGCACTTCGTCGCCATATTTCTCGCCGAAAAGGGCCTCGGCGCCGGCCGCGATCGCATCCGTCGTCGGCATGAGGCGTGTCGCAACATCGGAATTCTGGCGGATCACGGCGTTCACGTCGTTCTCAATGCGCAGCAGCTCGTCGGGCGTCACCGGCTTGGGATGGCTGAAATCGAAACGCAGCCGGTCGGGCGCGACGAGCGAGCCCTTTTGCGACACATGCGGCCCCAGCACATGTTTCAGCGCCGCGTGCAGGAGATGCGTCGCGGAATGATTGGCGCGGGTGGCGCGGCGGCGCTCGCCATCGACGCGCAGTTCCACCACGTCGCCAACGCCGAGACTGCCGCGAACCACTTCCACGACATGGACGTGCAGCGCGCCGAGTTTCTTCTCCGTGTCGCCGACGCGTCCTTCGCCCCCCTTGGCGGAAAACATCGCGCCGGCGTCGCCGACCTGGCCGCCGGATTCGCCGTAGAACGGCGTCTGATTCGTCAGTATACGGACCGTTTCTCCGGTCTCGGCACGCGCGATCCGCCCGCCGTCCTTCAGCATGGCAATGATGGTGCCTTCGGCCTCTTCGGAGTCGTAGCCCAGGAACTCGGTCGCGCCAATCTCGTCGCGCAGCGCGAACCATTGTGCATCGGTTCCCGTCTCGCCCGATCCCGCCCAGGCTTTCCGTGCCTCCGCGCGCTGACGCGCCATGGCGGCGTTGAAACCGCCGGTGTCCACCGTGATGCCGCGCGGCCGGAGCGCATCTTCCGTCAGATCGAGCGGGAAACCATAGGTGTCGTAGAGGCGGAAGGCCGTCTCGCCGGGCAGCCGGTCGCCACGCGAAAGCCCTTCCGTCGCTTCGTCGAGCAGCTTCAGCCCGCGCGCCAGTGTTTCGCGGAAGCGCAGTTCCTCGAGCCGCAGCGTCTCCGAGGTGAGCGCTTCGGCGCGCTTCAATTCCGGATAGGCCTGGCCCATCTCCGCCACCAGCACCGGCAGCAACCGGTAGAGCAGAGGATCGCCCGCGCCCAGAAGATGCGCATGCCGCATGGCGCGGCGCATGATGCGGCGCAGCACATAGCCGCGGCCCTCGTTTGAAGGGAGCACGCCGTCGGCGATCAAAAAGGCCGAGGAGCGCAGATGATCGGCGATGACGCGATGGCTGGCCGCATGCGACCCGGCGGCCGGCTGCGCGGTCAGCTCGGCCGAGGCCGCGATGAGATGGCGGAACAGGTCGACATCGAACACGTCCTGCACGCCCTGCATGACGGTGGTGAAGCGCTCCAGCCCCATGCCCGTGTCGATGGAGGGACGCGGCAGCGGCATGCGCCCACCGCCCGCGAACTGCTCATATTGCATGAAGACGAGATTCCAGATCTCGACAAAGCGGTCGCCATCCTGCTCCGCCGAGCCGGGCGGGCCGCCCATGATTTTCGGCCCGTGATCGAAGAAGATTTCCGAGCACGGCCCGCAGGGGCCCGTCTCGCCCATCGACCAGAAATTGTCGGAGGTCGCGATGCGGATGACCTTGGATTCAGGAAGGCCCGCGATTTTCTTCCACAGAGCGAAGGCATCGTCGTCTTCCGCATAGACGGTGACGAGCAGCCGTTCCGCGGGCAGACCGAAATCCCCGTGCACCAGCTCCCAGGCATGGGCGATCGCCTCTTCCTTGAAGTAATCGCCGAAGGAAAAATTGCCGAGCATCTCGAAAAAAGTGAGATGACGGGCGGTGTAGCCGACATTTTCGAGATCATTGTGCTTGCCGCCCGCGCGCACGCATTTCTGCGCGGTGGTAGCGCGGGAATAGCCGCGCTTCTCCTGGCCGGTGAAGACGTTCTTGAACTGCACCATGCCCGCATTGGTGAAGAGAAGCGTGGGGTCGTTCCTCGGCACGAGCGGCGAGGACGCCACCACTTCGTGCCCGCGCGCGCGGAAGAATTCGAGGAAACGCGAACGGGTTTCGGTAAGGCTTTGCATAAGCCGCTTTTAGCCCCCGCTGCAATTCAATGTCCAGAATGGGGCCAGAGTCTCGTCCAGGATCGCAGAAGTGCACGAAGCAGCCGAACGAGAAGACGAAATCCACCGACCGCGGCGGGACGCCCGGAAAGTCGGTGCCGTTGTTCAGAATCTCGATAATGTTTGGATGCACAAAGTTCTTTCGCAGCTCCGCCAGCAACTCGGCATGATAGTCGACGACATAGAGCTGCTTGAACGGCAGCAAATAGCGGGTCCAGCGTCCTCCGCCCGGCCCGATTTCAAGAGCCGTCCTGTCGGGCCGCACATGGGGCAGCACCCAATGGTCCCGGATCGGCACCAGGGGCGGATAATGGTCGGGATCTCCCCACTGCAGCCCGTAGAGCCCATCCCGACCCGGTTGTCCCTGATCGAGGGCTTTCTTGAGCATCGCGACATGCAATTTCGTGTGAAGCGGAGGCATGTGCCGACCTGGTTTTCCGGATCTGCTTTCCTGAAGATTTCAACCCGCTTCTCCCCCGGGCCGTCAAGCCTGGCGACCTTTCGGAAGAAATTATCCCGAGCGTGCGTGGCGGCGTTGTTCGAAGCCGGGGACGCAGCCGGCTGCAAATCCGGGGAAGGATGAGAGGGTCTCGAAGGTGCGTCCGACAAAAACTTCGAGCGGTATCGATTGCGAGCCGGCTTCTTCGCCGGTGCGCCAGGCCAGCGCGGAGTCGAAACCGTAATGTCCTGCGAGTTCCGGATAGACCGGCCAACGGATCGAGCGTTCGAGATGATCCGGAATCGATGCAAGCGATGCATGTGCCGCCTGCGCCGTCGCAGCATCGATCAGGCGCCCCGCGAGCGACTGCAGAAGTATGTCGTTGAACCACAAAGAGCACGAAGATCACCAAGTCTATTGCGCGCTTCGCGCGCCAATTCATCCTTCGTGCTCTTTGTGCCCTTTGTGGTGAAAAACTTCGCGGCTTCGCGTGAACCCGGGTACGAAGTGGCGGCCCTCTCGTCGGCCGGTCAGCACCTGGGGGCTTGGCATGGCCAGGCAAAGCGAAGGGGCGCCGCGCTGTGCGACGCCCCTCCTGGAGCCGTTCCCCATGCCAACAAGGAACGACACTAGTCTTCGGCCGCGGCCGGTTCCGGTTCCGGTTCCTTCTTCTCCGTCATCAGGCTCTGGGCGATGAGGCCCGCGTTCTGGCGGACCTGCGCCTCGATTCGGGCGGCGGCGTCGGGGTTCTGCTGGAGATATTGCTTGGCGTTCTCCCGGCCCTGGCCGATGCGCGTGCCGTCATAGGAGTACCAGGCGCCGGATTTTTCCACGACGCCCGCGCGCACCCCGAGATCGATCAACTCGCCCACCTTGGAGATGCCGGCGCCATAGATGATGTCGAACTCGACCTCCTTGAAGGGCGGCGCGACCTTGTTTTTGACCACCTTCACCCGGGTCTGGTTGCCGATCACTTCGTCGCGGTCCTTGATGGCGCCGATGCGGCGGATGTCGAGCCGGACGGAGGCGTAGAATTTGAGCGCGTTGCCGCCGCTGGTGGTCTCCGGATTGCCGAACATCACCCCAATCTTCATGCGGATCTGGTTGATGAAGACGACGAGGCAGTTCGATTTGGAGATCGAGCCGGTAAGCTTGCGCAGGGCCTGGCTCATCAGCCGCGCCTGAAGGCCCGGAAGCTGATCGCCCATCTCGCCTTCGAGCTCGGCCTTGGGCGTCAGCGCCGCCACCGAATCGATGACCACGATATCGACCCCGCCCGAGCGCACCAGCGTATCGGCGATCTCCAGCGCCTGCTCGCCCGTGTCGGGCTGGGAGATCAGCATCTCGTCGATATCGACCCCGAGCTTGCGCGCATAGATCGGATCGAGCGCGTGTTCGGCATCGATATAGGCGGCGACCCCGCCCTTCTTCTGCGCCTCCGCCACCGCGTGGAGCGCCAACGTGGTCTTGCCAGAGGATTCCGGCCCGTAAATCTCGATCACCCGGCCGCGCGGCAACCCACCGATACCCAACGCGATATCGAGGCCGAGCGAGCCGGTCGAGACCGTGTCCGCATCGACCACCTCGCGCTGGCCGAGCTTCATCACCGAACCCTTGCCGAAAGCCCGGTCGATCTGCGACAGCGCGGCCTCCAAGGCCCGCTTCCGGTCGCTCTTGTCCTGCCGCCCCACCACCCGCAAAACCGCCTCTTTCATCATCGCTTCGCCTCCTTATTTCACAGCGCCCCCCAAATCCCAAGGGGTTCGCGAGGCGGTCAATGTACACGTTTCGTTCCTGTTGGCAAGGCCATAGCCACGCCATAGCCCAAGCCATTGGTGTCAAAAATGTTTTCGGAAATCCGTTCTGCTACCGTTCGAGTCGAGTCTGGCTGCATGATTTGTCCACGCTGGTCCTTGCATTCGCGTGTTGACGAATTTATCTTTGCGTCTACACCGAGGGCGAGATGCCGCTGAATATCAGAAACGAGGAGGTCAACCGGCTCGCGGAAAAGCTGGCCGGCCGGCAGCGCCTGAACAAGACCCAGGCCGTGAGGCTTGCGCTGGAGCACGAGTTGCGCCGGCTCGATGAAGCGACGCCGCTCCGGGAGCGCCTGAGGCTGGTTCAGAAGAGAGTGCTTGCGCGCCCGTCAACCGGCCAGAAAGCCGACAAGGCGTTCTACGATGCGCTCAACGAAGAGACCTGATGTTCGTCGACGCCTCCGCAATCGTGGCCATTCTGACCGGAGAACCGGAAGCCAACCGGTTTTCGGACCTGCTCGAGAGCGCGACCCGCCGGCTGACTTCGCCAATTGCCCTGTTCGAGGCGACACTGGGCATCTGCCGCAAACGGCATGCGACCGTCGTGGAAGCAGAAGCGGATGTGCAGGAATTTCTCGGCATCGCAACAATCGATTGCGTTTCCATCACCGCGGAAGATTCGCATGCCGCGCTGGTTGCTTTCGCGCGCTATGGCAAGGGAACATGTCACCCCGCGCAACTCAATCTTGGCGACTGTTTCGCCTACGCCCTTGCCCGCAACCGCAATCTGCCCCTGCTGTTCAAGGGCGACGATTTCGCGCGGACCGATATCGAGATCGCCGCGTGAGCGCACCGCGGCCCGCGTTCGGGGCGCGGCGGGGGGGATGCAGTGTCGAAGATTCTCCACCCCATCGATGGCAGTCGCCTGGTTGGCAGCAAATGTCTGAATCACCCGTTACCGGGGGCCGAGACTTTCGCAATTGCATTTTCGCGTTTGAACCAGGGCGGCGCGTCACCTGTGAAAAGGAAGAAAAATGCCGCGGCTTCGAGCGCCGTCGAAACAAGGGTGCTCCCGCTCAGGAGCAGCTGATGGGGGTCGAAGTCGAGCGCGTCAAAAAGGGCGAAGGGCATCGATGCGGCAAATCCGAGAAACAGGGCCCATCGCGCCCAGTTCTTGCCGCGCCAGACTGTGAGCCAAAGGAACGGGAGCGCGAATGCCAGGAGAACGACGCTCCCTGCCGCGCCTGTCACCAGTTCGACAGACCGCGTCATGCCCAGCTGGGCGAGTTCCGGATCTGGAGCCGGCAAGAGAAAAAGCTCCGGGAATGCGGCCAGGTTTGCGGCGAACCACAACCACGCGAAGCGGCGGACATTTCTGGGCACTTACGCGGCCTTTTTTTGGCGCCCCACTCAACCAAGGGGGGCGAGTCTTGTGGCGGCTGCCATTTTTGCGTCGGCCGGTCCGGCCGTCGGTTCACGCCCGGCCGAACGGCGGCGCGGTCAGGGAGCCGGCGCCGGCGCTGCGGCAGGAACAGCGGCGGGCGCCGCCGCCAGAACGGTGACTTTCTCGATCTTCACCGGATCGTCGGGCCAGGCACCGGGCATCGGACCGCCGGGGCCGAGCGGGACGGCGGCGATCTTGTCGACCACGTCCATGCCGGTGATCACATGGCCAAAGACGGCGTAGCCGGTGGTGCCTTCGATATCGTCGGGCAGGCGGTCGAGGCGGGCGTTGTCCGCGAGATTGATGAAAAACTCGGCCGTCGCGGAATTGGGATCGGACTCGCGCGCCATGGCGATGGTGCCGCGCAAGTTGCTGAGGCCATTGCCGGCTTCCAGCGGAATGGGATCGTGAACGGGGCGGGTGTTGGTGGCGGAATCGTAGCTGCCGGCCTGGATGACGAAGCCCGGCACCACGCGATAGACGAGCGTACCGTCGTAGTGACCCTCGCTTACATAGCGCACGAAATTGTCGACCGTTTTCGGTGCATGGGCGTGGTCGAGCGCGACGGTGATGTCGCCGAGCGAGGTCTGGATCAGCACGTCCGGGGAAGCGGCGGTCTGCGCCCGTGCGATCCCCATTGCGGCGAAAAGGAATGCTCCGGCGAGAATAACGGCAAACGGATTTCGCATGTGGGCGGATGCTCCAGACCTTCACGCACACTATAGCGCAAATCAAAATTTGTCATTCCCGCGAAAGCGGGAACCCAGTAGCGCGCGTCGGCGCGCGGAATGAAATCCTGCTTGAAGCTCCTCGCGGTCAGGAGTCGACTGGGCTCGCGGACGCTCGCGCGCTGGGTCCCCGCAGTCGCGGGGATGACTCTTTTTTTGCTCATTCGGCGGCGTTCGGCGCCGGCGTGCTGGACAGGACATCCTTCACCTTGGCGGCGAGCTGCTTGAGGCCAAAGGGCTTGGCCAGGAAATGCAGTTCGGCCGCGTTCTCATCGTGGCGGCGGAAGGCTTCCTCGGCGTAGCCCGACATGAAGATCACCGCAAGATCTGGCTTCAGCCGCCGCACGGCGCGCACGAGCGTGGGCCCGTCCATATTGGGCATGACCACATCGGTAATCAGCAGATGGATGGCGCCGGGATGGCGGCGCACCAGTTCCAGCGCCTCTTCGCCGCCCGCGGCTTCAAGTACCTGATAGCCGCGCAGCTTGAGCGCCCGCGCGGCGAAGCTGCGGACCGCTTCCTCGTCTTCGACGAGGAGGATCGTGTCCTGTCCCGTGATGTCGCGGGGCTGCGCACGCTCCGCCGGAACGGCCACGCTCTCGCCCTTGTGGCGCGGCAGGTAAATGCGGAAAACCGTACCCTTGCCCACTTCGCTTTCGACACCGATGAGGCCGCCCGTCTGTTTGACGATGCCATAGACGGTGGCGAGGCCCAGACCCGTTCCCTGTCCGACGGGCTTGGTGGTGAAGAAGGGATCGAAGATTTTCTCGACGTTCTCGCGCGGAATTCCGACGCCGGAATCCCGCACGTCGATGCGCACAAAGTCACCTGCCGGCAGCAGGCCGGAACCCAGCTCCCTCGCGCGCTCCACCGTTTCATTCGCGGTGGCGATGGTCACCGTCCCGCCCCTTGGCATGGCATCGCGCGCGTTGACGACGAGATTGATGAGCACGTTGGAAATCTGCGTTTCGTCGGCGTGGGCCGGCCACAGCTCGCTGCCATGATCGAGATGGAGTTCGATGCCTTCGCGCAGGAGGCGGCGCAGGAGCTGCGCCAGTTCCCCGATCACGTCGCGCAATATCAAGACCCGCGGCTGCAGGGTCTGTTTGCGGGAGAAGGCCAGCAGCTGCCCCACGAGCCTCGCCGCTCGCAGCGCGTTCTGATGGACCTCGTTGATTTCCCGGAAGGACGGATCGCCGGCCGCATGCCGCATCAGCAGGAATTCGCAATTGCCGATGATGACGGTCAGCAGATTGTTGAAATCATGCGCGACGCCGCCGGCGAGCTGGCCCACCGCCTGCATCTTCTGCGACTGGGCATATTTGCTCTCCAGTTCCTTCTGCTCGGAAATATCGATCAGATAGAGGACGAAACGGCCCGCAAGCGCGCGGACGTGGATTTCTCCGAGACGGTCGCCCGCGGCATGCGCCGGACATTTCGCGCTGCCCTCGGCCTGCGCCAGCACCAGCGCTGCGCCAAGGCCGGCCCGATCAGGCTCCGGGACGAGGTCGGAGAGCAGCCGGGTTTTCACATCCGCCCCAGCGGCGAAGAAAGCCGGGAACAAGGCGTTTGTTTCGAGGAGCGTGCCGTCATGCCCGGCGATGGCCATGCCGATCGGCGCGTCGCGGAACACGGCGGTCTGGCCGGCGATTTCCGCCGCCGGATCGCGCGGCAACGTCTCTGCGGCCGCCGGCTTCTCGCATGCAGCGATCCGCGGCGTGAACCACCACGCGGTGCGGCCCTCCGCGAGCGGGCGCACGGCCGCGAGGAGTTCAAAGCCTCCCACCGCTTCGAAGGTTTCCTCATGCACCTGGCCCGCACCTGCCTTCCGGCTCAGCCGGTAGAGCATCGCGGCGGCCGAATCGGCGCCGAGCGCCAGTTCCGGCGGGGGCGGGGTTTCGCGCGCGGGCCCCTTGACCAGGCGCCGGTAGGCTTCGTTGAAGTGAACTACGGCGCCCTGCCGGTTCGTGACCACCCACGCGACATTGGCGCGGGTGGCAGCTTCCGCGATGTGCCGCGCCTTCAGCGCTGCGACGCTTGCGCGCGGCCATATGGCGTAGAGGACGAGCGCCGCGATTGCCCCGACGCCGGTCACGAGCCCCACGCCGAGCCAGCCCGACGCGGCCGGCACGACAACAACCACGCCAGCAGCCGCAACCGCGACAAAGAAAAACCCGAGCGCCACCCAGCGCCACGCGCCTCCGGGCAATCCGTAGTTGTCCGTCTGCGAGAAGAGGCCCGCGGCAGTCATCGTAAGCCGCCGATCATCATCAGTTTCCCGGCCCAATGTGCGGGAGAGCATGCGCCCGCAGCCTTGAGTCGTCCATTGTGCCTGATTCGCTTCCAGCCGTGCAAAAACGACGCCCGACCGGCAAGAGGCCGTTTAAGCGCGCGCGTGATGCGATGTGGGGCGGCCCCCCCTTCGGTTTGCTCTGTTGTCTTTTCGAATCAGAACGGCATTGCCCCTCCATAATTTCATTAGGGCCATGCGCCATTCGCTCTTCTCAATCAGAATCTGGACATTAATGTTCTGAACGCTAAACGTTGAAGGAGTTATTCATATGACGAGGCTTACTTCTCTCGCGATCGGAGCGCTTATCGCTTTTTCGACGGTCGCGCTTGCCAGCGCCGAACAGCCCGTCACCGGTGCCTGGAAGCTCAGCGTGGGCGAAAACGATGCCCCCTGCACACTGACCCTCTCGAGCGATTCGAATGTCGGCACGGCCGGCGTCGCCCTGCCCTCTTCGGATTGCGTCGGCGGCCTCAACGAGATCGGCCGCTGGAAAGCGACCGGATCGGGACTGCAGCTGTTTTCGCCGTCCGGCGACATGGTGGCATGGCTCAAGGAAAAGAACGGCACATTCGAAGGTTCGCGCCTCAGCGACGGCAAGAAGCTCGCGCTCGACCGCTGATCCGCCGCAGCGTACCCCCGAATGGGGTCGTATGCTCCGGCATGCGGCCCTTTTTGTTGCCGACTCTTTTGTTGCCGCGCTCCCCGCGCATGCTATCAAGCCGGGAGCCGCTGATCGCGGCGCTTCCGGCCCGAAGGCGCAGGTCATGCGAGAAATTGCCCATTTCATCGGCGGACGCCACGTCAAGGGTGAATCCGGCCGCTTCGGCGATGTCTACAATCCGGCGACCGGAGACGTGCAGGCGCGGACGCCCTTCGCGAGTCGCGCCGAAATGCGAAAAGCCGTGGAAGCGGCGATGGCCGCTTTCCCGGAATGGTCGCGGGTCAACCCGCAGCGCCGCGCCCGGGTGATGTTCAACTTCAGGGCGCTCGTCGAAAAACACATGGACGAGCTTGCGCAGCTGCTGTCGAGCGAACACGGCAAGGTGATCGCCGATTCGAAAGGCGATGTGCAGCGCGGCATCGAAGTGATCGAATTCGCCTGCGGCATCCCGCATCTGATGAAGGGCGAGTACACCGAAGGCGCAGGGGCCGGCATCGACATCTATTCCCTGCGCCAGCCGCTGGGCGTCGTGGCGGGCATCACTCCGTTCAATTTTCCGGCGATGATCCCGATGTGGATGTTCGGCGTGGCGATCGCCTGCGGCAACACCTTCGTCTGCAAGCCGAGCGAGAAGGATCCGGGCGTTCCGCTGCGCCTCGCCGAACTGTTCATGGAAGCGGGCGCGCCGCCGGGCGTTCTCAACGTGGTGGTCGGCGACAAGGAAGCGGTCGATGCCATCCTCGAAGATCCCGACATTCAGGCGGTCAGCTTCGTCGGCTCCTCGACCGTCGCGGAATATGTCTATTCGCACGGCACCATGCATGGAAAGCGCATCCAGGCGATGGGCGGCGCCAAGAACCACGCCATCATCATGCCGGACGCCGATCTCGACCAGGTCACAAACGAACTGATCGGCGCGGGCTATGGTTCGGCGGGCGAGCGCTGCATGGCGATCTCCGTGGCCGTGCCCGTGAGCGACAGACTCGCAGACGCGCTGGTGGAGCGGCTCAAGCCGCGCGTGGAAAGTCTCAAGGTCGCGCCGCCGACCGATCCCGATGCCGCCTATGGGCCGCTGGTGACGGCGGAGCACCGCAGGAAAGTGCTGTCCTACATCGAACTGGGCGTGAAGGAGGGCGCAGAGCTCGTCGTCGACGGCCGCGGCTTCAGACTGCAGGGCTATGAGAACGGCTATTTCCTCGGCGGCTCGCTGTTCGACCGCGTGACGCCGGAGATGAAGACCTATCAGGACGAGATTTTCGGGCCGGTGCTGCAGATCGCGCGCGCGCGCGACTTCGATTCCGCGATCGCCCTTCCCTCGAACCATCAATACGGCAACGGCGTCGCGATCTTTACCCGCGACGGCGATGCGGCGCGGGAATTTGCAAGCCGCGTGCGCGTGGGCATGGTGGGCATCAACATTCCCATTCCCGTGCCGCTCGCCTATCACACCTTCGGCGGCTGGAAACGCTCGGCCTTCGGCGACATCAACCAGCACGGGCCGGAGGGCGTGCGCTTCTTCACCCGCATCAAGACCGTCACGCAGCGCTGGCCCAAGGGCGGCGTGCGCGAGCATCCCGATTTCGTCATCCCGACGATGAATTAACTCCCGCAGGCCGCGCCCATGTCTTCGCTTGAAACGACCGATACGCAGCGTGCGCTCGCGCGCGAATGGCTCGCCGCCCGCATCATCGTCATCGGGGGCTTTGCCGCCGCCCTGGTCGCGGGACTTTGGTTCGGCGTGGTCTATCCGGATTTCATCCGGCCGCGCGAGCAGCACGCTCTCCTGGTGCAACGCGTCGAAAAAGTTCTTCACGACGAAGCACAGGTCTGCACGACGGCGCTCGCCACGGCCAAGAACTTCGGCATCGTGCCGCAATACGGACAACTGATGAACGCGCGGCTCTCGCCGACGGATGTGCCGGGCCGCTATGTCTGTCTGGCGGCAACCAGCGCCGCGAAATACATCCTTGCCGTCGATCTGCTCTGCCGCGACTACGGGAACGTGCGCTGCGCCTCGCTCTACAACGTCTCCCAGTCCGACGGGACCGTGCTCTACCAGCGCCAGCGCTGAGCGAACCGGCCGCCGGAATCTTGATTGGTCAAGCAGCTTGACCAAACGGGGGCGAGGGGAGTAGGCTTGGGGCCATGTCCAGGCAGGTCAATCTCTACGAAGCCAAAACCAATCTTTCGCAGCTCGTCGAGGATGCGGCGCAGGGCGAAGAGATCATCATCGCAAAAAACGGCCGGCAGATGGCACGGCTGGTCCCTGCCGCGGCCGAAGCACCGCCGCAGCGCGCGCTCGGTCAATGGGCAGGCCTTTTGACGCCTCACGAACTGAAGTTGTTTCGCTCCGGGACATGGTGGCGGGAATGGAAAAAGGCCGATGCCGAAATCGAAAGGGATTTCGAAGGCGCGCCCGGGCAGGTTCCGAAAAAGGAAGAAACGACATGGCCGGCTACCTCCTCGACTCCCATGCGTTCCTCTGGGCCAAAGCGGATCCGGACCAGATCGGTGCGGAAGCGCTTGCGGAAATAGCCAAGGGGACCAACCGGGTTTGCGTCAGCGTGGCGGGACTGTGGGAACTGGCCATCAAGTCCGCCGCGGGGAAGCTCGGGCCGTTCTCGCAGATCATGGCGGTGAGTCCCGACGCCCTCCTTGAGGCATTGCGCCAGTCGCGCTTCGACCTGCTTTCGATCGGCCTGCAGCATGCGCTCATCGCGGCCCGGCTGCCGCCGTACCATCGCGATCCTTTCGATCGGGTCATGATCGCGCAGGCGCAACAGGAAGATCTCACAGTCGTCACGCGCGACTCGGTATTTGCCAGCTACGACGTGCGCGTGCTGCGAATCTGACCATCGTCTGCCGGGGATCGGCCAGGCGTATTCCGGACCGGCGCGCAAGAAATTACTCCGTGTTCTCCGTGACTCCGTGGAGCATCTTGCGCGGTCAGAATGCCCGGAGCGCTGGTCTCACGCCTCCTTCACCCCGCCCAGCTTGCAGATGTGCTTCCATTCGGCGTCGCGGACGGGCTGGACGGAGAGGCGCGAGAATTTCACCAGCACCATGTCGGCGAGCCTGGGATCCCGTTTCGCCATATCGAGCGTGATGGGCTTTGGTACGTCGGCGATGGCTCTGACGTCGACCATGCCGAAGCGACCGCTTTCGTCGGTGGGATCGGGCCGGTACTCACCAACCACTTCCACGATCCCGACGATGCGGCGTTCCTCGCCCGAATGATAGAAGAAGCCGCGGTCGCCCGTCTTCATCGCCTTCATGTGATTGGCGGCCTGGTGGTTGCGCACGCCACTCCATGGCTCGCCTTCCCTGCCCTTCGCCTTCTGCTGCTCCCAGGACCAGCTCTCCGGCTCCGATTTGAACAGCCAGTGCGCCATCCTCAGAGTTCCGCGTTGCAGTTGTTGGCAGTTGCCTTCCAGGGGCGCAGTTCCGCATGGGCGAACAATCCCGCCCGGGCGTAGGGATCATCGGCCTGCCAGCGTAGTGCTTCGGCAAGGTCCGCCGCCTCGATGATGATGAGACTGCCGATCATCTCTCCTGCTTCGTCCAGGAACGGGCCACCGAGTTTCACCGCGCCTGTCGCGCGCACGTAATCGAAATGGGCAGGCCGCGTCGCCGCGCGCAGCGCACGCGAATCGGGCCTGTCCATCGCAGTAATGACAAAGAGCATGGTGTCACTCCATCTTGAGAGGTCGCGCCATCAGGCGCGGCACCGCTTCAGAGGGCGCGATGCTGCCCGCAAGAATTTCCATTACGATCTGGGCGATCGGCAGTTCGATGCCGGCGCGTTGGCCGCGCGAAACCAGCGCCGGCGCCGTTTCGACGCCTTCGGCAAGCGGCACGCCGGGCGCCAGCAATCGGGCGAGCGGCTCGCCGCGGCCGAGCGCCAGGCCGAAAGAGAAATTGCGCGAGGTGGGGCTGGTGGCGGTCAGCACCAGATCGCCAAGTCCTGAAAGTCCCATCAGCGTCTCGTCGCGGGCCCCAAGCGTCCGCGCCAGCCGGGACAGTTCTGCAAAGCTGCGCGCGATCAGCGCGGCGCGCGCGCTTTCGCCCAATCCCATCCCGATGACGATGCCGCAGGCGATGGCATAGACGTTCTTCGCAGCACCCCCGAGCGCCACACCTATGAGATCCTCGCTGGCATAGGGGCGAAAAGCCGCATGGCGGAGACTGACCTGCAGTCGTTGCGCCACGTCCGCGCGGGCTGCAATCGTCACCGCCGTCGGCAACCCCTGCAGCACGTCGCGCGCGAAAGAAGGCCCGGATAGAATTGCCGGTTGCGCAGCGGGTACCGTCTCAGCCAGTACCTCGGTCATCAGCTTTCCGCTTTCGCGCTCGATCCCCTTGGCACAGAGTACAAGTGGAGAGGCAGCGGCCGGATCGAAGCCGCACAGAACCTCGCGCGTATGTTGGGCCGGCACTGCGACCAGCACGGCGTCGGCACGGGCGATCGCAGCGCGCTCGGTGCAGAATTCCAGTCCGGCAGGCAGCCCGGCGCCGGAAGGGAAGCGCAAGTTTGCGCCTTCGACGGCAGTGGTATCAAGTCGAGCCGACTGCCGGGTCCAGACGGAAACGCGCCTGCCCGCCTTCGCAGCTACGATAGCCAGCGCCGTGCCCCACGCGCCGGCCCCAAGAACGCCGATGTGAGGGTAAGCAGCTGAGGGCGTTTTCAATTTGGACATGGTGCAGGATTTGTGCGACTGCGAAAGCCTGAATGATTCGTTGATTGTTCAGGAATGTCCCTCATATTAGGAGGGAAAAGAAGACGATCCCCAGGAAGCGAAACGAGCCATGGCGGAAAAGAACGACGTGCGTTGCCAGATCATCGAAGCGGCCAAGAAGCGATTCTCGCATTTCGGATACGCGAAGACCACCATGGCCGAAGTGGCCGCCGATTGCAGCATGTCGCCGGGCAATCTCTACCGCTTCTTTCCGGGCAAGCTCGACATCGCCGAATGCATCGCCACCCAGGACTACGAAAAACACCTGGAGGTCCTCCGCCAGCTTGCGCTGGCCCCGGGCCGGAGTGCCGCCGACCGGCTGAGCGATTTCCTGTTCGCCGAACTCCGTCGCACCTATCACAAGCTCGAAAGCGATCCACGCGCCTACGAGATGGCCACCGTCATCGCCCACGAGCGACCGGAATATGCGAACTGGATGCTTGCAACCGAGCGCAAAATCCTCGTGCAGCTGTTCCAGGACGTGGAGCAAGGCGGCGAGTTTTTCATCGACGACAAGGAAACGACCGCCGAGATGATCCAGTCGGCAACCATGAAATTCCGCTATCCGCAATTGTGGACCAGGCTCACGCTCCCGAGGCTCGAACGCGAGCTCGAAGGCGTCCTGCAGCTGATCGTCAATGGCCTGCGCCGTGAGAAGACGGTTCGCCCCGCTTCGGGAGCCGCGGCGTGATGCCAGCAGGATGATAGCGGTGGGTCGCCTTCTCTCGCTTTTGTTCGTGCTGGCTTCAACAACGCTGCTGACGGCGGCGATGCCTGGTCCCGCGCGCGGCGGTTTCACACCGGCGGAACGGGCAGATCTCGAACGGGTGAGCGACGCGCTCAATCGCATCCATACACTCGAAGGCCGGTTCGTCCAGATCGGTCCGGAGGGCCAGGTGGACCAGGGCCGGTTCTACATCGACAAGCCCGGACGAATGCGTTTCGAATACGCGCCTCCGACTCCCACGCTGATCATCAGCGACGGACAGTGGGTGGCGGTTGAAAACAAGACTCTTCATACGACCGACCGCTATGCGCTGTGGACGACGCCGCTCGATCTCATTCTCGGCGACGATATCGACCTCGGCGGCAATTCCGACATCGTCGGGGTCGGGCAGCAGGACAATCAGATGATCATTGAGGCGCGCTCGCACAGCGGCCGGGTCAACGGCAACATCACGCTGGTCTTTTCGGAACCGGATCTCGCCCTCAGGCAATGGACGGTCCGCGACGCGCAGGGACTGTTGACCACGGTCTCCATCAGCGATGTGAAAACCAACGTCCCGCTCGATCCTGGCCTTTTCGTCATCGGCCCCCCGTCCGCTTCAGCGAAAACCGGTCCCTAGGCGCTGCCTTGCCCGTGCGGGCATCGCCGTGCTAGGCCCTTGGCCGAAAGCCATCCTGCATGTCTTCCCGCCCGTCCATCGTCGGAATTCCGTGCGACCATCGCATGGTGGGCGCGCATCCGTTTCACATGGCCGGCGAAAAATACATCACGGCCGTGAGGGATGCTGCCGGATCGCTGCCGCTGCTCATTCCGGTGCTGGGCGATCCTATTCCTCCTGCCGAACTGCTCGCAGCCGTGGACGGATTGCTCTTCACCGGATCGCCCTCGAATGTTGCGCCGGCCCGTTACGCGGGCGCGCCGCCGCGCGAGTGCGTGCTGCTCGACGAAAACCGCGATGGGACCACGCTGGCGCTTCTCAGGGCAGCCATCGACGCCGCCACGCCGGTCCTTTGCGTCTGTCGCGGCTTCCAGGAGCTGAACGTTGCCTTCGGCGGCAGCCTGCTGCAGCACCTGTATGAAGTGCCCGGCCGCCAGGATCATCGCGAAGACAAGGATGCCGAGCTGGACGTGCAATATGGTCCCGCCCACGACGTGCATGTCGGCGAGGGCGGCCTGCTCGCGCGGCTCGTGGGCAGGCGCAGCTTCTCCGTCAATTCGCTGCACGCCCAGGGAATCGACCGACTGGCGCCCGCGCTGCACGCCGATGCCACGGCACCCGACGGAACGATCGAGGCGGTTTCCATGCCAAAGGCGGACGGCTTTGTGCTGGGCGTCCAATGGCACCCCGAATGGCGATGGCGCGAGAGCGACGCCTCGCGGGCCATTCTGGGCGCCTTCGGCGAAGCGGTGCGCGAGAAGGCCCGCAAATGAGCCGCCAGACGGAAGACGAATTCGCCGACTGGCTGAAGACGCGCCGCGTCGGCGAGGTCGAATGCCTTGTCCCGGACATGGCCGGCATCGCGCGCGGCAAGATCCTGCCCACCAGCAAATTCCTTGCGGGCTTGAGGAATGCCACGCTGCGGCTGCCCATCTCCATCTTCGGACAGATGGTCACCGGCGCGGATTCCGAAACCGAACTGCTCACCTATCAGGCGCCGGACGTAAACCTCATTCCGGTCGTCGACACGCTTCGCGTCGTACCCTGGTACAAGGATCCTACCGCGCAGGTGATCTGCGATTGCCAGCATCAGAACGGCGAGATGGTGGGGTTCACGCCCCGGAGCATTCTGCAGCGTGTGATGCGGCTTTACGAGGACCGCGATTGGCGGCCCGTGGTCGCACCGGAACTCGAATTCTTCCTCGCCGCAAAAAACATCGATCCCGATTATCCGCTGCAGCCGCCCGCCGGAAAAACCGGCCGTCCGCAAACCGGGAGGCAGGCCTATGGCATCGATGCGGTGAACGAGTTCGATCCGCTGTTCGAGGACGTCTATGATTATTGCGAGGCGCAGGACATCGGCATCGACAGCCTGATCCATGAGGAAGGCGTGGCCCAGGTTGAAATCAATTTCAATCACGGCGACCCACTGGCGCTGGCCGACCAGACCTTTCTGTTCAAGCGTACGGTGCGCCAGGCCGCATTGCGCCATGACATCTATGCGACCTTCATGGCCAAGCCCTACGAACAGGAGCCGGGCTCGGCCATGCACATCCATCAGAGCGTCGTCGATTCCAAACGCGGACGCAGCCTGTTCGCAACCAAGGCCGGCAAGGACACGCGGCTGTTTCTCGCCCATATCGCGGGGCTGCAGAGACATCTGCCCGCGGCAATGCCGCTCATCGCGCCCTTCGTGAACTCCTACCGCCGGCTGGTGCGCTTTCTCTCCGCGCCGATCAACACCCATTGGGGCCACGAAAACCGCACCGTCGGCTTGCGCGTGCCCGTGTCGGACGCCCAAAACCGCCGCATCGAAAATCGCGTTCCCGGTGCCGACGCCAATCCCTATCTCGCCATCGCCGCCTCCCTCGTCTGCGGCTATCTGGGCATGATCGAGAATCTGGTGCCGACGAAGTCGATGGAAGGCAATGCCTATGAGTCCACGCGCTATCAGCTGCCGCGGCACATTCTCGACGCCGTCGCCAAGTTCCGCGCCTCCGGCGATCTGAAGCAGGCGCTGGGAGAAAATTTCGTCCTGCTCTACAGCGACGTGAAAGCCTCCGAGCATGACGCCTATCAGCAGGTCATCAGTCCCTGGGAACGGCAACACCTGCTCCTTAACGTGTGAGCGCGCGCATTCAGAGCGGATTGCGCTCCTCGTGATGCAACACTTCCCCCTCCGGTTTGCTCCGCTTCGGTTCGCGAACCACCCCCAACGCTGGGCGAGATCCGGACGAAGGCCGGGCGCCCACCCAGCGCTGGCAAGCCGATCTCGGGACACTGCCGGCCCGGAGCCGCACGGTCGCCTTGCACGAGTAATCTCGCGCCGCTCTGGCGTTCCTCCGCGCCATTCTGGTAGGCTTGGGGCTGTGACGACCAAGCGTGCCCTGCTCATCCTCTGCGCGCGCATCGGGTTCAATCCCTAGCGCGTACGCCCATGCGCGCGTCCGGCGCGCGCTCAATTCCAATCACCCCTCGGCGAGGACGGTCATGGCGCAGCAAAGCGCGACTCACAATCTCACGAAACACTGGCAGGCGCTGGACGCCGCCCACCACGTCCACCCCTTCTCCGATGCAGCCGCCCTCATCCGCGAGGGCACGCGCGTGATCACCAGGGCGGACGGCGTCTATCTGTGGGACTCGGACGGCAACCGGATCATCGACGGCATGGCCGGGCTGTGGTGCGTGCAGGTCGGCTACGGCAATCACGAGCTGGCGGAAGCCGGCTGCGAGGCGCTGAAGACGCTTCCCTACTACAATCACTTCTTCAAGACGACCAACCCGTGGACGGTGGAACTCGCGGCCAAGCTCGCGCGCCTGCTGCCCGAGGGACATGAACACATTCTCTTCGCCAATTCCGGCTCGGAAGCGAATGATTCGGCGCTCAAGCTGATCCGCTACTACTGGAATCTCAAAGGCAGGCCCGAGAAGAAAATCCACATCTCGCGGGACTACGCCTACCACGGCGTGACCATGGCGGCGGCATCGCTGTCCGGACTCTCTCCGATGCATCCGCAATGGGACCTGCCGCTGCCGGGCTTCGCGAAGGTGCCCGCGCCATACTGGTTCGGCGCGCAGGCCGCCGGCTATGGCGATATCGGTCCGGAGGAGTTCGGTCTGCTCATCGCGCAGCGGCTCGAAGACAAAATCCGCCAGATCGGTCCTCATCGCGTCGCGTCTTTTTCCGCCGAACCCGTTCAGGGGGCCGGCGGCCTGATTTTTCCCCCTGCCACCTACTGGCCGGAAGTGCAGCGCATCTGCCGCGAATACGACGTGCTTTTGCATCTCGATGAGGTGATCACCGGCTTCGGCCGGACGGGCGAATGGTTCGGCGCGGACACCTATGCGATCGCGCCCGACATCATGACGATGGCCAAGGGCCTTTCGTCCGGTTATCAGCCGATCTCGGCCGTATCTTTGGGCAAGACAATTGCAGACACGATCCTCTCCGCAAATGAGGAACTCGTTCACGGCTTCACCTATTCCGGGCATCCCGTCGCAGCCGCGGTGGCGCTGAAGAACCTTGAAGTCATGGAAAAGCGCGGATTGGTGCCCCGCGTGAAGCAGACAATCGGACCCTATCTGCAGCGGCGCCTGCATGAAGCGCTTGAGTCGCATCCCCTGGTCGGGGAGGTGCGGGGAACCGGCATGCTGGCCGCGATCGAACTCGTGCCCGACAAGCCCGTCCGCAGCTTTTTCCCACGGACCGCAGATGTGGGGACACGCTGCCGCAATCACAGCGTTGCCAACGGCCTCATGATGCGCGCCATACGCGACACGATGGTGCTCGCGCCGCCGCTTATCGCAAGCGAAGCGGAGATCGACGAGATGGTCGCAAAGGCCAGGGAGGCGATCGATCAAACTGCCGGGGATCTCGGCAGAATGTAGGCTGACGAATGCAGCCGCTGCGGACGATTGGTTCCGGATAGCAAATGTACGGCAGATATGTGCTAGTTATGGCACTGTCACTGATAAAAGACGCGTCAGAAATATCACGAAAAAAATAGTTGAAACCTGTGGCCCCAGTGCATAGCTTCCTTGGCGGAGGGACGATTGACCGTCCGGCAGGCACTGCCCCCCCGCTCGCACGCCGGATGGCGTCTCTCCAAAGGTGCCGGTCATCCCCTCCCGGCACCAGCGCGTAACGGCGCACGACGCCCGATCAGCCCCCTGGTCGGGCGTCTTCTTGTTGTGGGAACCGCGCAACACGGCGCAGCGTCAAATTGAGGCGCCCTCCACCGGGTACCAGGCAGGAACTCTTCTCCAGCACGCGGTCGATCGCGTGAAAGGCCAGCCGTGCCGGCCCGCCGAACACAACGACATCTCCGGACCTCAACACGAAGCTGCGACTTGGCGCGCGTCGCGTCGAGCACCCGATGCGGAAAACTGCATCGTCGCCGAGGGATACGGACAGCACCGGCGCAAGCAGTTCCGCTTCGTCCCGGTCCTGATGCAGCCCCATCCGCGCGCGCCCGCGATAAAGATTCACGAGACAGCATTCCGGACCGGCGCAGCAGCCGGTCAGTTCGAACCAGGTTCTTTCGAGGAGGGGCGGCATCGCCGGCCAGGGGTGCCCTGTCAAAGGATGCATCTTCTCGTAGCGATAGCCCGACTCATCGGAAACCCAGCCCAGGGAACCGAAATTCGTCTCCTCGACGGAAAATGGTTTGCCCGTGCGCGGCATAAGCGGGCGATAGAATGGCGCATCGAGGGCGCGGCTGAAGATATCGGCAACCAGCGACGCCTGCCTGGTCCTATCGAAATACCCGGGCCAAAGCGCCACCCCGGGCATGATCTCGAGCCTGGCGGCTGCGGATGTCAGCTCAGCCGCCGGTGTCACTTCCGGGGACACCGTATAGACCATGAAAGCTCTGTCCTTCGCCGCGCGCTTCGAGCCACGAGCGGAATTCATGCGCGGAATAATGTTTTTCGATCCAGTCTCTCGAGGACGTTGCGGATGTTCGTTCCCTGGCGAAATAAAAAAAGAGCTTGAGCCAGCGCTGACGGCGCTTCGGCCAATGCAGATAGGGCCACGGCGCGAACTGACGCTCGGCCAGAGCGAATGCCCGCGGACCATGGCGGTGCAGAAGATAAAGTCCGGCCGCGAAGCTCGTCCGATCCTGACCTCCCGAACATTTGATCAGAAGCGGCCGCGGCGATGCATCATAGGCATCAAGGAGAGCGACGATCATCGCTCGCGTCGGCAATTGCCGCGAGTTCAATTTCGCGTCGACATGGACGACTCCGGCTCTGCGGCAGACCCGCGTCTCATATCGCCACCAGAAGTGACCGGGATTGCTGCCCCGGAGATTGACCAACGCCTGGACTCCATGCGCCCGCAGGAAGGGTCCCAGGAATCCGGCATAGGCCTGTGCCGACCGTGCCACCTCGCCCGGCTCGATCCAGTGAAAATTATAGGGCACATCGAGAATCATGCCCCGGAATGTAGGGTGCGCAGGCCGCCCGGGAACAGAGTCGTGCCAGTCGGTGAGCGGCCGACCTGAAAGGTCCGCGAATTTGCCCCCTTGTGAAGCTCCCGGGGGCTCTTCCTCAGCCGCAGTCGATATAATAAGTTCATCATGGCCGGGCTGTTGTCCCGGCCATGACAGGGGTTGGGGGTGTCCTCTCGTCCGGTCGGACCGCACTCTCCGCAAGGAAGAGAGTGCCCGAAGGGTCCAGGGATGCCTCAAGAAAATTGATGCCGACCACAACGCGGGAGAAAGCTATTGGCCGCACGCGTGCCCTGACGCACCCCGACCGTCAGATCGCGAATTCGCTGGCGATCGCGGCGAAGTGGAGAACGACCGCGACGAGCACGAAGCCGTGCCAGATCGCCTTGTGATAGGGGACCTTCTCCGCGACGTAGAAAACGACGCCGGCGGAATAGACGATGCCGCCGGCGATCAGGAGCCTAAAATCGGCGGCGGCCATCGCGGCAGACAATGGCCGAATCACCGTGACGATAAGCCAGCCCATGCCGAGATAGAGGCCGAGGCTCGCCAGCTCGAACCGGCGCGGGAAAACCATCTTCAGGATCACGCCCAATGTCGCGGCAAACCAGATGAGGCCGAGGATCGTGCCGGCGGCGGGTTGCTGCAACCGATTGACGGCGAACGGTGTGTATGTCGCCGCGATCATGATGAAGATGGCGGCGTGATCGAACCGGCGCAGCCAGTCCCGGGCGTTTCCGTGCGGCCAGAGGTTGTAGGCCGCCGACGCGGCCAGCATCGCAAACAGCCCGGCGCAATAGACGGAGACGCTCGCGACCACGCCCAGTCCGGTCACATGCGAGAGAAGCCAGAGCCCGCCATTGATGGCGAACAGCACGCCCGCGACATGGATGACCGTATCCGCCGCGCGTTCGGTCCGCGTGTAGAGCCGCCTGGATTTCTGGAGATTCATGCCGGGCCATCCTGCGAGGAATCCGATCATTCAAGTTCCGCGACGTCGGGGTATAAGTGCATTATGAATCTCGAAAAGGGGTTCCGCTCGCCGAGCCCCATCACGTGATAGGCCACCTGATAAGCTGCGATCCATTCGCGCGCCGACAGGGGACCGTTCATCTCCGTGCCGCCCACGAAATTGACGAGCACAAGCCAGGCCGGAACTCCTTCCCTGCGCAGAAAATACAGATGGGCAATTCGGTTCGCGAGTTGGTAGAACATGTCTGTCCAGGCTGTTCGCGGACTTGCGTGGCAGGCCTGCGCGGCTTCGGCCAAAGCCGCTTGAATTTGGACACGCGAGCTTTCCGAAGCTTGCGTCGGCGGAGAACACAGTTCGTCGATGTGGGCTTTTGCCTCGACGAGAAGAACATCTCCTTTGTCGGAACGTCCGAGCGCGTCCCATTGCGGCCCACGGGCCGGCCAAAATTCTCCGAGCGCCGAGTTCAGCTGAGCGCACTGAATTCGATCGAGAAAGGCATCGTCACGGTATTCGGCAAATTCATCCACGGCGAGCGGTGACAGCCATGTTATGGATTTCGCAAGGTCGATACGTTGAAGAACGGATTTATCGAGCAGCTCGGGACACGCGTTGACCGCTTTCTGAATCCATTTCAGGCTTCCTCTCGCGCCTTCGGACTGAGGAAACCGTCCCATATCGAGCTTGCCACCTATACCTCAGATTCGGCTGCGGTGCGCATAAGCATGCCTGCGTCGCGCAATTCCATATAGAGATTGATCGGATCCAGATCGAAACCGTTGGGCCAGGTCGGCGCGCCCATTTCGACAAACACCCGTTCGAAGTACCGTTGATCCTTGAGGGGTTCCACCATCTCGCCGCCCTTCCCGATCAGGCCCGTAAAATCCCGAACACCCTCGCTGCCGTCCGAAAAACGCAGCCACAGCCTGTGACCCGCCATGGGCATCACGCGCAAGACGTCAACGAGCGGGATATCAGCCTTTTACATCGTCGGCAAAGCCACGATCAGTTGTCCAGAAACGACCTGAGCTTTCGCGACCGGCTCGGATGCTTCAGCTTGCGCAGGGCCTTGGCCTCGATCTGGCGGATGCGCTCGCGCGTAACCGAGAATTGCTGGCCCACTTCCTCCAGCGTGTGATCGGTATTCATGCCGATGCCGAAACGCATGCGCAGCACCCGCTCCTCGCGCGGCGTCAGCGTCGCAAGGACGCGCGTCGTGGTTTCGCGCAGGTTCGCCTGAATCGCCGCGTCGATGGGCAGAATCGCATTCTTGTCCTCGATGAAGTCGCCAAGGTGGCTGTCCTCCTCGTCGCCTATGGGAGTCTCCAGGCTGATCGGCTCCTTGGCGATCTTGAGAACCTTGCGCACCTTTTCGAGGGGCATGGCCAGCCGCTCGGCCAGCTCTTCCGGCGTCGGCTCGCGGCCGATCTCGTGCAACATCTGCCGTGACGTGCGTACGAGCTTGTTGATCGTCTCGATCATGTGCACGGGGATGCGGATGGTGCGGGCCTGATCGGCAATCGAGCGCGTGATCGCCTGACGGATCCACCAGGTGGCATAGGTCGAGAATTTGTAGCCGCGGCGATATTCGAATTTGTCGACCGCCTTCATCAGCCCGATGTTTCCCTCCTGGATCAAATCCAGGAACTGCAGGCCGCGGTTGGTATATTTCTTCGCGATGGAGATCACGAGGCGGAGATTGGCCTCGATCATTTCCTTCTTCGCCTGGCCGCTTTCGCGCTCGCCCTTCTGAACGGTCTGCACGATACGGCGGAAATCGCTGATCGACTGGCGCATCTCCTGCGCGAGCGTCTGGATGTCGTCGCGGTACTGCCGGATGCGCTCGCGCTCCTCCTGCACGAAATCGTGCCAGCCGGTGCCGCTCAACCGGCCGACGCGGCGCGCCCAGTTCGGATCGAGTTCGTTGCCGAAATGCTGCTTGAGAAAATCGAGCCGGTCCACGCCGTGAGCTTCGGCCAGACGCAGCAGCCGGCCCTCGATCGATACCAGGCGGCGATTGATGCCGTACATCTGGTCGACCAGAGCCTCGATCCGGTTGTTGTTCAGCTTCAGACTTTTGACAAGGTCGACCGTTTCGGCGCGCAACTTCTTGAAGCGCCGCTCCTGCCCGCTGGATAACTCGTCGGACGCGAGCGCCGCTTCCACCGAGGCGTCCTGCAGCTTACCCAGCTTCTTGTAGAGATTCGCGATCTGGTCGAGCGTCTCAAGCACCTGGGGCTTGAGCGATGCTTCCATCGCGGCAAGCGACAGATTGCCCTCATCGTCGAATTCCTCAGCCTCCGCCGCGGAATCTGCCGCAGCCGCGACTTCTCCCGGATCGAGCGCCACCTCCTCCGATCCTTCGGCCGGCGGCGGCGTTGCGGCAGCGGGTTCCTGCTGCGCCGACGCTTCTGCATGTCCATTGACAAGAACCGGGACAAGAACCGGCTCGGCGACAGCCGGCGGAGGAGCGGCAACGGGCGGGGGGGGCGCGGCCGAAACCGGCTGCGCGTCGGGTCCGGTGCCATACATCGCTTCCAGATCGATGATATCGCGCAGCAGTACCCGTCCCTCATTGAGCTCATCCCGCCAGACGGTCAGCGCTTCAAAGGTAAGCGGGCTCTCGCACAAGGCGCCGATCATCAGTTCGCGGCCGGCCTCGATCCGCTTGGCGATTGCGATTTCGCCTTCCCGCGACAGGAGCTCCACTGAGCCCATCTCGCGCAGATACATGCGCACCGGATCGTCCGTGCGATCATAAGGCTCTTCATCTTCTCCCGACTTGACGGCGACCTGCTTGGCCTGCGCGAGCGCCGGCACCTCGCCCTGTTCGTCCTGTTCTTCGCTCTCGATGACGTTGATGCCCATTTCGTTGAGCATCGCCATCATGTCTTCGATCTGCTCCGACGAAACCT
This sequence comes from Rhizomicrobium sp., assembly GCA_036266955.1. Classification (GTDB taxonomy): domain Bacteria; phylum Pseudomonadota; class Alphaproteobacteria; order Micropepsales; family Micropepsaceae; genus Rhizomicrobium. Next base: position 33,529 of record DATAWY010000099.1, read on the forward strand.
TGTCGGAAGGCAGTACCTTGTTGAGCTCGTCATAGGTGACGTAGCCCCGCTGCTTGGCCCGCGTGACCATCTTGCGCACGGCCACGTCCGACATGTCGAGGAGCGGTGAGTCGGCGTCTTCCCGCGGCGGTCCCGGTTCGACAACCGGACCGGTAGCCTTCGCAGCGGGCCTGGCGGGTGACACAACTCTGTTGTCCGTGGCGTTGGCCGAAACCATGGAAGCCGGGTTCCTTTTCTCGTCGGAAAAAACGGCAACTTTCTGGGGCGCCAGTTTAGCCTCCACCTGGAATTTCGCCGGCGGCGGGAGCGCCGCGCCGGGCACAGCAACAGATTTTGCGGAGGTTTTGGGAACCTCTTTGCGGACCGCCGCCACCTTGGCCCGCGCAGCCTTGGCCGACGTGGCCTTTGCCGGTGCGCAGTCCGGGGCTGCTTTTTCGGATTTTCCGGGGTGAATTCTATCGGTCGCCATTCGTCTTCGTCGCTGTGCCGCCAGATGATGCGGCATCGTCCATTCCATCCAACGGCCCAAGACCTACCGGCTTTGGAACGCCATTATCCTGGATTCGTCGAGGTGCGGAGCCGATGCCAGTCACGCCAGCTCTCCTCGCTGGCCTCGGATTTCAAACGCTCCAAGGCTTGCCTGCGTTCAGGGCCGACCTCCGCCATTTCCCGCAGCTGAGCTGCCGCGCACAGCCAACGCGCTTCAGATTCCGCCGCATCCGCTTCCCCCCCGTCACACATGCGCGCCGGGCCTGACTCAGCGGAACAACCTGCTCGCTGCGCCTTCAGACGCTCGACGAGCGCAGCCATGCCTGCGCGAACGAGATGGTCCTCCAGCCCGCCAGTTTCAAGCCTGAAGCCGGAAACGGCGACGTTTAGGAGTTCGTTGCGTAGCCTGTCAAGCGAACGATTCGCCAGAGGAAGTACCGCGAGCATTTCGTGGCAACGGTCGAGGATTTCAGGCGCATCGATGAGCAGCGTGAGGACCTCGGCTTCCTTCATCCACCGGGCTGCTGCATTGTCCTTCAGACCAGGATCGCCACAACCGTCCGCAGCGCTCTGCCGAGGCGCAACGGGCGGGGGCGTCCGGATGAGCCGAATTCCTGCTGGATCGGTTCCGTTCGCATCCGGGACACGTTTGCCGCGGGCGAGGGAAACGAGCTTGCTGCCCATCAGAGCGGAGGAAACCGACCCGGAACGGTTATGCGCGGCGAGGGCTCCCCGCGATCCCGCCTTCGATTTCTTGAACGGCCGTCCGGATGCGTGAATCTCGCTGTCTCGAACATAGGTGCCTATGCCGAATTCCCTGGCGATCCTGTCGGCCATGGTATCGAGGTAGAACCGTCTGACATCGTCGGAAGCGATAAGCTTCAATTTCTCGTTCAGCGAAGAGACGAGCGCGGCCTTCCTCTCCGGGGAGTCAAAGCTCCGCCCCTCGATCTCGGTTCTCCAAACCAACTCCGCCAAGGGCATGGACCTGTCGAGAACCGCCCTCATCGTGTCGGCCCCGCGCGTGCGGATCAGGCTGTCGGGATCCTCGCCCAAGGGGAGAAGGGCGAAACGCAACGAATGTCCTGGCGAGAGCATGGGCATCGCCAGCCGGGCCGCGCGCGCAGCGGCCCGGGTACCGGCCTCGTCGCCGTCGAACGAAAGGATCGGCTCCGCCGAAATGCGCCAGAGAAGCGCGAGCTGGTCTGACGTAAGTGCGGTTCCAAGAGGCGCTACTGCCCCCGCAAAGCCCGAGCAGGCCAAAGCAATAACATCCAGATAGCCTTCCGCAACGATGAGCACTCCGGACTTGAGGCCCGCCATTCGCGCCGAGGCAAAATTGTAAAGGAGGCGCCCTTTGGAAAAGAGTGCCGTTTCGCCAGTATTGACGTATTTGGGCTGGACACCGTCCACGAGGGCGCGCGCGCCGAAAGCCACCACACGACCACGCAGATCGCCGATCGGGAAGATCACCCGGTCGAAAAAGAAATCGCGCGCCGGATGTCCGTCGCCATCCGACCGTGCCAGACCCGCCGCGACGAGATCTTCGGTCGTTGCGCCATTGGCCTTCAGGCAGGTGACAAGGGCGCTGCGGCCGGAAGGGGCGTAACCCAGCCGGAATTGACGCCAAACATCCTCGTTCAGGCCGCGAGAAAGCAGATAGGTGCGGGCCGCCGTGCCGGCGGGCGCGCGCAATTGCTGCTCGAAATAAACGCATGCTTCTTCGACGACGGCGTAAAGCGTTTTCTTTTGCTGCTCGCGGGACTCGTCCTGCGGCGTCCACCCGGGAAGTTCGACGCCTGCTTCCTGGGCCAGCCGTTCCACTGCTTCGGGAAAGAGAAGCCCCTCGGTTTCCATCAGCCATTTGAAGGCATCGCCTCCGGCTCCACAGCCGAAACACTTGTAATTGCGGCGCTCGTGCTCCACCTTGAACGAGGGCGATTTTTCCTTGTGGAATGGACACAGACCCCAGAACACACGGCCCCGGCGCTCAAGTTTGACACGTCGACCGACCAGCTGAACGAGATCGGTGCGGTGCAGGATTTCTGCGATAAGTCCCTCGCCATAGCGCATGACAGCCAGTCTACGCCGACCGGACTTGCGATGCTTGCCCGGCGGCCTTCATTTCTTGTGAGTTGATCCCGCCGGCCCCGCGAGCAGTTGCCTGACGATGCCCCCTGCCCTGGCGAAATCCATCTGTCCGGCGTAGCGTTCCTTGAGCGCGGCCATGACCGGCCCCATCTCCTTGACTGTGCCGGCGCCAAGTTCCGCCACCACGGAGCCCGCCGCAACGCGCATCTCCTCCTCCGTCATCTGGCGCGGCTGGAATTCACGGATGATTGCGATCTCCGTGCGCTCGGCCGCGGCCAGTTCCGGCCGGCCGCCGCTCTCGTAGGCGGAAGCCGATTCCTCACGCTGCCTGATCAGCTTGGCCAGAAGCGAAAGCACCTCATCGTTCCCGATTCCGGCGCGGCTCTCCTCGCTGCGATTGGCGATATCGCGGTCCTTGAGCGCAGCCATCACCATTCGCAATGTGGAGACGCGTTTCTGGTCGCGCGCCTTCATAGCGTCCTTCAGCGATTCGTTGAATCTTTCGCGAAGATTCATGGCGTTTCTCCTTCATCCTCAGGAATCCAGGCCCCGGATTTTTCACCGGGAACGTCTGAAGCTTGACCTTGCGTCGGCGCATTTCTATTTTCGGCCGATCCTAGCCTGCATTTCTCAAAGTATTGACAGTTTTTGGCTTTGTGGACGGCGCGGAAGCGGATGTTTGGCCGCCGCGGGTTCCGCTCACGTCCGGGTGGCCGGATCTGCGGCGGGGAGTTCTTGTTATGCGAGTCTGCGTTG